>NZ_DAIDJE010000084.1 GCF_027451485.1 Bradyrhizobium sp.
TGACCCGGCGTAGCGCCGGACGAAGTCTCGCGCAGATATGCAAAGCGTTAGGAAAGTATCTGACAGGATGGAAAGGCTACTTCCGCTTGGCCGAGACACCCGGCGTCTTTGCCGACATCGACGGCTGGGTCCGCCACCGCCTCCGGGCGGTACAACTCAAGCACTGGAAACGGGGTAAGGTCATCTATCGCGAGCTGCTTGCTCGCGGCACACCTCACGACGTGGCCAGACGAGTTGCCGCCAACAGCCGCCGCTGGTGGCACAACTCCGCGATGGCGCTCAATAAGGCGCTGCCAAACGATCTCTTCAGAAAGCTGGGAGTTCCGTCCCTGACAAGCTAACCTCAACCCATCGAACCGCCCGGTGCGGATCCGCATGCCGGGTGGTGTGGCAGGGGACGCGGATGACCTCCGCGCCCCTATGCCGATTTTGGAGGGCCTCGATTACTCGGCCGCTACCTTTTGGGGCGGGTCGAGCGCGCCCGAATCGTGGATTTCTTTCACCTGATGGTCGGAGAAGCCGAGCACCTGACGCAAGATCTCGTCGGTGTGTTCGCCGAGCAGCGGAGAGCGCTTCACCTCGGCCGGCGAGTCCGAGAGCTTGATCGGGTTGCCGACTGACAGGTACTTGCCGCGGGTGGGGTGATCCACCTCGACCACGGTTCCCGTGGCGCGCAGCGACTGATCCTCAGCAAGTTCCTTCATCGACAGGATCGGACCGCAGGGAATATCGAACTTGTTGAGGATGTCCATCGCCTCGAACTTGCTCTTGGTCATCGTCCACTGCTCGATGCGGGCGAAGATCTCGTTCAGGCGCGGCAGCCGGGCCGCCGGCTTGGCGTAGTCGGGATGGGTCTTCCAGGTGGGCTCGCCGATCACATCGCAGATCTTCTCCCAGACCGGCGCCTGGGTGATGAAGTAGATGTAGGCGTTGGGATCGGTTTCCCAGCCCTTGCACTTCAGGATGCGGCCCGGTTGACCGCCGCCGGAATCATTGCCGGCGCGCGGCACGGCGTCGCCGAACGGAACGCCTTCGCCGAACTGGCTGTATTCCTTGAGCGGACCGTGGGCGAGGCGCTGCTGGTCGCGCAGCTTGACGCGGCAGAGATTGAGCACACCGTCCTGCATGGCCGCGGTGACGCGCTGGCCCTTGCCGCTGTGGGTGCGCTGGTAGAGCGCGGTGACGATGCCGAGCGCCAGATGCAGGCCGGTGCCGCTGTCGCCGATCTGCGCGCCGGTCACGAGCGGCACGTCGTCGCGAAAGCCCGTGGTTGAGGCAGCGCCGCCGGTACATTGCGCGACGTTCTCATAGACCTTGCAGTCTTCATACGGGCCGGGACCAAAGCCCTTGATCGACGCCACGATCATCTTCGGGTTGATGCTCTGGATCTTCTCCCAGGGAAAGCCCATGCGATCGAGTACGCCGGGACCGAAATTCTCGACCAGCACGTCGCAGGACTTGATCAGCGCGGTCAACACCTCCTTGCCCTTCGGGTTCTTGGTGTCGAGCGTGATCGATCGCTTGTTGTGGTTGAGCATGGTGAAATACAGGCTGTCCACGTTCGGGATGTCCTGCAATTGCCCGCGCGTGATGTCGCCGACGCCGGGGCGCTCGACCTTGATCACATCTGCACCGAACCAGGCCAGCAACTGCGTGCAGGTCGGTCCGGATTGAACGTGGGTGAAATCGAGAATTCGAACGCCTTTCAGCGCCTTTGTCATCGTATTACTCCTTGGAATTTACTCTCCCGTGCGCGGGAGCGTTTGGACCCTGTCGCCTTATTTCTTCTTGAGAGCGCTTTGTGGATTGAGATTGCCGATGCGTCCGCTCTCGGAGCCCGCAGCCGGATCGATCACGGCATTGATTAGCGTCGGTTTGCCGGAATCCATCGCTGCATTCACGGCGCGCTTGAGTTCATCCGGTGTCGTCACATTGACGCCGACGCCGCCGAACGCCTCCATCATCTTGTCGTAGCGGGCGCCCGCGACGAAAAGCGTGGTCGCGGGGTCGCTGCCGCCGCTCTTGTTGACGTCGGTGCCGCGATAGATGCCGTTGTTGTTGAAGATGACGATGCAGACCGGCAGGTTGTAGCGGCAGATCGTCTCGACCTCCATGCCGGAAAAGCCGAAGGCGCTGTCGCCCTCGATGGCAAGCACGGGATGACCGGTTTCGACGGTCGCCGCGATCGCCTGGCCCATGCCGATGCCCATCACGCCCCAAGTGCCGACATCGAGCCGTTTGCGCGGCTTGTAGAGGTCGATCACGCCGCGCGTCAGGTCGAGCGCGTTGGCGCCCTCATTGACGAGGATGGCGTCCGGCCGTTCCTTGACGATGGTGCGCAGCACGCCGAGTGCGCCGTGATAATCCATCGGCGAATTGTTGTTCATCAGGCGCGGCGCCATCTTGGCAACGTTCTCTTCGCGCTTGGCGCTGATCTTCTGTACCCATTCAGCCGGCGCGGAAGTCCAGTTACTGCCCATCGCCGCGAGCAGCGAGGAGACGCAGGAGCCGATATCGCCGACCAGGGGCGCGACGATCTCGACGTTGGAGTCCATTTCCTTGGGCTCGATGTCGATCTGGATGAATTTCTTCGGAGCTTCGCCCCAGCTCTTGCCCTTGCCGTGCGACAACAGCCAGTTGAGGCGGGCGCCGATCAGCATTACCACGTCGGCTTCCTTCAGCACGGTGGAGCGCGCAGCACCCGCGCACAGCGGATGCAGATCGGGCAGCAGGCCCTTGGCCATGCTCATCGGCAGGAACGGCACGCCGCTCTTTTCGACGAGGCTGCGGATTTCGTCATCGGCCTGCGCGTAGGCCGCGCCCTTGCCGAGAATGATGAGCGGACGCTTCGCACCCTTCAGCACGTCAAGCGCGCGCTTGACCGCGGCAGGGGCGGGGATCTGGCTGGGGGCCGCGTCGATCACCTTGACCAGCGACTTGCGGCCGGCCTCGGCATCCATCACCTGGCCGAACAGCTTTGCCGGAAGATCGAGATAGACACCGCCGGGACGCCCGGAGACCGCGGCGCGGATGGCGCGGGCGATACCGATGCCGATGTCCTGGGCGTGCAGTACGCGGTAAGCCGCCTTGCAGAGCGGCTTTGCGACCGCGAGCTGATCCATCTCTTCATAGTCGCCCTGTTGCAGGTCGACGATCTCGCGTTCCGACGAGCCCGAGATCAGGATCATCGGGAAGCAGTTGGTGGTAGCGTGCGCCAGCGCGGTCAGACCGTTGAGGAAGCCGGGCGCCGACACGGTAAGGCAGATGCCGGGTTTCTTGGTCAGGTAGCCGGCGATCGCAGCAGCGTAACCGGCACTCTGTTCATGGCGGAACGAGAGCACGCGAATGCCTTCTTCCTGCGCCATCCGCCCGAAGTCGGTGATCGGAATGCCCGGCACGCCGTAAATCGTCTTGATATCGTTGAGCTTGAGTGCGTCGATGATCAGGTGAAAGCCATCCGTCAATTCCTGTTCGGCCGCGGCGGCTTTGGCATCGATGCTCTGTACTACTGCGGACATTCCGCTTCTCCTTGGTCGTTTTCTAAGAGGGACGAGTTCGTCCCCCGATTGGTTCGCGCGACGCGCGATAGGTGATCGATGCGCTAGAAAAGCTCTTTGCCGTGGGCTTCGACAAAAGCCGCAAGGCCGAGCGTGTGGTCCCGCGCCAGCCTTTCGGCCAGTTCGGTGTCACGTTGTTCGAGAGCGTCGATGATGGCCATGTGCTCGGGCAGGGATGCCGCGATGCGTTCGGTGCGTCCGATGGTCAATTGCCGATACCCGCGGACATGCAACAGGATCTCGTTCGTCATGTCGACCAGCGTCGGCGACTCGCTGAGCGCGATCAGCGCCTGGTGGAAGGCGATGTTGGCCTTCGAGTATTCCTCGATGTGATGCTCCGGCAGGCGATCCTTGCCGAAATCCCGGAAGAAGTCGCGCAGCGCCGAAATGTCCTTCTTGCGCGCGGTGGTCGTGATCAATCGCGCCGCCATGCTCTCGAGCGCGGCCCAGGCGCGGATCATGTCGACGATCTCGCTCTTGGTGCGGCGGACGACCACGATGCCGCGGCGCGGAACGGTCTTGACGAAACCGTCCTGCTCCAGCATCGCGATCGCCTCGCGAATAGGAGTGCGGCTGACGCCGAGCCGTTCGGAAAGTGCGCGCTCGTCGAGCATGACCGGCTCCGGCGTCGCATAGATGTCCATCTTCAGGATGGCATCCTTGAGCGCCTCATATGCCTTGTTCTTGAAGCTTGTCTCCGGCACGATCCGGACTACGGCAATGTCTGCGTCGGCCATGTCATTGTTGCCCTGGTTGATTGATCGGTGCGCCGTTGGTGTATCTTATAATTAGGAACCAGAACCGAATAATTTTTGGCATGCCAAATGCCAGAATGTCAAGTTGCCCCTGTTTTCAGCATTTCCGTGACTTGACAAGTTCGTTTCTGGCATACCAAATGCCATGCGAACCAATTTACGCGGCCCGGTCAAGCTGTAATGAAGATGGGCTGGCGTCGCCGTCAGCTGAAGAGCCAATGAGTGCAATGCCAGCAACGTTGCCGAAGCCGGCACGTGGTGGCTGTGTGCCCGAGAATTGAAGTCAAGGAGGAAGCTAATGTCGAATTCCAAAGATGCGGTCCGCAAGGTCCTCGATGCCGTAAAGGCGGACAAGCGCACCAGTCTGACGGCGCCGGAAGGCAAGCTGGTCTGTGATGCCTACGGGATCCCGGTTCCGAAAGAAGGCGTCGCCAAGTCGGCGGCCGAGGCGGCCACCATCGCATCCGGCATGGGCTTCCCGGTGGTGATGAAGATCGTCTCGCCCGACATTCTCCACAAGACCGAGGCCGGGGGCGTCGTGGTCGGCGTCAAGACCGCCGAGGACGTCCAGAAGAACTACGACACCATTCTGGCGAACGCCAAGAAGTACAAGGCCGACGCCAAGATCGAAGGCATCCAGATCCAGCAGATGCTGGGCGGCGGCACCGAAGTCATCGTCGGCTCGATCACCGACGGTTCGTTCGGCAAGCTCGTGGCGTTCGGTCTCGGGGGCGTGCTGGTCGAAGTCCTCAAGGACGTTACTTTCCGTCTCGCACCGGCGACCAAGGAAGACGCCTTCTCGATGCTGGACGGCATCCAGGCCCACGAAATGTTGAAGGGCGTGCGCGGCGGCGATCCGGTCAGCCGTGAGGCGCTCGCCGACGTCATCGTCAAGGTGTCGCAGCTCGTCAGCGATTTCCCTGAAATCGTCGAGCTCGATCTCAATCCGGTCTTTGCGACCAAGAAGGATGCTATCGCCGCCGACGTGCGCATCGTCGTCGACTTCAATTACAAGCCGCGCGAGAAGCCGCGTCCGACCGAAGAGATCGTGGCCGCGATGAACCGGATCATGCAGCCGAAGGCAGTTGCGGTGATCGGCGCCTCGGCCGAAGACGGCAAGATCGGCAACTCCGTGATGAAGAACCTCATCAACGGCGGCTACAAGGGCGATATCTATCCAATCCACCCCAAGGCCGCCGAAATCCTCGGCTACAAGGCCTATAAGAGCGTCAAGGACGTGCCGGGCGTGATCGACGTCGCCGTGTTCGCGATCCCGGCGAAATTCGTCGCGGCCGCGCTCACCGAATGCGGCGAGAAGAAAATCCCGGGTGCCGTCCTGATCCCGTCGGGATTTGCGGAAGCCGGCCATCCCGAACTGCAGGCCGAGATCGTCGAAGTCGGCAAGAAGTACAATGTTCGCCTGATGGGGCCGAACATCTACGGTTTCTACTACACGCCCGCCAATCTCTGCGCGACCTTCTGCACCGCCTACGACGTCAAGGGCCACGCGGCGCTGTCGTCACAGTCCGGCGGCATTGGGATGGCCATCATCGGCTTCTCGCGTTCGGCCAAGATGGGCGTCTCGGCGATCGTCGGCCTCGGCAACAAGTCGGACATCGACGAGGACGATCTGCTCGCCTTCTTCGAGCAGGATCCGAACACCAACCTGATTGCCCAGCACTGCGAAGACTTGAAGGATGGCCGCGCCTTTGCGGAAGCCGCCAAGCGCGTCGCCAAGAAGAAGCCGGTGGTGGTGCTGAAGGCAGGCCGCACGTCGGCCGGTGCCAAGGCGGCATCCTCGCACACCGGCGCGCTCGCCGGTAACGACAAGATCTACGAGGACGTCTTCAAGCAGTCCGGCGTGATTCGCGCCCGCAGCTTGCGCCAGCTGCTCGAATTCGCCCGCGGCGTGCCGGTGCTGCCGACGCCGAAAGGCGAGAACGTGCTGATCATCACCGGCGCCGGCGGTTCGGGCGTGCTCCTGTCCGATGCGGTGGTGGACAACGGTCTGTCGCTGATGGCGATGCCGCCGGATCTGGATGCGGCCTTCCGCAAGTTCATCCCCCCGTTCGGCGCTGCCGGTAACCCGGTCGACATCACCGGCGGCGAGCCGCCGATCACCTACGTCAACACCGTGAAGCTCGGCCTGTCGGATGAGCGCATTCACGCGCTGATCCTCGGCTACTGGCACACGATCGTGACGCCGCCGATGGTGTTTGCGCGCAACATGGTCGAGGTGAAGAAGGAGATGGAAGCGAAAGGCTTCGTAAAGCCGATCGTCGCTTCGCTCGCCGGCGACATCGAGGTCGAGGAAGCCGCCGAATATCTCTATCAGCACGGCATTCCAGCCTATGCCTACTCGACGGAAATTCCGGTCGAGGTGCTTGCGGCCAAGTACAAATGGGCGCGCGGCGCGGGCCTTCTCTGAACAACGCAACATGCCGCTCCGGCCAAACCGGGGCGGCATTTTCCTAAATTGCCTGGCCCCGCTTGCGGGCGAGGTCTGATTGCATCGATGCTGCAATCCTGAACGTCACAAAACATATATTTGCGAGTGGTCACTTTGATTCCAACATTCGCAAAAGTACCTGCTGAAAACGGATGCGAATTTTAGAATCAGGCCGCTAGTGCGCTAACGGTCTGGCTTTACAGTCGATGCAGGTCGCGATGAAAAAGAACGTGATCCGGCGCAAAGCGATCGAACCGAGACCAGGCGCGGAGAGCGATGGCGACGCCAGAGACGGCGGCGTTCAATCGGTTGACCGTGCGCTCTCGATTATCGAGACGCTGGCCGAGGACGACGAGGGATATCGTCTCACGGACCTTGCCGTCCGGACCGGCCTGTCGACTTCGACTGCGCATCGGCTGCTGGCGACGCTGGAGAAACGCCGCTTTGTCCATTTCGATCGCTCCGAATCGAAGTGGCATGTCGGCGCGCAGAGCTTTTCCGTGGGTGCTACTTTCGCGCGCCGCCGCAATTTTGCGGCGCAGGCGATGCCCTATTTGCGCAAATTGCGCGACCAGACCCGCGAAACTGCCAATCTCGCCGTCGTCGACGATGAATCGATCATCGTGCTCACTCGCATCGAGAGCCGCGAGATCATGCGCTCGCTCACCAAGGTCGGCGGCCGGGTTGCGATGGTGGCGTCGGGCGTTGGCAAAGCGGTGCTCGCCACTTACGCCGACGAGGACGTCAATTCCATCATCTGCCGGCAGGGCATGCCGCGGCTCACGGAAAAGTCGATTGTGCGGCCGGGCGAACTGTTCAAGGAACTCGAAAAGATCCGGCGGGACGGTTACGCGGTTGACGACGAGGAAGCCCGGATGGGGCTTCGTTGCATCGCAGCCGTTGTCTACAACGATTGCAGCGAGCCCTTGGCTGC
>NZ_DAIDJE010000085.1 GCF_027451485.1 Bradyrhizobium sp.
GGGCAGGATCTCGGGCTCGCTGATTTCCTTGCCGCGCTTCTTGATGATGCCTTCGTCGGCCAGGTCTCGCAGCAATTGCTTCAGCTCGGCGCGGTCGGCGTTCCGGAGGCCGAACTCGCGGGCAATCTCCCGGGTTCCCACCTTTCCCGGATGCGCGCGAATAAAGGCGACGATTGTCTCGGTCGGGGGAAAGACGCTGTCGCGTTGCCGGGGCACTCTATCCGCTTGCCTTATCCACTTGCCTTGCCGGCGCTCTTCTTGGCGACAGACTTGGCGGCTTTTTTGGGCGAGGTTTTCTTGGCCGTTACCGGCGCCCGCGCTTTCGACGTGGATTCCGATTTCGGCTTGGCTGCCGATTTCTTCGCCACAGCCTTCTTGGCAGGGCCGGCCGCGCTATCGCTATCCGATTTGCCTGCCGGAGCCTTTTCGGCCTTTGGCTTGGCCGTCTTCTTGGGGCGCTTTGCACCGCCGCCCTTGGCTGCACGCTCGTCGATCAGCGCGATCGCTTCGGCAAGCGTGATGGTGTCCGGGGTCTTTTCGCCGGGGATGGTCGCATTGATGCCGCCCGCCGTGACGTAGGCGCCGTAGCGGCCGTTCTTGACCGCAACCGTGCCAAGCGTCGGGTGATCGCCCAGGGGCTTGCCGGGATCGGCGCCAAAGCGGCGGCCACTCGGGCCTTTTGCGACCTTTTCGGCGATCAGCGTGACCGCGCGATTAAGTCCGATGTCGAAGACTTCGTCGCCAGCTTCCAGGCTGGCATAGGTCTTCTCGTGCTTCACGAACGGCCCGAAACGGCCGAGACCGGCGGTGATCGGCTGGCCGGTTTCCGGATGCAGGCCGATCGTGCGCGGCAGTGACAGCAGTTTCAGCGCGAGCTCAAGGTCGACGTCGGCAGGTGAGGTGTTTTTCGGAATTCCGGCGCGCTTGGGCTTTTCGCCTTCTTCGTAATCCTTCTGATCGCCGAGCTGGATATAGGGACCGAAGCGGCCGGCCTTCACGATCACATCCCGGCCGGTCTCCGGGTCCTTGCCGAGCACGCGATCGGCGCTGGCTTCGCTGTCGGCCGCAAGGGGCCTCGTGTAGCGGCATTCCGGATAATTGGAGCAGCCGACGAAGGCGCCGAATTTGCCGGCCTTCAGGTTCAGCCGCCCGGTGCCGCAGCTCGGGCATTGTCTGATATCGCCACCATCCGCACGCGGCGGATAGATGTGCGGCCCCAGCATCTCGTCGAGAGCGTCGAGGACCTCAGCGACGCGCAAATCCTTGATATCGTTGACGGCGCCAATGAAGCCGCGCCAGAAATCCTTCAGCACCTCCTGCCAGGAAATCTCGTTGTTGGAGATGCGGTCGAGCTGCTCTTCCAGCGCTGCGGTGAAATCGTATTCGACATAGCGGGAAAAGAAATTTTCGAGGAAGGCGACGACGACGCGGCCCTTGTCCTCGCCATGCAGGCGCTTCTTTTCCAGCCGTACATAGCCGCGGTCCTTCAGCACCTGGAGGATCGAGGCGTAGGTCGAAGGCCGGCCGATGCCGAGTTCTTCCATGCGCTTGACGAGCGAAGCTTCAGAGAAGCGCGGTGGCGGTTCGGTGAAATGCTGCGTGACGGCGAGGTGCTGGCGCTTGACGTTTTCGCCTTGACTCATGGCGGGCAGGCGGCGGCTGTCCTCATCGTCACCATCGTCGTCGCGGCCTTCCTGATAGAGCGCGAGGAAACCGTCGAACTTGATCACCTGGCCGGATGCGCGCAGTTCCAGCGCGCGGGAGCCGGCCTTCGCCGTAATGTCGACCGTGGTGCGCTCGAGTTCGGCGGATTCCATCTGGCTCGCGATGGTGCGGGTCCAGATCAGCTCGTAAAGCTTGGCCTGTTCCGGATCGAGCCGCCGGCGCATATCGTTCGGGCGCCGCGACAGATCGGTCGGGCGGATTGCTTCGTGTGCTTCCTGCGCGTTCTTGGCCTTGGCCTGATACTGGCGCGGCGCGTCCGGGACATAGGCTTTGCCGTAATCCTCGCCGATCACTTTCCGCGCCTGCGTGATCGCCGATGGGTCGATCTGCACGCCGTCGGTTCGCATATAGGTAATGAGACCGGTGGTTTCGCCGCCGATATCTATGCCTTCATAGAGCCGCTGCGCGATCCGCATGGTGTGTGCGGGCGCAAAGCCGAGCTTGCGGCTGGCTTCCTGCTGCAGGGTCGAGGTGGTGAAGGGGGCTTGCGGGTTGCGCCGGGCCGGCTTTGCCTCGACCGAGGTCACCACGAAGGTGGCGGTTTCCAGCGCCTTCTTGAAATCCTCCGCTTCCGCGCCGGTTCCGATATCGAGGCGCTGGATCTTCTTGCCGTCGGCGCCGACGAGCCGCGCTTCAAAGGTTTCGCCGCGCGCGGTCGCGAGCGTCGCGACCAGCGACCAGTATTCGCGCGGCACGAACTTTTCGATTTCGAGTTCGCGGTCGCAGACGAGCCGCAGGGCCACCGATTGAACGCGGCCGGCCGAGCGGGCGCCGGGCAGCTTTCGCCACAGCACGGGTGAGAGGGTGAAGCCGACCAGATAGTCGAGAGCGCGACGTGCCATATAGGCGTCGACCAGCGCACCGTCGATCTGGCGCGGATGCTTCATCGCCTCCGAGATCGCCTGCTTGGTGATGGCGTTGAACACCACGCGCTCGATGGCCTGATCCTTCAGCGCGCGCTTTTCCTTCAAGACTTCGAGGACGTGCCAGGAGATCGCTTCGCCCTCGCGATCAGGGTCGGTTGCCAGAATGAGCTTGTCGGCGCCTTTCAGGGCCTTGGCGATATCGTTGAGCCGGCTGTTCGCCTTGGGATCGACTTCCCAGATCATCTGGAAGTTGGCGTCGGGATCGACCGATCCGTTCTTGGCGGGGAGGTCGCGAACATGGCCAAAAGACGCTAGGACTTCATAGGAAGCGCCCAGATATTTGTTGATCGTCTTGGCCTTAGCCGGCGACTCCACGATGACGAGATTCATGTCATTCCAAGGGCTTAGGGAAAAAATAAGGGCCGGTTCCGCAGGATTCGCGTCGGCCGTTCCCGACCGAACATGGGTGGTGAGGCCGCCCCTGTCAAATCGCCAGCGGTTGAAAGCAGGCGAAAGTGGGAAATTTACACCTCATACAGGTTGTAAAAATATTGCTCATGGTTGTATCACAAGGCGGCAGATTGTCTCTCCGGAACAGAAAAGTCCGGCCGGGAACGCGGCCCACGCGCAGGACCAGGAGATCTTGGTCGACGGCGGGGTGACCAGTTCGCCGGCCGGTGCACCGGTCTTCCGCAGGTGAATGCGTCCACCGATAAGGCCAGCGCGTCGAAATGCGCTGGCCGCTCTCTCAGAGAAGTGAGATCAATCCGCCGCCGTGGCGCTCCAGCCGCCCGGCGAGTTCAAGCTCGAGCAGCACGGTGCGCACCACTGCGGAGGAAGCGCCCGATAGGCGGATCAGGTCGTCGAGTTGGACGGGGGTGGGGCCGAGCAGGGAGACGACACGTTCGCGTTCGGCCTCATCAGGATCGGGCGCAAGCGGTTCGGCGTCGTCTTCGCGCAATTCGATCGGCCGCCGGCCCATGATCGGCTCGACGGCTTCGATGACGTCAGAGGCTTCCGTAATCAGCGTCGCACCCTGCTTGATCAGGCCGTTGGTGCCCGCCGCGCGTGGATCGAGCGGCGAGCCCGGCACGGCGAAGACTTCACGGCCCTGCTCGTTGGCCAGACGCGCGGTGATCAGAGAGCCCGACCGCAGTGCGGCTTCGACCACGATCACGCCCAGCGAAGCGCCGGAGACCAGGCGGTTACGCCGCGGGAAATCATGCGCGCGGGCCACATGGCCAAGCGGCATTTCCGAGATCGCGGCGCCATGGCCAAGAATTGCGGTCAGCAAATCCGTGTGTTCGGGAGGATAGATCCGGTCATGACCGCCGGCGAGCACGGCGAGCGTGCCGCCTTCGAGCGAGGCGCGGTGCGCGGCCTGGTCAATGCCGCGGGCGAGACCCGACGCAACAACAAATCCGGCGTCTGCGAGATCATGCGCCAGCACCTGTGCGAATTTCAAACCGGCGGCGGATGCGTTGCGCGAGCCGACGATCGCAATGATAGGCCGCATCAGGACTTCATGGATGCCGCGCACGCCGAGCAGCGGCGGCGCATCGTCCAATTCCGCCAGCCGTGGCGGATAGCCGTCTTCGCCCGGCGCGATCAGCCTGACACCGAGCCTGGCGCAGGCTTCCAGCTCGCTGCGTGCATCCGCCTCGCTCGGGATGCGCTGCGGCCGTGATGCGCCGCCGCGACGGGCGAAATCGGGTAGCCGCTCCAGCGCCGCTCGCGAGCTGCCGAAATGACGAACCAGCGAACGGAAAGTTCGTGGCCCGACATTGTCCGACCGGATCAGCCGCAAGCGGTCGATGCGCTCGGCCTCTGTCACTTGCATTGTCTGGGGCGATCGCGTGTCCATGTTGTCCAGAATGGATCAAGCCGAGCGCGTGGGGAAGGGGGCATTCCGCCCGCAACCCAGCCATCGTCGGGCCGCCCCTTGTCCCGGCTATTCCCCTCTTGCTACGCATAGACGCGGATGCCGGCGTCGCGCCGGATAAGAAGGGAAAACCCATGATCTCGCTCGCCGACCAGAAGCGCCGTATCGAGCAGGGCGCGCTCACCCCGGAGGCCGCGCTCGCGGAGTCGCTTGCCGCGATCGACAAGCATGAAGCTGACATCAAGGCCTTTGTTTGCCGCAGCAAAAACCCGAAGGCGCAGGCGCAAGGTCCGCTGGCCGGCATCGCCGTCGGCATCAAGGACATTATCGATACGGCCGACTTGCCGACCGAAATGGGCGCAGCGATCTACAAGGGCCATCAGCCACGCGCCGATGCGCCGATCGTGATGCTGCTCAAGCAGGCGGGCGCCACGGTCGTCGGCAAGACCACGACCACGGCCTTTGCGGCGAACGACCCGACGCCGACGCTTAATCCGCGCAATCCGGGCCACACGCCGGGAGGCTCGTCGTCGGGCTCGGCCGCGGCGGTCGGTGCCGGCATGCTTCCGCTTGCGGTCGGCACGCAGACCGGCGGCTCGGTGATCCGCCCCGCCTCGTTCTGCGGCGTGGCGGCGATCAAGCCGTCCTATCGGCTGTTGCCACCGGTCGGCGTCAAATGCTTTTCCTGGACGCTCGACACCGTCGGCCTGTTTGCGGCCGGCGTCGAAGACGTCGCGATCGCGCTCAGCGCCATCACCGGGCGCGGCGAACTGAACGCGGGAGAGATGACATCGCCGCGCATCGGCGTGGTGACGCAGGACTTTGCGGGTGCGCCTGAAGCGGGCGGGGCGGAAGCTCTGCAGCACGCGGTGCGGGCGGCAGCAAAAGCGGGCGCGTCGGTCCGCGAATTGAAGATGCCCGACATCGTCGCCGAAGCCTGGCGGATTCACAACGTGGTGCAGCAGTTCGAGGCGCATCAGGCGTTCGCCTGGGAGTACCGTGAGAAATACGACGCGATGCCGCCGCTGTTGCGCGGCCGGCTTGATGACAGTCGCCACTACACCGCCGCCGATTACGACGCGGCGCGTAACGTGGCGGCGAAGGCGCGCGCGGCGTTGAGCGAAATCCTCAAAGATGTCGACGTGCTGCTTGCGCTATCGGCGCCGGGCATTCCGCCCAAGGGTTTGGATTCGACCGGCGATCCCCGTTACAACGCGCTGTGGACGCTGATGGGCACGCCTTGCGTCAACGTGCCGGCCTATGTCGCCGAAGGCAATTTGCCGGTCGGCGTGCAGACCATCGCCGACTACTCGGACGATGCGAAAGCGATCGCTGCGGCGCGCTTCATGGAGCGGGCGCTGAAATCGTAACGCTATTTCTGTCCGATCTTGCCTTCTGTTCCTGCCATCAACCGGTTGATGTTGGCGCGGTGCATGTAGATCAGCAGCACGGTCATCAGCGCAGACAGCGCGGCGAGCGCCGGGTGGCCGAACCATAACAGGAAGATCGGCGTTGCGACGCTGGCGACCAGTGCCGAGAGCGAGGAATAACGCGAGATCACGGCCGTGATCAGCCATACCGCGCAGAACACGATCGCGGCCGGCCAAAACAAACCGATCAGGATGCCGATATAAACAGCGACGCCTTTGCCGCCCCTGAACTTCAGCCACACCGGGAAGAGGTGGCCGAGAAAGGCACCGAGACCGGCGAGCATCGCCGCTTCCGCACCGCCATGGCTCGCAATGATCACGGCGACCGTGCCTTTCAGCGCATCAAGCAAGAGCGTTGCGGCGGCCAGACCCTTGCGGCCGGTGCGCAGCACATTGGTGGCGCCGATATTACCCGAGCCGATCGAGCGCAGATCTTCCGTGCCGGCAAGCCGGGTCAGGACCAGGCCAAAGGGGATCGAGCCGAGTAGATAGCCGACGATCAGAGCGAGCGGCAGCCATGTATTTGCGGACATCACGGCCTCCCCATTGCCGTTATTGCGGGCTCGCCTCAGTGTGCCGCGTTTTCACGGCAGGGGCCAGCTTCGTCAGACATGTTCGTAGGCAGTGCGCCCACCGACGATGGTGCGAACGATGCGGCCGGAGAAGCGCGCCTCGTCGAAGGGCGTGTTCTTGCACTGGGACTTGAGATCGGCGGGATCGAGCACCCATGGCGTCTCGGTGTCGATCACGATTACATCGGCCGGTGAGCCCGGCCGCAACGAGCCGCCGGGCAGGCCGAGCAATTCGGCCGGCCGCGTCGACAACGCGCGGATCAGCGTCTTGAAATCCATCTCGCCCCGGTGAATCAGCCGCAGAGCCGCCGGCAACATTGTCTCGAGTCCGACCGCGCCGACAGCCGCTTCAGCGAACGGCAGGCGCTTCACCTCGACGTCCTGCGGATTGTGATCGGACATGATCACGTCGATCAGGCCCGACGCGACGGCATCCACTAACGCGCGGCGATCGTCTTCGGTTCGCAGCGGCGGCGACAGCTTTAAGAACGTCCGGTAGGGACCGATGTCGTTCTCGTTCAGCGTGACGTGGTTGATCGACACCGAGGCCGAAACGTCAAGGCCGGCGTCCTTCGCCCGCTTGAGGATATCAAGCGATTCCTGGCACGTCAGCGAACCCGCGTGATAGCGGCCGCCGGTCAGGGCGACGAGACGCATGTCGCGCTCCAGCATCACCGCTTCCGCGGCGGTCGGGATGCCCATCAGGCCGAGCCGGGTGGCGAACTCGCCTTCGTTCATGACGCCTTCGCCAACCAGATGCGGGTCCTCGGTGTGATGAACGATCAGCGCATCAAAATCGCGGGCGTAGGTGAGCGCACGTCGCATGACCTGCGCATTGGTGACGCTCTTGTCGCCATCGGTGAAGGCCACCGCACCGGCGGCCTTCAAGAGACCGATCTCGGTCATTTCCTCACCGGCGAGGCCCTTGGTCAGCGCGGCCATCGGATGGATGTTGACGATCGCGGTGTCGCGGGCGCGCCGCAGCACGAAATCGACGGTCGCGGAGTTGTCGATCACCGGCGAGGTCGACGGCTGGCAGACGATTGTGGTGATGCCGCCGGTCGCTGCGGCCTGGCTGGCCGACGCAAAGGTCTCGCGGTGGCTGGCGCCGGGCTCACCGACGAAGGCGCGCATGTCGATCAGACCGGGCGCGACGATCCTGCCGGCGCAATTGATGATGTCGGTGCCCTCGGGAACGCCGGCTGCACCGATGCCCCGCTTGTTGTCGCGGATGAGGCCGTCAGCGATCAGGACGTCGCCGGGACCGTCGAAATCCCGCGATGGATCGATCAGGCGGGCGTTGGCAAGCAGAATAGGGCGGCGATCTGTAAGCATGGTCTTACGCATTTGGCAGGTTTCGGGCGAGCGCTTCCAGCACCGCCATGCGAACCGCCACTCCCATTTCCACCTGTTCGCGGATCAGCGATTGCGCGCCGTCGGCGACAATCGAGTCGATTTCCACGCCACGGTTCATCGGGCCCGGATGCATAACGAGCGCATCCGGCTTGGCGTAAGCGAGCTTCTTCTGATCGAGCCCGAAATAATGGAAATACTCGCCGCTCGACGGCACGAACGAGCCGTTCATACGCTCCCGTTGCAACCTTAGCATCATCACGATGTCCGCACCCTGCAGTCCCTCGCGCATGTCGCGGGCGACTTCGACGCCCATCCGCTCGATGCCCTGCGGAAGGAGCGTGGAGGGTGCCACGACGCGCACGCGTGCGCCCATCGTGTTGAGCAGGATGATGTTGGACCGCGCTACGCGCGAATGCAGCACATCGCCGCAGATCGCAACCGTCAATCCTTCCAGGCGGCCCTTATTGCGGCGGATGGTCAGGGCGTCGAGCAGCGCCTGTGTCGGATGCTCGTGTGCGCCGTCGCCGGCATTGATCACGGAACCATCGACTTTCCGCGCCAGCAGTTCAACCGCACCGGAGGCGTGATGGCGGACGACGAGAATGTCGGGGTGCATGGCGTTCAGCGTGACGGCGGTGTCCATGAGCGTCTCGCCCTTGCGGATCGAGGAAGAGGACACCGACATGTTCATGACGTCGGCGCCGAGCCGCTTGCCAGCCAGTTCGAACGACGACTGGGTTCGGGTCGAGGCTTCGAAGAACAGGTTCACCTGGGTGCGGCCGCGCAGCGACGTGCGCTTCTTGTCGACTTGTCGATTAAGCTCGACATATTCCTCGGAGAGGTCGAGGAGCCCGGTAATATCGGCGGCGGAAAGGCCCTCTATGCCCAGCAAATGCCGGTGACCGAGAACGAAGGTCGATTTCGATGCGGATGTCATTAAAGCCAGAGCTATAGGGGCAGGAGCGGCCCCTAGCAAGGCCGAAGAGGGAACTTAAAAGTTATCCCCCGGTCGCTCCGCTTTGCAGCCATCAAGGTTTCGTCAATTATGCTGGCGGAGAACCGCATTTTTCGCTGCGGCGCGGGTGCGCCGGCGCGTATGATCAAGCGACAGTGCGTCCCGCTGGGATATTCCATGACCAAGACTTCATTCGCGACCCATGAGGTGTTCAACCAGTCGCCGCCCTTGGTCGATGTCGATCTGTTTGCGCTGGATACGGCGCTTGCCGAGGCTGTCGCCGCCCATGGCGGGGCCGGGGCCACGAAGGAACTGTCCGAGTTCGGCCGCCATTGGGGTTCGGCGGCTATGGCCGAGCGCGGGCGGCTCGCCAATGAAAATACGCCGAAACTGCGCGCCTTCGATTCCAGGGGAAACCGCCGCGATCAGGTCGAGTTTCATCCGGCTTATCACGAACTGATGGCGCACAGCGCCCATGCGGGCCTGCATAATTCGACCTGGACCACTCGAGGGAAGTCCGCCGGCGCGCCGACCGAGGTGGTGCGCGCGGCCAAGTTCTACATGGCCGCAGGCGTCGAGACCGGGCATCTGTGCCCGATCACGATGACAAGAGCCTCCGTGGCGGCGCTCGCCTCACAGCCGGATCTCTTGCAGACGATCATGCCAGTCGTCGGCACCCGTGCCTACGATCCGACCTTCGCCCCGTGGCCGACCAAGCGCGGCATGACGCTCGGCATGCGCATGACCGAAAAGCAGGGCGGTACCGATGTGCGCGCCAACATGACGCGAGCGGAGCGCGACGGTGAGGCGTATCGCATCACCGGCCACAAATGGTTCATGTCGGCGCCGATGTGCGATGCGTTTCTGGTGCTGGCCCAGGCCGACCAAGGCTTGAGCTGTTTCTTCATGCCGCGTTTTCGTCCCGATGGAACGGTCAATGCGATCGAATTCCAGCGGCTGAAGGACAAGCTTGGTAACCGCTCAAACGCCTCGTCCGAAGTGGAATTTTTCGGCGCCTATGCCGAACTGGTCGGCGAGGAAGGCAAAGGCATCCGCACCATTATCCAGATGGTGCAGTTGACGCGGCAGGATTGCGCCATCGCATCCGTCGGCCTGATGCGTTCGGGCCTCGCCCATGCGCTGCAACACACGCGGCATCGCAGCGTGTTCCAGAGACATTTGTCCGATCAGCCCTTGATGCGTGCGGTGCTCTCCGACATGGCGCTCCACGTCGAGGCATCGACTGCGCTGGTAATGCGGCTCTGCCGGGCCTTCGACGGCGCGGGCGTGGACGCCAGCGAGGCCGCCTACATGCGGCTCTTGACGCCCGCGATCAAATACTGGACCTGCAAGAGCGCGCCGGGATTTCTCTACGAGGCGATGGAGTGCCTCGGCGGCAATGGCTATGTCGAGGAAGGCATTCTGGCGCGGCACTACCGCGAGGCGCCGGTTAACGCGATCTGGGAAGGCTCGGGCAACGTGATGTGCCTCGACGTCCTGCGGGCGCTGTCGCGCGAAGCGGGCGCGGCGACGGAAATTCTGCAGGGGCTTGCCCAGGAAACGGCTGGCCTGCCGGGGGCCGGCGAGGCGGCGGCCTTCATCGGAACAACGTTCCGTCGTGCCGACGCTGAAGGTATCGCGCGACTGGCGGTCGAAAGACTGGCGTTGCTGGCTGCCGCGGCTGCGCTCAATCGAATAGCGCCGCGCCATGCCGAACTGTTCGCAAGGACGCATCTTGCCGGGAATCACGGCGGCATGTACGGCGCCGTGGACTTGGCGAGCGAGGACATCGGCCGGTTGCTCGACCGGGCGCTGCCCCGCTGAGTGCGCTCTTTATCTGTAAAGGTCTGTTGATGGATTCTCTCAATCCTGAATCGCCTATCGCTGCCGAGCCGCTCTCAACGTCCACCCCCCGGGTCTGGAAGTTCTGGGGCACGGCATTTTGGGGTTTTGTCGTTTTCGCGGCGATGTTTCTCGGCCAATTGGCGGTCGTGGGCTGGTTTTTGTTCCGGCAAGGTGGGGCAATCGATCAGGAGACCTTCGGTGACGCGGTTCGTCATGTTGTCAGCCACGGGCTGACGATCTCGCTTTCGGTGATCACCGGATTGCCGGCAGTTGCCTTGGCGTTGTGGATTGCCATCCGGATCAAGGGCGCGCGCTTTTCCGAGTATCTCGCATTGCGCGGTTTCTCATGGAGAAACCTCGCGATTGGCGTGGTCGCGCTTTTCATCCTGGTCATGGGTTGGGATGCGCTTTCGCGGGCTACTGGGCGGGAGGTCGAGCCCGGCTTCATGGGCGATGTCTTGAAAACCGCCCGCGAAGACGGCGCACTCTGGCTTCTGATCCTGGCGTTCTGCGTCGCCGCTCCGATTACGGAAGAGTTCTTCGCCCGCGGTTTTCTTTACCGCGGTTGGTCGGAAACGTTTCTGCGGGTACCTGGCGCGATCGTCCTGTCATCGCTGGTCTGGACCGGGCTGCACCTGCAATACAACTGGTATTTTCTTGGCGAGGTCTTCTCGATCGGCTTGTTGCTCGGCTATCTGCGCTATCGCTCCAACTCGACATGGCTGACGATCATTCTGCATGGCCTGAACAACCTTGCGGCGGTCGTGCAGACCATCCTGCTCACCAGTTCATAGCTGCTTTCTCGAGAGCCGATCCAGCGCGCCTTGCAGGATGAAGATCGCGGCGTGCTCGTCGATCACCTCGGCGCGGCGTGCGCGGCTCATGTCCGTCCCGATCAGCTCGCGTTCAACGGCGGCGGTCGAGAGCCGTTCGTCCCACAGTCCGATCGCAAGCGCCGTCAGTTGCGAGAAATTTCGTGCAAAGGCGCGCGTCGATTGCGCGCGGGGGCCCTCGCTGCCGTCCATGTTGATCGGTAGCCCCAGAATGAAGCCGACCACGGAGCGTTCGGCGGCGATTGCGGCCAGCCGCGCGGCGTCGGCCTTGAACGCCTTGCGCTGGATGGTGGTCACGCCGGTTGCCAGCCGCCGGTCCGGATCGGACACTGCGACGCCGATCGTCTTGGTGCCGAGATCAAGCCCGATCAGCGCGCCACGCGCGGGCCAATGCGTGGCGGCTTCGATCAGCGGCAGAATGAGAGCGGGCATGGTGTTCGAATAACACCGCCTCAGCCGCGGCGCAAAGGATCGATCAAGCCGCGATGACGTGATCGGCCGCGGTGAGGCACGATGTGAAGCCGGTGAGGGCGCTGTATTGATGGGTGCTGCGGCGCTGAACGAAGAGCGTGTCCACCCGCGACCACGGCGTGTCGAGGGCATGGATGCTGATCTCATCGCGCTGCTGGCTGCGTTCGACCACGGCGCGCGGCAGCAGGGTCACTCCCATGCCGGCGGCGACACAGCCGATCATGCCATCCAGCGTGCCAAGCTCGAAACGCACGGCCGACGGCCAGCCAAAATCGGTGAGCAACTGCTCGAGCCGCTGACGGTAGGTGCAGCCGGTGCGAAACACGAGCGCAGTTGGACCGGATCCGGATGTGCCGGCACGGAGCGCGGTGAGGCTGGAGAAACGCAGCGCAGAGACCAACACCAACTCCTCGTGGAAGGCGACGGCGGACAAGAGATCGCCATGCTCGATCGGAGCCGCGACAAAGGCACCGTCGAGTGTTCCCTCCAATACGCCTGTGACGAGATCCGCAGTTGTTGCTGTCTTCAACGTCAGCGTCACTTTGGGGAAACGGCGGTGAAATTCTGCCAAAAGCCCCGGCAGACGGACGGCAGCGGTTGTTTCCATCGAGCCGATCGCAAGTGGACCCTTCGGCTCGCCATCGTCGCGTGCGGCGAGAAGCGCCTCGCGGGACAAAGCGGCCATCCGCTGCGCGTAGGGGAGCAGCCGGCGGCCAGCCCCGGTCAAGGTCATGCCGCGGCTATGGCGCTCAAACAATGCCGTACCGATTTCAGCCTCGAGCGCCTTAACTCGCTGGGTGACATTGGATTGCACGGTATTGAGTTCTTCGGCGGCGCGGGTGATGCCCCCACAGCGCGCGACGGCCGAAAACGTCACCAGGTCGATCAAATCCAGCGGCATGCTCTCGTTCTCATTTCGAGATGTCTGGGTTCTCTAATAATCACTTTTGAAGAATGGTAGGCTTGGCTACCATGCCTGTCCATAGCAACGGAGCGATGATGCCGATCAGCACGCCACTCACGTCCCTCCTGGGCATCAAGCACCCCGTGCTTTCAGCGCCGATGGCGATTATTGCCGGCTCGCGGCTGGTTGCGGCGGTCGGCCAGGCCGGCGGTTTTGGCATTCTCGGCGGCGGCTACGGCGAGAAGCAATGGCTGGTGCAGGAAACCGCCAAACTCCAGACATCCTCGGTGCCATTTGGCGTCGGCTTCATCACCTGGAGCATGGCCAGGAAACCGGAACTGTTGGATATCGCACTCCAGGCGAAGCCGCGCGCGATCATGTTGTCATTCGGCGACCCAAAGCCTTTCGGGCCGCGCATCAAGGCGGCCGGCAGTCTCTTGATCTGCCAGGTCCAGACCGAAGATATGGCAAAACAGGCGCTCGATGCCGGCGCCGATATTCTGATCGCGCAGGGCACCGAGGCCGGCGGCCATGGCGCTTCCCGCACGACGCTGGACATCGTGCCGGCGATTGTTGATTTCGCCGCAGGGCAGGTGCCGGTCGTCGCGGCCGGCGGCATTGCCGACGGGCGAGGGCTGGCTGCCATGATGGTGATGGGCGCCAGCGGCGTCCTGCTGGGTACGCGCTTTTACGCCAGTGTCGAATGCGATGGCGCGGACGAAGCCAAGAAGCGGATTTGTGCGGCGACCGCCGGTGACACGGTGCGCGGCATGATCTTTGATATTTCGCGCAAGATCTGGTGGCCCGCGCCCTTCACCGCCCGCACGTTGGTCAACGACCATGCGCGCAGATGGATCGGACGCGAGACCGAACTGGTCCACAATGTCGAGGCGGTTGCGGCCGAATACGGGGTCCAACGCGATGCTGGCAACTATGATGTTGCCGCCGTGTTTGCCGGGGGAGCCGCCGGCCTGATCCATGACATTCCACCCGCGAGGGAAATCGTCGAAAGGATCGTCAGCGAAGCCGACCAGATCCTCTCAGGCAGGCGGAACTTCCAGGCGGCGTGAAGTGCCGCTCGCCGATACACGCTCATTCATGCGAGACACGAACATGTGGCCCGACCGCCGATTGATCGACCTTTTCAGAACGGAATTTCCAATTGTGCTGGCGCCCATGGCGGGCGTGATGGACGCCGATCTCGTGGTTGCGGCCGCGCAGGGCGGTGCACTTGGCTCGCTGCCGTGCGCAATGCTTTCGGTCGAAAAGGCGCGTGAACAAGTTCAGATCATTCGCCAGCGGGTCTCCGCGCCGATCAATATGAATTTCTTCTGCCATAAGCAGGTCGCCGCCGACCCCGCTCGCGAGGCCGCCTGGAAGGAGCGGCTGGCGCCTTACTATAGGGAGCTTGGCCTGGATACCGCAGCACCGGTTAATGCCGCGAACCGGGTTCCATTTGATGGCGCGATGTGCGAGATCGTCGAAGAACTCAAGCCCGAAATCGTCAGTTTTCATTTCGGCCTGCCCGACAAAGATCTGACGGCGAGGGTAAAGGCCGCTGGCTGCAAAGTTGTCGCGGCGGCAACGACGGTGAAGGAAGCAATCTGGCTCGATGAGCACGGCGTTGATGCAATCATCGCGCAGGGCGCGGATGCCGGCGGCCATCGAGGCATGTTCCTGACTGAAAATATCTCCGAGCAGCCTGGTACCTTCGCCTTGGTGCCTCAGGTGGTCGATGCCGTGCATGTGCCTGTCATTGCAGCGGGCGGCATCGCCGACGGGCGGGGGATTGCGGCGGCCTTTGCACTCGGGGCGGCCGGCGTTCAGATCGGCACCGCTTACCTGCGCTGCCCAGAATCCAAGGTTTCCGCCCCGGCCCGCATGGCGCTGGCACAGGGGCGCGACGATTCCACCGTCATCACGAACGTCATGACCGGCCGCCCGGCCCGAGGTCTCATCAACCGCGCGATGCGCGAGATTGGTCCGGTTTCGGCGACGGCGCCGCAATTCCCCCACGCGGCGACTGCACTCGCGCCGCTCAGGGCGGCGGCAGAAAAGCAGGGCAGCCTCGATTTCAGCAATCTCTGGGCCGGTCAAGCCGTGCGGATGGGGCGGGATATGCCCGCAGCAGAACTGACGCGGGCCTTGGCCGGCAGCGCCTTGGCCCGGTTGAGCAAAATGGCGGGCTGAGCCCGCCTTGGCCACGGTTGCGGCGCAAAACCGGCCTCTGCTATACGCTAATGCCGCCTGTTTGAAGTTCCTGCGCCACACGCGGCGAACTCGGCCCAGGAACTTCAAATAGAAAGCGGCACGAGATCAAATGCTTGCTAGTGCCCATGACTTTCCGACGTTCGTGAGAGCGGCTGCTGAAGTGGCGCACGAACTTCGGAAAGTGGGCGCTAGGCGCAACCCCGCTTCGAGGCCATATATTAATGTCGGTTGATGCTGACACCGTCCGCCGTATCGCGCACCTGGCGCGTATCGGTGTGAAGGATTCCGAAATTGCCCATCTTCAGGGCGAGCTGAACGCAATGCTCAAGTTCGTTGAGCAGCTTGAAGAGGTCGACGTTGACGGCGTCGAGCCGATGACGTCGGTGACGCCAATGGCCATGAAGATGCGG
>NZ_DAIDJE010000086.1 GCF_027451485.1 Bradyrhizobium sp.
TGATCGGTGTTCATGTGCCATTCGCGGCTGAGCGCCGTGATCGTCATCGGCGATTCACCCTGGCCGTAGATCTGCACGAAGCGCTGGCCCATGACGGCGATCGCCTCGCGGATATCGGCAAGGTACATCGGCCCGCCGCCGTAAATGATGGTGCGGATGCCTTCGCCGTTCTCGCCGCGCCGTTTGGCGGCATCGATGAGGCGGCGAACCATGGTCGGCGCACCGAACATCACGACGTTGTCGAGTTGACGGGCGAGGTTGAGCACCTCGTCCGGATCGAAGCCGCCGGATTCCGGCACCACATGCCGTCCGCCCATGCGCACATGCGGAAAATTGTAGAGGCCTGCGCCATGCGATATCGGCGCGGCATAGAGCGAAGCGTCTTGCGGCGTCGCTGGATCGACGTCGGCAAGATAGCACATCGACATCGCAACCAGATTGCCGTGACTTAGCATCACGCCTTTCGGCCGCCCGGTCGTGCCCGACGTGTAGAACAGCCAGGCGAGATCATCGACCTCACGCGCCAGCGGTGCAGGCGCCCCCTCGCCTTGGCGCCTCGCGCGGTAAGCATCGCTGTTGACCGACAAGGTCTTCATCGCCGCCGGCAGGTCGGCCGAAGCCGCGGTCAGCGATTCGAATGTATCGTCGGAGACGAAGGCCAGGCTGGCGCCGGCGTCGCTGCAAATCCAGGCGGCTTCACGGCCATGCAGCTTGGCATTGATGGGGATCGCAACCGCGCCCATCCACCAGATGCCGTACAAGCATTCGAGATACTGCGTGCAGTTGGAGGCAAACAGCGCGACGCGATCGCCGGGCTTGATTCCGTACTCGCGCATCAGCGCGACACCGATCGCTGCCGCACGGTCCGCAAAGGTCCTGTAGTCAGCGTCGAGATCAAAGCCGGTCAGAAGCGCCGGCGCCTCCGGGCGAAGCCTGGCCGTCGAGGCAAGCCATTCGGCGATGTTCATCGCTCAAAGCCTCGCCTACTTCGCGGGCTCCAGGATCGAAACATAGTTGGCGACCGCCGCACCGCCCATGTTGAAGATGCCGCCGAGTTTCGGATTTGCGATCTGCATACCCTCCGGCGCTTGCCCCGTGAGCTGCATCGCCGTCATCACATGCATGGAGACGCCGGTCGCACCGATCGGATGGCCCTTGGCTTTCAGTCCGCCGGACGGATTGACCGGCAGCTTGCCGTCTTTCTGCGTCCAGCCTTCCTTGATGGCGCGTGCGCCCTGCCCGCGCGGCGTCAGCCCCATCGCCTCATATTCGATCAATTCGGCGACCGTGAAGCAGTCGTGGGTCTCGACAAAGGAAAGATCGGAAAGCACCACGCCCGCCTTCTCGAGCGCGCGCTGCCAGGCGACCGAGCAGCCCTCGGACTGCAAGATGTCGCGCTTGCTCATCGGCAGAAAATCCTGCGCGTGCGCCACGCTGCGGAAGTTCACGGCCTTGCCCATCCTTTTCGCCGTCTCGGCATCGGTGAGGACGAGCGCCGCGGCGCCATCCGACACGAGCGAGCAATCCGTACGTTTCAGCGGCCCCGCGACGTAGGGATTCTTCTCGCTTTCCGAGCGGCAGAATTCAAAGCCGAAATCCTTGCGCATCTGCGCGTAAGGGTTGGAAACGCCGTTCTTGTGGTTTTTCGCCGCGATCATCGCAAGCGCATCGGATTGATCGCCGTATTTCTGGAAATAGCCTTGCGCGATCTTGCCGAACACGCCGGCAAAGCCGCCGGGCGTATCGCCGTCTTCCGGCAGGTAGGACGCGCGCAACAGGTTGCGGCCGATCTCGACCGATGGCGTGCGCGTCATCTGCTCGACGCCGACCACCAGCACGATTCTCGCCGCCCCCGAGGCGATCGCCCGGATGCCCTGATGCACGGCGGCCGAGCCGGTTGCACAGGCGTTTTCGACCCGGGTCGCCGGCTTGAAACGCAGGTGCGCGTCGGCCTGCAACACCAGCGCTGCGGTGAAGTCCTGCGGCGAGAAGCCGGCATTGAAATGGCCGAGCACGATCTCATCCACGTCGGCGGCCGCAATGCCAGCATCCGCCAGCGCCTCATTGGCGACCTTGACGACCAGGCTCTCGACCGTCTCGGCGTCAAACTTGCCAAAGGGCGTATGCGCCCATCCCACGATGCTGGCTGTCATGGTCCTTCTCCTGCGAAGTTAATCGAAACGTCAGGCCGCGAACTTGCCACCCAATTCGTCCTCGATGTGAATCCGGATAATGTCATCGAATGATTTTTCGGCGGTCGTGAAGCCAAGTTCAAGCGCCCGCTTCGGATCGAAATTGCGCGGCCATCCGGCGACGATGCCGACGATGAAGGGATCCGGCTGGCGCTTGATCCGGCTCGCGACTTTTTCCCCCGCCACGCGCTTCAGCGCGGCGATCTGTTCGCCTACGGTGGCGGAAATGCCGGGCATGGTCAGGTTGCGGCGCGGACCGATCTTTGCGGTGTCCATAGTCGCTGCATGGATCAGGAAGCCGACCGCCGAGCGCGGCGACGCGTGCCAGTGCCGCACGTCCTCCGATACCGGCAGGATGGCCTCCTGGCCGGCCAGCGGCTCGCGCAGGATGCCGGAGAAAAAGCCCGAAGCCGCCTTGTTCGGCAGACCCGGGCGGATGCAGATGGTCGGCAGACGAATACCGACGCCATCCATAAAACCTCGCCGCGTATAGTCGGCGAGCAGCAGTTCTCCGATCGCCTTCTGGGTTCCGTAGCTCAAGAGCGGCGTATTGAAAAATTCATCGCCGATGGCGTCCGGGAACGGTGCGCCGAACACCGCGATCGACGACGTGAACACCAGTCGCGGCTTGTAGCCGCCGCCGGCCAGCCTGATCGCATCGAAGAGCATCCGCGTGCCGTCGAGGTTGATGCGATAGCCCTTCTCGAAATCGAGCTCCGCCTCGCCGGAGACGATCGCCGCAAGATGGAAGATCACGTCCGGACGACCGGAAATCAGTTTTTCAGGTACGCCGGGCAGCGCAAAATCGCCAGCCATGACCTCGACCGGAAAGCCGGCCCTTTCGGGCTGCTTCGCCGCGACGACATCGTGAAGCGTCATTTTGGTGATATCGTCCTTGCCAAGCCGACCGTCGGAGACGAGGCGATCCACCAATTTGCGCCCGACCATACCGGCCGCGCCCAGAACCAGAATATGCAAAGGGTTACTCCTTCAAACCAGCAGGGTGGGCAAAGGCGCTGAGCGCCGTGCTCGCCGCAGCGTCGGGCGACCCCGAAGACGGTCGGCGTGCTTCGCTTTCCCTACCCTACGACAAATCCACGAGAGTTCGGTTACTCCTTCACGGCCCCTGTCATCGCCGACACATAATGCTCGACGAAGAAAGCGTACAGGATCACGAGCGGCAGCGAACCCACCAGTGCACCGGCCATCAGTGAGCCCCACTTGTAGATATCGCCGTCGACAAACTCGTTGACGATCGCAACCGGCACGGTCTTGTTCGGCGTCGATTGCAGGAAGGTCAGCGCGTAGATGAATTCGTTCCAGCACAGCGTAAAGGAGAAGATGAAGGACGAGATCAGGCCGGGGACGGCAAGCGGCACCACGATGCGAGTGAGGATTTGCCAGCGCGAGGCACCGTCGATCAGCGCGCATTCCTCAAGCTCGAACGGGATGGTCTTGAAGTATCCCATCAGCAGCCAGGTCGAGAACGGAATCAGCAGCGTCGGATAGACCAGAATCAGCGACAGCGGCGAGTCGAAGAGGCCGTAGGCCTGGATGACCGAGGCCAGCGGAATGAACAGGATCGATGGCGGCACCAGATAGGCAAAGAAGATCAGGACGCCGACGGTGTCCGCGCCCTTGAAGCGCAGGCGCACGATCGCATAGGCCGCAAGCACGCTCGCGATGATCGAAAGCGTGGTGGCGCCGACCGCGACATACATCGTGTTCCAGAGCCAGCGCGGATACTGGGTCTCAAACAGCAATTTATTGATGTGCTTTAGCGTCGGATGGATCACCCAGAACGGATTGTAGGTGTTCATGTCGATCAGCTGCTCGTCGGGTTTGATCGACGTGAGCGCCATCCAATAGAACGGGAACAGCAGCACGATCAGGATGAGCCCGAGCGGAATATAGAGCGTCACCACGCGGCGTGGCAGCGACTCCAGATAGCTCATGCCCTCATTGTCGTCGGTCACGCCGACGGGAGCGTTCGCGGTGACCCCGCCGGCCGGGCCTTTGGTCGGAAGCACGGAATCAGTCATTGCTCGATCCTTGCTGCCACTTGCGGCGCTGCATGCCGAACCAGGAAATCCCGATCGCCGCCACCAGGAACGGGATCATGGCAGTCGAAATTGCCGCGCCCTCACCCAAACGTCCGGAGAGGATGCCGCGCTGGTAGCTGAGGGTTGCCATCAAGTGGGTCGCGTTCACCGGTCCGCCGCGGGTCAGCGCCCAGATCAACTGGAAATCAGTGAAGGTGAACAGCACCGAAAACGTCATCACGACGGCGATGATCGGGGTAAGCAGCGGATAAGTGATGTAGCGGAAACGCTGCCAGTTGGTGGCACCGTCGAGCGTCGCCGCCTCGTAGAGCGAGGGCGAAACGGTTTGCAGGCCTGCAAGCAGCGTGATCGCGACGAAGGGAACGCCGCGCCAAATATTGGCGAAAATGACACTGGCGCGCGCCCAGTTCGGATCACCGAGGAAATCGATGTTGTGACTGATCAGGCCGAGCTTGGTCAGTGACCAGGAGATAATCGAAAACTGCGAATCGTAAATCCACCAGAACGCGATCGCCGAGAGCACGGTCGGCACGATGAACGGGATCAGCACGATGGAACGGATCAGCGCCTTGAAAGGCATGTTGCGATTGAGCAGCAGAGCAAGATAAAGGCCGATCGCGAATTTGATCGTGCTCGCGACGACCGTATAGAGGATGGTGTTGAAAACCGACAGCCAGAAGATGGCGTCGTCCCATAACCATTCGTAATTCTCGAGACCGACGAACATGCCGGCGCGGCCGATGCGTTCGTCGGTAAAGCTCATCCAGACGCCGAGGCCCAGCGGATAGGCCAGAAACAGGATAAGGAATGCGCCCGCCGGCAGCATGAACCAGAACGCCATGAAATTGCGGTTGAACTTGAGCCGCGACCACAGCGAGGGGTTCTCGATGCGCCCTGCCGGTGCGGAGGTAGTTGTCTGAAGCGTGGTCATCTCGTTCCAATTCCGAGCCGGGCCAAGCCCGAACCGTCTACAGGAGTACCTGGCGCGGCCAGCCAACCGGCCGCGCCAGGACGTGGATATTAGCGGAAGATGCGCTTGGCGGAACGTTCCGCCGAGGCCATCGCGGTCTTCACATCTTCTCGACCGGTGCAGTAATTCGCGAACATGTCGACCACAACAAAGTCGGCGATTGCCGCGGCCGCATTTTCACTCATCTGTCCGAGCCCCGCCGGCGTCAGCGAGGTCTCTCCGACGTCGCGGAACGGCGTGTTCTTCGGATCCGCGGTCCAGATCGGGTTCTTGGTGAACCCGACGAGGAAAGGAGACAGATATCCCTGGGCGGCCTCGACCCAGGGATTCAACTGCTCGGGGTCCATCATGAAGGCGGTGAACGCCTTGCAGGCCTGCGGGAACTTCGTGAAGTTGAACACCAGGATCGGGAAGCCCAAGTTCAGTTCGCGGGCCTTTCCATCCAAGCCCAGCGGCAGGTGGGCGTGGTTCATATCCTGTGCGATCTGCGGATTGTCCTTCTTCGCGGCGACGTAGATGGAGATGCCGTTGACGGTCAGGTGGAGTTGCCCTGCCAGGAACGCCTTGTTGTTGGAACTGTCGTTCCAGGAGGCAGTTCCGGGAATGAAATTGTCGTAAAGGCCTTTGACGTATTCCAGCGCCTTGGCCGTTTCCGGTGAGTTGATGACCACCTTGTTGTTGGCATCGATCAAATTGCCGCCATGTGCCCATAGAGCCCAATGCAGCCAGCCATTGGCATCCCCGGAGGCGTGACCGAGGGCCATTCCGGCTGGCGTGCCGTTCTTGTTCATTCCCTTGACGAGATCGGCAAAGCCGGCGAGATCCTTCGGAAACTCCTTGTGGCCGGCCTTTTCCATCGCGCCGATACGGTAATTCACGAGCGCGCCGGTTGCAGCGACCGGAACTCCGATCCACTTGCCGTTGAGTTTGCCATAGGCCTCGCCGGTCTTGGACCATCCGCCGCCCTTCTTGCCGAGATAATCGGCGACATCGCTCATGTCGGTGCATTTGTTCGGGAACAGGAACGGCAACGAATAAAGGCCCCACACCATGTCGAGCCCCTGCCCCGTCTGAGCCGCGACCGAAGCCTTGGGCTGAATGTCGTCATAGGACTCGTTGGAAACGGTGATGGTGACGCCAGTCGCCTTCTGGAACGCGTCGACGATCTTCATGAACGCAACATCTTCAGATTCGACGAAACGCTTCCAGCGCAGCAGGTTGACCTTGGCGCCGGCTTCCGGCTTCCAGGGCGAGGCCTGCGCCCAAGCCCTTGCATAGCCAAGCAATTCCTCGGCGGACATCGTGGCTGCGACCGCCAGCAGGCCGCCGCCCGCCTTCAGCAGAGAGCGCCGATCCGGTGTAAAGCTATTCATTGTACCATTTCTCCCTTTTTGATTGGCTTTTGTCGGCGATTGATATGCGCCGACTCTTAAATTCGCTTGCCGGTGGCCTCGTCGAACAGATGGACCACCGATGGATTGGGCTTCAGCCGCACCTTGTCGCCCGGCGCGAACTGATGACGTTCGCGGAAGACGGCAACGACCTGCTCGCCGGCCAGATTGGCGAACACCTGGGTTTCCGACCCCGTGGGCTCGACCACCACGATCTCGGCCTCCGCGCCATCGTCGGCAATCGTGAAATGCTCCGGCCGCACGCCGTAGACTGCAGGCCTTCCGTCGGAATTCGCAGGCGCCGTTGCGAGCGGCAAGTTCACGCCGTTGGGCGCCTCAAAGCTGGCGCTGCCATTCACCTTGACCTTGCCTTTCAGGAAATTCATCGCGGGCGAACCGATGAAGCTCGCGACGAACTGGTTTTCGGGCCGGTCGTAGAGTTCAAGCGGCGAGCCAATCTGCTCGACGATGCCATCATGCATCACGACGATCTTGTCGGCCATCGTCATCGCCTCGATCTGGTCGTGGGTCACATAGACGGTCGTGGTCTTCAGCCGCTGGTGAAGTTCCTTGATTTCGGTGCGCATCGCCACGCGCAGCTTGGCGTCGAGGTTGGATAGCGGCTCGTCGAACAGAAACACCTGCGGATTGCGCACGATGGCGCGTCCCATGGCGACGCGCTGGCGCTGGCCGCCCGAGAGTTGCCGCGGATAGCGGTCGAGCAGCGGCGTCAGCGCCAAAATCTCGGCGGCGCGGGCGACACCTTTCTTGATATCGGCGGGATTGGCGCCGCGGAGCTTGAGCGAGAACCCCATATTGTCGGCGACCGTCATGTGCGGATAGAGCGCGTAGTTCTGGAATACCATCGCGATGTCGCGCTCTTTGGGCTGGACATTGTTGACGACGCGATCGCCGATCGAAATCGTGCCCGAGGTAATGTTTTCCAGCCCTGCGAGCATCCGCAGCAGGGTCGACTTGCCGCACCCGGAAGGGCCGACCAGAACGACGAATGCCCCGTCCTCGATCGGAATTGTCACGCCGTGCAAGACTTCAAAGCCACCAAACGATTTCCGCACATCGCGGATATGCACAGACGACATACATTCCCTCCAAAACACGCGATCCGACCGCCGGTACATGCCGACGGCCTCCGATTTAGTGGCCTCATATCAGACTTTTGCAGCGATGTCCTTGGATCAAAGTCTTAAAAAATTGCCGCAGCTGACTGACGTTGCGAAGCGCACCTCGACATGCGAAAACGCCGGCTTCCGGCCAAGGTATCGCACAAAAATCACGCGTGCGCTGCGGGAGAAAAAACCATGAACAAGCCGCTAACCGGCGTCACCAGGCGCAAACTCCGTTCTTCCGAGTGGTTCAACAACCCCCATAACCCCGGGATGACTGCGCTCTACCTTGAGCGCTATCTCAATTACGGCCTGACGCGGGAGGAATTGCAGTCCGGCAAGCCGATCATCGGCATCGCGCAGACCGGCAACGACCTATCGCCCTGCAACCGCCACCACATCGAGCTGGCGCATCGGGTCCGCGAGGGTATCAGGGCCGCCGGCGGCATCGCGATGGAATTCCCGATGCACCCCATACAGGAAACAGGCAAGCGCCCGACTGCGGCATTGGACCGCAACCTCGCCTATCTCGGCCTGGTCGAAGTCCTGTTTGGCTATCCGCTGGACGGGGTGGTGCTGACCACGGGCTGCGACAAAACCACGCCGGCCTGCCTGATGGCGGCGGCGACCGTCAACCTGCCCGCGATCGTCTTGTCGGGCGGACCGATGCTCAACGGCTGGCATCAGGGCCAGCGCACCGGCTCTGGAACCGTGGTGTGGAAGGCACGCGAACAACTCGCCGCCGGTGAGATCGACTACGACCAGTTCATGGAGCTCGTCGCATCCTCGGCGCCGTCGGTCGGCCACTGCAACACCATGGGGACCGCCTCGACGATGAACGCGCTGGCCGAAGCGCTCGGCATGTCCCTGCCCGGCTGCGCGGCGATTCCAGCGCCCTATCGCGAGCGCGGCCAAATCGCATACGAAACCGGCAAGCGTATCGTTGGCATGGTCTGGGAGGACCTCAAGCCTTCCGACATCCTGACGCGCAAGGCATTTGAGAACTGTATTGTCGTCAATTCGGCCATTGGCGGCTCAACCAATGCGCCGATCCATATCAATGCGCTCGCCCGCCACATCGGCGTGGAGCTGTCGATCGATGACTGGCAGAAAGTCGGCCTCGACGTTCCGCTGCTCGTCAACATGCAGCCAGCCGGCTTCTATCTCGGCGAGGAATTCCACCGCGCTGGCGGCGTACCCGCCGTGGTGCGCGAACTGATGAAGGCCAAGCGGATTCACGAAGACGCCATCACCGTCAACGGCCATGCGATGGGCGACAATTGCCGCGAGGCGCCCAAACCGGATGGAGACGTCATCTTCAATTACGACAAGCCACTGGTGAAGGATGCCGGCTTCATCGTGTTGCGCGGCAATCTCTTCGATTCTGCGATCATGAAGACCAGCGTCATCTCAAAGGAATTCCGCGACCGCTATCTGATCAACCCGAAGGATCCGAACGCCTTTGAAGGCCGCGCCATCGTGTTTGAGGGGCCGGAGGACTATCACCAGCGGATCGACGATCCGTCACTCGATATCGACGAGCATTGCATCCTGTTCGTGCGCGGCACCGGACCGATCGGCTATCCCGGTGGCGCGGAGGTCGTAAACATGCAACCGCCGGCGGCCCTGATCAAACGGGGCGTCCTGTCGCTGCCGTGCATCGGCGACGGTCGGCAGTCCGGCACGTCCGGCTCGCCGTCGATCCTCAACGCCTCTCCGGAAGCCGCCGCCGATGGCGGCCTTGCGATCCTCAAGACCGGCGACAGGGTTCGCATCGACCTTAACAAGGGCAGTGCCAACATCCTGATTTCCGACGACGAGTTGAAGAAGCGCCGCGCGGACTTGAAGGCCAAAGGCGGCTTCCCCCATCCGCCCAACCAGACGCCCTGGCAGGAAATCTATCGCTCGACGGTTGGCCAGCATTCGACCGGCGCCTGCATGGAGCTCGCGACGCGCTATCACAACGTCGCCGGCACATTCGGCGTCGCCAGGGATAATCATTAGCGCATTGTCATTGTCGGAATTGGGCCGGCAATCCACCGCTATTCATCAAAAGAAGATGGATGAGCGGGTCAAGCCGGCCTGTGACGCGTAGGACAATTGCCAAGGATGACGGAGAACCAGATGTCAGGCCGCCTCAAGGGCAAACGCGCTTTCGTAACCGCGGCGGCTGCCGGCATCGGCCGCGCCTCGGCGGTTGCCTTTGCACGCGAGGGCGCCAGCGTTTTCGCCACCGATATCGACGAGAAGGGCTTGGCAAGCCTTGCCACCGAGGGGGTCAACGACGTGGCCCGTCTGGATGCGCGCGACAGCGCCGCGGTCGCGGCCATGGCCAAGCGCGTCGGCGCGGTAGACATCTTGCTGAATGCAGCTGGTTTCGTGCATCACGGCACGGTGCTCGATTGCTCCGACGAGGACTGGGATTTTTCCTTCGACCTCAACGTCAAATCGATGCACCGGACGATCCGAAGCTTCCTCCCTGCAATGCTGGAACGCGGCGGCGGCTCGATCGTCAACATCTCTTCCGCGGCCGGCGTCTTCAAGGCAGCGCCCAACCGTTATGTCTATGGCGCGACCAAAGCAGCCGTCGCCGCATTGACGCGATCGGTGGCGGCCGATTTCATCACCAAGGGCATTCGCTGCAATTGCATTTGCCCCGGCACCATCGAGACGCCGTCGATGCTGGGCCGTGCGGCCGCGGCCGGGCCTGGCGGGCGCGAGATGTTCATCGCGCGGCAGCCCATGGGCCGGCTCGGCACGGCAGAGGAAATAGCCCTGCTGGCGGTCTACCTCGCCAGCGACGAGAGCGCTTTCACCACCGGCGTCGCGCATGTCATCGATGGCGGCTGGACGCTATGATCTTCACCTCTCCAGCTCGCCGGGAGATGTCGCGCGAAGCGCAGGTGACGGGCAAAACAGGTAATGGCCTCATCCATGGTTTTCGCGGCTATGAAACAGCCCCTCACCCCAACCCTCTTCCCGTAAGCACGGGGAGACAAAGCAGGCTTGCAAGCCGGCGCGGCAGAATTGAATTTCGACGAAAGGACTTTATTCAATGAACAAGATCGATCTCAACGGCCGCTGCGCCATTGTCACCGGTGGAGCTCAGGGGTTTGGCCGCGCGATTACCGAACGTTTCGTCGCCTCGGGCGCCAAGGTCGTAATCTGGGACAATGATCAGCCGCTGGCGGAAAAAACGGCCAAGGAAATCGGCGCCGGCGTCACGTCATTCAAGGTCGAGGTGACCGATCTCTCCGCCGTCGAGAAGGCGCGCGATGAAGCGCTGAAGACGCTCGGCAAGATCGATATCTTTGTCAACAATGCCGGGATTGCCGGCGTCAACAAGACGGTCTGGGAAACCGACTTCGAGGAATGGCGCAAGGTGCTGCGCATCAACCTCGACGGCCCCTTCATCTGCTGCAAGGCCATCGCGCCGGTCATGATCCAGCAAAACTACGGCCGGATCGTCAATATCGCGTCAATCGCCGGCAAGGAAGGCAATCCGAACGCCGCGCACTACTCGGCCTCCAAGGCCGGCCTGATCGCGCTCACGAAATCGCTTGGCAAGGAGCTCGCCAAATACAACATCATGGTCAATGCGGTGACGCCGGCGGCGGCGAAGACGGCGATCTTCGACCAGATGACGCAGCAGCACATTGATTTCATGCTGTCGAAAATTCCGAAGAACCGTTTTGTGCTGGTCGAGGAGCTCGCCGCGCTGGCGGCCTGGCTGGCTTCCGAGGATTGCTCTTTCTCGACCGGGGCGGTGTTCGACATCTCCGGCGGACGAGCAACATACTAGGGCGACAGATGACACGAGAAGGCGGATGCCTCTGCGGCGCTGTTCGCTTCACATGCGAGGGCGAGCCTCTCAATGTGCGCATCTGCCACTGCCGCAATTGCCAGAAGGCGATGGGTTCGCCGTTCTTCGCGCGGGCGCTGTACGACCAGCGCGCCATCACGTTAAAGGGCGATACGGGCCACTACCCCTCCTCTGATCACCTTGATCGGGTTTTCTGCAAGCAGTGCGGGACGCGGCTGTTTTCCTGGCGCCGCAACGGCACCGCGGCGGGCGTTGCGCTGGCGAATTTCGACGATCGCAACGCCTTTGCACCAACCGAGCACATCTGGGTCTCGGAAAAAATCGCCTGGGTCCGGCTGGATGACGACCTGCCGCAATATCCAAAAGGCCCGACTTAGCATTCCGCTTACGATAAGCCCGCCTACCGGGCACCAGTTCCCCTGCGGCATGATAGCGTGCACCACGAATCACGTCCGCCTTTTGGAATCGAGCATGTGACCGTCACCCTATATGACCTCTCCGTCTGGGTCTTGCCGCTTATCTTCGCCATCACCTTTCACGAGGCGGCGCATGGCTTCGTCGCCCATCGCCTGGGCGATAACACCGCCTGGCAGCTGGGCCGCGTCAG
>NZ_DAIDJE010000087.1 GCF_027451485.1 Bradyrhizobium sp.
TACGAGGGCGCCTGGCAGGTGACGCAGACCACGCCCGCCGGCAGGAAACCCGATCGACTGGTCAACGACTGCGCGCGGATCGGGCGCTACTTCGCCTGCCAGCAGACCGTCAACGGCAAGCCTGGTGCGCTGGTGGTGTTCATCCCCGACACCGTGCCCGGCCATTACCACACTCAGATCGTGCTGCCCGACGGCGCCGCGCTCGGCCCCGCCGGCACGCTGACCCTTGCCGGCGATCACTGGACCTATCTCGGCGAACCGGATGCCAAGGGCGTGCGCTATCGCACCATCAACGTCTTCAGCGGTCATGACCGGATCCATTTCGAAAGCGCGCGCTCGACCGACGGTAAGACCTGGACGGTGACGATGGCGGGGGAAGAAACAAGGCAGCGGTAGGCTGTTTTCAGACAACGCAATCACATGCACTGTATTCATTGATCGGAGGGCACTCGGCATGAACGTGAAGCTGCAAGTCACTACCTGTATCCGCCTGCTCGCAGGAGTCCTGGTGCTGGGGCTGTGGGCGCCCAATGTCCTGGCCAAGGTGCCGGACCCCTTGCACGCGGCGGTTCAGCGCGGCAGTCACATCTTCGCGACCGATACCTTCGGTGGTCGCGGCATGACCTGCCAGAGTTGCCATTCGGGTGGCGGCAGGATCGCGGGCCAGCTGGCCAACGGTAGCAAGATTCCAAGCCTGAGCAATGCCGCCGCCATTTTTCCCCGCTACAGTCCGCGCGCCGGCAAAGTCATCACCCTCGAGGATCAGGTCCGCGCGTGCATTACCGGCGCACTCGGCGGCAAACCGCCGGAGTACGGCAGCCGCAAACTGACCGATCTGGTGAGTTACTTGACCTTCCTGTCCAACGGCAAGCCGATCGACATCGGCGGCAAACCGAAATAGGCGGGTGGCGCGCGGCGCGACCCGAAGGAAAGAACCTCATCCAGGCGCAGGACGGTCGGCGCATTTGCCGATGTACATCCGGCGATCCGCGAGCTTTTGCATCTCGGCGATATCGGTGGTGTCCTCCGGGTAAATGGCCACACCGATGCTGACGCTGAGTTCGACGGGCTGGTTGTCGATCATGATCGGTTCTGCCAGTGCCTCCTCGAACGAACGGATGATCCGCGCAACGGCTGCGTGATTGGACAAGTCACTCAGGATCGCCACGAATTCGTCCCCGCCGAGGCGAGCCAGGGTGTCGCTCGCGCGCATCCTGCCGACAAAACGCTGCGCCACGGTACGCAGGGCTTCATCGCCCGCGAAGTGGCCGAAACGGTCATTGATCTGCTTGAAGCGGTCCAGATCGAACGCGACCAGCGCCACCTGCTTGTGCGTATGCGCGGCCTGCTGCAACGCCTCCCGAAGACGGAGATCGTAGAGCCGTCGGTTGGGAAGTCCGGTCAGTGCGTCGTGCAGGGCGGCCAGTTCGGCTTGCGCCATCTGCTCCTCAAGCAGCGTCAGTATCATGCCGCTCGCCACGAGGAACTTCGGCAGGTTCCAAACCTCGCTCTCGACATGGATCGACGGTGCGAAGCGATAAAGCAGGGCGGCTATCGGGAATACCGAGGCCCAGGCGACAAAGCTCAGCGTGGTGAAGAGCACCCCCGGAGAACGCCGCGCCGCGCTCCTCCAGAACAGCACGGCGACGGCGAGGTAGTGCCA
>NZ_DAIDJE010000088.1 GCF_027451485.1 Bradyrhizobium sp.
CTGGTTTGTCGGCGCCAAGCTCGAGCGGGCGCGATTTGATTACAACGCCATCGTTCCGGCACAGGCCCAAGAGGGCTCTTCCGAGAAAGCGCAACTGCCGGGGCCCGAGGCGAGCGGAGAGTACAAGGCGGTGCTGGACGATATGGTGGCAGCCATGAATGACGCGGCAGAGACATCGAACGATGTGCCGCAACCTTCGGCCATGCGGGCGAAGCGCGTGGCAGCTGGGAGGCGTCCAGCACAGCCGACCGGGCAAGCGGCGAGCGGAATGGATTGATTCTGGAGAATTACCGTTGCCTGGCCTACTGCAAAAGCGGGTCGGGCCTGCCGACTAATCCCCGCCGTCGAAGGCAGGGCGGCGCGATCCGGGTGGCACGCGGTGGCTGACGTCAGGCGGCGCGAACGCTGTCAAGAAATTCTTCGACCGCGTCCCGCAGATGGATGCTGACGTCGGAAAGCGCCTTGGCCGATTGCAGCATCTGGCCCGAGGTCGCTTCGTTTGTACCGGCGTTGCGGGCCACGCGTTCGATGTTTTCAGCGACCTCAAGCGTGCCGCCTGCCGCGGCTTGTACGCCGTGCGCGATGTTCTGCGTCGCCGTACCCTGTTCCTCGACGGCAGCGGAGATCGAGGCAGTGATTTCGCTGATGCGTTCGATCGTATGCCCGATCGCCTTGATGGCCTCGACCGAATCGCCGGTGGCGCGCTGCATGTTGATGATGTGCGAACTGATCTCGTCGGTCGCTTTCGCGGTCTGGCCGGCCAGGTTCTTGACCTCTTGCGCCACCACGGCAAAGCCGCGGCCGGCATCGCCGGCGCGTGCCGCTTCGATCGTCGCATTGAGCGCGAGCAAGTTGGTTTGTTCCGCGATCGAAGTGATCAGTTTCACGACGTCGCCGATCCGGTCGCCCGCCGCCGACAACTCCGCCATCCGCTGGTCGGTGGCACTGGCTTGCTTCACAGCGTCTGCCGCAACGGTGTTGGAATCCTGAACCCTGCGGCTGATCTCGGTGATCGACTGCGAGAGCTCGTCGGAGGCGGTGGCCGCGCTGCGAACGTGCTCGGAGGCTTGCCTGGAAGCGTCGGCTGATTGGCCGGACATCTCGGTGGTCGAACGAGCCGTTGCGGAAAGCTGCTGGGCGTCTTTCTCGAAGCGATGCGCTGAATTCAGCACTTGTTCGATGATGCCGCCGATCTTCGTGCGGAACGCTTCGACGAACCGGTTCAGTTCCATTTTGCGTTGCTCGGCCGCCGCTTTCTCGGCGTTCGACCGTTCCGTCTCAAGATGCCTGCGTTCGATGCGGTTGGCCTTGAAAACGTCGATGGTGCGCGCAATGGCGCCGATCTCGTCCGCCCGGCCGGCATGCCGGACTTCGACATCGGTCCCGCCATCTGCAAGCGTGGTAAGGGCATCGGTAACGGCGTTGAGTGGCTTTGTGACCCGGCGGACGAGCAGCATGGTTGCCAAGAGAGCAAACATGGCGGCGATACCGGCGGCGCTCGTCATGGCGATGATCGCCTGACGCAACATGGCATCAAGCTCTGCGGTGGCGATGCCGACATAGATGATTCCAATCACCTTGCCGGCCGGGTTAAAGACTGGATGATAGGCTGTGTAGAACCGCTGTCCGAACAGTATCGCCGGTCCCTTGTAGGTTTCACCACGGCGAATGATGGCTTGTCCTGGATGGTCTGACGCAAGATGCGTCCCGACGGCGCGGTCGCCATTCTCCTTCTTCACATTCGTGGTTCGCCGGACAAATTGGTCCGTGGCTTCGTCATAGACGAACAGCGTGGCATTGCCGCCGACGTAGGAGGTTGCCCGATCGACGATCCGGTGATCGGTGAATTCAGGCATTTTGGCGATGACGACCCGCTGGACCGAGCCGTCGCTGCCGAGCGTGATCTTGGCATCGGGATAGGCTTCGGCGAAGGTCAGCGTGAGTGTACGCAGGCTGCGGTCGATGTCCCGCTCGGCGCGAAGCCGAAAGTCGTGGTTCAACGACCAGTAGCCGGCGCCGACCAGGAGCGCCGTGTTCATCACAATCAGAAATGCAGCGCTGAGGACGGCTTTGGGCCCAAGCTTCAGCCGGAGCAGCGAAAATCGCTGCGATCTTGACTGGAACGGCATGCGAAATCCCCAAAAGACGACCGTGATGGTACCTTCTTATGCTTAAGAATCTATTGTCTGACTATTTTCTAGGCATGTTATAATTACAATAATACCTCTTGCTGTTAGGACGGCTTTGCTTCGAAGCCCGCAAGGTGCGGCAATTCGCGCTTCAGACGCTTCCAAAAATTTGCCGAAGAATCTGAGCAAGCCTGTGATGGCGGCGCTTCAGGCGCAGTGATATGAAAGGAATCAAAGGGGAGTTTTGGGGATGAAATTTCTTCCTGTCGTAGGCTTGCTGACTGTGTTGCTTGCCGGTCCGGTGTTCGCTCAGGTCGCTCCGCCGGCGGCGCCGACGGATCCGCCGAAGACGTTGGGCCAGATTGAATCAGAGAAATTCACCGATCGGGCCTATAAAAATTCGCTTCGCAACATTCCCGACAAGCCGGCGGCCGATCCGTGGGGCGGGGCCCGTGCGATTGACGGATCGTCGAGTGCATCCACAGTTCAGCCCAGGCGCACGAAGAACAGCTATTGACTGATTTGCGAGGGGACGACCGGAGCGACAGCTCGGTGTCGTCCCCTTTGTGTTATTGCGCTACAGTGTTTTCAGATACTCGATCAGATCGGTGCGCTCCTCGTCCTTCAGCAGCCGGCCGATGACGCCCGGCTTGCCTGGACCCGGCGTGCCTTCAAGGGAATGGCCGAGATTGCTGTTGCCTGGGATCGGCGAGCCCTTTGCATCGACCGTCGAAAACAGCGTCTCACCCCTGGCGCAAGTTTGCTTTTCTCCGGCATCAACATGGAATCCAACCTGGCGCGGATCGAAATCCCGCGTACCCATGCAGAATTGTGTCGGACGCTCTCCGGCCGGTTTCAGCATCCAGTAGAGCGAGGGCACGGAACCGTTATGGAGATAAGGCGCCGTTGCCCAGACGCCGTTCAACGGACGTGCGCGGTAGTAGGGCAGCGGTTCCCCCGCATCGCCGGGATTGGGGCAGTTCTTTCGCGCCCCCCACATCGCGGCCTGATCCGTTGGCGCGACGTCGTGGTCTTTCATCCATTTTTTGGCGGTCCGATCAACGGCGATCATCAGCGCCAGCGCATAGGACATTTCCGATGAGGCGGCTGGCATATTGGGGCATCCCCAGGCCGCTCCGAGATCGCGGACCGGCTGGAAGTCCAGGAAGCCGGGTACCTCGACCTTGCGGAGCTTGAGGACGTTGGCCTGCTGGGGGTCGGTGCCCATGCCTTTGACGTTCTTCTGGACTTCATCGAATACCGGGCCGTCCTGATTCCAGTGGATCTCTTTCGGCGACCAAAAACTCAGGTCTGGATATTGCTTGTCGAACACGGGGTCATTGACCGGCCCGCGATGGCATTCCACGCAAATCTCGGCGTAGATCTTCCGGCCACGCCTGACCTTCTCAGGGTCGATCTTCCAGGCGTCGTCGCCCGGGAACATATCCACAGGCCATTTCGGTGACCTCAAGCCGCCAAAAGCCTTCGGCGTTTGTTGGAACGGGTTCGGGCCGCGCAGCAGCTTCTCGATACTGTCGATGTTCTCGATATCGACGGACGAACGGAGCAGGGAGTCGATGGGGGCTTCGGGCGACAGGTTGATCAACGCGGAGACGCCGAGCGCTTCCCCGGCGTTGCGAATGAGCGGCTGCTGGATCGAGGCGTCATACTGCGCCCACAACAGCCACGGGATAGTCCAGATCGGCGGGAAGCTGACCGGCGCGTCGCGCACATGCATGTTCCCCTCAGGCGGCGACAGTCCACTTGCGATCATGTCGGTGTAGAAAACCTGGTTGCCGATCCGGTTCAGCGCATCGAGCCGGCCGTAACCTTCCTCGGTGTCCTGTTGGTGCACCCTGTCGAAGAGGTTCGTTAAGGTGACCGCCTGCGCCTTCACGAAGTCGCCAGTCTTCGACAGGCCCTTCTTCAGCTCCTCACGTTGAGCCTCCGTGGCGTCAGGGCCAAGCACGCGCGCGGCAAAACGATTGAAACGGCTCGAGAACGCAAGCGTATAGGCGATGGAAAGCCCGGTGGCCTGCTCGAGCTTGTAGAGGTTCACCGTTGCCGGGCCGCCATCGTAGCGGATGCTTGTCCCCTTGTAATGAATGCTGCCGGTGTGGCAGGCCGCGCAAGTCAACCCGATGAGGTCGGGTTGCGGGACGCCGGTTGCGGGATCGGTAGCGCCGGTCAGACGCGCAAATCCAACCGGGAGCCCGTCGAAATTTTCGACCCGCCATTTGCCGGCCGGGGCGCGCTTCGGCGCGGAGACTTCACTGGAATCGCCGTAGCCGTAGCGCAGCAGGGTCGCGTTGTCCGTGTGGATAGTCTTTGGACTCGGGATGAAACCGAAGCGCTCGAGATAGGTGCTGTCGCTGAGTAGGCCGGGTGCGGAAAACAGGTGAATTCGCGGCTGCTCCAGTGCCACGAACCAGGCGTAGGGGACGGGAAACGTCTTGGTGCCCTGGCTGACGTGATGAAACCAGTGGCG
>NZ_DAIDJE010000089.1 GCF_027451485.1 Bradyrhizobium sp.
CTTAAGGTTCGCGTGCAGGCGACGCCAACCGAGGACACCATGTTCCCGGCCTATGGCGCGCAGATCGTGCACATGCCATTCGGCAGCGTTTATACTTCGCTCCAGACCGGCGTAGTGGATGTCGGCGAGAACGGCATCAACGTCTATCTCGCCAACAAGCATTACGAAGTCGCGCCGGTTCTGTCGCTGACCGAACACGAGGCGAACAATAGCCTGCTCTGGGTCAGCGACAAACTCTGGAACAGTCTCACGCCCGAGCAGCAGGGCTGGGTACAGGCCGCCGCCGACGAGGTCAATCGCACGCAGCCGGCGAAAGCGTTCGCACTCGAGCACCAGTCGGCTGAAAAGCTGAAATCGATGGGCGTGAAGGTCGTGACCGATGTCGACAAGTCCGGCTTTACCGCCATCGCCGATCCGTATCTCGACACACTCGCCAAGAAACTCGGTCCGCATGCCGAGAAAATCAAGGACCTGATCCGCGCGGTCGATTGATATCGCGGAACACCAAGGGGAGGAATAAGCGTTGCACCATCAAGGAAGAATATTGTGCCTCGTGATTTTTCTGACAGCCGCGCTGTTCGCCGGTTCGGCGCATGCGCAGGAAGTCAGGCACTATCGCTTCGCCCACGACCAGCAGCTCAATTCCGGCTACAGCATCGCCTATGACATTTTCTCAGCCAGGCTGAAGGAGTTGAGCAAGGGCACGATGCTGGTCGATCAGTATCCAGGCGCGCAGCTCGGCCAGGAGCCGCAAATCCTGCAACTAGTCCGCTCCGGTGACATCGATTTCGCCATCGTTTCCTCGGCCAACACGTCGACGATCTCGCCGCAGGCCGGCGTGATGTCGTTACACTTCCTGTTCCGCAACGAGGATCATAACGTCAAGGCGCTCGGCGACCAGAAGGTGTTCGAAGCCGTCCACGACATGGTCGACCAGACGGTGACGGGTATTCATGCGATCGGCCTCGGCACCCAGGGTTTTCGGCACATGTATGGCAAGCGGGAAGTGCGCAAGGTGGAAGACCTCAAGGGATTCAAAGTGCGTGTGCAGGCGACCGCGACCGAAGACACCATGTTCCCGGCTTATGGCGCGCAGACCGTGCATATGCCGTTCGGCAGCGTCTATACTTCGCTGCAAACCGGCGTGGTGGATTTCGCCGAGAATGCCGTCAATGTCTACCTGATCAATCGGCACTATGAAGTTGCACCCGTGCTGTCGATGACCGAGCACGAAGCCAATAACGCCATTCTATGGATCAGCGACAAGCTGTGGCAGAGCCTTAATGCTGAGCAGCGGGGCTGGGTGATGGCTGCGGCGCGCGACGTCAGCCTTCAGGAACCGAAACGGGCGTTTGACCTGGAGCGGGCGGCAGCCGCCAAGCTGCAAAAGATGGGCGTCAAGATCGTGACGGATGTCGACAAGACAGGTTTCCAGAAGATCGCCGATCCGTATCTCGACAAGCTGGCCAAGGATCTCGGCCCGCACGCCGAGAAGATCAAGGACCTGATCAGAGCGATCAACTAGCGATCGCCATTCCTCGTGCCCGGCCTTGTGCCAGGCATTCACATCTTTCCTTCGGCAGCGCCGAAGACGCGGATGGCCGGGTCAAGTCCGGCCATGACGGAGAATGGAGAGATCGAGGAGAGCCCCATGGCTATATCCGACAGACTGGTCCTGCAGCGGCAGCATCATCTGAAATGGCGCGCCCTCGACTGGCTCGAACTCGTGCTGATGATGATTTGCGGCGTGCTGTGCTTCGGCTTCTCGTTGTCCGTGACGTTCGACATCGTCACCCGCACCATCGGCCATCCCTGGCTCTGGTTGCAGGAAGTCACGTCGACCTTGTTCATCTACGCGATCTTCATCGGGGCCGCGGCTGCGACCCGCCGTAACGACCATCTCTATCTGGCCGCGATCTCGGAATCGCTGCACGGTACGCCGCGGACGATTGTCGAGGTCCTCGTTCGCCTGGTGGTGCTGGCGGTGGCGCTTTGCCTGATCTGGTTCGGCTACATCAACTATCTCCGTGGATTCGGCAGTTTCCGCCTGCCGTCCGGCACGCCGATTGCCTCGCTTTACGCGGTGATCCCGCTTTCCGCGATCCTGATTGCACTGTTCACCATCGAACAGCTTGTCAACGGCATCCGTAATGGTTTCGACCATCCCGAGCCGGAAGAGGAGTTGATCATCCCGCCGGTTGAAATATCGCTGGACCAGGGGAGACGGCCGTGAGCCCGCCGCTTGTGCTTGCGTTGATGTCGTTCTGTTTCCTGTTTTTCGGTTATCTCGGCGTGCCGGTGCCGTTCTCGTTGATGGCGGGCGTGTTCGTTGGTGCATTCCTGACCGACGTGTCGTTCGCCGCGATCGTTCAGAAGATTTTCGACGGCGTCGACTCGGAAGCGCTGTTGGCGATTCCGTTTTTCCTTCTGGTTGGCGAACTCATGAGTTCGGCCAATGTGGTGGTGCGGATCGCGAACCTGTCGCTGTCGCTGGTCGGCCATATCAAAGGCGGCCTGTCGCAGGTCGTCGTCGTCTTCAGCATGTTCTTTTCTGAAATGTCGGGATCGACGACGGCCGATGTCGCGGTGATGAGCCGCGCGCTGGGGACGCCGATGCGGCGCGAGGGCTACAGTCCCGATTTCATCGCCGCGATCATCGCCGCCGCTTCCACCATCGCCGCCTTGGTGCCGCCCAGCATCACTGCGGTGGTTTATGGCGCGGTCGGTAACGTTTCGATCGCGGGCCTGTTCATGGCCGGCGTCGTGCCGGGCCTGATGATCGGCTTCGGACTGATGATCTATTGCTATTTGTTCGGTCCGGTCGGCGCACGCAAGCCGCGCGCCTCCTTCCGCCAGGTGGTGTTTGCGACGGGTGACGCCGCGCTGCCTCTGATGATTCCGGTGATCCTGCTCGGCGGCATTCTTACCGGCTGGTTCACGCCGACGGAAGCGGGTGTGGTTGCGGTGATCTGGATCATCGCGGTCGTGATCCCTGCGCTCAATCGCAAGCATATCCGGAAAATACCTTACGACTTCTGTCTGGCCGGACTGATCTTCTCCTTGCCGTTGATCACGATCGGCGCAGCCAATGCTTTCGGCTGGATGCTGGCCTACTTGCGCGGGGCGATCGTGATCGCGGATTGGATCACTTCGATCGCGGGCAACAATCCGCAATACATGATGCTGCTGCTCGTCGCGCTGTTCACCGTGGTCGGCGATTTCATCGAGCCGGTGCCGACCATCATCATCTTCATGCCGCTGGTGACGACCTTGACTCAGGCAGGTGACATCAATGGCGTCCACATGGGCGTGGTGCTGATTGCGACGCTGGCGTTCGGGATGATCACGCCGCCGTACGGGCTGGTGCTGCTGATGGCGTCGAAGTTCGTCGGCGTGCCGTTTTCCAAGGCGCTCCGCGCGGCGTTGCCGATCTATATTGTGTTCCTGCTGACGATCACCTTCACCATCTACTTCCCGAAGGTGGTGCTATGGCTGCCCAAGCACGTGATCCCGGAATCGGTCGGCTGCTTCAAGTCGCCCGCGGGAACCGGGTATATCTGCCCGAATGGTTGACGTCACTTGCCCTTTCGGGCGAATTTCTCGATCGCGGCGCGCGCCTCGTCGGTATGCATGCAGTCGATGATGGCGTCGCGCTCGGCGTCGAGCTGCTGTGCGATCGGGCTCAAGGGCGCCCGCTGGATCAGCATCTTGGTGGCGGCGATCGCAGCCGGTGTATTTTGCGCGAGGCGGTGCGCGAGTTCGCGCGTCGCGGCCTTCAGCTCGGTCGCCGGCACCAGCTTGACGACCAGGCCCCATTGCATCGCCTGTGATGCGGAAAAGCTGTCTTCGGCAAGAAAGATCTGCAACGCCCGCCGCGGGCCGACCGCTGCGGTGACCCCGACGGTTCCCCCGCCGTCGGGCGACACGCCGATCTTCGCGTAAGCCGGCATGAAACGGGCGTCTTCCGCGGCGATACAGAGATCGGCCATGAAGGCAAGCGAGAGGCCGGCGCCGGCCGCCGAGCCGTGCACGCTCGAAACCACGATCTTGGGCATGCGCTGCAGCGCCGTGATGAAGGCGTGGTAGTGTTGCAGCATTTCACCGACGACGGGTGCGATGGTGTCCGAAGCCGCAGCAGCGCCGATCGTCTGGAGGTCGCCACCGGCGCAGAATGCGCGGCCCGCGCCTTCGATCAACAGCACCTTGACCTCGTCCGATCCCTCGACCTCGGCGGCGATCTGTTCCAGCCTTTTTGCGATCGCAAGATCGATCGCGTTGAAGCTCGCGGGGCGGTTGAGGGTGATTGTCGCAATCGGGCCGTCGATCGCGAGCAGCGCCGGATCGGCGGTCTGGTCAGGGAGCGCAGCCATCGGGAAACCTCCGCATGAAGAGATCGGGCGCATTTAAATCGAAGCGAGAAGAGGTGACAATCCCGCATGAAGCCTGCAAGATGCCGCAAGACGCTGAGGTAAGGAACAGGGAGCAGGCGTCGTGGGCATTCAGGCAATGTTGAGCCGGCCGGTTTCGACGGCCGATCCCTTTTCGCGGGGCTTTCTCAGCGATCCCTATCCGCATCATGAGGCGCTGCGCGAAGCCGGTCCCGCAGTGTGGCTCGACCAATATGGCATCTGGGCGATGGCGCGGCACGAGCAGGTTCGCGATGCCCTGACCGACTGGCAGACCTATTGCTCGTCGGCGGGCGTGGGACTCAGCGATTTCCGAAAGGAACCGCCCTGGCGGCCACCGAGCATCATCCTCGAAGCCGATCCGCCGCTGCATACGCGCACTCGCGCGGTGCTGACGCGCATCCTGTCGCCGATGGCGATCAAGGTGCTGCGCGAAAGGTTCGAGCAGGAGGCGGACCGCCTGGTTGCGACGCTCGCCGCGCGGCGCGAGTTCGACGGCATCGCCGATCTGGCTGAAGCCTATCCACTGAAGGTATTCCCGGACGCGGTCGGGATTTCCGAAGACGGTCGCGAAAACCTGCTGCCTTACGGCAGTATGGTTTTCAATTCCTTCGGCCCGCGCAACGATCTGTTTCAGGAGGCCATGGCGAATGCGGGTCCGGTTCGCGAGTGGATCATGTCGAAATGCAGCCGCGCCGCGCTGGCGCCCGATGGACTCGGCATGCAGATCTTCCAAGCCGTCGATGCCGGAGAACTGTCCGAAGATGAAGCGGGCATGCTGGTGCGCTCGTTCCTGTCGGCGGGAATCGATACGACGGTCTACGGCCTCGGCAACGCGCTTTACTGCATGGCGCGCTACCCTGAGCAATGGCAAGTGCTCCGCCAGAATCCGAGCCTGATCCGTAACGCCTTCGAAGAGGTCTTGCGCTTCGAGGCTCCGGTTCAGACGTTCTTCCGCACCACCACGAAACCGGTCGAAGTCGGCGGCGTGCAGCTCGGCGAGGGGGAGAAGGTGCTGCTGTTTCTGGCGGCCGCCAACCGCGATCCGCGCCGGTGGGAACGGCCGGATGCATTCGACGTCAGCCGGCGCGCGGCCGGGCACATGACCTTTGGTACCGGCATTCACGGCTGCGTCGGCCAGGCCGTGGCCCGGCTGGAGACGGAGGCAGTGCTGGGCGCACTTGCAAAAAGCGTCAAATCGCTTGAATTGACTGCCCAACCGGTGCGCCGACTGAACAACACGTTGCGTGGCTTCGACACCCTTCCGCTTCGCCTTACGACTGTCTGACAGCATGACCCAGAAATCCGTTATCATCGTCGGCGCCGGCCATGCCGGCTACCAGGTTGCCGCCTCGTTGCGCCAGCACGGCTTTGCCGAACGCATTTGCCTGATCAACGATGAGGCGCATCTGCCGTATCAACGGCCGCCGTTGTCCAAGGCCTATCTCAAGGGCGAGGGAAAACCCGATAGCCTGATGTTCCGGCCCGAAAAGTTCTATCACGACCAGAAGATCGAATTGATCGCGGACCGCGCTGCCTTCATTGATCGCGCGGCGCATCGCGTCGTCCTCGCTTCCGGCACGTTCCTTGATTATGGCCACCTCGTGCTGGCGACCGGCGCGCGCAATCGCCTGCTCGATTTGCCCAACGCCACGCTTGCTGACGTTCGCTACCTGCGCATCCTCGACGAGAGCGAGGCGCTGCGGCAGCGGATCGGCATCGCGCGACACGTCGCGGTGATCGGTGCCGGCTTCATCGGTTTGGAATTTGCCGCGACCGCCCGGGCCAAGGGGCTCGAAGTCGATGTAATCGAGCTTGGGTCGCGGGTGATGGCGCGCGCCGTTACGGCGGAAATCTCGGACTTTTTCCAGGCACGGCACACCTCGGCGGGCATTCGCATTCACCTCGGCGTGCAAGCGACCAGTATCGAGAGCGCCGGCGACAAGGTCGCCGGCCTCAGCCTCAGCGACGGGCGGCGCATTCCGGCCGATCTCATCGTGGTCGGCGTCGGTGTGCTGCCCAACGTCGAGATCGCGGCCGAGGCCGGCCTGCCGGTCGCGTCGGGCATCATCGTCGACGCCCACCTTCTGACCGCCGATCCGAATATTTCGGCGATCGGTGACTGCGCGCTGTTCGAAAGCCCGCGTTTCGGCGGTTCGCTCCGCCTCGAGTCCGTGCAGAACGCCACCGATCAGGCGCGCTGCGTGGCGGCGCGGCTGACCGGCGATGACAAGGCTTACGACGGCCTGCCGTGGTTCTGGAGCGATCAGGGCGACGACAAGCTCCAGATCGCGGGCCTCACGACCGGGTACGATCAGGTCATCGTGCGCGGTGATCGTGAAGCGCGCTCGTTTTCGGCATTCTGCTACAAGCAGCGGCAACTGGTCGGCATTGAATCGGTCAACCGCGCCGCCGATCACGTGTTCGGCCGCAAGATCCTCGGCATGAACCGCTCGATCGAGCCAGAAAAGGCCGCCGACCCCGGCTTCGACCTGAAAGCAGCGCTTGCGTAGTTTGCTACTTCAAGCGCTGATCGCAAATTCCTTCTGCACGGTTTCGATATCAGCGACGCTCGGCAATCCGGCCTCGTTGCCGAGCCGCTGGATCTTGTGGGTTGAGGCGGCGCGCGCGAACTCGAAATGATCGCTCCAGCTTTTGTCCGGATGCGCGAGATAGGAATAGACGTAAGCGCCGTGGAACACGTCGCCGGCGCCGTTGGTATCGATCACGCGCTGGCGCGGGATCGGCAGCGCCGGCATGATGCGCGTCGTGCCGCTCTCGTCGTACCAGAACAGGCCTCGCTCGCCCATCGTCACCCCGCCGATGCGGCAGCCGCGGCCCTTGAGATAATCGAGCATCTCTTTCGGCGACAGGTTCATCTGTTCGCAAAGACGTTCGGCAACGATCGCGACATCGATGAACTCGAGGACTTCATGGGTGTTGGAGCGCAAGCCGCCGCCGTCGAGCGAGGTGAGAATGCCGGCCTCGCGGCAATGCCTGGCGTAATGGATCGCGGCATCCGGTTGATGACCATCGATGTGCAGGGCGCGGCATCCCTTCAGATTCAAAAGCGGGAAAGGATGAATGTGCTCGTCATCGCGGCAGCGCACGATGGCACGCTTGCCGTCCTTGGGCATGATGAACGACAGCGAGGACGTGGCGACCTTGCGCGGATGGATCGAGATGCCGTACTTCGCGCACATGTCCTGGAACATCCGTCCCAGCCAGTCGTTGGCGACGGTCGCGATCAGGTCCGGCACGACCCCGAGCTTGGCGCAGCAGAACGCTGCCGTGACGGCGTTGCCGCCAAACGAAACCGCATAGGCCGAAGCGACATGCTTCTCATCCCCGGTCGGCATGTGGTCGGTGATGAAGGTGACGTCGATATAGGTCTGTCCGATGAAGAGAGCCTGCATGCGTTGCCCGTCATGGGTTGAAGGGTGAGATCGGCCGGCGGCGTACACTAGCATCCGTCAGGCAGGGCGATCGCCGAAATTATACGCAAAAACTGCCCTTCCGCCGTTGTCCCGAGGGCTCAGCTAACAATTGGGGTGTCTGCCGTCCAGTGCTTGTCTGCTCGCGAGGCCTGACCCAACGACAGCGGTTGTTTTGGGTTCCGTGCCGCCCGTGCTACATGCGTGTTATTCGGCAATGGGCGGCCAGCCCTGGAAGAGCCTCGGGAAGAGCCTTAGGAAGCGCCTTGGCGAGATCGAAACGAAATCAGAAGTGGCAGCGTGACCCGGAAGGGATGCGGCTTCGCATTCTCGAGGCCGCGAAGGAAGAATTTGCCGCCCACGGCCTCGCCGGGGCGCGGGTCGACCGTATCGCTGCCAAGGCCGGCGCCAACAAGCGCATGCTTTATTATCACGTCGGCAAGAAGGAAGAGCTTTACCTCACGGTGCTCGAAGGCGCCTACGAGAAGATCAGGGTCGAGGAGCGTGGGCTCGATCTCGAACAGCTCGATCCGCCGGAGGCGATCAGGCGGCTGATCGAGTTCACCTGGAATTATTTCCTCAGGAATCCCGAATTCCTGGCGCTGCTCAACACCGAGAATCTCGCCAAGGCGCGGCATCTCAAGCGCTCCGCCAAGGTGAAATCGATGCACTCGCCGTTCGTCGAGATGATCCGCACGGTGGTGCGCCGCGGGGTTGCGAGCGGCGACTTCGTCGTCGCGATCGATCCGGTGCAGCTTTATATTTCCATCGCCGCATTGTGCTTCTTCTATCTGTCGAACAGCGCAACCTTGAGCGTGATCTTCGGCCGCGATCTGCTCAGCGAAGAGGCGAGGGATGAGCGCCTCGATCACATGGTGGCGCTGGTGCTGGCGGCGCTGACCGGGAAATCGCTTGCCGCCTTTGCGAAGAAAACGGCGCCGGCGCCTCGGGCCATCGTCCATGCAGAGCCCACTCCCTCGCCGCTTGTCGGGGAGGGATAGGGGGCAAGCGCCTCTCGACGCACCGCTGCTGGTGTTCACCTGTCAAACAGCCCTGTCTGCCGCAGACACAACTTCGCGCTCTCGCCGCGAAAATCCGCGCGAAGTTTCTCGTCAGCTCCTGCCCTTTCACTCGAAGGGCGCAGGGAATGCCGGGCGCGCCATGCGCACCCGCAGCCTCGCGCGCAAAGCAAAAAGCGCGCAAGTTAGTCACCGCAGGTCGCCGGAAACACCCGGCATTCCCCGCGCGATTGGTTTTAACGGTTTCCTCCGCGCTCTCCCTGGTGAACCGGGCTTTCTTGCCACCATCGCCAGCGCGATGCGTCAGCATCGTCGCCAACTTGACACCAGCGTCGGGGTGTCGGGACCACACGGCTTTGCCGTCCGCGAGCCAAGCGCCCTCGTCAGCAGCGCCACTCGCGTCCATCGCATCCCGCCCGCGTTCGTGACGATCGCGAAACGCCCCTTGGTCGGGCGGGATGGCTGGAGGTCTATTGCTGCGTCTACCAGGCGGCCAAGCGGAAAATTTTCGATTGCGGGGCTGGACAGCCGGTGCAAATCAGCCGGAACGCAAATACAATCTCGATCGCGATCCGGTGCTATGATTTGGCATGCGAAGAAAAAGCGCCGGCAATTAAATGCAACGAGCCGACGCTGGTCGCCTTGCAAACTCCAGCGCACGAAAAAAGAGGCGGGCTCACCACCTCTTTTTTCGTTAGACCAAACACGCGTCGTTTGGATCATGCTAATAGCGCGACCAATAAGGCGGGCCCATATTGCGGTCGACTGATCCCGGATACTGGCCATCGCCATAGGGGCCGCCCCATCCGGACGGGTAGGTCGGCTCAGCGACGCCGAAGTCGAAGTGATCGAAATCCTGGGCGGTCATGACCCGTCCGTGGTAATTCTCACCGGAGGGCAGAAATCTTCCGGGTACGTACACCCTCGCCATGGCCGGTCCCGAAATCGTCAATGCAAGCGCTACGGCGCCAATCAATTTGAGCTTTGTCATAGCTATTCTCCTTTGTCCGCCGGCCGCATGCGGAACGCCACCGCCGGACCTATCGCAACCAGAACAAGGGACGCCTTTCGCCGGCGTCGTTCGGCTGGCGGCGGGTTAACGCGCGAGAGCGGAACCCGCGCCGATGCTGCTACCTAAAATTCTGTTTAGGAGGGCTGCATGGCTGGCTTGGAGGCGCCGAACCAGCCGACCAAAAGCGCTGGACAGTATTTATCCATCGGGTTAATTTCGATCAAAATCGAACCGCAAGATCGTCGCGCAAGGGAGCGAAACTTGGCTGAACCGAAAACGCCAACCAGGCTGTCGAAGGCGTTCAACGCCGCTTGGGTGCGGCCGTTTCTGTTCCTGATCTTCATCGTCGTGGTCTGGGACCTGTCGATCCGCCTGTTCAGGATTCCGGCCTACCAAATTCCGGCGCCGGCCGATGTCGTCGCGGTGCTGTGGCACGATTGGCCCGAGCTGGCACGGCAATCCTGGCCGACCACCTATGCGACGATCTGGGGGTTTGTGCTGTCGGCGCTGTTCGGAATTCCCGTCGCGATGCTGATCGCAGGATCGAAGACGGTGGAGAGCTATGTCTATCCGCTGCTTGTGTTCTCGCAGTCGGTGCCGAAGATCGCGATCGCGCCGCTGTTCGTCGTCTGGTTCGGCTTCGGTATCCTGCCGAAAATCATCTCGGCATTCCTGCTCGGATTTTTTCCGGTCGTGGTGTCTGCGGTACAGGGGTTCAAGTCAGTCGATCCCGACATGGTCGATCTGGCGCGGGCGATGCAGGGCAGCCGTTTTCACGTCTTTCGCGCCGTCAACTTGCCGCACGCCATGCCGGCGATTTTTTCAGGCCTGAAGGTTTCTGTCACACTCGCGGTGGTTGGCGCAGTGGTCGGCGAATTCGTCGGCTCCAATTCGGGCATCGGCTATGTCATGCAGCGCTCGATCGGCACCTTCGATTTGCCGACGATGTTTGCCGCACTCGTGATCCTGGCGCTGCTCGGCGTCATCCTGTTCTGGATCGTCGACCGGATCGAACGGCTGGTGGTGCCCTGGCACGTCAGCCAGCGCGAGGAGATTATCGTTGCCGCGTGAGGTTTAAATAGAAAGCGTTGTCATTGCGAGCGAAGCAACCAGGTTTTCCGCTGTCATTCCGGAGCGCGAGTGAAACGAGCGAATCCGGAATCCATGGAGCCGCACGAGGATCAGTAGGAATGGATTCCGGGCCGGCGTCTTGCGCGCAAAATAGCCTCGCTATTTTGTCGCGACGGCGCATCCCGGAATGACAAAGGATGGATTGCGTCGCTTGGCTCGCAATGACGAGATTAAAAAGCTACGGGAGGAAGATCGAATGTTGAGGTGCATCGCGGCAGTTTCGGCCGCGCTAATCTTTTCAGCGTTGACCGCGCTGCCGGCACGCGCCGCCGACAAGGTGGTGCTGATGCTCAACTGGTACGTCTATGGTGAGCACGCGCCGTTCTATTACGGCAAAGCCAAGGGCATCTACGCCGCCGACGGCATCGATCTCGAGATCCAGGAAGGCCGCGGCTCGGCGGCGACGACGCAGGCCGTGGCGGCCAAGACCGCGAATTTCGGTTATGTCGACGTGCCGACCATGATGCGCGCGGCGGTCAAGGGCGCGCCGATCATCGCAACCGGCGTGCTGCTCCAGACCAGCCCGATGTCGGTGATGGGCCTTGCCGAGAAGAACATCAGGAAGCCCGAGGACATCAAGGGCAAGACGGTTGCGATCACGCCGGCCGATTCCATGACGCAGATCTGGCCGCTGTTCCTGAAAAAGACCGGATTGAAGGAGAGCGATTTCACCACCGTCGCCGGCGACGCCCAGACCAAGCTCCAAGCCGTCATCAACGGCCGGGCCGATCTTCTGCTCGGCTACGTCATGGACCAGTCGATGAAGATCAAGGACGCGACCGGCAAGGACGTCTATCCGATCAAGTTCGCCGACTACGGCATCAACATGGTGTCGTCCGGCCTTGTGGCGAACACCGATTACGTCAAGGCCAACGCCGATGTGGTCAGGCGTTTCATGGATGCCACCACTAAGGCAGTGGAGGCGGCTGAAAAGGACCCCAGGGCCGCGGCGCAGTCGATCCTCGATGCCAACCCCAAGGGCGGCAAGATCGGCACGCTCACTGAAGGCTTTGAACTGACGATTCCGCTCTACCGCACGCCGGAGACCAGGAACAAGCGGCCGTTCCAGGTCACCGACCAGAACATGAAGGATACCGTCGATCTGATGGTCGAATATGGCGGGCTTGATGCCAAGGCGAAGGATAATCCCAAGGCGTTTTACACCAATGAGTACTTGCCGAAGTGACCGCTCGTCGTTGCGAGCAGCGAACGCAACGAGGCAATCCCGCCTTTGTCATTCCGGGATGCGCCGTAAGGCGCAGGCCCTGAATCCATTCCTCCCGACACTCGTGCGGCACCCATGGATTCTCTGATGTGCAATTGCACTCATAGCTCGCTCGTTTCGCTCGCGCCCCGGAATGACAGCTTGAAAGAAGCCTGGATTGCTTCGCGGTGCTTGTCATCGGGCCGCGCTTTGCGCAGACCCGGTGGCTCGCGATGATGGCTCGTTTGTCGAATGGACTACCAATGACCGCCCTGAACAAGACTGGAGCCAGCCCGCCGCCCGCGCACTTACGTGTGGTGGGCGATCGCGGCGCCTCGCAGAAGGCCGGCATTCGGCTGTCGGCCGTGTCGAAAACCTATCGGTCGCGCGACGGTGATGTGCCGTCGCTGCAGCCACTCGATTTTCACATCAACGCCGGCGAATTTTTCGTCGTGGTCGGGCCGTCCGGCTGCGGCAAGTCCACGCTCCTGAAAATGATCTCAGGGCTTCTGCCGCCGTCGACAGGCGAGATTTTCGTCGAGGGCGAGAAGGTCGACAAACCGCATGGCAATGTCGGCATCGTGTTTCAGAACGCGCTGCTCTTGCCCTGGCGCAACATCCTCAACAACGTGATGCTGCCGATCGACATGAAGCGGCTGCCCCGCGAAGAGTTCCTGCCGCGCGCGAAAGCGCTGCTAAAACTCGTCGGTCTCGAAGGGTTTGAAAGGAAGTTGCCCTGGCAGCTCTCGGGCGGCATGCAGCAGCGCGCCTCGATCTGCCGGGCGCTGGTGCACGATCCGAAGATCGTGCTGATGGACGAGCCGTTCGGAGCCCTCGATGCCATGACGCGCGAGCGCATGAACGTCGAACTGATGCGCATCCAGCGCGAGACCGGCAAGACCGTGCTGCTGATCACCCATTCGATCCCGGAAGCGGTGTTCCTTGCCGATCGCGTGTTGGTGATGACCGAGCGGCCCGGTGCGATTGCCGCGATCTACGATGTGCCGCTGCCACGCCCGCGCTCGCTCGACGTCATGACCGATCCGGTTTTCTCGGAACTGGTGCAACGCATCCGCAAGCATTTTTTCACGCAAAGCGCGCTGGATTAGAGGTGTAGGTCGATGCCGCTGCGGCTGGCCGTGCGGGATATCGCACTTTTCGAGCGAGCGGTGCGCTTTGCGCGGCCGTTTCGGTTCGGCGCGGTCGTCGTCGAGGCGGCGGCGCAGGCGTTCGTGCGCGTCGAGATCGAGATCGAGGGCAAGGGCCGTTCGGTCGGCGCCAGTGCCGAAATGATGGTGCCGAAATGGTTCGACAAGCGCGCCCATCTTTCGCCCGACCAGACCGCCGATGAATTGCGGCGTTCGCTCACGATCGCGCGCGATCTCTATTGCAAGGGCTCAGACTTCGATACCGCATTCGGTCATCACGCCTCATGGATCGCGGCGCAGGTCGAAAGCTGCGCGAAGCACGATATTCCGCCGCTCGCGGCGATCTTCGGTGCGGCCGAAATCGACAAGGCCATTCTCGATGCGCTGCTGCGCGGCGCGGACGCCGATTTCTTTGACGGGATGGCGGCCAATATCGCCGGCATCGATGCGCGGCTGTCGCCCGATCTTGGCAGCGAGGACATCACGCAGTTCTTGCGCGGCTGCCGCCGCGGCGACCGCGTCGCGATCCGCCATACTGTCGGTCTCGACGACAAGGTTGAAGGGGAGGGCGGGGTCGCCGATCCGGCCGAGAATTCCGGCGCGCGTTATTTCAAGCTCAAGCTTGCGGGCAATCCGGACGCTGACGTCGCCCGGCTGGTTCGCATCGGCCGCGAGCTCGCCAGGCTGCCTCGTTCCTATCACGTCACGCTCGATGCCAACGAGCAATATGCAGACCTGAAAGATTTACGCGGCCTGGTCGATCGCCTGAGGTGCGATGCTGCGCTGGCCCCGATCGCAGGCCGGCTTCTTTATATCGAGCAGCCGATGCCGCGCGAGGTGACTCGCACCTCTCCGCTCGAAGGCGTCAACGCTTACGATTTCATCATCGATGAAGCCGATGATTCCTATCATGCGTTCGTTGCCGCGCGGTCGCTCGGCTATCGCGGCATCTCGTCAAAATCCTGCAAGGGCCTCTACAAGTCCGTGATCAATGCGACGCGCGCAGCCAAATGGAGCGCGGAAGGGGAAAGGTTCTTTGTCACGGGTGAAGACCTGACCTGTCAGGCCGGACTCGCCGTGCAGCAGGATCTCGCACTCGGAGCGCTGATCGGCATGACGCATATGGAGCGCAACGGTCATCACTATGTCGACGGCTTTGCCGATACGCCGATCGAGGAGGCCGACGCGTTTCTCGCCGCGCATCCCGGTCTTTATGCCCGCGCCGGCGGCAAGGTGCGGCTTGCGATCCATGACGGCGATCTGTTGACGGCATCGCTGACGGCGCCGGGCTTTGCCACCGGCGTCCATCCACACTGGCCTGCGATGCAGGCATTCCGACAGCCAAAAGCAAGAACATTGCAGGAGCAGACGATATGACGACGCAACGCCTCGGCGTGATCATGAACGGTGTCACCGGCCGCATGGGGCTCAACCAGCACCTGATCCGCTCGATCATCGCGATCCGCGACCAGGGTGGCGTAAAACTCTCGAACGGCGATCGTGTGATGCCCGATCCGATCCTGGTCGGGCGAAGTGCGGAAAAGATCGAGGCGCTCGCCAGGCGCTTTGGTGTGGAGCGCTGGACCACCGACCTCGATGCGGCGCTCGCCGACAAGAAGGACGCGGTGTTCTTCGACGCTGCGACCACGCAGGCCCGCCCGGGCTTGCTGGCGAGGGCGTTCAACGCCGGCAAGCACGTCTACTGCGAAAAGCCGACCGCAACCAATCTCGAAGAAGCCGTTGCGATCGTGAAGCTCGGCAACGGCAAGGGTCTCAAACACGGCGTCGTGCAGGACAAACTGTTCCTGCCCGGGCTGAAGAAGCTCGCCTTCCTGCGCGATTCCGGCTTCTTCGGCCGGATGCTCTCAGTGCGGGGCGAGTTCGGCTACTGGGTGTTCGAGGGAGACTGGCAGGAAGCGCAGCGGCCGTCGTGGAATTACCGGAGCGAAGACGGGGGCGGCATCATTCTCGACATGGTCTGCCATTGGCGCTACGTGCTGGACAATCTCTTCGGCGAAGTCGAAAGCGTGGTCTGCATCGGCAATACCGATATTCCCGAGCGCTGGGACGAGAGAGGCAGGAAATACGAGGCGACCGCCGACGATTCAGCCTACGCCACCTTCCGCCTCAAGGGCGGCGTGATCGCGCATATCAACATGAGCTGGGTGACGCGCGTTTACCGCGATGATCTCGTCACCTTCCAGGTCGATGGCACGCATGGTTCGGCCGTCGCAGGACTGACCGACTGCATGATCCAGGCGCGGCAGATGACGCCGCGGCCGGTCTGGAATCCGGACGAGAAGCGCCTGCATGATTTCTACGCCGATTGGCAGAAGCTGCCGGAGAACGTGACCTACGACAACGGCTTCAAAGAGCAGTGGGAGATGTTCATCCGTCACGTCTGCGAAGACGCGCCGTATAAATATACGCTCCTGGAAGGCGCCAAGGGCGTGCAGCTGGCGGAGTGCGCGCTGCAGAGCTGGCGCGAGAAGCGCTGGATCGACGTCGCCCCGATCAAGGTCTAGAGGAGAGGCGCATGAACAAGCCGGTGATGCCCGCCTCGTCGCTGTCGTTGAAGCTGCCGAGCGCCGACGGTTCGCTAATGACCTATCGTCTGGCGGCGTCGCGGAGCTTTCCTGCGAGGCTCGAGGGCACGCTGAACCGCGTCGCGTTCTCGGCCGCGCATGTCGTCGCGAATCCGCTCGCCGATGTCGATCCGTGGCTCACGGCCGCGGTCGACTGGGACAGGACGATTGCGTTTCGGGAGCATGTCTGGGATCTCGGCCTCGGCGTCGCCGAGGCGATGGATACGGCGCAGCGCGGCATGGGGCTCGATTGGCCGACCTCGCTCGAATTGATCCAGCGCTCGGTCCGGGCGGCAAAGGCAAGAGGCAATGCGCTGGTATTCTCCGGCGCGGGCACCGATCATCTCGCGGTGGAGGATGCCAGGAGCCTTGATGACGTCATCCGGGCTTATGAGCATCAGGTCGCGGCGATCGAGAAGGCCGGAGGACGGATCATCCTGATGGCTTCGCGCGCGCTTGCCAGGATCGCCTGCAGCCCGGATGATTATGTGCAGGTCTATGGCCGCGTGCTTTCGCAGGTGGCTGAGCCCGTGATCATCCACTGGCTCGGTGACATGTTCGATCCGGCGCTGTCAGGTTATTGGGGATCGGCCGATCTCGGCAGGGCGATGGATACGGCGGTCGCCATCATCAACGCCCATGCCGGAAAGATCGACGGCGTCAAGATTTCGCTGCTCGACAAGCAGCGCGAAATCGACATGCGCCGGCGCGTGGCCGATGGCGTCAAGATGTATACCGGCGATGATTTCAACTATGCCGAGCTGATCGCCGGCGACGACAAGGGCTACTCGCACGCGCTGCTCGGCATTTTCGACGCCATCGCGCCGGCGGCGTCCTATGCGCTGACACGACTTGCGGCGTCCGACGCGCAAGGTTTCCATGATGTGCTCGGCCCGACCGTCCCGCTGTCGCGCCACATCTTCAGGGCGCCGACGCGGTTCTACAAGACCGGCGTGGTGTTCATGGCGTATCTGAACGGTCACCAGGACCATTTCACCATGGTCGGCGGGCAGGAGAGCGCGCGCTCGACGCTGCATCTCGCCGAGCTGTTCCGGCTGGCGGATCAGGCGGGATTGCTCGCCAATCCTGAACTGGCGACGCGACGCATGAAAACCGTGCTCGCGTTACGCGGCGTGGAAAGCTGATGCGGGATTTCTCGGCCGACCATCGCTGGCTGTCGCTCAATACGGCCACCGTCCGCAAGCAGGGTGATCTCCTTGAGATCATCGACGCCTGCGTCCGCCATGGTATCCGCGCGATCGATCCCTGGCGCGACCAGGTCGCCGCGGTCGGTCTTGAACGGGCGGCTCGTGCCGTGCGCGAGGCCGGACTCGAGCTTTCCGGCTATTGCCGCGGCGGCATGTTCACCTCGGACGCCGCTCACCGGATTGACGTGCGCGACGACAACCGGCGTGCGGTCGATGAAGCCAAGGCGCTTCGCGCGTCCTGCATTGTGCTCGTGGTCGGCGGCCTGCCGCAATATTCGCGGCCGGGAAGCGCGCCGTCGAAGGATATCCTCGCCGCGCGGGCGCAGATCGAAGATGCCATCGCCGAGATGATGGAATATGCGCGTGACGCCAAGCTACCGCTCGCAATCGAGCCGCTGCATCCGGCCTATGCAGCAGACCGCGCCTGCGTCAATACGACAAAACAGGCGCTCGACATCTGTGATCGTCTCGATCCCGGCCGTACCGGCGCGCTCGGTGTCGCGCTCGACGTCTATCACATCTGGTGGGACCCGGAGGTGCTGTCGCAAATCGCCCGCGCGGGCAAGGATCGCCTGCTGGCGTTTCACGTTTGCGACTGGCTGGTGCCGACCAAGGACATCCTCAACGACCGCGGCATGATGGGCGACGGCGTGATCGACATCAGGTCGCTGCGCCGTGCCGTCGAAGCGCAAGGGTTTGCCGGCTATTCGGAAATCGAGATTTTTTCGGAAGGCTGGTGGGGCAAGCCGATGGATGAAGTGCTGCGCACCTGCATCGAACGGCATCGCACTGTGGTTTGATCAGCTACGTCCTGTCGGCCCTTGCCGCCGACCGGATTCAGGCCTGGGGCCTCGTACCTCTCAATTGGTAAGGCACGGCACGCTCAAGAAGCCGCGGAAACGGACGCGGCCGCCACGCACCGGCAGCCCATTCAGCGCGTAACGCGGAAACCGCGCCAGAAATCCCGAAATTGCGACCGCGCCTTCGAGGCGCGCCAGCGCCATGCCGGCGCATTGGTGCGCGCCGCTGGCAAAGGCGAGATGACGGTTCGGCGTGCGGCCCACGTCGAAGGTTTCAGCGTTCTCGAACTGCCTTTCGTCGCGGTTGGCCGCGCCGATGCAAAGCGTGACGGAGGTGCCCGGCGGAAGCTCGACGCCGCCAAGTTCGATCCGCTCGGTCGTCATGCGATTGCCGAGCTGGTTGGAGCTCTCGTAGCGGAGCATTTCCTCGATCGCGGTCCTGATCAGAGCCGGGCTTTCGATCAGGCGCGCCTTTTCCGTAGGGTGATCGATCAGTGTCACGAGCCCATTGCCGATCAGGTTGGTGGTGGTCTCGTGGCCGGCATTGAGCAGGAAGATGCAATTGTGCAGGAGCTCCTTCTCGGTGAGGCGCTCGCCGTCGGTTTCGCCCAGGATCAGCCTGGTCAGCACGTCACGTTCAGGGTCGCCCGGTTTCGCGCGGCGCCGCGCCACCAGCGTTTCGAGATAGGCAAGGAACTCGCGTACGGCGTCGTTGCCGCGCGCAAAGGCGTCCGGGCCGATCACCGGTTCCAGCGCACCGAGAATCGCAAGCGACCAGTCGCGCAGCGGTTCGCGCTCGTCCAGCGGCACGCCGAGCAGGTTGCCGATCACCTCGATGGGGATCGCAGCAGCGAAGTCTGCGATCAGGTCGACCTCGCCTTTGCGCGCCATTTCGTCGAGCAGCCGATCGACGAGCCGTCTCAAGCCGGGCTCCATCGCGGCGATGGCGCGCGGCGACAGCGCTCCCATGATCAGCCGTCGCACTCTTGTATGGGCAGGCGGGTCGTTGAAGACGAGGCTCGTGGTGTGATGCTCGTAGAGCAGGGAGGCGCCGTATTTCGGCGCGAACTCTTTCTTCTTGTCCGACGAGAAGGCGCGGGTGTTCTTGTAGGCGGTGAGCAGGTCGTCATAACGGGTCAGGAAATAGGATCCGCCAGCCATGCGCTTGACCGGCGCGTATTCCCGCAGTGCACGATAGGTCGGATAGGGATCCGCGTAGAACTCCGGCGTCAGCTTCTCGAGGTCGAAACGATCAGCCAGCTCTCGTGCGTTCGCATTCATGCTGCCATACTCTTGTGCCAACACCGATATGCCATTTTCGGTCTTTCGAAAAGCGACAGTCTCTCTAAAGTCCATCGGCCAATAAGAGACTCGCGGATGTCGAACGGAAAACTGAAACATGCACGCCCTTAACGAATCGCCGGCCGAGACCGTGCCGTCCTGGCCGGAGGACATTTTCGAGATTTTGCAGCGCTTCGATGTCCGTCAGGTGCCTTACGTTCCGGACGCCGGTCATGCGCAATTGATCAAGCGCGTGCTGGGTGAGCGTTCCATGCGGGCGGTGCCGTTGACGACGGAAGAAGAGGGTGTGGCGCTGCTGGCCGGCGCATGGGCCGGCGGTCAGCGCGGCGTGCTCCTCATGCAATCGAGCGGGGTCGGCAACTGCATCAACATGTTCTCGTTGACGCAGATCTTGCGTTTTCCATTCCTGACCCTGGTGACGATGCGCGGGGAATGGGGCGAGTTCAATCCCTGGCAGGTGCCGATGGGTTCGACCACCGCAGGTGTGTTCGAACTGTCAGGCATCAAGGTCTTGCGTGCCTCGCATGCCGGCGAGGTACGCGAAGTGGTCGAGGCCGCGGCGGGGCAGGCCTACAATGCCTGTACGCCCACGGCCGTTCTGTTGTCGCAACGCTTGATTGGCGCAAAGGTGTTCGTGAAATGAGCCGGGCAAATCTTCTCGAACGCCGCAGCGTCGTCTCGGCGCTGCTTGAGGGCCGCAAGGATGCGGTGGTCGTCGGCGGTCTCGGCGCCTCGACTTACGACATTGCGGCCGCCGGCGATCATGACCGGAATTTCTATCTGTGGGGCGCGATGGGCGGCGCGGTCATGATCGGGCTCGGCATTGCACTTGCCCAGCCGAAGCTGCCGGTCGTCGTGATTACAGGCGACGGCGAGTTGCTGATGGGCATGGGAAGTCTTGCCACCGTCGGCCTGCAACAGCCGAGAAACCTCTCCGTGATCGTGCTCGACAACGAGGTCTATGGCGAGACCGGCGGGCAGGCGAGCCACACCGGCACGAATACCGACCTTGTCGGCGTCGCCAAAGCCTGCGGCATCGGCGATTCCCGCGCGATGTCGACGCTTGCCGAGATCAAGGCGTTTGCCGCCTCAATGCAGGACGTGGCGGCCGGGCCGCGCTTCGCCAGCGTCAAGATCGACAGCGCCAACCTGGAGCGCGTTTTGGCCAATCGCGACGGCCCCTTCATCGTCAACCGGATCCGCGGCGCGCTCGGATTTAGCCCGATTTAAAGGCACCCGCGGCCTCGAGCGGACGCTGCATCTCGACGCGCTGCAACCTGTGGGTATCAAACAAGAATTTTGCATTGCAGCAGATTTCCTTGACTTAGATCAAAGGTGAGTGCTTACTCACAAGAATGAGCACCCTCCGCATGACCAGCGATTTGCGCCGGCAATTGATCCTGGGCGCCGCAAAGCGCTGCTTTGCGCGCCATGGCTTTGCAGGCACGACGACCAAGAGCGTGGCGGCGGCGGCATCGATTTCTGAGGGGCTGCTGTTCAAGCACTTCCCGACCAAGTCTGCGCTCTACGCGGAGATTCTTGCCGAGGAGTGCGCGGCCGATCCGGCGCTGCATCGCCTGCTCGAGCTTGAGCCTTCGACGCGGACGTTGGTGACGCTGATCCGTGAGATGGTTCAGCATTTCCGAGAGGTCGAGGCCATGCCCGATCAGGAAGACGCCCAGCGCCTTCGCCTGATGTTGGCTAGTCATCTCGACGACGGCGAGTTCGCCCGGCTGATTTACGAGAAGATCAGCGGACTTATCGGCTCGGCCTTCACCGCTTCTTTAAGCCGCGCCATCCAGTCCGGAGACGCGAGACCGGTGGGCCGCGAGCCCATGAACCTGTTCTGGTTCGCTCATCATGCGGTATTGATGGCAACCCTGACCCGCCTGCCGACGACGCCGTGCCTTTCCTACGGCGACGCCCCCGAGTCGGATCGGCAGCTCTGCGAATTTATCCTCCGCGGCATCGGCTTGAACGAAGCTGCGATTGCCCATTACCTCGACCGCGACCTGGCCTGGGACTCCGGGGAGCCGGCGATTGCAGAAAGTGCATGAACATGAACGTTGTAACCGAAAGCAATATCTCGGGAAAACCCATTGGCGAGAAGCCGCACTCACGTCCGGTACGCCTGGGACGATGGTTTGTCATCGTCGGCGCCCTGCTGGCGCTCCTCGTCGGCGGTCTGGTCTGGTTCAATCATTTCCGCGCCGAGATGATCAAGCAGTTCTTCGCCCACAACAAGCCGCCGCCGACCATGGTGACGGCGGTTCAGGCGAAGTCCGAAGTCATTCCGAATCTGCTTACCGCGGTCGGCGATCTCGCTGCCGTGCATCAGGTCAATGTCACCTCCGACGTCTCCGGCCGCATCACCGACATCATGTTCACTCCTGGTGCTTCGGTAAAGGCCGGAGCTCCGCTGGTCCAGTTGTTCGACGGGCCCGAGCAGGGCGATCTCGCCAGCTTCAAGGCGCAGGCGACGGGTGCACAGCTCGCGCTTGATCGCGCCAAGCAACTGGCTGCCCGCCAGTTCGGGCCGCAGTCGACGGTCGACGCCGCCCAGGCGACCTACGACCAGGCCATTGCCGGCATCGCCAAGACCGAGGCGCTGATTTCGCAAAAGCTGGTGCGCGCGCCGTTCGACGGCGAACTCGGCGTCCGCCGTGTCGAAGTCGGTCAGTTTCTCAGCGCGGGAACCCAGATCGTTACGTTGACCGATCTGTCGATGCTTTATGCCAACTTTACGGTGCCGGAGAAGGACAGCGGCGCGCTCCAGGTCGGGCAGACCGTGCGGATTTCGGTCGACGCCTATCCGGGCCGCACCTTCGATGGCAAAGTCACGACGATCGAGCCGCAGATCCTGTCTGATACGCGCAACATTCGCGTTCAGGCGACGATCGCCAATCCGGACAAGATCCTGAAACCCGGCATGTTCACGACCACCACGGTGGTGCTGCCGGACAAGCCGCCGGTCATCACCGTGCCCGAGACCGCGGTGGACTACACGCTCTATGGCGATTCCGTCTTCCGCATTACCGAGAAGAAGGAGGATGACGGCAAGACCAGCCTGACCGCGGTGCGCACCTTCGTGCGGACCGGCGACCGTATCGACGGACGCGCCGAAATCCTCGACGGGCTCAAGCCGGGGGACCGCGTGGTCGCGGTCGGCCAGCTGAAGCTGCAATCCGGTGCTGCGGTCGCGATCTCGACCGATCCGCCGCCGCCGATTCCGGCGAAACCGCCGCGCTACTGATCGCCACTCATCGCGCGCCCTCGAATTCAAGGATCGGAGCTGTCCGATGATCTGGACCGACATTTTCATCAAGCGGCCGGTGCTGTCGGTCGTCGTCAGCCTGCTGATCCTCTTGATCGGCTTGCGCGCCGCAACCGTGTTGCCGATCCGGCAATATCCGAAGCTGTCGAACACGGTGGTGAACATCACGACCGTGTATCCCGGCGCGGCCGCTGATCTGATCCAAGGCTTCATCACCACGCCGATCGAGCAGGCGGTCGCCTCCGCCGAAGGCGTCGACTACATGACGTCGTCGTCGGTGCTCGGCACCAGCACGATCCAGGTCTACATCAAGCTGAACTTCGATCCGAACCAGGCGCTGACCGAAGTTCTCGCCAAGGTGAACTCGGTCAAGTACCTGATCCCCAAAGAATCCAACGACCCGATCGTTACCAAGACGACGGGCCAGACCACGGCCGTCATGTATCTCGGCTTCTCCTCCGAGGTGCTGTCGGGTTCTGCGATCTCCGACTATCTGACGCGCGTGGTGCAGCCCCAGCTCTCGACGGTCGATGGCGTCGCCTCGGCCGATATTCTCGGCGGGCAGACCTTCGCGATGCGGCTGTGGCTCGATCCCGTTCGCATGGCCGGCCGCGGCGTTTCGCCGATCGATGTGCAGGCGGCGATTGCCGCCAATAATTTCCAGGCGGCTGCGGGCCAGGCCAAGGGCTACTTCATCGTTTCCAACGTCTCGGCCAACACGGACCTGCAAAATCTCGATCAATTCAAGAAGATGATCGTCAAGTCCAAGGACGGCGGCTTCGTCCGGATTGAGGATATCGCAACCGTCGAGCTTGCCGCGCAAAGCACCGACGCCAGCGTCGCCTTCAACGGCGAACATGCGATCTTCATCGGCGTGCAAGCCACGCCCACGGGCAACCCGCTGACGCTGGTGAAGGGCGTGCGCGCGCTGTTCCCGGAGCTTCAGCGCAACCTGCCGCCTTCGATGAAGATGAAGGTGGCCTACGATTCCACCAAATTCATTCAATCGTCGATCGACGAAGTGGAAAAGACGCTTGGCGAAGCCGTCCTCATCGTCGTCGTCGTGATTTTCCTGTTCCTGGCGTCGTTCCGGTCGGTGCTGATCCCGGTCGTGACCATTCCGCTGTCGCTGATCGGTGTGTGCAGCCTGATGCTGATCGCCGGTTTCAGCTTCAATCTCTTGACGCTGCTTGCGATGGTGCTGGCGATCGGTCTTGTGGTCGACGATGCCATCGTCGTGGTCGAAAACATCCACCGCCATCTGGAGGAAGGAAAGCCGCCGGTGCAGGCGGCGATGATCGGTGCGCGCGAAATCGTCGGGCCCGTCATCTCCATGACCATTACGCTCGCTGCCGTGTACGCGCCGATTGGCTTCCTCAGCGGCCTTACCGGTTCTTTGTTCCGCGAATTCGCCTTCACGCTTGCAGGTTCGGTGATCGTATCCGGTGTGATCGCTTTGACGCTGTCACCGATGATGTGTTCGGTTTTTCTCAAGAGCGCGGAAGACGGCCGGTTTGCCCGGCTCGTGAACCGGATTTTCGGCGCGGTCACGCGCGGTTATGGCCGGCTGCTCGATCGCTCGCTGGATTATCGCCCGATCACCGGACTGTTCGCGCTCACGATCCTGGGACTCGTCGGCTTCCTCTACATGCACACCTCCAAGGAACTCGCACCGGAAGAGGATCAGGGCATCGTGTTCGCGGTGACCAAGGCGCCGAAATACGCCAATATCGACTATTTCAATTACTACAGCGACAAGCTCGACAAGGCTTTCGCCAAGTTCCCGGAAACCGATTTGCGTTTCGTCCTGAACGGCATCAACGGTCCGCAGGGCGGCATCGCGGGCATGTTGCTGACGCCCTGGGATGAGCGGAAGCGATCATCGATCAAGCTGAAACCGCTGGTGCAGGCGGAGCTCAGCAAGATCGAGGGCATCAACGCCTTTGCGTTCAACCTGCCGCCACTGCCGGGAGGTCCGGGCGGTTTGCCGGTGCAGATGGTGATCTCTTCGACCAACAGCTTCCAGTCGGTCTATGAACAGATGGCCAAGCTGAAGGACGCAGCACGCAAGAGCGGGTTGTTCATCGTTTCCGACAGCGATCTGGATTTCAACCAGCCGGTCGTGCGGATCAAGGTCGATCGCTCGAAAGCCAGCGATCTCGGCCTCACCATGCAGAGCATCGGCAATACGCTCGCCACCATGCTGGGGGGCAACTACGTGAACCGCTTCAATCTCGAAGGGCGATCGTACCAGGTGATCCCGCAGGTGCCGCGCGTCAGCCGGTTGTCTCCGGAGTCGCTCGGCAACTATTATCTGTCGACGCCGACCGGCCAGCAGATCCCGCTCTCGACGGTGGTGTCGATCGAGACCGGGACCGATCCCAACGCGCTGACCCATTATAATCAGCTCAACTCGGCGACATTCCAGGCGGTGCCGATGCCCGGGGTGACGGTCGGTCAGGCGGTCGACTTCCTGGAAGGGGAAGCGAAAAAGCTGCCGGCGGGCTTCAGCCACGATTACCTCGCCGACAGCCGGCAATATGTGCAGGAAGGCAATCAGCTCGCGATCACCTTCGGTTTCGCGCTGATCATCATCTTCCTGGTGCTGGCGGCGCAGTTCGAAAGCTTGCGCGATCCCCTCGTCATCATGATCAGCGTGCCGATGGCGATCGTTGGCGCCATGCTTCCGCTGTTCTTCGGCGTGGCGACGATAAACATCTATACCCAGGTCGGCTTGTTGACCCTGGTCGGGTTGATCAGCAAGCACGGCATCCTGATGGTGGAATTCGCGAAGGAACTTCAGCTCAACGAGAGCCTCGACCGCCGTTCCGCGATCGAGATGGCGGCGCGGGTCAGGCTTCGTCCGATCCTGATGACGACGGCAGCGATGGTCACCGGCCTGTTGCCGCTGCTCACCGCAAGCGGTGCAGGCGCGGCGAGCCGTTTTTCGATTGGTCTTGTTGTCGTTGCCGGCATGACCATCGGCACGCTGTTCACGCTGTTCGTGCTGCCGGCGGTCTATGTCTGGATCGCGACTGACCATCGCGCCGGTGCCGAATCCGAGCGCGCCAGGGAGATCGCCGATTTCGATCCTGGAGCGAAGGCGCTGAAGCCGACGTGAGCCGCCGTTGAGAGGGCCGGTGGACTCGCTGGCTGCGAAATGATGGAATGGCGCTCCAAGTTCAAGGAGCGCCGTTCATGACGCGGGATTTTGCCCCCGGCAATTACCGGTTCATTCCGGCCGTGTTCCAGTATTCCAGCGGCGTCTGCGCTCTTGCCGGCTTCCACATCGAGCGCGTGCGCTTCGATCGCCTGCTGCCGCTCGCGGAGGGGTTCGCGCAGGCGTCGAAGTATATCCAGGCCGCGGGTCAGAAGCTGACCTCATTCTGCGCTTGCGAGCTGCGCTCGCCGGCGGCGTTTACCGAGGCCGGATTTCTTGCCTTCAACCAGCATTATGTGAAGACGCTGGCCGAGTGGGGCATCTTCGACGGCATCAGCAACCCGGTTGCGCGCAGCAATGTTTGCCCTGAGATCGATCCGCCCGCTGAGCCGTCATTCCACGCTTTCTCGTTCGTTCGCCCGATCGAGGGACCAGGCCGCGCCGCGAAGCCCGATTTTGTCATTGCCGGCGGTGCGGAGGCGCGCAGCGGTGCCGGTAGCTATCCCGAGCGGATCGTGCGTTACCGCGATCTCAGCCCGGAGGGGCTAAAGGAGAAGGTGGGTTTTACAGCGCGCGAAATGGAAAGCCGGCTCGCCGAGTTCGGCTTTGGCTGGCAGGACACGACCGCGTCGCAAGCCTACACGGTGCATGACTTCCATCCCGTCATGGCGGAAGAACTCGTGCGCCGGGGTGCGGCGCGATCGGGTCTCACATGGCACTTCGCCCGCCCGCCGGTGGTCGATCTTGAATTCGAGATGGACTGCCGGCGGGTGAGTCGGGAGCTGGTGGTTTGATACGGCCGGACTGATTTCCTTCCGTCATCGCGAGCCAACGGGTCGCTCGAAAGGGCGCCCGGTCACGGGCTTCTCGAAGCAATCCGGATTGCTGGAGAAGATGTTGGATCGCTTCGCCGCCTGCGCTCCTCGCAATGGCGGCGTTGCGCTGAGTTGAGCGCGCCGGCGTCAGCGTCCGGCGGCGTAACCCTGCATGCCGCGGGCGTTGGCGGCGGCGCGGCGGCGACGGCCGATCTTCGAGGCCGCGGTGAGGCGGCCTTCCGACCAGGCCGGACCGACCTCGACGATGTGGCCGCGTTGGCGCAGGTTATCGATCGCGGCCCTGGGCACGCGGTTTTCGACCACCATCACGCCGGGGCGCGCGGTGCGCGGCCAGAACGAGATCGGGAAATGCTCGGAGTGCCACGCCGGCGCGTCGATCGCCTCCTGCAAATTCATCCCGGCATGAACGTGCCGCAGGAAAAATTGCGTGATCCACTGGTCCTGCTGGTCGCCGCCGGGCGAGCCCCACGACAGGTACGCTTCGCCGTCGCGCAGCGCCATGGTCGGAGACAGCGTCGTTCGGGGGCGCTTGCCCGGCGCGAGCGAAGCGGGGTGGCCTTCTTCGAGCCAGAACATCTGCGCGCGGCTGCCGAGGCAGAAGCCGAGTTCGGGAATGACGGGTGACGACTGCAGCCAGCCGCCGGAGGGCGTCGCTGAAATCATGTTGCCGGCATGGTCGATGATGTCGAAATGCACGGTGTCGCCGTTGACTTCGCCCATCCGACCGACCGTCGGTTCGCCCGCGCCCATCGCGCCGACCGCTTCGCGGCTCCCTTCCTGGCGGCGAACTTTCACCACCCCGCCAAAACCCTCGACCGAGCCCGGAATGAAATCGAGCGAAGCCTGGTCCGAGATGAGCTTGCGGCGCTCGGTGTTGTAGGCATCCGACAAGAGCGTCGCGATCGGAACTTCCGTGAATTTCGGATCGCCATAGAATTTTTCGCGATCGGCATAGGCCAGCTTGGCGCATTCGATCTGCGTGTGGATGAATTCCGGCGAGGTGGGGTCGAGCCCGTCGAGCTGAAAACCTTTCAACAGCGCGAGCTGTTGCAGCATCACCGGACCCTGGCTCCAGACGCCCGCCTTGCAGACGGTGTAGTTGCCGTAGTCATAGGTCAGCGGCGCCTCGATGGTCGGCTGCCAGCGCGCCATGTCGTCCGCAGACAACACGCCGCGGTGCGGCGATCCGCTGACGTCCATCACTTCCTGGGTGCGGCAGAACCTGTCGATGGCTTCGGCGACGAAACCTTTCGACCACGCTTTGCGCGCGGCCTCGATCTGCGCTTCGCGATTGCCGCCGGCGCTTTCGGCCTCTCTGAGGATGCGCGTATAGGTTTCAGCAAGCTTGGCGTTGGTGAAGAGCGCGCCGGGCTTCGGCACTTCGTTGTTGGGCAGGTAGACGGCCGCTGACGTGTGCCAATATTTCCGGAATAATTGCTCGACGGTCTGGATGGTCGCTGCCGCACGTTCCAGAAACGGATAGCCGTCACGGGCGTAAGCGATTGCCGGTTCCAGCACGTCGCGCAATCGCATGGTGCCGTAGTCGCGCAACAGCAGCATCCAGGATTCGAAGGTGCCGGGAATGCAGGCCGCGAGCAGCCCGGTTCCGGGCACCATTTCAAGTCCCTCGCTCCTATAATGAGCGATGGTGGCGCGCGACGGCGCGGGACCCTGGCCGCAAATCACTTCGGTGCGCGCGCGCTTGACATCATGCACGATGATCGGGACATCGCCGCCGGGACCGTTCAGATGCGGTTCGACCACCTGCAGGGTGAATGCGGTGGCGACGCCGGCGTCGAAAGCGTTGCCGCCTTTTTCCAGGATTCCCATGCCTACCGCAGTTGCGATCCAGTGGGTCGAGGTCACCACGCCAAACATGCCCTCGATCTCGGGGCGGGTGGTGAAGGGGTTGGGATTGATGTGGCTCATGGGATCCGTGCTTCTTGAGCTTCTTGTTGGGTGGACGGGGCCGCAATTGACCACAGGTGCGGCGCTGTGCCAACAGGTCCTGACCAAGTTGAACAGTGGCGGCTTCGTGGATTGCGCCGACTTGAGGGGAATGGTGGATGCCGCAAGCAAAGGCCGATGTTCTTGTGCTGGGCGCCGGCATGGTCGGCGTCGGCGCGGCACTGCACCTGCAAAAGCTCGGGCGCGACGTCATTCTGGTCGATCGGCATGCGCGCGCTGGCGAGGAGACCAGCTACGGCAATGCGGGCGTGATCGAATGCGCTTCGGTCTTTCCCTACATGTTCCCGCGCGACCTTGGCCAAGTCCTGCAATATGCGCTGAATCGCTCGCCCGCGGTGCGCTACCGCCTTTCCGACATGGCCGATTTCCTGCCCTGGATCCTGCGTTATTACCTGGCGTCCTCGCCGGAGCGGGCCCAGCACAGCGCGATGGCCGTGTTGCCGCTGATCCAGCGGAGCCTCGTCGAGCATGAAGCGCTGATCGCGGAAGCAGGCGCCGGCGAGCTGTTGCGCCGCACCGGCTGGCTCAAACTTTTTCGTTCGAATGCAAGCCTCGCCAAGGCTGTGCAGGACGCCGAACGGGCGGGCCAATATGGTGTCCCTACCGAGATCCTCGACGCCAAATCGGTTGCCGCGCGCGAGCCGCACCTGGCGGGCGATTTTGCCGGCGCGGTCTATTTCCCGACTCCGGGATCCATCACCGATCCCGGCGCGCTCGCCAAGGCGTATGCCGCACTCTTTATCCGCAACGGTGGACGCTTCGTCGTCTCGGATGCGCGAACGCTTGCGCAGGAAGCCGGCGGCTGGCGCATCAAGGGTGCATCCGCGCGCGAGGTCGTGGTCGCCCTCGGCCCCTGGTCTGATCTGGTCTTCCGCCCGCTGGGCTATTCCATCCCGCTGGGAGTCAAGCGCGGGTACCATCTGCATCTGAAGGCAGGCGGCAACGCCGTCCTCAACCAACCTGTTCTGGATTCCGATCTCGGCTTTCTGATCGCGCCGATGAACCAGGGCATTCGCCTGTGCACGGGCGCGGAGTTCGCTCGGCGGGACGCGCCGCCAAGACCGACGCAGATCAAGCAAGCCCTGCCGCGAGCCCGCGCCCTGTTTCCGCTGGGCGAGCCGGTCGAAGCAAAGCCGTGGATGGGCTCACGGCCGTGCCTGCCCGACATGCTGCCGGTCATCGGGCAGGCGCCTCGCCACGCGGGACTCTGGTTCGACTTCGGCCACCAGCACCACGGGCTGACGCTTGGTCCCGTCAGCGGCCGGCTGCTGGCGGAAATGATGACGGGCGCAACGCCCTTTGCCGATCCTCGTCCGTTTGCCGCCGAGCGCTTCGGTTAGGCATCCGCCTTGCCATCGTTCGGACGGCTTGCTCCCATGGCTCCGGCGGCGATAGTCTGGGCATCCAAAGCCGCACTGTAACTCGAGGCTTGCCAGTGTCCCCTGGGGCCTGACATTCGTAAAGGAACTCGCGGCGATATGGTACGAATGTCAGAGCCCGGACACTGGTGCGGGTCGAATGCATTTGGGAGCGCGCATGAAGGTTAACGTTGAAATCGACTGCACGCCGCAGGAGGCGAGGCAGTTCTTCGGGCTTCCGGACGTACAGCCAATGCAGACGGCGGTGATGGAGCGGCTCCAGAACCAGATGCTGGACAACATCCAGAAGGTCTCGCCCGAAGCGTTGATGCAGAGCTGGCTTTCGTTCGACCCGAAATTTGCCGAGCGGTTCAGCGACATGTTCGCCGCCATGACGGGTCTTGGCAGTCCGCGGGCGCCCGACAAGAAATGACCTCGCCCGGCGAGGCACGCATCCGCCAAGACCGCTTCGTCCGCGGGACCTTGGCCCATGATGCGCGCCGCCGACCAGGAAAAAGCCATGATCGAAATGCCTCCGCTGCAATTTGCAGACGTCAACGGGATTCGAATGGGCTTCTACGATGCCGGTCCGAAGACCGATCGGCCGCCGATGATCTTGTGCCATGGCTGGCCGGAGATCGCGTTTTCCTGGCGTCATCAGATCAAGGCACTGAGCAATGCCGGCATTCGCGTGATCGCGCCGGACCAGCGGGGCTATGGCGCCACCGAACGGCCCGAGCCCGTCGAAGCCTACGACCTTGAGCATTTGACTGGCGATCTCGCCGGCCTGCTCGACCATTTGAAAATCGACCAGGCAATCTTTGTCGGACACGACTGGGGCGGCTTCGTCGTCTGGCAGATGGCGCTCCGCCATCCCAGTCGGGTCGCCGGAGTCGTCGGACTCAATACACCGCATACTGCGCGGGCGCCCGCCGATCCGATCGAGATATTCCGCAGGCGGTTCGGCGACAGCATGTATATTGTCCAGTTCCAGGACCCGGGGCGTGAACCTGACAGAATTTTCGGCAGCCGCGTCGAGCAGACATTCGACGCATTCATGCGCAAGCCGCTCCCGCGCCAGAGCGGCGCATCGGCTGAACAACCGACCGCGGGCATCGGGGCGTCGAGCAAGACCAATCTGGCCTTTCCGCAGATGGTCGCGGCATACGATGCCAAATTCGATTCACGCACGCCGATTTTGTCAGCGGAAGAAAAGAGAGTTTTCGTCGATACCTTCACGAGGACGGGATTCACCGGCGGCATCAACTGGTACCGCAACATGTCGCGCAATTGGCAGCGATCCGCGGAACTCGATCATACCGTTCGCGTGCCCTCGCTGATGATCATGGCGGAAAATGACGCGGTGCTGCCGCCGTCGGCCGCCGACGGCATGGAAAAGATCGTGCCTGATCTCGAAAAATATCTTGTGCGCGACAGCGGACACTGGACGCAGCAGGAAAAACCGGAAGAGGTCAGTGCCAAGCTGATCGAATGGCGGCGAAAGCGATTTGGCTAAGCCAGACATTCCAGGATGCCGAAGAGAAGATTCGGATACGCCGAAGCTGCGCCCGATCCTGCATCCACCGACCAAACCTGTGGTCGGCAATATGCATCTCCTTGGCCGCGCGCCGGACAAGGAATTCGTCCGACTCGCCGAGGAGACGGGAATGATTGTCTGGCTCGGCACCTTTGTCACGAGGGCAAACCGGTCTTCGCTTTGCGGAGGCGGTCCGCCGGCACCGGTTCTATTGCCGCTGCGGCGGTAACTTCTCGAAGCTCGGCATTCCCTCGGGAATGACGTGAAATGCCTGCTTGTCGCAGGTGTAGATTGCCGATTGCGGGTTGCCGTAGAGCGAAGGATCATCGAGCGTGCCGGCTTTCACGATCACCGCCGGCAGTCCCGGGCGATGTGTCGTCAGATGCGTGCCGCAGTCCGGGCAGAATTCGCGCGTGACGGCGTTCTCGAGATCGCGGCGGCTGAATTTCCTGGGAGAACGCTTGCTGTAGCTGAAGCCTTTGATCGGCATCAGCATGAAGAAGTTGGGACCACCGCCGGAGATGTACTGGCACTCCCGGCAATGGCACTGGCCCTTGAAAAGCGGCTCCCCCTCGGCGACATAACGCACTTGTCCGCAGTAGCATCCGCCTTCCAGTCTCATTTGCATTCTCCCGTTCGATTTACTGTGTCGTTGTCGCCGATGCGCCACGCGCATGGCTGTCGATCGCATCGATGATCTGCGGCCACATCGGGATTGGCAATGCATGGCCCATGCGCTCGATCATGAGCAGCTTCGCGCCCGGAATCGCGGCGGCAGTGTCCTTGCCTCCCGCGGGATGCACCAACGGATCGACGGTGCCATGAATGACGAGGGTCGGCGTCCTGACTGTGCTCAGCCTTTCCTTGCGGCTGCCGGAGGCGAGAATGGCGCGGAGCTGGCGGCCGACGCCGGCCGGATTGAGACCGCGCGCGAAGGTGCGTTCGGCGAGTGCGCGATCGTACGCTTCGTCTTCCGGAAAGGAGCCAACGCGCAGGAATTTCCAGGCCTGGGCGAACCGCGCGATATACTCCTCTTTTGATTTCGGCGGCGGTGCCATCAGGATGGCCATGGCTTCGCGCGTCGGCCCGGGAATCCTCGGATTTCCCGTGGTCGACATGATGGAGGTCAGCGACCGCACCCGTTGTGGAAACGAGATCGTGATCTCCTGGGCGATCATGCCGCCCATGGATGCGCCGACCAGATGAGCCGAGTCGATGCCAAGCGCGTCCATCAGGCCGACGGTATCCTCGGCCATGTCGCGCAGCCGGTACGGCGCTTTGACCGGGATGTTGAGGAAGCGCAGCTTGAGCAATTCAACAGGACCCAACGGCTTGCCGCCGGTAAGCTTGCTGGACTGCCCGATGTCGCGGTTGTCAAAGCGGATCACATAAAAGCCGCGCGCGGCAAGCTGCTCGCAGAATTCGTCATACCAAATCACCATCTGCGCGCCCAATCCCATGATCAAGATCAGGGGTTCCGCGTTCGGATCACCAAAGGTCTCGTAACAGAGCTCGATGCCGTTGGTGCGCGCCATCTGCGGCGGCTGGCGAGCGGACAGTTTCACCTCAAGCGCTTCCTTTTGGCGTGTTCGGAGCCTTTGTGCCGCCGTTTTATGACATGCTTTTTCGCGTCGCATAAGCCGCATCAAAATTGACGCCGTGCGATTGACCGGCCCTACACGAGGTGTGGTATTTGGCGGCTTCCCGTTTCGCGGAATTTGGCCGTCGATCCGTCGACGCCATCGATCTTGATATCGCGGTCATGCTGGAGAACGCCCATGGCAGACAAAAGCAACGATCCGGTCGCGCTGTGGCGGAACATGATCGGCGAAATGGAGAAGGGATTTAACGCCTTCGCCAATCGGACGATGGCTTCTCCGGAATTCAGCAAGGTCGTCGATCAGGTTGGCGGAGCGACTGCGGGCGCGCAAAAGCAGCTCGGCGAACTCATGGAGAAATATCTACTTTCGATGAACCTGCCGAGTCGCTCGCAGATGGTCGACATGGCCGAGCGGTTGCAATCGATCGAGGGCCAACTGAACGACATCAAGGCGACCCTGCATCAGATTCAGGACGCATCGCGCGGTGCATCCGGCGGACGTTCGCAAGCCCTCCGGCCGCCGCGCACCAAGCGTCCGCCGCCTGGGGGCGGAGAGGCCAAATGAAGCCCGGCCTCCGCTTCTGGTCTGGTATTGATTCCGAAGCGGATTGAATCCGAGGTCCAGGGCGCAACCTGCATAGCATTGAAGCGCATCGAGCAAATCCCGACGTAGCGGCCCGAGATGAGGCCGAGTTCCTTCGCGCATTTTTGAAATGGAGGGGGTGTCCTCGGCTTCTTCCGGATTGCATTCGACGACGACAGCGAAATATTGTTAAAGGTAATAGAATACCTTCAATCCCGAAAATTGGCGAAGCCTCGCCCGTTCACCGACCCCGCTGCTTCCGAGCACTGTTCGGCAAGTCGCCCTCCTATTGAGTTAATCACGAAGTCGTGATACCGCGACGCACCATAAATGTTGCGATGCACCATTAACTATGCCATATAGAGTTTGCCCCGGGCCGTATGGACGGGGTGAGCCCATAGCTCAAACACTGAGGATGAGGAGAGCCCGATGACCACAGAGACCAATTCCGTTTTGAACAGCTTCAAAGAAGCCTTTGCCCCCGTGACCGAAGCCTTCAAGAGCTTCCAGAGCCTGGAGGTTCCCGAGGCTGCGCGCGAGTTCGTGAAGAAGCAGGCCGAGACCGCCAAGGAGCGTGCCGCTGATTTCTACGCCGGTTCTGAGAAGGCCAGCGAAGTGATCGAGTCTGCCGTAACCGGATCGGTCAGCGAAGTCGCCAAGATCGGCCGCACGATCCAGCAGGCGATCTACCAGGATGCCGAGGCGTTTTTCGCCGGCGTCGACAAGCTCGCTTCCGCGAAGTCGATCAATGAGGCCGTCCAGATCCAGTCGGATCTGCTCCGCGCCCAGGGCGAGACGATCGTGTCGCGCGCCAAGGCGTCGAGCGAATACCTTGGCAAGCTCGTCAGCGAAGGCGCGAAGAACGCGCAGGACAACTTCGCGAAGGTCTACAACAAGACCGCTTGATCGTTCTTTTCGTCGCGCGTGTTGTTCGGAGGCCCGCTTTGCGGGCCTTCTTTTTTTGCGCGGCAAGCTCCGGGCCTCCACGCCTTCAGCGCATCACTGTCTAGAGAGACACGGGCGGCCGGCATGAGCGAGGGGAGCGATGCCGGTTTTCGAACGGCTATGCCCGGACAAGACAAACGAGGGTGGACATTGTGGTGAAGCAAAAAAACGCGCTAGTGTGGCGGTTGAGAAGTCCGCATCATCTGTGCCGCAGGTTCGTCATGCGGCCTTCTGAAGCCTAGCCACACTAGATTCACAGGTTTTGCTAGTGTCTTTTCGATTCCGAAGTTCGAAACGTGGCGCCGCAAAATGCTACGAAGTTCGGAATCGGACCAGGCGTTGATGATGCCGCCGGCGCTTGCCCGCATCATCGCTCAGCTCAAGCGTGAACCCTCACGCACCGGTTCAATCGTCATCACGGTGTTTGGCGATGCGATCGTGCCGCGCGGCGGCTCGGTCTGGCTCGGCACGTTGCTGGGATTTTTCCAGGCACTCGATATCGATGGAAGCGTGGTGCGGACGGCGATGTCGCGGCTGGCGGCCGACGGCTGGCTGGAGCGCGAGAAGGTCGGCCGCAACAGCTTCTATCGTCTGGCGGCACGCGGCCGTCGGACTTTCGAGGCGGCGACGCGGCATATCTATGATCCGCCGCCATCGGACTGGAGCGGACGGTTTGAGCTGCTTCTGATCACCAAGGCAGCCGATCGCGAGGCCTCGCGGGAGGCGCTTCGCAATGCCGGATTTGGCAGCCCGCTGCCGGGCGTATGGCTGGCCCCATCGGGCGTTCCGATCCCGGACGAGGCCGCCTCTGCTATTCGGCTAGAGGTATCGGCGGAGGACGAGAACGGCCGGCGTCTGCTCTCCGACAGCTGGCCGCTCGACCGCACGGCCGACGCCTATCTGAAGTTCATGAAAACATTCGAGCCGCTCCGAAGCTGGCTCGGTCGTCGGGCGAGGCTTTCGGAGCTCGAAGCCTTCACGGCGCGGATATTGCTGATCCATCACTACAGGAGAGTGGTGCTGCGCGATCCCTTGCTGCCTTCGGCGCTGCTACCAAGGAACTGGCCAGGCAACGCGGCGCGGGAGTTGTGCGGCGAGATCTATCGCGCGGTACTGCCGGCCTCCGAACAGTGGCTCGATGATCAGGGCCTGAGCGAAAGCGGCGCCTTGCCCGCGGCGGCTGCGGAACTGGCCCGGCGGTTCCGGAGCTAATATGTTACAAAATCGAATTGTAGTTTGTTTTTTCGGTTATATATTGGCCGGAAACAACGCCGGAGAAGCAGCGCATGTACACCCAGGCGCTCAATGGCTCGGAAGGTGAGGGACGGATCGTCGAGGACGCAGCGCGAGAGGCGCAGTTCCAGACGCGGATCGACGCCGAGGAGCGGATCGAGCCGAACGACTGGATGCCGGCTGCCTATCGCAAGACGCTGACGCGGCAGATTTCCCAGCACGCGCATTCCGAAATTGTCGGCATGCTGCCGGAAGGCAACTGGATCACGCGGGCGCCGTCGCTGCGCCGCAAGGCCGCGCTCTTGGCCAAGGTACAGGACGAATGCGGTCACGGCCTTTATCTCTACGCCGCCGCCGAGACGCTGGGGTCGTCCCGCGAAGAACTCGTCGACCAGATGCTCGCCGGCAAGGCCAAGTATTCTTCGATCTTCAACTATCCGACGCTGACCTGGGCGGATATCGGCGTGATCGGCTGGTTGGTCGACGGCGCTGCGATCATGAACCAGATCCCACTGTGCCGCTGTTCCTATGGCCCCTATGCCCGCGCGATGATCCGGGTGTGCAAGGAGGAATCCTTTCACCAGCGCCAAGGCTTTGAGATCATGCTGACGCTTTGCCGCGGCTCGGAAGAGCAAAAGGCGATGGCCCAGGACGCGCTTGATCGCTGGTGGTGGCCGGTGCTGATGATGTTCGGTCCGCCGGACAGCGCGAGCCAGCACAGCGACACCTCGACGCGATGGAAGATCAAGCGCTTCTCAAATGACGAACTGCGTCAGAAATTCGTCGATGCCACGGTGCCGCAGGCGCAATATCTGGGCCTGACAATTCCGGATCCCGGCATGAAGCTGAACGAAGCGACCGGCCACTGGGAATACAGTGCGATCGACTGGACCGAATTCAAGCAGGTGCTCGCCGGCAACGGCCCGTGCAACCGCGACCGCATGGCGGCGCGGCGCAAGGCGCATGAAGAGGGCGCCTGGGTGCGCGAAGCCGCCGCGGCCTACGCGGAAAAGCGCCGGCAACGCGCCATGCAGCAAGCCGCCGAATGAAAGGACCCGCCATGGCCACGCCGAACACCCCGCTATGGGAAGTCTTCATCCGAAGCCGCAACGGCCTCGCGCACAAGCACGTCGGATCCCTCCATGCGACCGATGCGACGCTGGCGCTCCAGGCTGCCCGCGACGTCTATACCCGTCGCGGCGAGGGATGGTCGATCTGGGTGGTGCCGTCGAGCGCCATTACGGCATCCGATCCGGCCGAGAAGGGCATGATGTTCGAACCGGCGGAAACCAAGATCTACCGTCATCCGACTTTTTACGAGGTGCCCGACGAAGTCGGGCATATGTAGATGGCCGCGCCTTCGATTCACGTCGTCGAAACGCCGCTGGTGCTCTACGCGCTGCGCCGCGCCGACGATGCGCTGATCCTGGGGCACCGGCTGTCGGAATGGTGTGGCCATGCGCCGATGCTCGAAGAAGACATGGCACTCGCCAATATGAGCCTCGATCTCATAGGGCAGGCGCGCGCGTTTTATTCGTATGCAGCGCAAACCGAAGCCAAGGGCAACGACGAAGACAAGTTCGCCTATCTTCGCGATGTCAGGCAGTATCGCAATCTCCTGCTGGTCGAGCAGCCGAACGGCGATTTTGCCCACACCGTCGTCCGCCAGTTCTTCTATGCGGCGTTTGCCGATCCTTACTGGCGCGCGATGATGAAGTCTTCCGACGCGACGCTGGCTGCCATCGCAGCCAAGTCGGAAAAGGAAAGCGCCTATCATCTGCGACACTCATCGGAGTGGGTGATCCGGCTCGGTGACGGCACGGTAGAGAGCCATGGCCGCGCGCAAGCAGCGATCGATGACCTGTGGTCGTTTACCGGCGAGATGTTCGAGGCCGATGAAAGCGAGCGCGTGCTGGTCGAATCCGGTGTCGTGATCGACCCGGCGGCCTTGCGTCCGCAATGGCTCAGGACCATCTCCGGCATTGTCGGCGAGGCGACGCTTGCGATGCCCGACACGAAATGGATGCAAAAGGGCGGACGCAGCGGCCGTCACAGCGAGCACCTCGGCCATCTTCTCAGCGAGCTGCAATCCATGCAGCGGACCTTTCCGGGTGTGTCGTGGTAATCGATACGGCCGAGCTCGCCGAGACGAGGCAGCGTGCCTGGGACGCTGCGGCGGAGGTCGTCGATCCCGAGATTCCCGTGCTGACGATTGCCGATCTCGGCGTGTTGCGCGAAGTCGATATCAGCGGCGGCCGCGTCGAGGTGACGATCACGCCGACCTATTCCGGCTGCCCGGCCATGAACATGATCTCGGTCGAAATCGGACTTGCGCTGGAGCGCGCGGGTTTTCGCGATCCGAAGGTCCGCACCGTACTTTCGCCAGCCTGGACCACCGACTGGATGAGTGAGGAGGGCCGCCGTAAACTGCGCGAATACGGCATCGCGCCGCCGCAGGCCTCGAGCTCCCGACGGGCTCTGTTCGGCATCGAGCAGATCCTCTGTCCGCAATGCGGCTCGGCCGAAACCGAAGTGCTTTCCGAATTTGGTTCGACCTCCTGCAAGGCGCTGTGGCGCTGCAAGAGCTGCCGCGAACCGTTCGACTATTTCAAGTGTCACTGAAGATGCTGGCGCCCCGCTTCCATCGCCTCGCTGTCAAGGATTTGCGTCGCGAAACGCGGGACGCGGTCTCGCTGACCTTTGCGATTCCAGATGAGCTGAAGGACGATTACCGCTTCTTGCCGGGCCAATATCTCACGTTGCGCACGACGATGGACGGAGAGGAGGTCCGACGCTCCTACTCGATCTGCTCCGGGCCGGATGACGGTGAGATGCGCATCGCCGTAAAAAAGGTCGATGGCGGCGCGTTCTCCAGTTGGGCTGCGGACGAGCTGAAAAGCGGAGATGAGATCGACGTCATGACGCCGACCGGCCGCTTCGGCGTCGCGCCTACGCCGGAGGCGTCGCGCATCCATGTCGGCTTTGCAGCCGGCTCCGGCATCACCCCCATTCTCTCGATCATCAAGGGCGTACTGGCGCGCGAGCCAAACAGCCGCTTTTTCCTGTTCTACGGCAACCGTTCGGCTGACGGCATGCTGTTCCGCCAGGCGCTGGAGGAGCTCAAGGACCGCTTCCTCGACCGGTTCTCGGTGTTTCACGTCATCTCGGGCGAGGAGCAGGACATTCCGATCCTGCATGGGCGGCTCGACGGCGACAAGGTGAGGGTGCTTTTGGGCTCGCTGGTACCGGCGCCTACGATCGATCACCTCTTCATTTGCGGTCCGACCGGAATGAGCGACGAGATCGAGGCGACCTGCCGCGAGATCGGTATTGCCGCCGATCGTATCCATATCGAGCGCTTTGTTTCCGGCCTGGGCGGTAAGCCGCGGCCGAAGGCGGCCGTCCCCGCCAGCGCGCCGCCGAAGGCGTTCGCCGCCTTGATTATTGATGGCAAGCGCCGCGAGGTGCCAGTCGCGGAAGGCGAGGCCATTCTCGATGCTGCCTTGCGCGCTGGCGTCGATCTGCCGTTCGCCTGCAAGGGCGGCATGTGCTCGACTTGCCGTGCCAGGCTCGTCGAGGGTGAAGCGAAAATGGACATCAACTATTCGCTGGAGCCCTGGGAGCTTGAAAAGGGTTTTGTGCTCACCTGCCAGGCCAAGCCCGTGACCGGCCGTATTGTCGTGGACTACGATCAGGTGTAGGCATTTCGACGACCACGGAGGCGCAATGGCTTCGATCGACCAGCATAGCGGGTCCTACCGTGCCGAAATGGACGAGGCCGAGCAGGCCTCACGCGATGAGATCGTTGCGTTGCAAACGCGGCGGCTCGCCTGGTCGCTGGCACACGCTTACAACAACGTGGCCCACTACAGAAAAGCGTTCGACAAGGCCGGCGTGCATCCCGGTGACTTCAAGCAGCTTGCCGACCTCGCCAACTTTCCGTTCACCGTCAAGACTGATCTGCGGGACAACTACCCCTTCAATATGTTTGCGGTGCCGCGGGAAAAACTGGTGCGTGTTCACGCGTCTTCCGGCACCACCGGCAAACCGATCGTGGTTGGATACACTCAGTCCGATATCGAGACATGGGCCACCGTGATGGCGCGCTCGATCCGCGCCGCCGGCGGCCGCAGCGGAATGATTGTCCATAACGCCTACGGCTATGGCCTCTTCACTGGCGGACTGGGCGTGCACTACGGTGCTGAAAAACTCGGCTGCACGGTGGTCCCGGTTTCCGGCGGTATGACCGAGCGTCAGGTGCAACTGATCAACGACTTTCGGCCGGATGTCATTACGGTGACGCCGAGCTACATGCTGGCGATCCTTGATGAGTTCAAACGCAGGGGGCTCGATCCGCGGCAATCTTCGCTTAAAATCGGCATCTTCGGCGCCGAACCCTGGACCAATGCGATGCGCGCCGAAATCGAGCAGTCGTTCGCCATGGACGCTACCGATATTTACGGCTTGTCGGAGGTGATCGGTCCCGGCGTCGCGCAGGAATGCATCGAGAGCAAGGACGGCCTCCACATCTGGGAGGATCATTTCTATCCCGAGGTGATCGATCCGGAGAGCGGCCGTGTCTTGCCGGACGGCGAGAAAGGCGAACTCGTATTCACCTCGTTGACCAAGGAAGCCTTCCCGATCATCCGCTATCGCACGCGCGATCTCACGCGTCTCTTTCCCGGAACGGCGCGGCCCGGTATGCGGCGGATGGAAAAGGTGACCGGCCGCTCCGACGACATGATCATCCTGCGCGGCGTCAACGTGTTTCCGACGCAGATCGAGGAAATCCTGCTCGCAAATGACTGGTGCGGCGGTCACTTCGTAATCGAGCTGACGCGCCAGGGGCGGCTGGACGAAATGACCGTGATCGCCGAAGCGCGCTATGGGCATTGGGATGGCAGCGGCCTGGTCGAACATGCCGATCGCGTCACCCAATATATCAAGAACACGATCGGAATTTCGGCACGCGTGAAGGCAGTCGCGCCGGAGACGCTGGAGCGCTCACTTGGCAAAGCCAAGCGTGTGATCGACAAGCGGCCGAAGGAGTAAACCGGCGTTTTCCCCGTCCCTCGGCTCGAAGCACGGCTGGGCGAGAGGTCTCGAGTATCAGGCCGGTGGAGCGGCCTTTTCCGTCGGCACCCAGGCGCCGCCAAGGCTGCGGGAATGGCCGCGCAGTTCGGCGATCGCAACATCATTGGCGGTGACGCGCACGTCGTAAATGCCTGAGCGGCCGGTCTTCGAGATTTCGCGAGCGGTCGCGACCAGGCGGTCGCCGAGCTTGCCCGGCCGGATGAAGGCGATGTTGCACTGTGCCGCCACGGTGCGCTCGTTGCGCGAATTGCAGGCAAAGGCGAAGGCGGAATCGGCGAGCAGGAAAATGAACCCGCCATGGGCGATGCCGTGGCCGTTGACCATGTCGGGCCGGATCGTCATCGCGAGCACGGCTTCGCCCGGGTTCACACGGACGATCTCCATGCCGAGGCCCTGGCTCGCGCCATCTTCCTTCCACATCGCCTCGGCAGAGGCGCGGGCAAGTTCCTCCGGGGAAAACGTGGTCTGGGCGGTCACTCTGGTCTCCTGACCTATGCGGCCCTGTCTGAATTAAGTTCTTGTGCTGTACGATCAGTCCGTTAGTCATGGGGTGCAGTGGACGGCCTGTCAACGGCGGTGCCGACCTCCGAAGCTCATTGAATTTCCGGAACGGCAAATGTCGTCAGAGAATAAGACCACCACTAGCTCTTTGGCTTCCGTCGAAGCACGCTGTGTGCGGCTGAACGCGAAGGCGGCAACGCCAGCCGAGGTGGCGCCCGTCGTCGAGCGACATGTGCTGTCGCGTGGCGCCGATCAGGTGCTGATCGAAATCAAGGCAGCGGCCGTCAATCCTTCCGATATCAAGGCCGCGACCGGTTTGATGCCGTACGCGGTGTTTCCGCGCACCTCGGGCCGCGACTACGCCGGCGTCGTGATCGACGGCCCGCCCGGCATGATCGGTCGCGAAGTGTTCGGTTCCTCCGGCGACCTCGGAATCCGGCGCGATGGCACGCATGCCACCCATCTTGCCGTCGAGGCAGATGCCGTCGTGGACAAGCCGAAAAACCTGTCGTGGGCGGAAGCCGCCGGCTTAGGTGTGCCCTTTGTCACTGCGATTGAGGGTTTTCGCCGTGCAGGCATGCCGGAGAAGCAGGAGGCCGTGCTGATTTTCGGTGTGACCGGCAAGGTCGGGCAGGCCGCTGTGCAGATCGCGAGTTGGCGCGGCGCCCGCGTGATCGGCGTGGCGCGCAAGCATGAGGCCTATCCCGGACATGCCAACGGCCCCGTCGAAATGATCGATTCCTCGACCACCGAAGTGGCCGCGCGTGTTCGCGAACTGACAGGCGGGAAGGGCGCTAATATCGTGTTCAACACGGTCGGCGATCCCTACTTCCAGGCAGCACACAAGTCGCTGGCGCTGCGAGGGCGACAAATCCTGATCGCCGCCATCGATCGCATCGTGCAATTCGATATCCTCGAGTTCTACCGGGGCCAGCACACCTACGTCGGCATCGATTCCCTCGCTCTGTCATCGGTCGCGTCAGGAGCTGTGCTCCGCGAACTGGTTCCCGGTTTTCTCAGCGGACACCTCAGGCCGTTCGCGATCAAGCCGGGCGCGATCTATCCCCTGGAAGATGCCAGGTCCGCGTTCATCGCGGTGGCGGGGTCCTCGCATGATCGCATCATCCTTCGGCCGTAGGCAGGGTGCGGCTTCGCCATTGAGCGGCGGCCGGCTCCGTGCGCCGGTAAAGACCCCGAGTCTCGCATAACGAATTTAATCCGTAGCGCGGCTCAGGATGCGGACCTCCGAACTCAGCGTCCGGTGCACGGGACATTTGTCGGCGATTTCCATCAGCCTCTTTCGCTGTTCCGCATCGAGCGGACCTTCCATGGTGATGACCCGCTCGATCTGGTCGAGCATCCCGGTCCTGGTCTCGCACTCGTCGCAGTCTTCTGCATGAATCTTGCTGTGCCGGAGTGTTACGGTCGTTCGCTCAAGAGGCAGGGACTTGCGGTCGGCATAAAGGCGCATAGTCATCGACGTGCAGGCGCCAAGGCCCGCCAGCAGCAAGTCGTAGGGTGCAAGACCGGTGTCATCTCCGCCCGAGGCGCGGGGTTCGTCCGCGAGCAATTGGTGCGGGCCAACCGTGACAGCTTGCTGGAATTTGCCGTTACGGGTCTCCCGCACTACGACCTCGCGATTCGCGTCGCTTTCACCGGAAGATTCGTCAGATTTTCTGACATCGAGGTAGCGAGAGGCCCAGGCAACGATGACGTCGGCGACATAGTCGGAATCCCGGCGGTCGCTCAGCAGATGGTCCGCTCCGGAAAGCGACACGAAGCTCTTGGGATGCTTGGCTGCGACAAAGATGCGTGTCGCGTTATCGATACCGACGGTGTCGTCGGTTGGCGCGTGCATAATGAGAAGCGCCTTCCGCAGCTTGGTGACGTGCTCCATCAGGTTGTGTTCGGCGATATCGTCGAGGAAGGCGCGCTTGATCGTGAAGGGGCGGCCGGCGAGGGAAACACCAGCTTCGCCATCTTCTCGAATCTTTTCGACCTCGCCGGCAAACAGTCCGGTGACGTGCGCGGGATCGGATGGTGCGCCGATGGTGACGACCGCCCTCGCTTCGGCGATCTGATGCGCTGCAGCCAGCACCGCGGCGCCGCCGAGACTGTGGCCGATCAGTAGCGCAGGCGCCGCATAAGCCTCGCGCAGGTGATCCGCGGCGCGCACGAGGTCTGCGACATTCGAGGAAAAGGTCGAGTTGGCAAAGTCGCCCTCGCTCGACCCCAGACCCGTGAAATCGAACCGCAGCACGGCGAGGCCTTTCGCCGCCAGCGCGACCGCAATCCGCTTGGCCGCCAGCACGTCCTTGCCGCAGGTGAAGCAATGAGCAAACAGCGCGTAGGCGCGGACGGGCCCGTCTGGCGTGTCCAGGGCGGCGGCCAACTGTTGGCCCTCCGAACCCTGAAATTGAAATCGTTCAGTGGGCATGGTCGTCTCCGTGCGTGACGGGCGTCACCTTGTCTGGGAAGAGGTGATGCCTTGGCAGGCATCTCTATTCGTGCCGATGCATCGCCGATTCATGCTTGGTATCTCGCATCGCCCCATAAATGATCAGCGACAGAAAGATGATACCGGACAAATAATAGTAGAACCATTCTTCATGGCCGAGGGTCTTGAAGTAGAGCGCCACCGCAGGTGCGGTGCCGCCGAAGATCGAGACCGTGATCGAATAGGGAATGCCGACGCCGAGTGCGCGAATCTTGGTCGGAAAAAGTTCCGCCTTCACGACGGCATTGATCGACGTATAGCCCGCAACGAAGATCCAGGCCGCGCAGATCAGAAGGAACGCCATCAGCGGCGATTTGGTGGCCTTCAGCGTCGTCAGGATCGGAATGGTGGCGAGCGTTCCGGCCAGGCCAAAGAAGATAAGGACCGGTTTGCGGCCGATCCGGTCCGATACGGCTCCGTAGATCGGTTGCAGCAGGGTCGCAAAGACCAGCGAGCCGAAGACCACGAGCGTTGTCTGATCCGCGGTCAAGCCGACCGACAGTTTGACAAAGGTCTGCATGTAGGTGGTGAAGGTATAAAAGGCCGCCGTGCCGCCGGCAGTGAGACCCACCACCAGCAGAAGCTCGCGCGGGTACTGCAACAGGCCGAGGATCGAGCCGGTCGGCTTGACGGTCTTGCTGGCTTGGACGAAAGCGTCAGTCTCATGCAGGCCGCGCCGCATCACCGCGGCAAAAATCGCGAGCAGCGCGCCGATCACGAAAGGGATGCGCCAGCCCCACGCCTTCAGTTGTTCAGGTGTGAGAAAAACCTTCTGTAACAGCAGGAGAACGATGATGGCGGTAAGCTGGCCGCCGATCAGCGTGACGTATTGGAAGCTCGAATAGAAGCCGCGGTGTTTGGCATCGGCTACCTCGCTCAGGTAGGTTGCGCTGGCGCCGTATTCACCGCCGAGGCTAAGGCCTTCGATGACGCGCGCCAAAGCGAGGATGGCGGGCGCGGCGAGGCCGATCGAGGCATAGGTCGGCGTGACCGCGATGATCAGCGAGCCGAAGCACATGCAGACGACCGATAGCGTGAGCGATAACCGCCGGCCGAAATGGTCGGCGAGATAGCCGAACAGCCATCCTCCGAGGGGGCGCATCAGGAAGGTCGCGGCAAACAGCACAGCGGCATTGAGCTGCTGCACCACCGGATCGCTGTTAGGGAAGAAGGCTGGTGCGAAATAAAGCGCGAACGCCGTATAGGCGTAAAAATCGTACCACTCGACCAGATTGCCGACTGAGCCGATGAAGATGGCTTTCACCCGGCGCTCGACATCGCGGGCGTCGAGACGATCGCTGCCCACGCCTATAGCTTGCTCAGTCACGTCGAGTCCCCTGAAGGATATTCGAAAACGAAGGAAGCCTGCTTAGGCTTTTCCGAACAGCATGGGAAGCTGCCGCGGCCCGCGCACGGTGCCTTCCGACCAGGTGACCTTGCCGGCCGGATCGAGCCTGAAGTCGGGAATTCGCCTGAGCCATTCCTCGACTGCGACCGTCATTTCCATGCGGGCGAGGTTGGAGCCGATGCAGCGGTGAATCCCGAGGCCAAAGGCGGCGTGCGGGTTCTGTTTGCGGTCGATCACCACCTTATCGGCATCGGGAAACACGGCCGGGTCGCGGTTGGCGGCGGGAAAGGACAGCAGCAGCATATTGCCGGGCTTGACCGGGCAGCCGCCGATCTCTGTCTCCTTCATGACCTCGCGTGCCATCGTCACCGGCGCGTAGGCCCGCAGGAACTCCTCGATGGCGGTAGGCAGTAGCTCCGGTTCGGCGAGCAGGCGCTCGCGGTCGGCCGGCATTCTTGCCAGGTGCCAGAGCGAGGAGCCGATCGCGCTCCAGGTGGTATCGATGCCGGCGATCAACAGCAGCCGCAACGTCCCCTGTACGTGGAGGTCGGACAGCGGCTGGCCATCCTTGTCCCGCGCGTTCATCAGCGTCGTGATCAGATCGTCCGTCGGCGCTTTCTTGCGGCGTTCGATATGGCCGGCGAAGTAGGCGATCATTTCCTGGACCGCCTTCATCAGGATGGCCTGCTCCTTGATGCCAAGTTCCAGGATTTCGTGAATCCATTTGATGAACTGGTCGCCGTCGCTTTCCGGAATGCCGAGCATGTGGGCGATTGTGCGAACAGGGATATGACGGCTGTAGCGGGCCGCGGCGTCGCATCCGCGCTCGTCGATGAAGCCGTCGATCAGTTCGTTGCAGATGGCGCGAACCCGCGGCTCAAGCTTCTTGATCGCATCGGGCGTGAAGGAGGGCAGCAGCAATTGCTTGGCAGGCTTGTGTTCCGGCGGATCGGAAGTGATCGGCGGCGCCGGAACGGTCTCGGGCCTCACGTCGCGCACGACGACGCGGCGTGAGGAAAAATGTTCAGTGTCATAGGCGACCTGCTTCACGGCATCGAAGGTGGTGGGCATGTAGCAGCCGAGAAAGCGCTCGGTGTGGACCACCGGGCCTGCTGCACGAAGCGTCTCCCAGATCGGATAGGGGTTTTCGGTCCAGCGCGGGTCAGTGTGGTCGAAGTCGTGAACCCAATCGGTAACGGGGGCATGATCGGACATGAGACAGCTCCTTGGATCGGGCAAAGGTGAAACGACCGGTGAACGGATTATTCCTCGATCACCTCGATCGCCATTTCGGGACAGTTGGACTGCGCGAGCCACGCTTTGTCTTCCAGTCCCGGAGGCACCGAGCCGTCGCCTGCCTCATGGGCATTGCCAAAGCTATCGAGTTCGAAAAGCTCCGGAGCGAGCGATCTGCAGCGGGCATGCCCCTGACATTTCTCCTGGTCGACGCGAACTCGCAGCTTTCCTGCCATTCAGGCTCCTCCCACCGCCGGCGCCATTGAAGCCGGCGCACGCGCTCTTTTCCTGGGGCGATTATAGCGGGCTACGCGCTGTTCACCAGCGCCCTGATGGCAGATTTATCGCGCCGATCCCCTGGGATCGATCGGCGTTGCATGGCGCATGCCCAGAACGTCTTCCAACACCTTGGCGCCGGCGAAAAGCGCAGCTTCGCCGCGTGACGGCGCGACTATCTGCAGTCCGACCGGCAAGCCGGAAGCGGTAAACCCGCACGGCAGGGAGAGCGCCGGGCAGCAGACAAGCGTGATGGCATAAACGATGCCAAGCCATTCGACGTAATTGTCGAACTTCTTGCCCGCGCATTCGCCGACATAGCGATGTTCGATCGGGAAGGGCGGAACGATGGTCGCCGGTGTCAAAAGCAGGTCGTAGTTTTTGAAGAATTCGAGTGTCCGGGTCGTCATGGCGAGGCGCTGGGCCTCCGCCCGCTCGAGCTGCTCGACCGACAGTTTCAAGCCTTCCTCGATGTTCCAGATCACTTCCGGCTTGAGATATTCGCGCTTGTTGCGCAACAGCGCGGCCTTGGAGATGGCAAAATCGAAGGCGCGCAGCACATGAAAACATTCATGGGCCTCGCGCAGGTCAGGATGGGCTTCCTCGACGAGGACGCCGGCCTCGGCGAAACGCGAGGCCGCCTTGCGCGTGATCGCGGCGACCTCGGGATCGACCGGCGTGATGCCGAGATCGGCGGAATAGGCGATCCGCTTCGGCTTGTTGCCCGAGCGTGCCGCCGACAGGAACGATGTCGGCAAACGCGGCAGCGACAGCGGATCGGCGGGGTGTTCGCCGCTCATCGCGTCGAGAAACAGCGCAAGGTCCTCGACGTTGCGCGCCATCGGTCCTTGCACACCGAGGGTGCGATCGATCTTGGCTGCGGGCGTGTGCGGAACGCGGCCGATGCTGGGGCGCAGGCCGACGACGCCGCAGAAGCTTGCGGGATTGCGCAGCGAGCCGCCCATGTCGGAGCCGTGCGCAAGCCAGGCCATTCCCGTTGCGAGCGCAACGGCTGCGCCACCGGAGGAGCCTGCGGCCGACCGCGACAAGTCCCACGGATTGCGCGTCGGTCCAAACACCTCGTTGAAGGTGTTGGCGCCGGCGCCGAATTCCGGGGTGTTCGACTTGGCGAATACAACGCCGCCGTTACTTTCGATCAAGTCGACAAGAATGTCGGAATTTGCCGGAATGTTGTCCTTGTAGATGGGTGAACCCTGCGTGGTGCGCACGCCGGCGACGTTGGTGAGGTCCTTGATCGGAATCGGCAGACCAGCGAGCAGGCCGCGTTCTCCCGGCGGTTTCTGCATCAGCGCCTTGGCGTGGCTCCGGGCGCGGTCGAAGCAGAGGATCGGCAGCGCGTTGGTCTTGCGGTCGACCTCGGCGATCCGCTTTTCCAGCGCATCCAGCAGATCGAGCGGCGTGACCTCGCTGGAATTGAGCTGACCAACGATTGTGCACGCCGTTGATCGAATAAGTGCCTGATCCGATGGCATCGAGTGTTCCCCCGCGAGTGCGCTTCCTGATGCTGGATTGTGTAACCCTGTAAAACGCCTTACGACAAGCAACAAACGCGAGATGACCTCAGGGGAAAAGACATGACCTCGCCGTTCGCCGCGCCGGATTGGCATAAGCTCAGCCAGCAAGCGCTCGACAATGGCCTCAACAACTCCGCGGCCGTGGCCGGCAGTGCCGAGATGGTGGCCGGCTGGGAGAAGCGCTCGGCGGAGATGCGGGCGCAACATGGCGCCCATCTTGATCTTCCTTACGGTCCGCGCGAGCGCAACCGCATCGATTTCCTGAAAACCCCGGCGGCAAACGCGCCGACGCTGCTCTTCATTCACGGCGGTTACTGGCAGATGCGATCAAAGGACACGTTTACGATGTTCGCGGCGGCAGCGATGGCGCATGGCATCAATGTCGCGCTGATTGGCTATACGCTTGCGCCCGATGCGACGCTGGACCAGATCGTTTCTGAAATCCACGCCGGGATCGATGATCTTGCCGGGCGTTTGCCGGAACTGGGCGCCGATGCCAGCCGGCTGATCGCCTCCGGCTGGTCCGCCGGCGGCCATTTGACGGCGATGGCGATGCTGAACCCCCACATCAAGGGCGGCGTCGCGATCAGCGGCATCTATGACCTTGAGCCGATCCGACATTCCTATCTCAACGTCAAGCTGGGGCTGGATGAAGCAATGTCCAGGCGCAATTCGCCGCTGTTGCTGACGCACCCCGCCAAGCCGATGGCCCTGACGGTCGGCGGCGCGGAATTGCCGTTGCTGCGCCGGCAGACAGCTGATTTCGCCGGCTACCGCGTCGCGCACGGATTGCCGGTGATCTACGAGGAAATTCCCGGTGCCAATCATTTCACCATCATGGATGAAATGGCTTCGCCTAACGGGCGGATCACCAGGATGATCCGCGAGGTGCTGGAACGGGCGTAGCCGTCATTCCGGAGATGCGAAGAGCCGAGAATATCGAGATTCCGCGTCCGGTTCTGCGGACCATCCCCGAATGGCAATCTATCCCCAACCGGCCGCGATGCCGCCGTCGACCGTGAAGATCACGCCCGAAGTATAGGCGGAGCGGTCAGACGCCAGGAATGCCATCAGATCGCCGATCTCGCGCGCATGCGCCGGGCGGCCGAGCGGCAGGCCCTTCTGGAACTCCGTGTAGCGGTTCTCGTCGCCGAACTGGTTTTTGGCGCGGGTCTTCAGAAGCGTGACGTGGCGATCGGTGCCGACCGGACCCGGATTGATGCCGACCACGCGGATGTTGTCGGCAAGGCTCTTGCTGCCGAGGGCGCGCGTGAACGACATGATCGCCGCGTTGCCGGTCGAGCCGCAGATATAATTGGCGTCAAATTTCTCGCCGGCGACCCCGATATCGTTGACGATCACGCCGCCGCCGCGCGCTTTCATCCGGGCATAGATAGCGCGGGTGATGTTGATATAGCCGAACACCTTCAGCTCCCAGGCATGGCGCCAAGTGGCTTCGTCGATCTTGTCGATCGAGCCGCCGGGAATGTCGCCGGCATTGTTGACGAGAATATCGATGTCGGCGGCCTCCTTGACGAGGCGCGAGATGTCTTCCTGCTTTCGCAGGTCCGTCACGATGGTCGCGGCGTCGATCTGATGTGCCGAGCGCAGACGCTGCGCGAGGGCTTTCAACTGCTCGCCGCTACGGGCCGCCAGCAGCAGGTTGCAGCCTTCCTCGGCAAAGGCTTCGGCGGCGGCCGCGCCAATGCCCTTCGAGGCGCCGGTGATGAGAACGCGTTTGCCGCGCAGGTGAAGATCCATGGGGCTGCTCGCTAACAGGGTGCTTGAAAAACCGAGGAGGTTGTCAATTAGGCCGGCTCGATCGACGCAGTCAATCTTGCACTGCACCTTCACTGTACCGTTGCGCGCGGCTGAAGTTTGGTCCATTGCAATCCCGTCACACATCGGTCGGCTGACCCTCCAAGGATTTTCTCAATGAGCAGCGGAACAAAGCAATACCGGATCGCGGTCATTCCCGGCGACGGGATCGGCAAGGAGGTGATGCCGGAGGGATTGCGCGTGATCGAGGCAGCGGCGAAAAAACACGGGGTTGCGGTGCATTTCGATCATTTCGATTTCGCCTCCTACGACTATTACGAAAAGCACGGCCAGATGATGCCGGACGACTGGAAGGACAAGATCGGCAAGCACGATGCGATCTATTTCGGCGCGGTCGGCTGGCCTGCAAAAATCCCCGACCACGTTTCCTTGTGGGGCTCGCTGATCAAATTCCGGCGAGAGTTCGATCAATACGCCAACCTGCGTCCCGTGCGGCTGATGCCGGGCGTGCCGTCGCCTCTTGCCGGCCGAAAACCCGGTGACATCGATTTCTGGGTGGTACGGGAAAACACCGAAGGCGAATATTCGTCCGTCGGCGGGCGGATGTTTCCGGACACCGATCGCGAGTTCGTGACCCAGCAAACGGTGATGACGCGCACGGGCGTCGATCGTATCCTGAAATTCGCGTTTGAGCTCGCGGCCTCGCGGCCAAAGAAGCACCTGACCTCCGCGACGAAATCCAACGGCATATCGATCACCATGCCCTATTGGGACGAGCGCGTGGAGGCGATGGCGAAGAACTATCCGAAAGTGAAGTGGGACAAGTTCCACATCGATATTCTGACCGCAAACTTCGTGCTGCATCCCGACTGGTTCGACGTCGTGGTCGGCTCGAACCTGTTCGGCGACATTCTCTCCGATCTGGGTCCGGCCTGCACCGGCACCATCGGCATCGCGCCGTCAGGCAACATCAATCCGGAAGGCGATTACCCTTCGGTGTTCGAGCCGGTGCACGGCTCGGCGCCGGACATTGCGGGGCAGGGCATTGCGAACCCGATCGGCATGATCTGGTCGGGCGCGATGATGCTGGAGCATCTCGGCGAGAAGCAGGCGGCCAGCGCCATCGTGTCCGCGATCGAGCGCACGCTCGGCGAACGGACCTTGCGCACCCGCGATCTCGGCGGCAATGCCGACACCACGGCGTGCGGCAAGGCGGTCGCGGAGATGGTCGAGTAGGGTCTGTTTCTCCGGAATATCTCTTCCTGCGCACGCCGGGACCCATGCCGCGCAATATTTCGGTAGAAGGGCTCGGATAGCCCCAACGAAACCGAGGGCGGTGGTTAGGGCTCCCGGCTCGCGCGGAGCCTGTCATCGGGCGCGCATTCGCGCCACCCGTCGGGCTTTGGCCGGGACGACAAAACAGGAGCTATCCGCCCCCCGCAAGCCGCCGGCAATGTTCCCACGCCGCGTGGATCAGGTTTTCGCTCGCCTCGGGTGTGCGGAACGCCGAGTGTGCGGACAGCGTCACGTTCGGGATATTTGTGAGCGGATGGTCAACCGGCAGCGGCTCGGTGTTGAAGACATCGAGCCCGGCATGCCGGATATGGGCCGACTTCAGCGCTTCGATCATGGCCGCTTCATCGACCACGGCTCCACGTGCAGTGTTGATGAGGATGACGCCGGGCCGCATCACCTGGATACGCTCGCGCGAAAGAAAGCCGCGTGTCTCGTCGTTGAGCAGAAGGTGCAGCGAGGCGACGTCGCTTTGCGCCAGCAATCGATCGATCGAAACGAATTCGACGCCGGGGAATTGCTTCGGTGACCGGTTCCAGGCGATCACCTTCATGCCGCTGCCGAGCGCGATCCGGGCGACTTCCGCGGCAATCCCGCCGAAGCCGATCAGGCCAAGCGTCTTGCCGGTGAGCTGCATAGCGTCTTCGCGCAGCCAATTGCCGGCGCGCATCTCGCGGTCCATTTTCGCAATCCCGCGCGCGGCCGTCCACATCAGCGCGATCGCGCATTCGGCGACTGCTGTGTCGCCGTAGCCCTTGATCAGGTGAACGGCAATGCCGAGATCGGCCAGCTCTTCCGGATTCATGTAGCTGCGCGCGCCCGTCCCTAAAAACACGACGTGTTTAAGCCCGGTGCAGCGCTTGGCAATGTCGGTCGGCAACGCGGTGTGATCGATCACCACGATCTCTGCGCCGTCGAGCAGCCCCGGGATATCTTCAGACTTGATGTCGGCATTACGGTTGATCCGCACGGCCGGGTCGCCGGATTTTCTTTGCCGCTCGAAAACGTCGGCGAGCGATCCATTGGCATCGACAAAAACACCGCGCACCGAAGTCTCCCCGTTTGTTTTGAGAACCCTGCCGCGCCTAGGATGCGACGCCTGCGAGCGCCAAAACGGTGTGCATCAACACGTTGGCGCCGGCGCTGCAATCGGCCTGCGTGGCATCTTCGAGTTCGTTGTGACTGATGCCGTCCTTGCAGGGCACGAATACCATTGCCGCCGGGATCTTCGTATTGAGATTGCAGGCGTCGTGGCCTGCGCCGGACGTGATGCGGCGATGGGAGAAGCCGAGTTTCTTGGCGGCCTCTTCCACGGCATTCACGAGCTTCGGATCGAAATGCGTCGGCGGCTTACGCCAGACAAGGTCCAGCTTCACATCGACCTTGCGGCGCGCCGAGATCTCCTTGATAGCGGCGCGCAAACCGGAATCGAGCGCGTCCATGATCGCGGCATCCGCGCTGCGACAGTCGACGGTGAAGGCGATCTCGCCGGGAATGACATTGCGCGAGGGATTGGCAATCACCGCTTCGCCGATAGTCCCGACCGCCTTGGGTCCGTACTGTCGTGCGGTCGCTTCCATGGCCAGCACGATCTCCGCAAGCGTTGCCAGTGCGTCGCGCCGGAGTGGCATGGGCGTCGAGCCGGCATGGCTTTCAAAGCCCGTGATCCTGCCATCGTACCACAAAACGCCCTGGCCGGAATCGACGACGCCGATGGTCTTGCCTTCAGCCTCGAGTATGGGCCCTTGTTCGATGTGGAGTTCGATGAATCCGGACAATTTCTGAAAGCCGACCGGCTTGTCGCCGCGATAGCCGATGCCGTCGAGTGCCTCGGCAACTGAAACGCCGTCGGCATCCCTGCGCGACAAGATGTCTTCAGTGGTGAAGTCGCCGACGTAGGCCGCAGAGGCCATCATCGCCGGCGCAAAGCGGGAGCCTTCTTCGTTGGTCCAGTTGACGATGCAGAGCGGAATTTCTGTCTCGATGCCGGCATCGTTGAGCGTACGGACGACTTCGAGTGCAGCCAGCGTGCCGAGCACGCCGTCGAATTTGCCGCCGGTCGGCTGGGTATCGAGGTGCGAACCGAGCCCGATCGGCGGCTTCGACATGTCGCGGCCCCGGCGAAGTGCAAACATCGAGCCGAGGGCGTCGACGTGTACTTCAAGGCCGGCAGCCTCGCATGCCTTGCGAAACCAGTCTCGAACCTGCTTGTCCTCGGGTCCCAGCGTCAGGCGCCGGACGCCGCCCTTGGGGGTGGCGCCGAATTTCGCGGTTTCGTGGATCGTTCCCCAGAGTCTTGCGGAATCGATTTGCAGGTTGGATGCGACTTGGGTCATGAGGCGTGTCCGGGAACGATGGTGAGCAGCTTTTGATTGCGCGCTGGCGGCGTGGATTTGACACTCGTTACCCACCCGGCCGCAACCGCGCAAAAGCGAATGTCAAATCCTGAACTCCGTTGCAGATCTTGGATTTGCCAGTGGCCCTTTAATCCTAACATTCGCAAAGTGCCCGCTGCAAAGGGTGCGAATGTCAGGATTGAACCACCAGCCGCGGCGCGTCAATGTCAGGCGCATCCATAACCGCGGCACGACCCTGCGCGATCTTGGCGGCCAGATCGGCCACGCGTTCGACGGCAATTTGTTCGGGTGAGGTGAGCCAGGCTGCACAAAAGGTCAGCGGCTGGATATTGCAATCGGTCTTGAGCTCGACAAGCCGGCCGTCTGCAAGCTCGTTTTCCACGATCGCCGCAGGAATGACGGCAATCCCCAGGCCTTCCATTGCCATGTGGATCACGGTGGCAAGCGAAGCGCTGGCGTGCAGCCGGATCGGCGGCAGATCAGGGCGGTTGAACAGCGAGCGCACCGTCTCGTAAGGTTGCGTTTTGCGCGCAAAGGTGATGATCGGGAATTTGGCCAGCTCGCGAAGTGAGAAGGGGCCATCCCCGAGGCCCAGCGAGGGACTGGTGACGAAGCTGACAGGGTAGTCGCGCAGCACGCGGTTGCGGACACTTGGGTCCGATAGCGGGCCGAGCACGAAGGCGAGCTCGATCTCCTGTGCAAGCAGACGCGCGCTGAGATTTGTCGTGATATCGACTTCGACCTCGATCGACAAATTCGGATAGGTATTGTTGACGCTCTTGATCAGCCGCGGCAGCCAGGTGTGAACGATGGTTTCGGCGGCACCGAGCCGCAGCACGCCGCGCATGGCCGAGCGATCGCCCACCTCGGCCATCATCTCCGAGCGCAAGCCGATCAGCTTTTCGGCGTAAAGCATCAACTGCCGGCCACTCGCCGTCGGCGACACCGCCCGATGGTCGCGGTTCAGAAGTTTGACCCCCATCTCGCGTTCGAGTTGGGCGATCCGCTGCGAGATCGCGGGCTGGGTGGTGTTGAGATGTTGGCCGGCGCCTCGGAAACTGCCGAGCGTTACAACCCAGAGGAATGTTTCGATCGACTTGAAGTCCACCATTCGGCGCGCCCTGATCAATAAGATAGAATTATCCAAACTGATTAGAAACTACGATTAGACATTATAGTACGTGTAGGTTTCACTGATGTCGAGATATTAGGCAGGGCGACATCATGAGTATTTCAGCGGCAGTTGCGCCTCCTCGAAAGGATGATGATCGACTTCCCAGCCGGCAGGCGAGACTTGCCTGCCGCAGCGGGATGGCTGCATCCACCGCCGGCCTCGCCAATGGCTTCGTCCAGGGAAACCTGGCGATCTTGCCCGAGAAGTACGCCGCATCATTTCACCGCTTCTGCCAACTCAATCCCAAGCCTTGCCCCATCATCGGCATGTCGGATGTCGGTGATCCCAGGATTCCCTCACTTGGCCTTGATCTCGATATCCGCACCGATGTGCCGCGCTACCGGGTCTGGCGCGACGGCGAGGTGATTGAGGAGCCGACCGACATCATGGCGCACTGGCGCGAGGATCTCGTCGCATTCGTGCTCGGCTGCTCATTCTCGTTCGAAGAGGCACTGATGGCGGAGGGCCTGCCGATCCGCCATATCGAGCACAAGGTTCGCGTGCCGATGTACCGCACCAGTATTCAATGCGCTGCCGCCGGACCGTTTGCCGGCCCGATGGTGGTGTCGATGCGTCCGTTCAAGCCAGCTCAGGCGATCCGCGCCGTGCAGATCACGTCGCGTTTTCCCTCGGTGCATGGCGCGCCGGTTCATCTCGGTCTCCCGCATTCGATCGGCATCGCCGATATCACAAAGCCGGATTACGGCGATGCCGTACCGGTGGAGTCTGATGAGATTCCGGTTTTCTGGGCCTGCGGCGTCACCCCGCAGGCGGTGATCGCTGCGGCGAAAGTGCCGTTTGCCATTACCCACGCGCCAGGCCTGATGTTGGTCACGGATCTGCAGAACAGGGACCTTGCGGTGCTGTAATAGGCAGCGCATGCCGTTCTTTGAGGCTTTACCGTCAATCGTTTCACCGATAGCTGCCGACAGACGAGGATTTTACGATGAGCATCTCCCGCCGTGACGTATTGTTAGGAGCCACCGCGAGCGCCGCATTGTTGCCGGTTGCCGCGCGCGCGCAGACTTCCGAAGTGGTGATCGGGGTGATCTATCCGCTCTCCGGTTCGAGTGCCCAGATCGGCGTCGATGCGCAGAAGGCGTTCGAAACCGCCGCCGATATCATCAACAAGAATTACGATTTCAAGCTGCCGCTCGCCAAGGGCGAGGGCCTGCCAGGGCTGGGCGGCGCCAAGGTGAAGCTGGTATTCGCCGACCACCAGGCCGACCCGCAGAAGGGACGCGCCGAGACCGAGCGCCTGATCACCCAGGAGAAGGTTTGCGCTGTGATCGGCACCTACCAGAGCGCCGTGGCCGTAACCGTCAGCCAGACTTGCGAGCGCTACCAGATCCCGTTCCTGTCGGCTGACAATTCCTCGCCCAGCCTTCATCGCCGCGGCCTGAAATTCTATTTCCGCGCCTCGCCTCATGACGAGATGTTCTCGAAAGCGATGTTCGATTTCTTTGATGCCATGCGCAAGAAGGGCACCAAGATCGAAACGCTGTCGCTGTTCCACGAGGACACGATCTTCGGCACCGATTCGGCCAACGCCCAGACCAAGCTTGCTTCCGAGCGCGGATACAAGATTGTTGCGGACATCAAATATCGCGCAAACTCGCCATCGCTGACCGCTGAAGTGCAGCAGCTCAAGGCCGCGAACGCCGACGTGCTGATGCCCTCGAGCTACACAACGGACGCGATCCTCCTGGTCAAGACCATGGCCGAACTCGGCTACAAGCCGAAGAACATCATGGCGCAGGATGCCGGCTTCTCCGAGAAAGCGCTCTACGATGCGGTCGGCGACAAGCTGGAAGGCGTGATCTCGCGCGGCAGCTTCTCGCTCGACCTTGCCGAAAAGCGACCCATGGTCGGTATCATCAACGAGATGTTCAAGGCGCGCTCGGGCAAGGATTTCAACGACTATACGTCGCGGCAGTTCATGGGCTTGATCCTGATGGCGGACGCTATCAATCGTGCCAAGTCGACCGACGGCGAAAAGATTCGCGAAGCGCTGGCTGCGACCGACATGCCGGGCGATGTCACGATCATGCCGTGGAAGCGCGTGAAGTACGACGACAAGGGCCAGAATAACGATGCCGACCCGGTGCTGCTGCAATATATCGGCGGCAAGTTCGTGACAATCGCACCACAAGAAGTCGCGGTGTCCGAGGCGGTCTGGCCGATGCCTTCGAAGTAGGCGAGCGACAGGGCGGGGGCAGGCGTGACAGCCGAGACTATCATCCAGAGCCTGGCGAGCGGCCTCCTGATGGGTCTGCTCTACGGCCTGATCGCCGCAGGCCTGGCGCTGATCTTCGGTCTGATGGACGTCGTGAACTTCGCCCACGGCGAGTTCCTTATGATCGCGATGTACGCGACGTTTTTCCTGTTCGCATTCTTCGCGATCGATCCCTTGCTCTCAGCGCCGCTGGTGGCGGCGGCGCTGTTCGTGTTCGGCGCGGTGGTCTATCTCCTGATCGTGAGGTTTGCAGTCCGCGCCAAGGCCAACGCCGGCATGGTGCAGATCTTTGCAACGTTCGGGCTTGCGATCGTGATGCGAGGGCTGGCGCAATATTTCTTCACCCCGGACTATCGCAGCATCACCCATTCCTGGCTCGGCGGCAAAACGCTCTCGCTCGCCGGCGTCTTTCTTCCCGTGCCGCAGCTGTTCGGCGCAATGACGGCGATTGCGGCGTTCGTTGTACTCTATTTCTTCATCAACCGAACCGACTTCGGTCGCGCGCTGGAAGCAACGCGCGAGGATGCAGGCGCAGTCGCGCTGGTCGGTATCGACAAGAACAGGGTGTTTGCACTCGGCTGGGGCCTGGGCGCAGCGCTGGTCGGACTTGCCGGCGCGATCATGGCGATCTTCTTTTATGTTTACCCGGATGTCGGCGCGTCCTTCGCCCTGATCGCCTATGTTACGGTTGCGCTTGGCGGCTTCGGCAGCGTGTTCGGCGCGTTCGCGGCCGGTATTATTGTCGGCCTCGTCGAGGCGACGACCGCGCTGATCCTGCCGCCCTCGCTGAAATCGGTCGGCATCTACGCGGTGTATCTGCTCGTGGTCTTTATCCGGCCGCGCGGCCTGTTCGGATCGCTCTGATGGATCAGGACTTCTCCCAGCGCCGCCGCCGCGATCTCCTCGTCGCCGCTGTCCTTGCCGGGATTGCCGCGTTGGTGCCGCTGTTCGTCAAGGACGTCTACGTCCAGAACATCATGGTGCTGACCCTGATGTATGCGGCGTTGTCACAGAGCTGGAACATCCTTTCCGGTTATTGCGGGCAAATCTCGCTCGGGCATGCACTCTATTTCGGGCTGGGCGCCTATACGACGGCGCTGCTCTTCATGAAATTCGGCGTGCTGCCGTGGTTCGGCATGCTCGGTGGCGGGCTGATTTCGGCTGTCATTGCGATGGCGCTCGGCTATCCCTGTTTCCGTTTGCGCGGCCACTATTTCGTCATTGCGACCATCGTTATCGCGGAGACCGCGCTTCTGTTGTTTCAGAACTGGGATTGGGCGGGGGCTGCGCTCGGGATCGATATTCCCGTGCACGGCGACAGCTGGCTCAAATTCCAGTTCGCCCGCAGCAAGCTGCCTTACTTCTACTTCGCCCTCGCGCTCGCCTGCATCGCGTGGTTGGTGACATGGTGGCTCGAGGACTCCAAGTGGGGCTACTGGTGGCGCGCCGTGAAGGACAACCCGGACGCCGCCGAAAGCCTCGGGGTGGTCGTCTTCAATTCCAAGATGGGCGCGGCCGCAGTCTCGGCCTTTCTCACCGCGATTGGCGGCAGCTTCTACGCGCAATTCGTTTCCTACATCGACCCCGAAAGCGTCATGGGCTTCCAGTTTTCCTTGTTGATGGCGCTACCGGCGGTTCTGGGCGGTGTCGGCACCTTGTGGGGGCCGGTGCTGGGAGCGGTCATTCTGATTCCGCTTACGGAACTGACGCGCTCGTTCATCGGCGGTTCCGGGCGCGGTGTCGATCTGATCGTCTACGGCACGCTGATCGTCGCGATTTCGCTGGCTCGCCCGGAAGGGCTGGTCGGATTGTTCTCGCCTCGGCGCAAGGAAATCGCGCGATGACGGCGCTGCTCGAGACCAAAGGCATCTGGATGCGCTTTGGCGGCCTCGTCGCCAACAGCGACGTTTCGATCTCGGTCGGCCGCGGCGAGATTGTCGGCCTGATCGGTCCGAACGGCGCCGGCAAATCCACCTTGTTCAACCTGATTGCGGGCGTCTATACGCCGACGCAAGGCTCGATCATTTTTGACGGCGAAGATGTTACGCGGCTCACCGCAGCCGAACGCTGCGTGCGCGGCGTCGGGCGCACCTTCCAGGTCGTGAAAAGCTTCGAGACGATGACGGTGATCGATAATGTCATCGTCGGCGCGTTGATCCGCACGACCGTGATGCGCGAGGCTCGCCGCAAGGCCTACGAAGTGCTGGAATTTTGCGGGCTGGCCGCGCGGGCGAACGTGCTGGCGAGCCAGCTCATTCCATCGGAGAAGCGGCGCCTCGAGGTGGCTCGGGCGCTCGCGACCGAACCAAAGCTGTTGTTGCTTGATGAAGTGCTCACCGGATTGACGCCGATCGAGGCGCAGACCGGCGTTGAACTGGTCCGCAAGGCGCGCGCCACCGGCGTTACCGTGCTGATGGTCGAGCACGTCATGGAGATCGTGATGCCGCTGGTCGATCGCGCCATCGTGCTCGATCTCGGCAAGGTCCTGGTGGAGGGCAAGCCGGCCGACGTCGTTCGGAATCCGAAAGTGATCAGCGCCTATCTTGGGGATCGTCATGCTGTCGGTGCGTGAAGTCACCACCGCCTATCAGGGGCTGGTTGCGATCTCCCAGGTTTCGATCGAGGTAGAGAAGGGCGAGGTCGTCGCCGTGGCGGGTGCCAATGGCGCCGGCAAATCCACGCTTTTGAAAACGATCGCCGGTGCCGAACGGCCGCGCTCCGGCAGCATTACTTTCGACGGCGCTCGTATCGACGGCATGGCGCAGCATCTGATCACCGCGCGCGGTATAGCTTTCGTGCCGGAGAACCGGCGGCTTTTTCCACGTCTGTCGGTGCGCGACAACTTGCGGCTCGGCAGCTATCTCTATCGTAGCCAGGCGGATCGCGAGGCGCCGCTGGAACTCGTGTTCAAGCTCTTCCCGCGTTTGTCGGAACGGCTCGATCAGCGCGCCGAAACGCTGTCCGGCGGCGAACAGCAAATGCTGGCAATCGGTCGCGCCCTGATGACGCGACCGCGGCTATTGATGCTGGACGAGCCGTCCCAGGGCATCATGCCGAAGCTGGTCGATGAAATCTTTCAGGCGGTTCGGCGAATCCGCGACACCGGGGTGACGGTGCTGATCGTCGAACAGCGCATCGCGGAATGCCTCGATATCGCCGACCGCGCTTATATCCTGCAAACCGGCCGCTTGCAGATGCAGGGCACCTCGTCCGAGATCAAGTCCAATCCGGACGTGCGCAAGGCGTATCTGGGGTTGTAGTCTGGTATCCTGGACGCGGCGCCGAATCCGGGGCACGGGATCAATGCCCAACATGCTCCGGCAACGACAGCCCGAACGCCTTCGTCAAATCCTCGATCTGCGCAGGCGTCAGGTAACGCGGGTTCAGGCCCCGCAACAGCAAATAGAGCTTTGCGGTCTCTTCCAGTTCCTCGACCGCAAACACGGCTGCTTCCAGCGAGTCGCCTGACACCACGGGACCGTGATTGGCGAGCAGGACGGAGGAATATTTGCCGGCAAGGCCCTTGATGGCGTCGGCAACGGCGGGGTCGCCGGGCCGGTAGTAGGGCACAAGCGCGGTCGTGCCGCATTTCATCAGGTAGTAGGCGGTCATCGGCGGCAGCGCGGCGCGGGGGTCGATTTCCGGCAGCATCGACAGCGCCACCGAATGGGTCGAATGCAGATGCACGACGGCGCGTGCTGCGCCACGCGTCTCATACAGCGCGCTGTGCAGCGGTACTTCCTTGGTCGGGGCGTCGCCGGAGAGGAGGCGGCCTGTCGCATCGAGCCGTGACAGCCGCGCCGGATCAAGGAATCCGAGCGAGGCATTGGTCGGAGTGACCAGCCAGCCGCCACCGTCGAGTTTGACGGAAATATTGCCTGAGGAGCCCGGCGTCAGACCGCGCTCGAACAGGGAACGGCCGAGGCGGCAGATTTCCTCGCGGATTCTTGTTTCGCTCATCGCGGGCCTCCCTTTTCCTGCCTTGTCCCACGCTTTGGCAGCGCGGCCAAGCCGTGATAGGCAGGAGGCAAATTTGTAGAAGTCTCAAGGGAACGCCGCATGACCTCTTCAGCCAAACCGCGTATCGCCGTCATCGGCCTGGGCTCGATGGGTTACGGCATGGCCGGCGCGCTCAGACGCGCGGGATTTGATGTCACCGGCTGCGATGTCGCGGCAGAGGCGGTCAAACGGTTCGTGTCCGAAGGCGGCAAGGGGGCCGCGACCCCGGCAGAGGCGGCGAAGGATGCCGGCATCGTCGTCAGCGTGGTGGTCAACGCCGCCCAGACCGAGGCTATTTTGTTCGGCAAGGAAGGTGTTGCCGAAACCCTCGCGAGGGACGCCGTCTTCGTTTCCTCCGCCACCATGGACCCTGAGATCGCAAGGCGGCTTGCCAAACAGCTGGAAGCGACGGGACGGCACTATCTCGATGGGCCGATTTCAGGCGGCGCGCAGCGTGCGGCGCAGGGAGAATTGACGATCCTCGCCTCGGGAACTGCTGCCGCGTTCGCCAGGGCGCGTCCGGCCCTGGATGCCATGGCAGCCAAGCTTTATGAACTCGGCGATGCGGCAGGCCAGGGCGCGGCCTTCAAGATGATCAACCAGCTGCTTGCCGGCGTTCATATCGCAGCCGCCTCCGAGGCAATGGCCTTTGCCGCAAGGCAGGGCCTCGATATCCGCAAAGTCTATGAGGTGATTACCGCCTCCGCCGGCAATTCCTGGATGTTCGAAAACCGCATGCCGCATGTGCTCGACGGCGACTATACGCCGCGCAGCGCAGTGGAAATTTTCGTCAAGGACTTGGGAATCATTCAGGACATGGCGCGCAATGCGAGATTTCCGGTGCCGGTCTCGGCAGCCGCGTTGCAGATGTTTCTCATGACAGCGGCTGCCGGCATGGGCCGCGATGACGATGCGTCGGTCGCGCGGATGTATGCGCGTATCACGGGCACCCATCTGCCGGGCGAGCCGAAATAAGCCTGGACAATACGAGGACATCGGATGCCGCATTTCGCCGCCAATCTGACGCTATTGTTTAACGAGGTGCCGTTCCTCGACCGCTTCGAGGCTGCGGCCAAGGCCGGCTTTACAGCCGTCGAATTCCTGTTTCCCTATGCATTCCCGGTGGACGAAATCGGCAAACGCCTGCGCGACAACGGCCTGACGCAGGCCTTGTTCAATCTGCCGCCGGGTAATTGGGATGCCGGAGAAAAGGGTTTTGCCGCGCTGCCTGAGCGCTTCGATGACTTGAAACAGAGCCTAGTCATCGCGCTGCCTTACGCGCAGGCAACCGGCGTCAAGCGGTTGCATTTGATGTCGGGGTTGGCCGATCGAGGCGACCGGCGTGCCGTGGAGGCCTTCTACAAGTCCGTGACATGGGCGGCGGAGTTCTTCTCGCCCTACGGCATCGACGTCGTTCTGGAGCCGCTCAATACGCGCAACACGCCGAATTACTTTCTCAACGACTTCGGCTTCGCGCGCGACGTGATCGAGGAATTGAAAATTCCGAACCTGAAGCTGCAGTTCGACATCTATCACTGCCAGATCCTGCACGGCGATGTGACGATGCGGTTGCGCGAGATGATGCCGATCATCGGCCACATTCAGATTGCGAGCATCCCCTCGCGCCACGAGCCGGATGACGAAGAGCTGAACTATCCGTTCCTGTTCGCCGAGCTCGACCGGCTCGGTTACGCGGGCTTTGTCGGCTGCGAATACAATCCGCGCGGCAAGACAACTGATGGTCTTGCCTGGTTCAATCCCTATGCGGGAGTGAAGCGGTGAAACTGGCCTTGGGCTGTATCGCGGACGACTATACGGGCGCGTCCGATCTCGCCAACACGCTGACCCGCGCCGGCCTGCGCACGGTCCAGACGATCGGAGTTCCCGCGGACGAGCTGAAGCTGCCCGAGGTCGATGCCGTGGTGGTCTCGCTCAAGAGCCGCTCGATCGAGGCCGGCCTTGCCGTGTCGCGCTCGCGTGCGGCTGACAAATGGCTGCGCAGCCGTGGCGCGGATCACGTGCTCTTCAAGATCTGCTCGACCTTCGATTCAACCGATGCGGGCAATATCGGTCCGGTGATGGATGCGCTGCGGGCCGATTGCGTCGAGAAAATCGTTCTGGTTACGCCAGCTTTTCCCGAGACCGGCCGTACCGTCTATCAAGGCAATCTGTTCGTCGGTCTCGTGCCACTGAACGAGAGCCCGCTCAAGGATCATCCACTCAACCCGATGCACGATTCCAATCTGGTGCGGGTGCTCGCGCGCCAGAGCAAAACCAAAGTCGGTCTGGTCAATCTCGCGACCGTCGTTCGCGGACCAGAGGCGATGCGGGCGCACCTTGCGGATCTCTCCGGCAAAGGAATCGGAGCGGCAATCGTCGATGCGGTGTTCGATCTCGATCTCGAGACAATCGGCGCCGTTGCGCTCGATCACCGGCTGTCTGTTGGCGCCTCGGGCATAGGTCTTGGTTTGGCGCGCGCGTTGATCGGATCAGGCCGGGTGCCGAAGGGTGCTTCGAGCAAGATGGAAGAAGCGTCGGTCGGCGGACCGGCAGCCTGCCTCGCCGGTAGTTGCTCCCAAGCCACGCTCCAGCAGATAGCCAACGCCGAAGCGACCATGCCGGTCCTTCACCTTGATCCGGACCGTATAGTTACGGGATCGGATGAAGTCCGCCGGGCGCTTGCCTGGGCTGCCCAGAGGATAACTGAAGGCCCCGTTCTGATCGCCTCCAGCTCCACGCCGGATCAGGTGGCAGCCCTGCAATCCCGTCATGGCCGCGATGCAGCCGGACATGCCATCGAGCAGGCCATGGCCGACATCGCGGAAGCATTGGTCGTCTCGGGCGTGCGGCGGCTGGTGATTGCAGGTGGTGAAACTTCGGGCGCCGTTGTGGATCGCCTGGGCATTCCCGGTTTTCTCGTCGGTAGGGAAATCGCCGCCGGAGTGCCTGTATTGCGGGCCGTCGGTGCAAAAGAGGGGGACATGCTGCTTGCCCTGAAATCGGGCAATTTCGGCGGCCCGCAATTCTTTTCCGAAGCGCTTGACCTAATGCGTTAACCTAGGACAGGCATTCTGCTGCCGAAGATGTTATGAAACGTGTGCCGCCGGTTCGCGCGGAATTGAAGGTTTTTGACGGGCCCAAGGTTAGCCATTTGACGGCGTTTCAGGTAAATGCCGCGCTACATCACACCCATCACATCAGGCCCGATCCAGGAATGCATGCGCCATGACTGAACTGGTACGTATTGCCCTAAACCGGCCATACACATTCGTCGTGCTCGCGCTGCTCCTGCTGATCATCGGGCCGCTGTCTGCGTTGCGTACGCCGACCGATATTTTCCCGGATATCCGAATCCCCGTGATCGGCGTCATCTGGACGTATACCGGCCTTCCGCCGGATCAGATGGCCGGCCGCATCATCACCCAGTATCAGCGGATCCTGACCACGACCGTCAACGACATCGAGCACATCACCGCAAACTCGTATTACGGCGTCGGCATCGTCAAGATCTTCTTCCAGCCGAATGCGGACATCCGCACGGCCAATGCGCAGGTCACCTCGGTATCGCAGACCATCCTCAAGCAGATGCC
>NZ_DAIDJE010000090.1 GCF_027451485.1 Bradyrhizobium sp.
ATTTGAGCGACGAGGGCCTGCACAGTCAAAGAATATCCGAATGGGCGCGTGAGATCGGTCCGTGGTGGTGCGCTTCAGTCACAGCGGCATGACTGCAACACGCGGAACGCTGGTGGTCATCCAGCGGGACAAGTCGAATGAATGCGTCATCATGGCTGCGCGGGCCTCGTCTTCCCGTGCAAAATCTTGAATTATGCAAATTCCATAACGTTGATTTCGCAGAGTTCATTCTGTGCATAAATGAGGTGCGAAATGGAGCGTACAAATGGTCCAGATCGGATATGCGAGAGTTCCAACGGATGGCCAGTCGCTGACCGCACAGGTGGCCGAGCTCAAGGCCGCTGGCTGCACCGAGATATTCCAGGAGAAGGTCTCCGGCGCGAAGTCGGATCGAAAACAGCTGGCGCGCCTGATCGGCCGTCTGGACGATGGTGACGTGCTGGTGGTGACCCGTCTTGATCGCTTGGCGCGGTCGATCCGCGATCTCTTGAACGTGCTGGGCGCCGTCGCCGACAAGGAGGCCGGCTTCCGCTCCCTGCGCGACACCTGGGCGGACACCACCACTGCGCACGGCCGGTTGACGCTGACGGTGCTGGGCGGCCTCGCCGAGTTCGAACGGGAATTGATCCGCAGCCGCACTGGCGAGGGCCGTGAGCGCGCCAAGGCCAAGGGCGTCGTGATGGGGCGCAAGCCGAAATTGATGCGCCACCAGCAACAGGAGGCGATTGCGCGGCGCGATGCCGGCGAGGCCCTGGTCGACATCGCCCGGTCCTACAACGTCTCCCACAGCACCATCAGCCGGCTGACGGCGGCGCCAGCAATGTAGCAACAAACCGCGCTTAGATTGGTTGCGGCTGGTGCGCGGGACCCGTCACGACGGCGGATTCTTCTTCCTTCGCCTTTCGCTTGAACGGCAACGCGCCGAGCCAGCCGGCTAAATCCTCTGCCCGCCGGTGTTCGGCGGCCCACCAAACGGCGGCTGTGTCGAAATTGTTACTGTCATTTTCATTGTTCATGGCAATGCTCCGATGAGCGCAAATCATAGAAAACGCATCAGGCTACAGACCTCAGCGCGCGGCTGATAACCTCCGCATCTCTGCTACTAGGCGGCCGAGGCAAAATTCACGGTAGATCAGGGTGGGGATCACAGACATGACCGACTCCATTCTTTGTCCTGATGGTGTCCGTCGATCGTTTCCGAATGATGTCGTCGTGGCGCAGGACGGTTTCGTCGAACAAGAAAACGGTTTCGAGCGACGAAGGCGGCCCGCCATGTGGGACGCCCAGGTGATGCGGAAAGGCATTGACGGTGCTTCCGTTCAATCCTGATCGACGATACAGGCCGCGACAGGCTGCGGCCGGGCGACGATCGTCAAGATCGCGAAGCGGCTCAAGGCAGCCTGATTGCCATCACCGCAGCGGGGCACGGCAGGATCGCGGCAGCGCGGTAGGAGTATGATCCAGCATCGGTCATATTGCTGTTCGCTCTGTTGCCGACGCGCTGGGGCATCAAGTGTAAGGTGCCAAATGCCGAATGGTCCAATGCCACCGACGCCTACACGTTCCGCGTTAGCCGCCTACGCAATCCTATTGCCGTTCCTGATTTTGGCCGTTCTGACATCGCCGTTCTGGGCCGGCGCTCTTGGAGCCCTAAAGCTCGCGGGACTCGCAAAGACCTGGCTCGCTCGCGTCAACGGTCGCGCTCAGCGCGACACCATGGGCACGCCGTGATCGGGCGGCCGCTTTCCCCCGCTGGTTAGCTCCTTACCCACTTTGAGTAATTGCCTTTATTCCCGAAAAGTCTCGGCACGCAGCCCAAATTAAGGACTCGCGCCTCGGCTTTCCTAGGTGCATCCTTTTTTACATCGCGCACGCAAGAGCATCATCGGTGATGAGATCGCCGGTTTTGCTCGCGCCTCCCTCTAACGGAAATGGAGCGTACGCTATGCAACAACGGCGACGTTTCAAACAGACCGAAACCCTGAAAGATCGGCTCGCAGCCTTTGCCAACGAGGCCTTCAAAAAGGCATCCGAAATGCAGCCCAGCCGTGAGCGGGATGATCTAATCAAGAATGCCCGCCGGGCTGAGACGGCGGCTCATATCGACGAGTGGATCAATTCGACGGGCTTGCAGCCCCCCAAGTGAGCGAACCGCCCCTTGATCAGGCAAGGGTGGCGAAGCTTTCGAAAGCGTTGCGCCGGCCCG
>NZ_DAIDJE010000091.1 GCF_027451485.1 Bradyrhizobium sp.
TGGGCGCGCTTGCGCTCGCGTTCGGCGCCGACGGCGAAGGCGGCGCCAGCGCGCGATTGGGCATTGTGAATTTCGTCGGCGGTGAATGGCATTCCCGGCGCGGCGGCCTGATCGACCGCCGCATTGTCCTCGATATCGAGCTTGCCTCGCGCGAGGAGGGCGGACCTGTGTTCGATGCCGCCGGCGGGTGCCTCGGCATGTCGACTTTCGGGCCGCGCGGCCGCGTGATCGTCATCCCGCATGCGACGCTCGCGCGCGTCGTGCCGCAGCTTGTCAACGAAGGCCATGTCGCGCGCGGCTGGCTCGGCGTCGCGTTGCACGCCGTCGCGGTCCCCGATGCCTTGCGCGAGAGCGCCGATCAGAGCAGCGGAATGATGGTGATGTCGGTCGTCGAAAACGGACCGGCCGCGCAGGCGGGCATTGTCGCCGGTGACATCATCCTCAGCGTCGATGGCATATCGGCAAACCGGTTCAGGAAGCTGGCGCGCTATTTCGGCAGCGACAGCATCGGACGCAAGGCGGATGTCCGCCTGATCCGCGGCGGCGCAGTCATCACGGTCCAACCCACCATCGCTGAACGGAGTGCCGCGTGAGCGAAGTGGCGAATGATATCGCATTTGCCGGCCGGCTGCGGGTGGCTGTCCGCGCCGACGACCCGCTTCGCCGCAAGCTGCTGTGCAAATCCGTGACGGAAGCGGGCCATATGGTCGTCGACGAGCACGACATGGCCGACATCGTGCTCGCCGACGGCGGCCGGCCGCCGCAAGAGGTTCGCAACGTGGTTGGCCTCGGCATCGCCGATGACCGTCTGCGCGGCGCGCTGCCGCGTGACGCGGATGCGCGGCAGATCGATGCGGCCATTCGCGCGGTCGCCGCCGGGCTGATCGTGCGCGCGCCGCCGTCTCGCGACAGCGGATTTGGCGCGATGCGCGAGGCCGACGGCCATGCCTTGCTCACGCCGCGTGAGCTTGAGGTGCTTGCCGCCCTTGCCGAGGGGATGACCAACAAGGCGATCGCGCGCCGGCTGGACATTTCCCTGCACACCGTGAAGTTTCACGTCGAATCGCTGTTCCGGAAACTTGGCGCGCGCACCAGAACCGAAGCGGTGGCAAAGGCGGCCGAGCGCCGTCGCAGCGATGTGGTTATGCTTTGAGGACGGAGGCCAATGGATCCTTTACGCCAGCGGCGATCGGGACGCTGTCGTGCAGCACCGTTCCGAGGTTGGACGCACCCGCGCCGCAGGAAATCCGTGTTCAACTGATCGTCATTCGACCTCTACCGATTGATCAATATCCTGAGCGCGCGATGTTGATGCGTGCGGCATTGTTTCGCTGTGCCGCGTGCAAAAATTGATATAATTGTCGCGCCATAATGACAGACGACCCAACAGGCTACGCAATATGAATGCTTCGGAACGGAACTCTTCTGCACCCATCGATCCCATCAAACTCGACCGTCTGGCGGAAGTCGCGATCAAGGTCGGCTTGAGGCTCGAGCGCGGACAGAACCTTCTGGTGACGGCGCCGACCGTCGCACTGCCCCTGGTGCGCAAGGTCGCCGAATACGCCTACAAGGCCGGCGCGGGTCTCGTCACTCCGATCCTGTCGGACGAAGCCATCACCTTGATGCGCTACCGCTTTGGTCCGGACGAGAGTTTCGACCGCGCGGCCGACTGGCTCTATGAGGGAATGTCGAAGGCATTTGCGGCCAATACGGCGCGGCTTGCCATCGTCGCCGATAATCCGATGCTTCTGTCGGGCGAGGATCCGGCAAAGGTGGCGCGCGCCAACAAGGCCAATTCGATCGCCTACAAGCCGGCGCTGGAGCGCATCGTCAACTTTGACATCAACTGGAACATCATCGCCTATCCGTCGCCGTCATGGGCCAGACTGGTATTTCCTCAGGACGAAGAAAATGTCGCGGTCGCCAAGCTCGCGGACGCGATCTTCTCGGCATCCCGCGTCGATCGGGATGATGCCGTCGCGGCCTGGCAGGCGCACAACGAAATATTGCGGGAGCGCAGGGAATGGCTGAATGCGCAGCGGTTCGGCGCGCTGCATTTCTCCGGCCCCGGCACCGACCTCACCGTCGGGCTTGCCGATGGACATGAGTGGCAGGGCGGCGGCTCGACGGCAAAGAACGGGATTACCTGCAACGCCAACATCCCGACGGAAGAGGTCTTTACCACGCCGCATGCGCGGAGGGTCGACGGGCACGTGGTGAGCACCAAGCCGCTGTCGTATCAGGGTTCGTTGATCGAGAATATCGCGGTGCGGTTCGAGGAAGGACGCATTGTCGAAGCAAAGGCCTCGCGCGGCGAGCAGGTTCTCAACAAGGTGCTCGATACCGACGAAGGCGCGCGCCGTCTCGGCGAGGTAGCGCTGGTGCCGCATTCATCACCGATCTCGAAAAGCGGATTGCTGTTCTTCAACACCTTGTTCGACGAGAATGCCGCCTGTCACATTGCGCTTGGCCAGTGCTATTCGAAATGCTTTGTCGACGGGACGAAACTGCCGGCGGAGCAGATCGCAGCGCAAGGCGGCAATACCAGCCTGATTCACATCGACTGGATGATCGGTTCCGACAAGATCGACATTGATGGCCTGTACGCCGATGGTCGCCGCGTGCCTGTATTCCGGAAAGGCGAGTGGGCCTGAACGAAGCTGTTCCTGATCGCGACCGGAACGAGGCGAAGCGGTGTTTAACCGAACCCGCTAAGGAAAGCTTAAAAGTTTGTTATTAGCGTGCGCCCCAAACGTCGCCGGCGCAGTCCGGCGCAGTTCAACGGTTTTTTGGGGAGCGCAGATGGCACTGATCGAAACCGGCAGCACCGCGGTCAAACTGATGTCGAGGCCGATCGAGCCGTCCTGGATCATCGAAGGCAATCCGGTCGCGCAATCCTGCGTGCTGTCGCAAAGCTCCGACGGCCTTGCTTCCACCATCGTGTGGGAGTGCAGCGAAGGCAGGTTCAACTGGTACTACGATTTCGACGAAACCATCCTGATTCTGGAAGGTTCGATCGTGCTCGAAAGCGACACGATGCGCCCGACCCGTTATGGTCCCGGCGATGTGGTTTTCTTCCGCGACGGCGCGCATGCGCGGTGGCATGTCGAAGGTCGCGTTCGCAAGCTCGCCTTCTGCCGCACCACTCAGCCCTTCATATTGAGCTTTGCCGCGCGGGTGTTCAACAAGATCAAACGCGTCATGTTCTTGTCCGAGAAGCGGGCGGCGCCCGGCCTGGCTTCGACCTGAGCTTACCCGGTCGCGAGGTCTTCCTGGTATCGGTCGAGCTTCAGCCTGTAGACGTTGGTTGCCGTTCCCGAAAACAGCGCATTCTTCTCCGCTTCAGTCATCGAGGCCGCAATACGCTTGAACGCGTTGAAGATCACCTGATAGCTGCATTGTCCCTTGTCGGGAGGGAAATTGCTCTCGAACATCGCACGATGCGGCCCGAACGCATCGATGCAGGTCTCGATATAGGGCCGCCATGCTGCGGCCAGTTCTTCCGATGTGGGCGGCATCGGTCGTTCGTGAAAATCATAGCCAAGCAGGCACATTGCCAGCCCGCCGAGTTTCACGACGACGTTGGGACATTTGGCGATCTCGCGGATCGAGGTCTTCCATCTGGTGAAGATTTCCTGCCGGCGGTTGGCATATTGGCCGGTGCCGGCCGGCCCGCCGCAATGGTCAAGTACGATCCTGGTGTCCGGAAATGCGCGGGCGAGGTCCGTCAGTTCGCCGATTTGTGGATGGAACAGCCACGCGTCGAAGCTCAAGCCGAGCGGCGCGAGGTGCGAAAAGCCTTTGCGAAATGTCGAGTCCAGCAACAGGCCTTTGGGCCGCGTCGCGTACATGTGCGCGACATTCGGATCGGAATCCCACGCCGCCGAATGCCGGATGCCGCGGAAGCGGCCTTGACCTGCGGAGATTTCCGCCTCCAGCACCGGACGAGCAGCCTCGCCCAGCAGGAGATCGACATGGCCGACGATGCCGGCGCAGACCGCGGCGGGTCCATAGCCGCCGCTTGCGCTCATCGCAGCAACGCCGTTCGCAAACTCAACCTCGCCGACGGGACGAAGAGCTTCCGGCCCCCTGACGCGGTACATCGACCGCGCCTCGACATAGACCGTTGCAATGACGTTGTGACCGGAAGCGATATCCGAGGTGATGTCGTCAAGCAGATAGCGCTGGCCGCCGCGATCCCACAGATGATGGTGCGGATCGACGATCAGGCGGGCCGGATCGAGCACTTCTTCTTTACGCAACGCAAGCCAGTCGGGCCGCGGATCTGCATAAAGACCGCTTCGGATGGAGGGCGATGTGCTGGCGACCATTGCTATTTCTCTCCCGGAATGCACTTTCCTGACTACACGCCGCGAAGAATGATGACCGTAGGCCTCTCGGGCAAGCTATCTCGCGAGATCGTCAGGCTGCGCTCGCTTCGCTCGTCGATATCGAATTGCTGGCCAATCCGCCGCATGAATTCGTCGAGCGGCGTGGCGAAGCGGTGCATCGGCAGGACGACCGAAGCGCGCAATCGCCTGGTGAGTTCCGAGATGCCGTCCAGCGACATGGTATAGGTGCCGTCGATCGGAACCATCACGATATCGAGCCGGCCGATCGCGGCAAAATGGCTGTCATCGAGCTGGTGGTGCAGGTGACCGAGATGGCCGATGCAGAGGCCGGCGACTTCGAAGATGAAAATGGAATTGCCATCCTTGATCATCTTGTCGGTGGAATCATCCATGAAATAGCGGCGAATGTCCGTGGTCACGTTGCGGATGAGGACGTCGCCGATGCGCTCGTTGACCCGTGCTGGACTGCCGTCGTCGTTCCAGCCGTGCAGGACATGGGGAATGCGGGGATCGGGAAATAAAGTGTAGTGCGTCGAGTGTGCCCGGTTCATTGTAACGACGTCGGGCAAGCGGCCGGTGGTGTAGGCGCCGCTGAAGTCTGTCGCGATCCGCACGCCGCCGGGCGTATCGATGTAGTAGGTCGAGTGACCGGCATAGGTGATCGTGACCTCATCGGCCTTGGCGGCCATCCGGCGCAAAGACACTGGCCTCGCGAGAAGCGGGGCTTGCGCCATCGCCAGGCATTCGCTGTGCGGCGGAGCGTTCTGCGCAACCGCGGGCGAAATCGAAAGACAGAAAAGGCCAAGGACGAGCGCAGCAAGCCGCAACATGGAAGGCCAGGATCGGGACATTCGCGAGCTTCAGCTTAGCGCCGAAACCGGACGCGGTCACGGGCCGGTATCGCGCATGTCTGGTGCGGTGCTGAAGCTGTTACGATGCGATTTCGAAACCGCTGGTTGTTGCCCTTTTTTCGACTTGAATTTGACAGTGTTTCGCTTCGTTCCGAAGGAGATTCCTCTAATCGCGCCGCGGGCTGAACTTCCAGGTCGCCGCGAGAAGGGCGGTGGTCATCAATCCCGTGACCAGGGCGGCTACCGGAAGGGACAGCGCCAATACCGAAGTCGCTGCCCATCCAATCGAGGAGAAGGCTTCCGCGAAAGTGGCGAGCCGTGACGAGGTCTGGCGGCGGCGAAACTGGCTGCGGCGCGCCTGAACGCGGAACCAGAGCTGAATTGCGGTGGCGGAAGTGGCAGCGATCATGACGCCGACCGCGGTGACGGCGGCCTGTCGCGGGGAAGCAAACAACAGCGCAATGACCAGCGGCGCGAACAGCGCGCCGATCACGAGCAGAACCACCTCGATCTTGGCGCGGATCAACCGCGACGGCGGCAGCGGCCCGGTTTTTACGAGATCTGGCGCGTCCTCGCCTGAGATGGTGAGCCAGCCGAGACCGCCGGCGAGCTGTCCCGCCGCCATCACAATCACGGGCGTGATCAGGACAATGGCGAGCGAACTATCGTTGAAACTTCGCCACAGCAATACGGCGGGTGGTATGAGGTAAAGCAGCTGCATCAGGCTTTGCGAAAGCAACCAGGGGTCGCGGCGCAGCAGCAACAGTTCCTTCCGTCGCAACGCCTGTTGCCGCGACCCGGATCGAAATGATCGTGTGTGAGAGGTGCGGCGGTTGGCTACGACTCCCGTCGAGGCGCGCACGGCCGTATCCGCAAACTCGGCCGAAAAGATCACCATCACGGTGCCCAGCAAGAAAAACCCGCATGCAAGCAAAAGCAAGAGGGCCCTGCCATCCCCGAATGCTGCGTGGACTGGCCACCAAACGATACTCTCGGGTGCCGGCGCATAGCTTGCAGCGGCGTCCGAAGTGAGAGCCGCAAAGCGCGACAGCGTGCCGTACGACAGGATGGCAGCAATCTGTAGCGCGATGACAAAGCCGGCGCCGATGGCGGCAGCGAGAACCTGGGCGACGAACCGGGTCCGGCGCGGTCCGATGGCGCGGAACAGCAGGATGGTCACGGCAATGGCGACCGCCGCGGCAGAAAGGCCGATTGCCATAACCACACCATAGAGCGCAAGCCAGCGGAGGCCGCCGCCGAAGACCAGCACATCGATGAATGGCGTTGCGAGCAACATTGCCATCGCGGTGACCGTCAATGCGATCGCCGCAAGCCGTATCGAAAAGACACGATCGAGGGTGACCGGCGACGACATGATGAGATCGAGGTCCGCGCGGGCGTAGAACGCCCGAGTGACCGATTCGATTGCCTGCGAGAGCATCAACGCCCAGGCAAGGAAAATACTGGCGGTGATGACGATCATTGCCGATTTGTCGAGCGGCAGGCGAAGCGTGGCGTACCGTCCGATCACGGCATAGGCCGGTACGTGCAGAAGCGCGCCGAAAACAACGAGCCCGATGATCACAGCGCGGCGGCGACGCTGGCGTCCACCCGTCATCATCCCCAGCCATTCGCGCCAGGCGAGGCGGATTTCGTGGCTGGCAAACCAGTTCAAGGCTGCTGCGGTCATGCCGCCGCTGGCTCGCGGTCGACCAGTGCGACGAACACGTCCTCGAGGCTGGTGTCGGTTCTGCCGTTCTGTTGCCGAAGTTCGGCGAGTGTCCCTTCCGCAACGAGTCTACCTGCGGCGATCACGCCAATGCGGTCGGCCATGCGCTCGGCGACTTCCAGAATATGCGTCGTCATGATGACGGTGCATCCGTTTCGCACGCGCTCGCTGAGCAAGGATTTGACGTGGCGGGCCGACAGCGCGTCGAGGCCCGTCAACGGCTCGTCGAGAATGATCAGTCGTGGATCGTGTACCAGCGCGCCAGCGAGCGCGACCTTCTGGCGCATGCCCTTGGAAAATCCCTCGCAGCGGTCGTGCATATTGGCCTCCAGGCCGAGCGAGACAAGCAGTTCGCGCGCGCAAGGCTCGGCGACAGCGGGGTCGATGCCCCAGAGGCCTGCGACAAATTCGAGATATTCCAGCGGTGTCAGCTTGTCATAGATCATCGGCTCGTCAGAGACCCATGCCGTGACCTGCTTGGCCGCCACGGGATCGGCGAGTGCGTCGATCCCGAGGATCGAGATCGACCCTGCATCCGGCCGCAACAGCCCGGCTACCATGCGCAGTGTCGTTGTCTTGCCGGCGCCATTGGGGCCGAGCAGGGCGTAGAATTCGCCGGATCTCACCGTGAGGTCGAGCGCATCGACCGCCGGCCGATCAAAACGCTTTGTTAACCCTCGCAACTCGAGGGCCGAACGATCGGAAGCCATAATGCCGGACGATCCTGGTTGCTACTCTTGATGACCATGAACCGGAAACCGTTTCGGCGCGGTGAATCGGACTAAGAAATTGTTATGTGAGGCACGTTGCGATCAAGGGCCGCTGAGCGCGACGCCGACTTCCACGGGCTGCATGGTCGTCGAGCTGCAAAGCCAGTCGTTATCTCTTTTTTGGAACGCGAACGACTTCTCGATGCGCAAACGATATCCGACCTGAAATTGCTCGCGGCTGCCGGGCGTTGCTTTCGGCTTGCCTGAGTTCAAATCCCAGCAGGTACCGGTACAGGCCGATGCTATGGAACTACAGGCGGTGAAGGGAGAGAGCACAACCATCTCGACGGCGCTGGTTACTTCCGCGCTGCTCTCACCCTTCTTGCTGTCGACATCCAAGACGCGGTTCACGGCAACAAAATTGCCGCATGCGCCGGCCAGATGGATCTGCGAGACGCAGAAGTCGACCGCATCGGCGTTCGGTACGGGCGAAGCGTGCTGTCTCCCGAACAGCTTCTTCGGATCACCGGCGGCCGCAACGACTTCCGAGGTCTTTCGATCGAAATATTCGGACAGGCACGCCGCGGAAGAGGAAAGCTCCTGCAGCGGAACATTGTCCTTGTTGTCGATCGCGCATTTCCGGTCGCGCTCGCGGGTCCATCGCTCGAATTCATCAAAGGCGGCCCGCGCGTCGTCGTCCTTGAGTTTGGTGATCAGCCTCATCGTTTTTTCGTTGAGATCCTCCTTCGCTAGCGCCAGCGTCGGATCGCTACAGATCAGCGCGCCGGCCGCCGTATGAACGGCGAGGCAGTCGAAATTCGGGTCGGTAAGCACCGCGATCCGCTCTTTGGTCTCCTGCAGCAGGCAGTCCCTGACCGATCCGATGCTCTCGCTCCTGATCGGCTGCCGCCCGAGAATACCACAACTGGAATTGCGATCGCGGATCCACTCGGCATTTTCCTCGATCGCAAGGCGCCGGTTTGGAAGTCTGCTCAGGCGTTCGGCAATAGCATGGCTGAGCTTGACGCCAACGGCGTTGAGCTCGCCGTCGCCGCAGAAAATCTGATCGGCCGGCGCTTTGATTTGTTCGCAGTGGTTTGTGACGAAGAGCGGCAGCATATCGGTGATCGGCCGGCTGGAAGCTGCCGGATCGTCCGCGTGCGCTGGCCATGCCAGGCCGATCCCGATCGTCGCAACTGTCAACCACAAGGTACCCATTAAGGCACGCATCCCGATCTCCCGAGCGGAAAAGCAAAAATGATTACCTGAGCCATGGTAACTTGTCGGCCCTTGCAGCGAAATGAAAATTGCCAGTGGCATCAGGTTTGCCATAATTTGATGTCCGCCGCAGCCGATGATACCGTGCGCCCTATCGTCAAGGTGGAGCGGCTCCTTCCGCGTTTCTCCCATATGACTCTTTGGATAACGAGATTTGAAGCATGACGTTTCGGTTTGGCGCGTCCGCGCGCGGATTGCTCATCGGTGGTATCCTGCAATTCGGCTTGATGTCGGCCTTTGCGCTGGTGGCGGACGTGCGTGCCGAGAAGCTCGTCGATCCCAGCGCGGTGGCGCCTGAATATAAAGCCGCTGCCGAAAAGCGCCGCGCGGAGCAGCTCAGGCTATTCCAGTGCTCGAAAAAGGCCGATGAAGCCAAGGTGACGCATAGGGACCGTGCCGCCTATGTCAACGCGTGTCTCGACAAGTAAGCTTCTTGCCAGGTGAAGTCCGAGCCGCAAATGTTTGCGGCGGACGCTGTTCCGGATTTCTGGCGATCAGTTCGATGACGGGATTGGATCCGCCGAGGCGGCAACGTTGACCGGCACAGAAGAAATGGACTGCTGTTTTGCCTGCGCCGATGGCATCGGCTCATCATAACGCATGACGCCACTGTCATCGATCACGAACAATGGCCGATGATTGCGCAGGTCGACGTCCTCGATCATCGCCATCCGCCGATTATCGAGCGTCAGCCAATGGCCGTCCAGCCGCGCGAGCACCACGGCGTGATCCTCGCCGCGCGCCAGTTCGCGCAGAACGACGATCTTGATATCGTCAGCCGAGACGCCGGCCATGCGAAGGGCGGCGAACTTGGCAATGGCGTAGTCTTCGCAATCGCCCGCACCGGAGGCAAAGGTATCGAGCGGTGAACTCCAGACGTCGACCCGGCCATATTGCGCCAAGTCGCTCGTCGCCTTGATCGCCAGATTGATCGCACGATTGATCTCGCCAAACCGCGCGCGGCCTTCGCGCGTTCTCGCCGAATCAACGATGGCCAGCAGTTTCAGAGCGGCCGGCGATACGCAGCGCTCGCGGTCGCCGTCGCAGAGCGCAAGCTGCACCATATCGTCTTCGAGCTTGCGTTCGAGACCGTTCCATTTGTGGAGCAGACCGCCGGCGGAGAGCTTGGTCGCGGACAGCCCGAAAGGCTGAGCCGACTTCCGGATCAGATCCAGCGAGCCCGGTGAAATCAGGGTACCGGCGTCGGCCGCAAATCCTGTTCCGACCAAGGCCCATACAAGAGCGACCGCCCGCCATGCCCGCCCGGTGTTGAAGTAACCCATTCGACGCCCCTTTCGCCCGGGCATCGGCAGCCCCCTGCAGGTGCGCGTGACCGGGTCATTGGGACGGATGATGACCGGGGCTGTTTTTATTCTGCTTAAGGACCGGGCCCCG
>NZ_DAIDJE010000092.1 GCF_027451485.1 Bradyrhizobium sp.
CGCGCCGAGAGCCGCATGGACTCGGACGCCTCCCGCAAGAGCTTGGTGCCGGCGCTATCGGTTTGCGCGATCGTCTCCAGCACGGCGCTAGGGGCCTCCGCATTGGTGCGAACATTCGCCAGGCCAAGCGCGGCATAACGCGCGGCCTGAATGTCGCGCGCCGCCGCGACGCGCGTGGCGACCTCTTTCGAGCCTTCCGCCGGCGGCGGCAAGATCAAATCGGCTGCAGAGACCGCCGGCACTTCGATGCGCAGATCGATGCGGTCCATCAGCGGACCGGAGATGCGCGCCTGGTAATCGGCGGTGCAGCGCTCGATGCGGTTGCGCCTGCACGAGAAGCCGGGCTCGAACGCATGGCCGCAGCGGCAGGGGTTCATGGCGGCGACCAGCATGAAGCGCGCCGGATAGGTGACGCGATGGTTGGCGCGCGACACCGCGACGGTGCCGTTTTCGAGCGGCTGGCGCAGCGAATCGAGCACGCGCGGATCGAACTCCGGCAATTCGTCGAGAAACAGCACGCCGTGGTGGCTGAGCGAGATTTCACCGGGCCGGGCGCGCAACCCTCCACCCGTGAGCGCCGCCATGCTCGCTGAATGATGGGGGCTGCGGAACGGCCGTTGCGCCGTCAAGGCGCCGTCGCGGATTTCGCCCGCGACCGACGCGATCATCGATACTTCCAGCAGTTCGGACGGCGACAGCGGCGGCAAAATCGAAGGCAGTCGCGCGGCGAGCATCGACTTGCCCGCGCCGGGGCTTCCCATCATCAGCAAATGATGCCCGCCGGCTGCGGCGATTTCGAGCGCGCGCTTGGCGCTCTCCTGGCCCTTGATGTCGCGCAGGTCGAGCTGGCCTGGCGAGGCCTCGTGCACCTTCGGCGTCGGCCGCGACAGCACCTGGCTCCCGCGAAAATGATTGGCCAGTTGAATCAGCGAATTTGCCGCCACGATCTGGATGTCCGGGCTCGCCCAGGCGGCTTCGGCGCCGCAGGCCGCCGGGCAGATCAGGCCTTCCTCGCGCGAGTTCGCGCCGATCGCGGCCGGCAAGACGCCCGCAACCGGCGCAATCGAGCCGTCGAGGCCGAGTTCGCCGAGCACGGTGAAACCTGAAAGCGCATCCGGCGGGATCGCGCCGATCGCCGCCATCAATCCCAGCGCAATGGGGAGATCGTAATGGCTGCCCTCCTTCGGCAGGTCGGCCGGCGCGAGGTTGACGGTGATGCGGCGCGCGGGCAGAGCGAGGCCGGAGGCGATCAGCGCCGAACGAACTCTTTCGCGCGCCTCGGACACCGCCTTGTCGGGCAGGCCGACGATGGCAAAGGCCGGCAGACCCGGGGCGACCTGCACCTGCACGTCGACGGCGCGGGCCTCGATCCCCTCAAACGCGACGGTTGAAACCCGCTGGACCATCAGCCCCTCCGCGAGGAAGGGTAGCGGAACGCGAGTGGCCAATCAAGAACATTAGTAGAACAAACTATATCGAATGCGATGGAATCGGTGTTAACGAACCGGACGCGAAAGACAAGAAAGGCGGGTCGCGTCGAAGAGACGTCGGTGCGCAAAACATCTGCACTAACGTGATGCCGGGCCGCCCATGCGCGACGGCGAATGCGCCTGATCGCGCGCGGATCGTTTAAACGAAAATGAGGACAGCCCGCCGAATCAATCCCGCGCCAGCGTTATTCCAGCGGCTGCACCGGCGGCATGGCCGATGTATGCGCCATAGCAGGGGCCGGCGCCGGAGCGGGGGACGGCGGTGGCGCAGGCGGGGCCGATGCGACCGCTGCAACATCCGCACGGGTTCGTGGCGCGGACCGGTAGTCGCCTGACATCGCGGTTGGCTCCGCCGTTGCGGGCCTGCGGGCGTATCGGCGGTGGCTCGGTCGCCGCAATCCCCAGGAACTCGCAATCGATGGTCCGGCCGCATAACCGACAAACGCACCGGCCACGGCGCCGACCGGCCCAAGCACGACGGCTCCCGAAACCGCGCCGAGCACAGCATCGCCAGCGCGTTCCTGGGCCGTCGCAGCCGTTGACAGCAGTGCAAGGGCAAAGGCCAGGCCGATCGTCTGTTTCTTCATTTTAAAATCCCCCGCTTGTCCACCATCGGATGGTGACAAGCCTGATCACGGCGAGTCTCTACCCCGTCACCAGTCACCCAACCATTGTGACTAGAATTGGACGCCTTCGCGTCGAGCGCCTGGTGCGGATACGCCGCGACGATCCCGCAAGCCGGGAACCCAAGCGTGCACGGTTCGACCGCGACGGAAACGAGACGGAGAAACCTGCCTTAGACAGGGTTGGTTGGAAGGCGTGAGCGGTACGGCAGGGCATGACGAATGGCAGTCGCCCGCCACCGGTTCATTTAGGAGGGATTCGAATGGTCGACTTTTCGTCCGCGGTGAAACTCGATTCCCGTGAGCAGCATTTTCGCTTTCCGGGCCCGCGCCAGGGCCTGTCCCTGTTTCTGAGATTCCTGCCGTCGCCACGACCTGAACCTCGGCCGCGCCGCGCGGTGCTGTACATCCATGGCGCGACGTTTCCCTCGGCGCTGTCGATCGCACATCGCTTTGACGGAAGATCCTGGCGCGATGCGCTCAATGACGCAGGCTTCGACGTGTGGGCGCTGGACTTTTACGGCTTCGGACATTCCGACCGTTACCCGGAGATGGACCAGCCGGCGGCCGGCAATGCTCCGCTCTGCGTGGCGGAAGATGCGGTGGAACAGGTAGCGGTCGCGGTCCGCTTCATCCTTGGCCACCAGAATCTCGACAGGCTGTCGCTGATCTCCCATTCCTGGGGCTCGATGCCGGCAAGCCTGTTCGCGGCCAAGCACCCGGCGCTGATCGATCGTCTCGTGCTGTTCGCGCCGATCGCGCGCCGACCGCCGCGCCGCTACGAGCAGCCCGCCGCGTTTCCGGCCTGGCGCATAGTGACGCTTGAGGACCAGTGGAGCCGGTTCGTCGAGGACGTGCCGGCGCATGAACCGCCGGTGCTCTCGCGCATTCACTTCGAGGAATGGGGACAGCGCTATCTCGACAGCGATCCCGAAAGCCGCTTGCGCGATCCCTCGGGCGTGCAAACTCCGCTCGGGCCCTTTTCCGAAATCATCAAGGCGTGGCATGGCCGCCTGGCCTATGACCCCGCCGCGGTGCGCTGTCCCGTCGCGATCATCCGCGGCGAATGGGATGGCCTGCTGCCGGATGAAGATGCGCGCTGGCTGTTCGACGCCTTCATCCATGCCGCCAGCAAGCGCGACATCAAGATCGGCCGCGGTACGCATCTGATGCATCTGGAAACGATGCGGTTCGCGCTGTGGCGCGAGAGCATCGATTTCCTGGCCGGCGAGGATGTCGCGCCGATACCGGCTTGAAGGAGGCGCCGTGATTCCATCCCGACGTCAGGGGCGGAAAAGACCAGGCATCCCGAGCCGCGCATCGGGGAGGGGATTCTTGGCGAGATGAGCTTCGGATTGTTGTTTCGACGCGTTTTCTTCGCGCAAACCGGTTTCCACTCCGCTCGAAAACGCTCTAGCATGACGCAATCAAACAAGGCGACGAGGGGATCCGATGACCACACGCCCATCCGACGGCTTTGCGCTCATCAAGCCGGGCCAGACCTATCTCGGCAAGCAGGGCATTGTGTATGGGGCAGGCGCGTCAGCCGAGACGGTGGGTGCCCAGAAGATCTGCATGAACGTGATGCCGATGCCGCCGGGCGCGACCGCGAAGGCGCATTTCCACCTGGATATTGAAACGATCGCCTACATGCTCGAGGGCGAATGCACGGTCTATTACGGCGATCACCTGGAGAACAGGGTGGAAGTGAAGCAGGGCGAACAATGCTTCTGCGACGCCAATATTCCGCACGCGCCGCGCAACGAGAGCGGCAAGCCATGCACGTGGATCGTCGTGCATTCATCCGGCAGCGACCAGGACGGCATCGTGCTGTTGCCGGAGCTCGACCAGGAACTGGCGGAGCGGCTGGCTGGCGTCGTCAAATGAGCTCAAAGCGGCCTTCGACCTCATAGCCGCCACTCGACAAGCGCCAGCCCGACAAAAAGGGCCCCGGACGATGCCGGGGCCTTTTCGCTTGAAACAGTCAGGCGACGATCAATACCTCGTGGCGGCGGGTTCGCCGATTCTGTAGTTCACGCCGACGCGCAGGAGTTGAAAGTCATCCGTCAGACGCGAGCTCGAGATGATGATGCCGCTCGGAGGGACAACCGGCGCGGAAAGGGTCTCGCCGGGAATGCCCGTCCAGAGGTCTTCGACCTTGACCGACCATGAGCGGTTGATCGCGTATTCGATCCCGGCGCCGGCAGCCACTCCCAATTTCATGCTGCTGTTCGCCAGATTCGCGGCTGATCCGGGCGTATTGATGTTGGTCACGAGTTCGGTGTTCGTGACGTGGGCATAGGCCGCACCGACCGTTCCGTAGATCAGGAACTGATTGAACGCAGCGCCAACGCGGACCCGCGTGGTCCCGAAATAATCGAGGTCGCGGGACGCAGCGAGCTGGTCACCAAAGGGGTCGAGGAGCCGAACAAAGGAGTCCTTGATTGCCGAGCCCTGGAAATCCGTTTCGATGCCAACGACGATCGGCCCCTGTTGCCAGTTGTAACCCGCCTGCACGCCACCGAATCCTCCCGACCCTTTTAAACCGGTGGTCGTAAGCTGAATGCCGAAATTATTGCTCAGCGTGATGTCGGGACGCCGGTCCTGCCAGGCCCCGCCGCCGTTCAGGCCGGCGTAAAATCCGCTCCAGTTAAAGGCAGCCTCGGCAGCCGGCGGAAGTGCCTTGAGCGGGATATCGGCCGCCATCGCCGGAGCGGCTCCGCTTGCCAGAAGCGCGAACGCGCCAACCCAAAGGGTTTTCATGACATGCCTCCGCAATGCATTTGTCGAATTATTCCGACATGATTCCACGTTTAAGGCGGCCACACAGTCTCTCATCGGCAACAGTCACGCAGGAAAACCGCCGCGAGACGGCGTCCAGCGCCACGACCTGCACGCATACTGCAGACGCCATGACGTCAGGCCTTTTGGCCGCGCTTCGTCTCGATCACGTCCCAGATCCTGGCGGCGATGTCCGGCCCGCCGAGACGGGAAATGGCACGAATGCCGGTCGGCGAGGTCACGTTGATCTCGGTGAGATTGCCGTCGATCACGTCGATGCCGACGAACAGCAGTCCGCGCGCGCGTAAAGCGGGTCCCAGCGTGGTGCAGATCTCGCGTTCGCGGTCGGTGAGGTCGGTCGCCTTCGCGGCGCCGCCGCGCACCATGTTGGAGCGCAGATCGTCGGCGGCCGGCACGCGGTTGACCGCGCCGGCGAATTCGCCGTCGACAAGGATGATGCGTTTGTCGCCGTGTTTCACCTTGGGCAGGAAGCGCTGGATCACCCAAGGCTCCTTGAAGGTCACGGAGAACATGTCGAACAGCGAGCCGAAGTTCATGTCCTGCGGCATGATGCGAAACACCGCCGCGCCGCCATGGCCGTGCAGCGGCTTCATCACCACGGCGCCGTGCTCGTCGCGAAAGGCGTTGATCTCGGTGAGATCGCGCGAGATCAGCGTCGGCGGCATCAGCTGCGGAAAATCCATCACGAACAGCTTTTCCGGCGCATTGCGCACGGAGGCCGGATCGTTCACCACCAGCGTCGTCGGTAGCAGCCGCTCCAGGAGATGCGTCGAGGTGACGTAGGCAAGATCGAACGGCGGGTCCTGGCGCAGCAAGATCACGTCGAACGCCGACAGATGCTCCCGCCGCGGCTCGCCGAGCGTGAAGTGGTCGCCCGCCTCGTCGCGCACGGTCAGCGCCTGCACCGGCGCCACCACGTCCGCGCCGCGTTGGGACAGCTTGTCGGGCGTGTAATAGGACAACCCGTGCCCGCGCCTTTGCGCCTCCAGGAGCAGCGCGAAAGTGGAATCGCCGGCTATGTTGATGCGCGCGATCGGGTCCATCTGGACGGCGACGTTCAGTTTCATGGCGGGTCCGTCAGCTCTTTCGGGTTGTTGTTCAAGGGCTCGCATCGAAGGCCGCCATCACATGGTGCGGCAGGCGGCGCGGCGCAATCAACATGGCGTCGAAGCGCAGATCATAGCCGTCATGTTCGGGATGCGCCATCAGCCAGATTTGCGCGGCAGCGATGATGCGCGCCTGCTGGCGCGGCGTCACCGCATAGGCCGCATCGTCGAGGTTGTCGCGCGCCTTGACCTCGACAAAGGCGATGGTGCTGCGCCGCCTCGCCACGAGATCGATCTCGCCGTGCGGCGTGCGGAAGCGCTTGGCGAGGATGCGGTAGCCCTTGGCGATCAGGAACGCCGCGGCGCGCGCTTCCGCCGACAGGCCCGTGCGGAAGGCTGCCACGCGCGCCGGTGAAGCTGGCCTGGGTTCGCCCTTGTCAGTCGCCATGCGCCTGCTTTTCGTTCTGCTTGGCGAGTTCAAGCGCGCGGGCATAGAGCTCGCGGCGCGGCCGCCCGGACACTTCCACCGCATGAGCGACCGCATCCTTGACGCTGTCGCGCGCCAGCCGATCGCGCAGCAGCGCATCGACTTCTTCCGTCGTCATCGCCTGGCTGCCTTCGGCGGCGGGTGCGATCACCAGCACGAATTCGCCGCGCGTCTCCAGCGTCGCCGCCGACTGCGCCAATCCAGCAAGCGTGCCGCGGCTGATCTGCTCATGCAGCTTGGTCATCTCGCGGCAGATCGCGGCGCTTCGCGCGCCCATGATGGCAGCGAGGTCGGAGAGCGCGTCCTGCACGCGGCTGCCGGATTCGAAGAGCACCAGGGTTGCATCGAGCCGCGCAAGCTCGGTGAGGCGGGCGCGGCGCGCGGCTTGTTTCGGCGGCAGAAATCCTTCGAAGAAAAAACGGTCGGTCGGCAACGCCGCGACCGACAGCGCCGCCAGCACGGAGGAGGGGCCCGGCAGCGCGGTCACGCGGTGGCCGGCGGCGCAGGCCTCGCGCACCAGCTTGAAGCCGGGATCGGAAATCAACGGCGTTCCGGCGTCGGAGACCAGCGCGATCGCAGCGCCAGCCGCGAGCTGCGCGAGGATTTTCGGCCGCATCTCGGCGGCATTGTGCTCATGATAGGGGATCAGCCGCGCGGCTATGCCATAGCGCTCGGTAAGACGGCGGGTGATCCTTGTGTCCTCGCAGGCGATGAGGTCGACGCCGGCGAGCGTCTCCAATGCCCGCAACGTGATATCGCCGAGGTTGCCGATCGGGGTGGCGACCAGATAAAGCCCGCTTGCCGCCTTCGGTGCGGCCAGCGTCGTGCCGGCGACGGTATAGTTCCGCGCGTTTGGGGTTTCTGAGACATTGGATGGATTGGTGGAAACCGCTTTTGGGCGCATAATGACGATCTTAAGGGAGCGCGCGCACCACGGCGAGGGGTTCGCGCCGGTCAGATCAGGACCAGACAGATTCGGGAGAAGCAGGCCGCTTTCGCGTGCGAAAAGGTGGAGTCTGCAACTGGTTGGGCGTGAGGAAGGGTAAAATCCTTTTATTTCAGTTAACTATTCGCCGACAATATGCCTGATTCCACCCTTCCTGATGGGGCGAAGTCCCGGCCTTTGTGAGACCGGACAAGAAAGAGAAGTGACGGTGGGTGCGTTCGATCCCAAGCTTGAAACCGACACGGCCGGAGCCGAGAAGCCGGGCGTCGACAAACCGCTGACGTCGACCTTCTCGACCAGCCGGCGCACGGCGCTCGGGCTGATCGCGGCCGCGCCGCTGCTCGGCGCGTGCTCGAGCGTGCAGCAAAGCATCAGCCAGTTTTCCGTTCCCAACCCGTTCAGCTCATCGTCGGCGCCGCCTCCGGCCGGCGCGCCGCAGGGCCCGGTCGCGGTCGGCAATGGCAACGTCAAGGTCGGCATGATCCTGCCGCTGTCGGCGGGCGGCAATGCCGGACTTGCCGCAATCTCGATGCGCAACGCCGCCGAAATGGCGCTGGCCGAGTTCCTCAATCCCAACCTTCAGCTCCTGATCAAGGACGATGCCGGCTCGCCGCAGGGCGCGCAGCAGGCCGCCCAGCAGGCGCTCGACGAAGGCGCGGAGATCATCCTCGGGCCGCTGTTTGCCGCTTCCGTGCCGCCGGTCGCGCAGGTGGCGCGGGGGCGCGGCGTTTCGGTGATCGCATTCTCGACCGACTCGAGCGTCGCGAGCCGCGGCGTCTATCTGCTGAGCTTCCTCCCCGAGTCCGACGTCAACCGGATCATCGAATATGCCGGCGCTACCGGCAAACGTTCGTTCGCGGCGATGCTGCCCGAGAACGCCTATGGCAACGTGGTCGAGGCCGCCTTCAAGCAGGCGGTGGCGAAGCGCGGTGCTCGCGTCATCGTGTTTGAGAAATACGGCGCCGATCGCGCCACGGTGGCGCACAACGTCGCAGGCTCCCTGCCCAGCGCCGACGCGCTGCTTTTGGCCGACGATGGCGATGCCGTCGCGCAGGTGGCCGATGCGCTGGTTGCGGGCGGCGCCAACCTGCAGAAGGTGCAATTGCTCGGCACCGGGCTCTGGGACAATCCGCGCGTGTTCGGAACGTCAGCGCTGGAGGGCGGCCTGTACGCGGCGCCGGATCCGGCCGGCTTCCGCTCCTTCGCCACGCGCTACAAGAACAAATATGGCAGCGAGCCGGTGCGAACCGCAACGCTTGCCTATGACGCCGTCGCACTGACCGCGGCGCTGTCGCGCACCCAGGGTGGCAAGCGCTTCACGACCGAGGTGTTGCAGAATTCGTCCGGTTTTGCCGGCATCGACGGGCTGTTCCGTTTCCGCGCCGACGGCACCAACGAGCGCGGCCTTGCGGTGATGCGCGTCACGTCGAAAGGACCGGTCGCGGTTGCCGGCTCGCCGCGCAGCTTCGGGGCGTAAGCAAAGCGTTTTTCGACTGAACAGGCTACGGTTTGCGTTCAAGAAAACGCGTCAAACCGAAGACTCTAAGCCGCGAGATCCGCGACCACCGCATCGAGGACTGGAAAGCCCGCCTGCGTCACCCGCAGCCTGCCCTGGCTGTCGACGGCAATCGCCCCCTGTTCGCGCAACAGCGCGATCCGGCGCGGATCGAGCGGCCGGCCGGCCAAGGCCTGATAGCGGCGCGGATCGATGCCCTCGGCGAGGCGCAATCCCATCAGCAGGAATTCGTCGGCGCGCTCCTCGCTGTTGAGGACGTCATCGACGACGACGCCATGCCCGCTGGACTCGACCCGCATTAGCCATGCTTCCGGGCGCTTTTCGGTCGCGGTGGCGTGGCGGATGCCGTCGATGTCGAGCCGACCGTGGGCGCCGGGACCAATTCCCGCATATTCGTGGCCGCGCCAGTAGAGGAGATTGTGCCGGCATTCGGCGCCGCTGCGTGCGTGGTTGGAGATTTCGTAGGCGTTCAGCCCGTGGTGATCGCAGACCTCCTGCGTCACGTCGTAGAGGTCACGCGCCAGGGATTCGTCCGGCGTCCTGAGCTTGCCGGCCGCATGCAGGCCGAAAAACGGCGTGCCTTCCTCGATCGTCAGTTGATACAGCGACAGGTGCTCGGCGGCTTCCGCAATCGCGAGCTTCAATTCGCTGCGCCATGCTTCCGCCGTCTGGTCGGGGCGCGCATAGATCAGGTCGAACGAATAGCGTTCGAAGGTGCGGCGCGCGATGGCGACCGCATCCAGCGCCTCGCGGGCGCTGTGCAACCGTCCGAGCGTTTTCAGCGATGCATCGTCCAGCGCCTGAACGCCGAGCGAGACGCGGTTGACGCCGGCTGAGCGGTAGCCCGCAAAGCGGGTGGCTTCAACGCTGGTCGGGTTGGCCTCCAGCGTCACTTCGGCATCCGCCGCCACGTGCCAGTGTCTGCCGATGGCATCGAGCACCGCAGCCACCGTCGCCGGCTGCATCAGGGACGGCGTGCCGCCGCCGAGAAAGATCGACGTCACCTCACGCCCGGGCACGCGCGTCGCGGTTGTTTCGATCTCGCGGGCAAGGGCGCGCGCAAAGCGATCCTCGTCGATCGCAGCGTGGCGGACGTGGCTGTTGAAATCGCAATACGGGCACTTCGACAGGCAAAACGGCCAGTGCACGTAAACGCCGAACGCCTCTTTCTTGCTCGCCGTGCTAACCAAGGCAGCGCTCCGCCAGCTTGACGAAAGCGCGTGCCCGATGTGAGAGCCCCATGCCGAGCGGCGGCAGCCCGTGCTTTTCGACCGAAGTCATCTCGCCGAACGTGCGGTCATGGCCCTCGGGCAAAAACATCGGATCGTAGCCGAAGCCGGCACCGCCGCGCGGCGGCCAGACGAGAGTTCCGTCGACGCGCGCCTCGACTTCCTCGACGTGCCCGTCGGGCCAGGCGGCGCAGAGCGCGGAGACGAAATGCGCGTTGCGCCTGCCGCGCTCGCTAGCGCCGCGTTCGATCAGGAGCCGTTCGATTCTGGTCATCGCGGCGTTGAAATCCTTGGCCGGGCCGGCCCAGCGCGCCGAATAAATCCCGGGAGCGCCGTCGAGCGCGTCGACCACAAGGCCGGAGTCGTCGGCAAAAGCGGGAAGCTTTGCCGCGGTCGCTGCCGCCACCGCCTTGATCCTCGCATTGGCTGCAAAGCTGCTGCCGGTCTCTTCCGGTTCGTCGAGATTGAGTTCTGCCGCCGAAATCGCCGTGATGCCATAAGGCGCAAGCAATTCGCGCATCTCGGCAAGCTTGCCGGGATTGTGGGTCGCGATCACAAGCTGGCCACTGATGCGACGGGGCATATCTTCAGCTCATTGAAATGAGTGGGGTCATCCCACCGCCATCTTCTGCAAGTCCACCAGTCGGGCGACGCCCTTCTGCGCGAGCGCCATCAGCGCCAGGAACTCGTTTTGCGAGAACGGTGTCTTCTCGGCGGTGCCCTGCACCTCGACGAGGCGCCCGTCGCCGGTCATCACGAAATTGGCGTCAGTCTCGGCGGTCGAATCCTCAGCATAGTCGAGGTCGAGTACCGGCGTGCCGTTATAGATGCCGCAGGAGATTGCGGCGACATGGTCGCGCAGCACGTCGGTCTTGATCATGTTGCGCGCCTTCATCCAGGAGATGCAGTCGGCGAGCGCGACCCAGGCGCCGGTGATGGAGGCCGTGCGCGTTCCGCCGTCGGCCTGCAGCACGTCGCAGTCGACCGTGATCTGGCGCTCGCCGAGCGCTTCCAGGTCGATGGTGGCTCGCAGCGAGCGGCCGATCAGCCGCTGGATTTCTACGGTGCGGCCGCTCTGCTTGCCGCTCGACGCCTCGCGCCGGGTGCGCTCCAGGGTGGCCCGTGGCAGCATGCCGTATTCAGCCGTCACCCAGCCGCGGCCCTGGCCCTTCAGCCACGGCGGCAGGCGTTCTTCCAGCGTGGCCGTCACCAGGACATGGGTGTCGCCGAACTTCACGAGGCAAGACCCTTCGGCATATTTGACCACGCCGCGTTCCAGCGACACGGCGCGCAATTCATCCGGCGCACGGCGGCTTGGACGCATGAAAATCCTCCGAAATTAACCAATCAGGGCCTTCGGCGTGCTTGTAGGAGGGCGTTTGCGGCGCGGCAAGGCTTTTCCTGCTGCATGCTTGCCACCGAGCCACTAGATAAGGAAAATCAGCAGCGGGGGAGTTTGTTGGAATCGGACTACCGGGAGTTTCGATCTTGGCCCACCACGAACCGATCGGGCTGATCCCGTCGCATAGCGGGCTTGCCCAGCTCAACGAGCGCTCGCGGGAGATTTTTCGCCAGATCGTCGAAAGTTATCTTGCCACCGGCGAGCCAGTCGGCTCGCGCAACATTTCGCGCCTGATCGCGGTTCCACTGTCGCCGGCCTCGGTGCGCAACGTCATGGCCGACCTCGAAGCGCTCGGGCTGATCTATGCGCCGCACACCTCGGCCGGCCGGCTGCCGACCGAAGCCGGCTTGCGGTTTTTCGTCGATGCGTTGATGCAGGTCGGCGATCTCACCGAAGCCGAACGGCAATCGATTCAGACCCAGCTTTCCGCCGTCGGCCGGGCCCAGCCGGTGGAAGCCGTGCTCGGCGAGGCGCTGACCCGGCTCTCCGGGCTGACACGCGCCGCCGCCGTGGTTTTGACCGGCAAATCCAATTCGCGCCTCAAGCATATCGAATTCGTGCGGCTGGAGCCGGAGCGGGCGCTGGTCGTGCTGGTCAGCGAGGATGGCCAGGTTGAAAACCGCGTCCTCAGCTTGCCGCCGGGCGTACCGTCGTCGGCGCTGACCGAAGCCACCAATTTCCTCAATGCGCGGATCAGGGGACGTACGCTGGCCGAAGCGCGGCTCGAACTGGAAACCGCGCTGGTGCAGGCTCGCGCCGAGCTCGATCAATTGACGCAGAAGGTGATTGCGGCGGGCGTCGCCAGCTGGTCCGGCGGCGAAAACGAGGACCGGCAGCTGATCGTGCGCGGTCACGCCAATCTGCTCGAAGATCTTCACGCGCTCGAAGACCTCGAGCGCGTCCGCCTGCTGTTCGACGATCTGGAAACCAAGCGCGGCGTCATCGATCTGCTGGGCCGGGCCGAGAGCGCCGAGGGCATGCGGATCTTCATCGGATCGGAGAACAAGCTGTTCTCGCTATCCGGTTCGTCGACCATCATCGCGCCCTATCGGGACGCTGCCGGCAAGATCGTCGGCGTGCTCGGGGTGATCGGGCCGACCCGGCTCAATTATGCCCGCGTGATTCCGACCGTCGATTATGCGGCGCGGATCGTCAGCCGCCTCCTGGGCGGCTGATCGGCGGTCGGGGCGCTTGATTTTCAGCGGCTAAAGCACGATATCCGGCCCATCAATCCGCTCAAGTTAGCCAAAAGACGATTTCGAAAAGGTAGTCGCATGACCGATCCCAACGGGCAAAACGACAATTCGGCCGATCCCGAGCAGGCCGCGGAGCCCGTGGTTTCCAAGCCCTATATCATGCCGGATGATCCCGAGCCGGGATCGGCGGAGGCGCTCGCCAAGGAAGCCGCGGAATGGCGCGACAAGATGCTGCGCACGCTCGCCGAGATGGAAAATCTGCGCAAGCGGACCGCCAAGGAAGTGTCCGATGCGCGCTCTTATGGCATTACGGGTTTCGCGCGTGACGTGCTCGACATCGCCGACAATCTCCAGCGCGCGCTCGATGCCGTGCCGGTGGAGACGCGCGAATTGGCCGATCCGATGCTGAAGACGCTGATCGAGGGCGTGGTGTTGACCGAGCGCTCGCTGCTCAATGCGCTGGAGAAGAACGGCGTCAAGAAATTTGACCCCACCGGCGAGAAATTCAATCCGAATTTCCAGCAGGCGATGTACGAGGTTCCCGATCCGTCCGTGCCTGCGGGCACCGTGGTGCAGGTGGTCCAGGCCGGCTACATGATCGGCGAACGGGTGCTGCGGCCGGCCCTTGTCGGCGTTTCGAAGGGCGGTGCGAAGACGGCCGCGCCGGCTAACGGAAACGAGCCGAATGGCGGAGCTTGATTCTTAGGCCTCTTGACCCTCACGGGCCTCTTGACCCTCACGGCGAGGACGCGCGGGCACACGAAGAGGCCGAGCGAAGGCCCGTGGCGAACGGTGTAAGATCAAACGACGCGCCGTTCCGGACGATGCCTTGCATCGCCGGGAGAGCCATGAGGCACCGGCGCGGCCAGCTCGAGCCGCGCCGCCGAGCGCGTTCTGCCGGATTAGGGGGAGCTTTCCTTATACCGCGATATCGCTCGACTGGATTCGCTTGACGCCGACTTTTTCCATGTCCGCCCAGGCTTTCGCAAGCGAGCCGTGGGTGTCGATGCCGCGGCAGGCGTCTTCGACCACGAAAGCATCAAAGCCGGCCTTGCGCGCATCCAGCGCCGTCCACGCCACGCAGAAATCGGTGGCCAATCCTGCGATGAACAGCCGTTGCAGCTTGCGCGCCTTGAGCCAGGCGGCAAGGCCTGTCGTGGTCTTGCCGTCGGCCTCGGTGAAGGCCGAGTAGCTGTCGACGTCCTTGTGATAGCCTTTGCGGACGATGAGTTCGGCCTGAGGGATCGACAGATCCTTCGACAGCGATGCGCCATCCGTTCCCTGCACGCAGTGATCGGGCCACAGCACCTGCTTGCCGTAGGCCAGATCAATCGTCTCGAACGGCTTCTTGCCGGCATGAGAGGAAGCGAACGAGACGTGGCCGGGGGTGTGCCAGTCCTGCGTCATCACGACATTGGCAAATCCTCTGGCGAGGCGGTTGATGACCGGGATGACCTGATCGCCGTCCTTCACCGCAAGGCTGCCGCCTGGCAGGAAACAGTTTTGCACGTCGATGACAAGCAGCGCCGATGCATCGTCGACCTTGATCGGGGTCGCCGCCGAAACCGGACGCGAGGCAATCGCCGTCATGGCCAGGCTCCCTAATGCTGCGAGCGTCTTTCGTCGATCCATCATGCCGCACCTCCACCTGCATCTGAAGGTGCGATGCTAGCAAATCAGGCCGGCCTGGGAAGATCAAAGAAGCGGCGAGCCTGACTGTACGCGCTGTGAGACCACTCCCCGGCCATATAAGTTCGGCTGAGCCCTCTACGAGCGCGGCGCAATGCTGTCGCGGACCGCACGGAACCGCGGAAAGGCCTTCTCCCATTGATCGCGCGGCGCGCTGCCGATCACGCGCATGGCGCCTTGGCCGCCGAAGCGCATCCACTGCACCACGGTGACCGGGGTATTGTCCCGGCCGCTGGTGCCGTCGATCCGCGTTTCATAACCGGCCATGCTCTCGATGCGAACCGGCTCGGACATGGTGATGTGCCCGGTGTGCAGGCCGGGAATGGCGCGTGCGGCCTGATCGGCAAAACGGGCGCGGTCCTCGGGCTCGGAGGGCGCTGACGCCATCAGCCCGATCACCATGAAGGGCGCGGCCTCAAAGCCCTTGGTCTCATCGCCGTCGGCGAGCAGCAGCGCACCGGTCGCCCCGAGCGCGCGAACGTTCTTGAAGTCGCCAAGGTTGCCCACCTTGAACGGCATCAGGGAGAGCTGCTCGTTGACCGGAACCTCCTTGCGGATCACGGCCGAGGCCAGCATCTGGCGAACCGCATCGTCGCTGTAGATCTTGGTCGCGTTCTCGGGCACCTGGACGTCGACATAGCCGGAGAAGGTGCCGCCCGAGAGGATCATCGAATAGTGGCGAATGACGCCGGACGTGTTCTTGGCGTTGTCGACGGTGTAGTAGGCGGTTCCGGCAGCGGTCTCGAGGCTCTCCGGCTTGACGGAGGCGATCGCCGGATTGTTCTTGAATGTGTTCATCACCTCGCCATAGGCGGCCGCCGGCAACTCCGCGATCAGCACCTTGACGCTCTGGTCTTCGGTCTCAAAGCCGGTGAAGGTCTTGGCGGGGACGAGACCCACCAGCGGGGTCATTCCGATCCGGGCACCCGTCGGGAAAACCTGGTCGGCAGCGAATGCGCCACCCGTGGTGACGGTGAGCCAGGCAAGCGCAGAAAGCAGTCGGAGATAGGTCATCGGCGATTTTCTCGGATGATGGTTGCGGCCGTCTGATGATGGGCGGCTCGTATCATTATGCGGCCCCCTCGTTTACGAACTTCGGAATCGATAGAACACTAAAAACCCATTGATCCCGTTTGGCTTGGGTTCAAAATCTTCGGCGATTGCCGCGGCAGCGGTGATACCGGCTTCTGAACCGCCACGGAGGGCCGAATGCCTCCCGGCCCGGGCGGCCTTTTAGCGGTTTTGCCGGGCCTGCGACAGCGGCATCGGCGCCCTGAGGGACCGGGGTTTCCCGGTCTTGCCCCGGCGCCGCCCGATCATAGCCTCGCCTCGAAACTATCTTTAAACGTTGCCGGCTTTTGCGGACGAAGGTTGCGTCCGCCTCCTTGCAGGGCATACGCCCCCTCCTATATGAGGCTCACCGTCGCAATATCGCGAGTTTTTGATCGTTGGGGGTCCGGATCAGGGCGCCGTCAGGGCCTTAGCCGACCTGCCGCAGAAAGAAGGATGTAGGACCATGGGAAAGGTCATCGGGATCGATCTCGGCACCACGAATTCGTGTGTCGCCGTCATGGATGGCAAAAACGCTAAAGTTATCGAAAACGCCGAGGGCATGCGGACGACCCCGTCAATCGTCGCCTTTAGCGACGATGGCGAGCGCCTCGTCGGCCAGCCGGCCAAGCGCCAGGCAGTGACCAATCCCGAGCGGACCTTCTTTGCGGTGAAGCGTCTGGTTGGTCGTCGCTACGACGATCCGATGGTGGAAAAGGACAAGAAGCTCGTCCCCTACAAGATCGTTAAGGCATCCAACGGCGATGCCTGGGTCGAAGCCGACGGCAAGACCTACTCGCCTTCGCAGATTTCCGCCTTCATCCTGCAGAAGATGAAGGAGACCGCCGAGGCCCATCTCGGCCAGAAGGTCGATCAGGCCGTTATCACGGTTCCCGCTTACTTCAACGACGCCCAGCGCCAGGCCACCAAGGATGCCGGCAAGATCGCGGGCCTTGAAGTGCTGCGCATCATCAACGAGCCGACCGCGGCGGCGCTCGCCTATGGTCTCGACAAGACCAAGTCCGGCACCATTGCGGTGTACGACCTCGGCGGCGGTACGTTCGATATCTCGATTCTCGAGATCGGCGACGGCGTGTTCGAGGTGAAGTCGACCAACGGCGACACCTTCCTCGGCGGCGAAGACTTCGACATGCGGCTGGTCGGTTATCTTGCCGACGAATTCCAGAAGGAGCAGGGCATCAACCTGCGCAACGACAAGCTGGCCCTGCAGCGGCTGAAAGAGGCCGCCGAAAAGGCCAAGATCGAATTGTCGTCGACGACGCAGACCGAAATCAATCTGCCCTTCATCACGGCCGATCAGACCGGACCGAAGCATTTGACCATGAAGCTGACGCGCGCCAAGTTCGAGGCGCTGGTCGATGACCTCGTGCAGAAGACCATCGAGCCCTGCCGCAAGGCTTTGAAGGATGCGGGCCTCACTGCCGGCGAGATCGGCGAAGTGGTGCTGGTCGGCGGCATGACCCGCATGCCGAAGGTGCAGGAAGTCGTGAAGCAATTGTTCGGCAAGGAGCCGCACAAGGGAGTCAACCCGGACGAAGTCGTGGCGATCGGCGCCGCGATCCAGGCCGGCGTGCTGCAAGGCGACGTCAAGGATGTGCTGCTGCTCGACGTCACGCCGCTGTCGCTCGGCATCGAGACGCTTGGCGGCGTATTCACCCGCATCATCGACCGCAACACCACGATCCCGACCAAGAAGAGCCAGGTGTTCTCGACCGCCGAGGACAACCAGAATGCGGTCACCATCCGCGTTTTCCAGGGCGAGCGGGAAATGGCGGCCGACAACAAGATACTCGGGCAGTTCGACCTGATGGGCATTCCGCCGGCGCCGCGCGGCATGCCACAGATCGAGGTTACGTTCGACATCGACGCCAACGGCATCGTCAACGTGTCCGCCAAGGACAAGGCGACGGGCAAGGAACAGCAGATCCGCATCCAGGCATCGGGTGGTCTTTCGGAAGCCGACATCGACAAGATGGTCAAGGACGCCGAAGCCAATGCGGCCGAGGACAAGAAGCGCCGCGAGGCGGTCGACGCCAAGAACCACGCCGACGCGCTGGTGCATTCCACCGAGAAGGCGCTTGCCGAGCATGGCTCGAAGATTGCGGATACCGAACGGCGCGCCATCGAGGATGCGGTCAGTGACCTGAAGGAAGCGCTGAAGGGCGATGATGCCGAAGCGATCAAGGCCAAGAGCAATACGCTAGCGCAAGCCTCGATGAAACTCGGCGAGGCCATGTACAAGCAGCAGGCCGAAAGCGATGCGGCCAAGGATGCTGCGAAGGACGACGTTGTCGATGCGGAATTCACCGAAGTCGACGACGACAAGAACAACAAGAAATCTGCTTAAAGAGCGAGCCGACGATGACCCCCATTCTTACGAGCACGCAAAGTGGCGTCTCGAAAGGGTGGGGGTTATTTTTTCGTTAAGCCGCAAGCGGCATTGTGAGCGGCGGCACTCCTTCGGGATGAGGAAGAACTTCGGGCGGGTCTGACGGATGTCTACCAAGCGTTGCTACTACGAAACCCTTGAAGTCGACCGAGGCGCGGACGAAACCAAGCTCAAGGCCGCCTTTCGCAAGCTTGCCATGAAATGGCATCCGGATCGCAATCCCGGCGACGCTCAAAGCGAAATCAAGTTCAAGGAAATCAACGAAGCCTACGAGGTCCTGAAGGACGGCGAGAAGCGCGCCGCCTATGACCGGTTCGGCCATGCCGCCTTCGAGCAGGGCCACGGCGGCGGTGCGGGCTTCGGCGCCGGTTTCGCCTCCTCCTTCTCCGATATTTTCGAAGACCTGTTCGGCATGGCGAGCCAGCGCTCGCGCGGCGGCCGCGAGCGCGGCGCCGATCTGCGCTACAATATGGAGATCTCGCTCGAAGAAGCCTTCCAAGGCAAGACCGCGCAGATCGAGATTCCGGTTTCAGTCACCTGCGAAGCCTGCTCGGGCATTGGCGCCAAGGCCGGCACCAAGCCGAAGACCTGCAGCATGTGCGGTGGCGCGGGCCGCGTACGCCAGGCACAGGGCTTCTTCACGCTGGAGCGGACCTGCCCGGGCTGCCAGGGCCGCGGCCAGATGATCGAGGATGCCTGTCCGTCCTGCTCCGGCACGGGCCGGGTCACGCGCGAGCGGACGCTGTCGGTCAACATTCCGCAAGGCGTCGAGGACGGGACGCGCATTCGTCTGGCAGGCGAGGGCGAGGCTGGCCTGCGCGGCGGACCTCCAGGCGATCTCTATATTTTCCTGTCGCTGACGCCGCACGAATTCTTCCAGCGCGACGGCGCCGACCTGCATTGCCGGGTGCCGATCTCGATGGTGACCGCAGCACTTGGCGGAGAGTTCGAGGTGCCGACGATCGACAAGGGCAAGACCAAGGTGAAAATACCTTCGGGAACCCAGTCGGGCCGCCGCTTCCGCATTGCATCAAAGGGCATGCCGGTGCTGCGCTCGCGCCAAAGCGGCGACATGTATGTCCAGGTCGTGGTCGAGACGCCGCAGAATCTGACCAAGAAGCAGCAGGAATTGCTCGCCGAGTTCGAAAAATTGTCCTCCGGTGCAACCCAACCCGAAGCTGCGGGGTTCTTTGCGAAGGTCAAGGACTTTTTCGGTACCCGCGCCAGCACGTGAACAACAGGCTGGTGTTGCTTATGAGCGCGCAAAACAATAACGAGTGCAGCGTCTTGTTGCGATGCTGACATGTTCTGGACCGCGCGCCCAGGGGCGCGTTTTGCTTGACCGGATCGCTGCGTACCTATACGTCTTTGTGACTATTTTCTGACACCTCCGCGAGAGCGGTCCCGCCTGGTAGCGACATGCCATTGCAATCGTCCGCGCGCGCGCTGAAAAAACCCCTCCGTCTCGATGACGAGGTTCGTTTTCTTCGCTCGTGGATTGAGAAGCCGCTTCACATGGGAGCGGTGATGCCGTCGGGCAAATTGCTCGCGCGCACCATGGCCCAGTATGTCGATGTCGAGTCGCAAGGTCCGGTGGTCGAACTCGGACCGGGCACCGGCGCGATCACCAACGCGCTGATCGAGCGCGGCGTCGAGCAGAAGCGGCTGGTCCTGGTCGAATACAATCCTGGCTTCTGCGCGCTGCTGCGCGAACGTTATCCGCAGGCCAAGGTGGTGCAGGCCGATGCCTATCGGCTGCGCGACGCGCTGCGCGAGGCGCTGGATGTGCCGGCCTCCGCGGTGGTGTCGGGCCTGCCGCTGGTGACCAAGCCGATGCAGATCCGCCTGCGGCTGATCCGCGATGCTTTCCTCGCGCTCGCGCCGAAAGCGCCCTTCGTCCAGTTCACCTATTCGGTAGCCCCGCCGATCCCGAAATCGCTGCCCGGCGTTTCCACCGAGGCTTCCGAGCGCATCTGGATGAACCTTCCACCCGCCCGTGTCTGGGTGTATCGCAAAGGCTAGGCCATCCACGGTTCGGTATGGATGGCTCGACCGAACCGATTGAAATCATGGCTGCGCTGAAAATCCTGGTGATTCCCGGCTCGCTGCGGACCGGCTCGCTCAACGCGAAACTTGCGGCCATTGCCGCGCATCAGTTCGCGCAGGCCGGTGCAGAAGTGACAAGACTCTCACTCGGCGATTTTCCGCTGCCGATCTATGACGGCGACCTGCAAACGAAATCGGGCGTACCGAAGCACGCCGTCGATCTCAAACGCATGATCGGCGCCCATCACGGCGTCCTGCTCGTGACGCCGGAATACAATTCTTCCGTACCACCGCTGCTGAAGAACGCCATCGACTGGGTCAGCCGCGTCCAGGATCCGCATGAAACCCGCGGTCAGGTGTTTCGCAACCGCGCTTTTGCCTTGGCCAGCGCTTCGCATAGCCGGCTCGGGGGAGCCCGGGCGCTGGCCGCCTTGCGGCTGATCCTGTCTGCCTGCCATGCGCTGGTCGTTCCCAACCAGCTCGCGCTTGCCTTCGCCAATGACGCCTATGACGATATGGACCGGCTGAAGAAGCCGCCCGATATCGAAGCGTTGGCGCTCATGGTGCGGCAACTGATCGACGTCTCCCAACGCCTGATGTGAGGTCACATGCCATCGTCCATCTCGCCCAAAGACCGGCTGATTGTTTCGCTGGATTTGCCGGCCCTTGAGCCGGCGGAGGCGATGATCGAGCGTCTCGGCGACAGCGTGACGTTCTACAAGATCGGCTACCAGCTGGTTTATGCCGGCGGACTTCCGCTGGCGCAAAAGCTCCGCGCCGCCGGCAAGAAGGTCTTCATCGATGTCAAATTGCATGACATCGGCAATACCGTGAAAAGCGGCATCGAAAGTCTTTCATCGCTCGGTGCAACGTTTGTCACGGTCCACGCCTACCCGCAGACAATGCAGGCAGCGGTCGAGGGCCGCGGCAATTCGGGGCTCAAGATTCTCGCGGTGACCGTACTCACTTCCTACGACCAGGCGGACATGGAAGCTGCCGGCTACCGGCATACGGTCGCTGATCTCGTCGCGATCCGTGCCCGTCAGGCCAAGGCGATTGGCATCGACGGTCTGGTATGTTCACCCGAGGAGGTCGCGGCGGTGCGCGCCATCGTCGGCGATCAGATGAGCCTGGTGACGCCGGGCATCCGGCCAGCAGGTTCGGCCGCCGGCGACCAGAAACGCATCATGACGCCCTCGCGCGCGATCAAGCTCGGCGCAGACTATCTCGTGGTCGGGCGGCCCATCATGCAAGCGGCGGAGCCGAAGGCCGTCGCCGACGCCATTCAGGCCGAGATCGGCCAGGCGCTCAACTAGCAAGGAGACCCGACATGGCAAAGGGATACTGGATCGCGCGCATCGACGTGCACAACCCTGAAGGATACAAGGAATATGTCGCGCAGAACGGCCCGGTCTTCGCGAAATATGGCGGCAAGTTTCTGGTGCGCGGCGGCCGGCATGTCTCCAAGGAGGGCTCCGCCCGCACCCGCAACGTGGTGATCGAGTTCAAGGACTATGACACCGCCATCGCCTGCTACAACTCGCCGGAATACGTCCGCCTTGTCGCTTTGCGCAAGCCGCATTCGGAGGGCGATCTCGTGATCATCGAGGGCTATGATGGCCCGCAGCCCTCGCTGGAACCGGGCGGTTAGAGCCTGGTTGGTTGCCGTTGCCGCCTGGGCCCGCTAATAGGGCGGGAGAGGTGTTGCGATGTCCGAAATGCGCTTGATCGTTGCGGGGGCCGGCGGCCGGATGGGCCGGGCGCTGACGCGCGTGATTGCCGAGACCACGGGAGCGGTGCTGGCCGGTGCGCTGGAGGCGCCGGGCTCGGAACTGCTCGGCCAGGACGCCGGCCAGCTCGCAGGCCTGCCTGCCAACGGCGTCAAGCTGTCGGCCGACCTGTGGTCGATGTCGGCCAATGCCGACGGCATTCTCGATTTCACCGTGCCTGGGGCGACCATCGCCAATGTCGCGATCGCCGCCCAGCGTGGCCTCGTTCATGTGATCGGCACGACCGGGCTGTCGGCGTCCGACGATGCTGTGATCAAGAGCGTGACCTCGCGCGCCACGGTCGTGAAGTCCGGCAATATGAGTCTCGGCATCAACCTGCTCGCCGCGTTGGTCAAGCGCGTCGCGCAATCGCTCGATGCAAGTTTCGATATCGAGATTCTGGAAATGCACCATAAAGGCAAGATCGATGCACCTTCGGGCACCGCGCTGATGCTGGGCGAAGCCGCCGCCAGCGGCCGGGGCATCACGCTCGAAGGGCATTCGGCGCGGGGACGTGACGGCGAAACGGGCCCGCGGCGGACCGGCGACATCGGCTTTGCGTCGCTGCGCGGAGGCACCGCGGCCGGCGACCACAGTGTGTTCTTTTCCGGCCCGTCCGAACGCCTCGTATTGTCGCATCATGCCGAGGACCGCGTGATCTTCGCCCATGGCGCGGTGAAGGCGGCGCTGTGGGCGCGCGACAAGAAGCCCGGGCTCTACACCATGGCCGACGTGCTCGGGCTGCAAAATTTCTGATCGGTTCAAAACGGAAGTCCTGACATGAGCGACCGTCTTCTCGTGCTGGTGCGTCACGGCCAGAGCGAATGGAATCTGAAGAATCTCTTCACCGGCTGGAAAGACCCTGATCTGACCGAGCAGGGCATCGCCGAAGCCAACGAGGCCGGCCGCAAGCTGAAGGCGCAGGGCCTTGAGTTCGATATTGCCTTCACTTCGGCGCTGACGCGCGCCCAGCACACGCTGGATCTGATGCTGGCCCAGCTCGGGCAAACCAAAATTCCCGTTCACAAGCACCTCGCGCTCAACGAACGCGACTACGGCGATCTCTCCGGCCTCAACAAGGACGATGCCCGCAAGAAGTGGGGCGAGGATCAGGTGCTGATCTGGCGCCGCTCCTACGACGTGCCGCCGCCGGGCGGCGAAAGCCTGAAGGATACGCTGGCGCGCACGCTGCCATATTATGTTCAGGAGATTCTCCCTTGCGTGCTGCGCGGCGAACGTACGCTGGTCGCAGCCCACGGCAATTCGCTGCGTGCCCTGATCATGGTGTTGGAAAAGCTGTCGCCGGAAGGCATTTTGAAGCGCGAACTCGCGACCGGCGCGCCGATCATCTACCGGCTGAATGCCGACGCCACCGTCGCATCCAAGCTCGACCTTGCGTGAAGCGGTTGGCCATGAGGCCCGACGGGAGGTTACTGCATCCCCACCTGCCCGGCTTCCCAGCCGATCATCGCCTGCTTGCGGGTGATGCCCCAGTGATAGCCGGTCAGCGCGCCGCTCTTGCCGAGCGCGCGATGGCAGGGCACCACGAACGAGATCGGGTTCTTGCCGACCGCAGCGCCCACGGCGCGCGAGGCCTTCGGTGACTCGATCTTCTTTGCGATGTCCGAATAGCAGACGGCGCGGCCCATCGGGATTTTCAACAGCGTCTCCCAGACCCGGACCTCGAAGTCGGTGCCGATCAGGGTGACGCGCAGCGGCTGATCTGGCCGCCACAGCTTCTTGTCGAAGATGCGCTGTGCGAGCGGAGCCGTGGCGAGGTAATCCTCGATGTAGGCGGCGTGCGGCCAGCGGCTCTTCATGTCGATGAGCGCGGCTTTTTCTTCGCCCGGATCGGCAAAGGCGAGGCCTGCAAGGCCGCGTTCGCTGGCGATTACCAAGGCAGTGCCGAACGGCGAGGGGTGAAAGCCGAAGCGCAGCGTCATGCCGGCGCCGCCCGCCTTCCATTCGCCCGGCGACATCGCTTCGTGAGTGACGAACAGGTCGTGCAGCCGTCCGGGGCCTGAGAGACCTGAATCGAGCGCGGCATCCAGCACGCTTGCCGAATCGCGCAACAGGTTCTTGGCGTGATCGAGCGTCAGCGCCTGCATGAAGCCTTTCGGTGTCAGCCCGGCCCAGCGGCGGAACAGGTGGTGCAACTCATCGGGGGTGAGGCTGGCTGCCTCGGCCATCGCTTCGATGGTGGGCTGGGTCCGCCAGCGTTCGGAAATGAAGGCGATGGCGCGGCGGACGGAATCGTAATCGCGCAGCGCGGCATTCTGGGTCCCCGGCTTGGCCAGGCGAAGTTCATCGGTGGCGAGGTTCATGGCGTCATCACGGCAAGATTGATCATGCCACCGATGTAGGCCGAGGGCACCTTGCAAACCACCCGTTTCCTGATGGCAAAGCGTTTGCGCGCGAAGCACGGCCTCGGACTTGATCCGAGATGGATACCGGTTGGCGCGAAGAAAACGCGTCAAAAGAGTGTGCGCTACAGAACAGGATTATAGGTCGGCCCGCGGCGGGCGGCTTGGAGCGCTGCCATCAAGGCATTGGAAAAGCTTTCCTTTTCCTCGGCGCCCAGAAAGCCGCCGATCGAGATGCGCCGCCCTTTGGAGACCAGGTAAAGCCGCTCGATGCCGAATTCGGCATGGATCTGGCGGTCGAGTTTCACCCACAGAGGATTGAAGGTGAATTCCACCACATGACCGCGATGGCTGGTCCGCCGCACGTAAAGCTCTGACAGCGTGACGCGAATTTCCTCGGACGCCTTGGCGCGCTGGAAATAGAGGCGGAACGCGCAATGGATCGCCAGCACGTCGAGGCCGAAAAAGCCGAACACTGGCCACGCCCCCATCCAGAGGAAGACCATGCCAGCGGCAAAGCTCACCACGCTGACAATGGCCATCAGCACCAGGAAGCCGGTGCGGCTGAGCGAGCGGTGCGGCGTAAGCCGAGCCGAAAACAGCTCCGCCTCGCTTGGATCAAAGTCGTTGCCTGGCATCATGACCAATCAGTATATCCTACCCGGACTATGTCGAAAATCACGCGCCGTGGCGCCACCAAATCGAAGTCCGGGGCCAAGCCCAAATCGAGGACCGCCCCCGCGTCGCGTGCGGTGAAATCGAGCGGTCGGAAGCAGGCCAGTCCAAAGCGCGCGCCGGACACGAAAAAAGTAAAGCCGTGGACCGAAGCCGAGGTCCGCGAGGCGTTCGAGCGCTTTCGTAAAGCTAACCCCGAGCCGAAAGGCGAACTCGAACATCTCAATCCCTTCACGCTGCTGGTCGCAGTGGTGCTGTCGGCCCAGGCGACGGACGCGGGGGTCAACCGCGCCACCCGCGCTCTGTTCCAGGTTGCCGACACGCCGCACAAGATGCTGGCGCTCGGAGAGGAAAAATTGCGCGACTACATCAAGACCGTCGGCCTCTACCGCACCAAGGCCAGGAATGTTATTGCGCTCTCGCGAAAACTGATCGACGAATTCGGCGGTGAAGTCCCGCGCACGCGCGCAGAGATCGAATCGCTGCCGGGCGCCGGCCGCAAGACCGCCAATGTCGTGCTCAACATGGCCTTCGGCGAACGCACCATGGCGGTGGATACGCATGTATTTCGCGTCGGCAACCGCACGGGGCTCGCGCCGGGCAAGACGCCGCTGGAGGTCGAACTCGGGCTCGAGCGCGTCATTCCCGCTGAGTTCATGCTGCACGCGCATCACTGGCTGATCCTGCATGGCCGCTATACGTGCCTGGCGCGCCAGCCGCGCTGCGCGGTCTGCCTGATCAACGATCTCTGCCGGTGGCCGGAAAAGACAATATGAAGGCAGCGGGTCGCTTGCTCGACCTGATCCTGAGGAGCCGCGCTCGCACGGCGTCGCGAAGGATGGTGGCATCGGGGCCACATGGTTCGAGATGCGCGAGGCGCGCTCCCCGGAGGAGTTGAAGGCCTTCCACTGAGCCGGTGCAGAGGGGCGCTTGTGCCCCGGTCTCCAGCAGCCTAGGCTTGTGCCCAAAAGCGCCAGAGCCCAACACAAGGGCTGCGCATCATCAGGGAGAAACGCCATGCGGCTTCGGCTTGCGTTGGTTTCCGTGCTGTTGGTCACGACATTGGCTGGGCGCGGGGCGCACGCGCAAATATCCGACGATCTCGTCAAGATCGGCGTGCTCAACGACCAAACCGGTCTCTATGCCGATCTCGGCGGTCCGGGCTCGGTGGTCGCAGCGAAAATGGCGGTGGACGATTTCGGCGGCAAGGTACTCGGCAAGCCGATCGAGATCGTATCCGGCGATCATCAGAACAAATCCGACGTCGGTGCCGGGATCGCACGCGAATGGTTCGATGTCGGCAAGGTCGACATGGCGATCGGCTTCGACAACTCCTCCGTCGCGCTCGCGGTCGAACAGCTCGCCGCCGAAAAGAACCGCATCGCAATCGCGGGCGCGGTCGGCAGCACCGCCTTCACCGGCAAGTCGTGCACGCCGAACGAGGCCTCATGGGTCTATGATAGTTATGCGCTGACCACGAGCCTTGCGAAAGCGGTGGTGGCGGAAGGCCGCGATACCTGGTTCTTTCTCACGGTCGACTACGCGTTCGGCCATTCGCTGGAAGCGGATGCGAGCGCGGCGGTGAAAGCGGCTGGCGGCAAGGTGCTCGGCAGCGTGCGTCACCCGCTCAACACCGCGGATTTCAGCTCGTACCTGTTACAGGCGCAGTCCTCCGGCGCCAAGGTGGTCGCGTTCGCCAATGGCGGCGGCGACATGGTCAACGCCACCAAGCAGGCGAACGAATTCGGCCTGACCAAGAATCAATCCATCGTTTCGCTCCTGGTGTTCATTTCCGACGTGCACAGCATGCAGCTTCAGGCCGCTCAAGGACTGAAACTGGTCACCGCGTTCTACTGGGACCGCAACGCGGAGACGCGCGCTTGGTCGAAGCGTTTTTTTGCAAAGTTCGGGAGGATGCCGACCATGCCGCAGGCGGCGGTTTATTCGGCGATTACCCATTATCTCGGCGCGATCAAGGCCGCCGGCACCGATGAAGCCAAGGCGGTGATGGCGAAGATGCGCGAACTGCCGGTCAATGACTTCTATGTCAAAAACGGACGCCTGCGCGCCGACGGCCGTCTGGTGCATGACATGTATCTCGCGCAGGTGAAGACGCCGGCCGAATCCAAGGAGCCGTGGGACTATTACAAGATCCTGTCCACCATCCCCGGCGATCAGGCATTCCGCTCGCTCGCCGACGGCGGCTGTCCGCTGGTCAAGCGTTAGGACGTGCATCGATAAAGCGGGCGCAATGTCCGCTTTAATCCGAAGGCAGCGGTTGCCGCGCGGCAACGAAATGACGCCACGGGGCCAGCTCACCTAACCAATGTTGCTTCTGCTCAGAACTCGTCGGCTGACAAAGTGTACATCTGCATATTTCCGTTCCGCACCTTGTACAGTGTCAACCTCAGGTCGGTATAGCGTATGCCCTGATAGGTGCGCGTTTCGGTCACGGACAACTCTGCCGATCGAGATAGGCTACCCGAGCTTAGGTCTTGGTAGCGGATGTCGTAAGTGCCCTGTCGGAGGCTCTCCAGCCTGAAACTACGACCGGCTGGAATAAAGAACTGCCTGACCGGATACGCATTTGCACTACTCAGTGAGACAAGCTTCACGAAGACATCAGAATCGTTCTGACCATTGTCGACTGCAATAGTCGAATTGCCGTCAGTGTTCAGCCGCGGAAAACCCGGTAGATATCCAGCCACCGTGGGCCAAGGATTCCCGTTCGGTGCCGTCGCTGGCCGGACGTACGTTCGCCGTTTCAGGTCTGAAGTCGGGGAGTAGCCGAAAGATTTCCCACATACGTCTTTGGGCCGCGCGGTGGCTGGCTTGCCGGGGTGTTCTCATATCCCAGCCAAATACCAAGAGCTATGACAGCAATCGATCCTGCTTGAACATAGAAGGGTCTGGAGAGGAGGCGCCACGAGTTTTTCAAGCGATTGGTGCTGGCGCCGGTGGCACGGAGCAACTGATCGAGAGTACCACCTACCTCGGCCCCGGCAGAATTCGAAGGGACCAGTCGAGCAAGCTCAGCGGCATCCATGGCGACCGCCTGGGCCAGGTTCATCTTGCCAACCGCAACAAAATACCATGCCTGATACGCCGCGAGGCGCGCATTCACATCTGCCGGACGTTTTCCGCCTAACATGTTTGTAATGATGGCATGAGCCGAGTAAATCGGTCCCCAAGGAAAACCCCACCAGCCTAAGAGCCAGGTGACGGCTGAAGCTCTGTAGGCCTTTTTCTCAGCGCAAGCACTGCAGAAAATCCCTTGAACAGGTGATCGCCTCGTCAGCAGAAGAAAGCTTTTCACCGCGAAGAAGATTGCATATCGAGGCTGGGCGGATAGCTTGCCGCAGGAGGAGCAAACGATTGACTCGGGCTTCGAATGATGCGCGCCGGTTACTGGATCATTCGCTGTCTCAAGCACTATTGTGTCGTATGAAGCACGGGAAGTCGGATCGCTCAGCACTTCGTATGCTTTATTAAGCAAACGGAATTGAGCTGATGCGTCCTGAGCCTGATTGCGATCGGGGTGAAGTTCCTTTGCGCGGGTCCTATAGGCGGCCTTAATCTCCGTCGCCGTAGCGTGTTGGCTTACGCCCAGAATGGCGTAGTAGCCCTCAGGATCTCGTCTGTTCATGTCTTTGTAGCCCCAGTAGGACCGTCATAATACAAGAGGCTGCGAGTTCAAGGGGCGGTCCTGGAAGATGCCGCGGAAGTTGCATTAGAGCTGCATCTGTTCTGCTATGGGTTATTTTCGCTCGATCGGCCGGTCCCTGCGGATTATGTCCGCTTCGCCTCCTTGAGCGCGCGAAACACGGGGCAACGCTTCCTACGACATCGCGCGATGTGTCGGGCATGATCGGCGTTTGCTAACCCTGGCGCACGAATACTGAACCATCCGACCATCCTGAGCGAAATGACCATTGGACGCGTCACCCTGACCTTCGACAACGGCCCGACGCCCGGTATTACCGAGCGGGTGCTGGAGATTCTGGAGCGGCGAAGGATTCGTTCGACATTCTTCGTGATCGGACGGAAGCTTGATGACCCCGCTGCCGCCGACCTGATCAGACGGGCGCATGCGGCCGGCCATTGGATCGGAAATCACACGCTGTCGCACACGGTTGCCTTGGGAGACCGGCCCGAGCACGATTATGCCGTGAGTGAGATCGAAGGCGCGCAGCAACGCATCGGATCGTTCGCTCACGCCGAGAAATTGTTCCGGCCCTACGGCAATTCCGGTCGTCTCGGGCCGCATCTTTTGAGCCGCCCCGCTCTCGACCATCTCCTCGCGCAAAAATACCGGACCATCACCTGGAACAACGTGCCCGGAGACTGGAAGGATCCAGATGGCTGGGTTGAAAGCTGCATCGCGCTGGTCTCAGGCGGGTCCTGGAGCGTGATGGTTCTGCACGATATCGAAGGCGCCTGTCTGGCGCGTCTTCCGGAACTGCTTCGTCGGCTGGAGGATCTCGGCGTCGGGTTTGAACAGGATTTTCCTGACTCGGTCACGCTCACACGGAAAGGCAAGATCGTCTGCCTTCCGCAAGGCTATCTCACAGACGAACGCAGGCCGCGTTAAGCCGCTCAGGCCACAGGCAACCTCTTCTTCCGTGCCGGCTCGATGAGCTCAGGGCGAGGCCCGCTCAGGCGCTTGTGCATATGGACCATGAAGGCCATGCCGAACAGCGGCGTCGCCAAGTTGACGATCGGAATCGAGACAAAGGCGGCGATGAAGAGACCTGCCGTGAACACGGCTGCGGCATTGTCCTTCCTCATCGCCTTGGCTTCCTGCGGCGGGCGAAACCGCATCGCCGCGAGTTCGAAATATTCCCGCCCCAATAGCCAGGCAGTCGCGAGGAAAAAGATAATGAAGCCCGCGCCTGCGAACCATACCAATGGAAGAACGATCAGATAGACGAGGATCGTCAGGAGCGAGGTCTTCACTCCTTCGGGAATGGCAACGCCGAGCGGCAGCGCGTTGCCGGGCCGTTCGGCGGGATAATATTCGCGCTCGACATGGTCGGCGACCTCGTCGACGAAAAAGCTGGCGACCAGCGAGGTGATCGCCGGCATCAGAAGCACGGCGCCGAACACCACGCCGAGGCCCGCGGCAATCGAAATGATCCAGGCGAGAATATCGAGCGGCGTCTGGAACGAAGGTCCGAGCGCCGCCTCGGCCCAGACCTCACCCGAGGTCGCAAGCCAGCTCAACAGCCGTTGCAGCCCGATCGCCAGCACGGCGATCAATACCAGCGCGAGGCCGATCGATCGCCACAGGATCGAGCGCATCGGCGGCGACAGAATTTGCGACAGCGCCCTGACAGCTGCCTCGATCATCTAGAGCTCCGATTCCGAAGTTCGCAAGCTATTGCCGCAACCTCTGATGCGAACTTCGGAATCAAAGGATCTCTGGCAAATTGTTGTTTCGGAGTAGCGGCTTTTGAACTTGAAGTTCCTATGACGGGCTCGCCGCGAAATTGACAGGAACTTCCAGTTCGCCGCACCAGCTTTTCCTTCCCATGAAATGTCAGCGAGACGTAGCCATGACATAGGCGTTCGGCAAGGCCCTGCGGTCTGATGCGCACGGCTCCGGGGCGGATCGGTCGATTGTCGCGGATTGGCGGTTGGGGTGGGTACGAAAGTCTTGCGGGTTACTTACGCAGTTGCAAGCGGCGCTTCTTCGTCAGCCGTTTCAGGAACAAGCGGCGGCGCTGGGAGCTCTTCTGGAAACACACCGAATTGGCCCGCTACCTCCGGGAGCGGCTTCTGCTTGTCGGCCCAGTGCAAAGAGGTGTAGTCGAACCCGGTCACGATGGTCGGCTTGACGATTTCGAAATAGGGCGAGATGTCGAAGTCGCGCGGCATATAGAGTGAGGAGTCGCGGATGTGCAGGATTTCCCGGCGCGCCTGCCGTGAACCGGCCAGCGTGATCCTCGGCAGGATCGGGTAGCGCACGGCGTCGAAGGCCTGCGCGATCAGCGCCGAGCAGATGATCTTGGTCGGATCGCCCGAGCCGAACGCAATCATGCGCCGCCGAAAGCGTTGCGGGATGGGCAACGGAATCAGATAGCGCATCAGGTCCAGGATATTCTTGGTGTCGTAGCCGAAGCCGATCCGGTTGATGGCATAGCGGCACACCGTGTAGCGATCTTCGTAGGTCAGTCCGACCGGGCGGCACAGCCGTGTATGGTAGGTGAAATATTTCGACAGCGGCGCCGAGGTAACACCTTCACCGATATTGGCCTCGATCAGCACATGAGGCTCGCCGTCCTCTTCCATTGCGCCGTCGACCGGTCCCACGTAGAGCGCGGCATGCGACCAGGTTGACTGGGTCAGGTACTTGATGATGCCGGAAACGCGGTTGTTGCCTTCGACCAGCAGCACGTCGCCGGGCTCGACGATGCCGCGCAGATGACCGGGGTCGCTCGGGGTGAACGGCTCATAGCCGGGCACTTCCTTCTGAAGATAGGAAGCGATCCACTTGCCGACGGTGTCGAGCATTACGCCCATGGGTCCCCCCAAGCAGCTTTTTGGCTGCTTTTTTTGCAACCAATATCATGGTCGAAAGCCGTTGCAATTTGGTTCATGCAAAAGGCGCTTCAATCATGATTGATTTACCATGACGGTTGCCGCCACCGGCCGGATGCGGCAAGTTTGAAAACTCCTCTCTGCCCCGACGCCGAGGCTGGGTGGCCCTTCGTTTACGGACTCGGAAATCCGCACGACACTAAAGAAAAACTTATTGATCTCGTTTTGCTTTGGTCCTGAAGTCCGCATGGCCAAGGCTGAGCTGCAAGGATTTCGCACTTCCAAACCCCACACCCATTGTTCACGCTATTCTCAACAATTCCGGAACTGACATGCCCATCACGCGGCGCGAATTTCTAGCGGCTGCCGCCGCCATCGCAGGGGTGCCGGGCCTCGAAAGCGGGGCGTGGGCCGCGCCGATACCGCGCCAGGCTGACATTGTCGTGATCGGCGCCGGCGCCGCCGGCATTGCTGCCGCACGCCGCATCCAGGCCGCCAATCGCACGGTGATTATCGTCGAGGCGGATAGCCGACTTGGCGGCCGTTGCTGGACCGACGGCGGAACCTTCGATGTGCCGTTCGATCGCGGCGCGCGCTGGTTGCACAACCCCGAGACCAATCCGATGGCCAGGCTCGCCCGCAGCGCCGGACTCGACATCTCCGCCGCCCCATTGGGTCAGAAAATCCGCATCGGCCGGCGCTTCGCCCGGGCCGGTGAAACCGAGCAGTTTCTCGCAGCCCTCGTGCGCGCCAACCGCGCCATCGATGACGCCGCGCGCGGCGGCAAGGCCGACGTCGCCTGCGAGTCCGTGCTGCCGAAAGACCTCGGCGATTGGGCCGGCACCACCGAATTCGTCCTCGGCGCGAATGCGGTCGGCAAGGACCTCGGCGAAGTGTCGGTTATGGACAAGGCGCGCGCGCAGGATCGCATGGCAGCGATCGGCTGCCGCCAGGGGCTGGGCGCTTTGATGACCAAACTGGCTGCGCCATTGCCGGTCGCGTTGTCGACGCCCGCCCATCAAGTCATTTGGAATAACCGCGAGGTGTCCGTGGAAACGCCCGCGGGGCGCATCGCGGCGCGGGCTGCGATCGTCACCGTTTCGAGCAACGTACTGGCCGCTGGCAACATCCGCTTCACGCCGGAACCGAAGCGCCAGTTGGACGCCGCGGCAAGACTCTCGCTCGGCAGCTATGATCGCATCGCGCTGGTGCTGCCAGGAAATCCGCTGGCGCTCGCGCATGATGAGGCGCTCATCGAGCAGAGCAACTCCACCCGTACCGCCCTGCTGTCAGCCAATGTCGGCGGCTCGTCGTTATGCCTGATCGATGTCGGCGGCTCCTTCGGACGCGATCTTTCCAGTCAGGGCGAGGCAGCGATGGTCGCGTTTGCGCAGGAATGGCTGACAAAATTGTTCGGGAGCGATCCGGTTCTCGCGGTGAAGAAGTCGAGCGTTACCCGCTGGAACGCCTCACCCCATATTCTCGGCGCGATGTCGGTGGCTGCACCCGGCGGGGAGCCCTCGCGCAAGATTCTCGCCGAGCCGGCCGGCAATCTGTTCCTGGCCGGCGAGGCCACCCACGAGACGCTCTGGGGCACGGTCGATGGCGCCTGGGAAAGCGGCGAGCGTGCGGCTGAGGCGGCGCTGCGCAAGATCGGCGCGCTCGGCCAACCGAGCCCGCCTGCGCGAACGACCGCTAAACGCCGCCGCACACGCTGAGCGGTGTATCATTGACCCGGTTCACCGCAGCACGCCGCCGGTCTTCTTGTTGACCTCCGCCACGATTTTGGCTGCGACCGCATCGATCTCCTGATCGGTCATGGTCTTCTCGCGCGGCTGGATGGTCACGGCGATCGCGACAGACTTCTTGCCGTCCTCGATGCCCTTGCCTTCATACACGTCGAACACGGTGATGGCGGTGACGAGCTTCCTGTCGACGCTCTGCGCGGCGCGCAGGATATCGCCGGCTTTCACCGTACGATCGACGATGAAGGCAAAATCGCGCGTCACCGGCTGCAACGGCGACAGTTCCAGCGCAGGCTTGGCGCGGGTCGGCCGCGCCTTGGCTTCGGGGATGCGGTCGAGAATGACTTCAAATCCCACAATCGGACCGTCGGCGCCGAGCTTCTCCAGCGCGCGCGGATGCAGTTCGCCGAAATGACCAAGCACGTTCTGCGGCCCGATCTGGATGCTGCCGGAGCGGCCGGGATGCAGCCATGCGGCACCGCCGGGCACGACTTGCAGCGCCTGCATCGGCGCGCCCGCGGCCGCGAGCACCGCAAAGGCGTCGGCCTTGGCGTCAAACGCATTGGCCCCCGCCGAACCGGTCCAGTTGCGCCCGAGTCCCGCCTGCGTCGCAAAGCCGTGGCGGACGCCGGCGGCCGAGGTGAACTGATCCTCGGGCCTGTCGCCCCTGAACACCTGCCCGACCTCGAACAGCGCAACATCGGCGAAGCCGCGGTCGGAATTGGCCTGCGCCGCGGCGATCAATCCCGGCAGGAGGCTCGGCCGCATATCGGACAGATCAGAAGCAATGGGATTGGCGAGCGCAAGCTCCGCCTTGCCGCCGCCGAAAAGTTCGGCCTGCGGCCTGGAGATGAACGACCACGTCACGGTCTCGACCATACCGCGCGCCGCCAGCGCGCGTTTGGCGCGGCGGGTGCGCAGCTGCATCGGTTTGAGCACCGGCTTGCGCGGCGCCTCGCCGCGTTCGAACGGCGTCATCGGCACCTGATCGACGCCGACAATGCGCACGATCTCCTCGACGATGTCGGCCTTGCCGTGCACGTCCGATCGCCACGAGGGGATCGCAACCTTCACGGCCGGGCCGCTGCCGGCCACCATGAAACCGAGATGGCCGAGGATGCGCTTCATTTCGGGGAAGCCAACCTCGACGCCGGCGAGGCGCTTCACTTCCGTCAGCGGAAACTCGATGATGCGGTCGTCGCCGAACGACTTTCCGACCACAACGTTATCAGAGGGTGTGCCGCCGCAGATGTCCATCACGAGCTTCGTCGCCATTTCGAGCCCGGGCACCATGAAGGCCGGGTCGATGCCCCGCTCGAAGCGATACCGCGCATCCGAGTTGATACCGAGCTTGCGGCCGGTCTGGGCGATGTTGATCTCGTTCCACAGCGCCGATTCGATCAGCACATCGGTGGTCTGTTCCGAGCAGCCCGAAGCTTCGCCGCCCATGATGCCGGCCAGCGACTCGACGCCCTGTTCGTCCGCGATCACGCACATCGAACTGTCGAGCGTGTAGGTGCGACCGTCGAGTGCGAGCAGCGTCTCGCCCTCGCGGCCGCGGCGCACCACCAGATCGCCCTTCACCTTGGCCGCGTCGAACACGTGCAGCGGACGGGCGCGGTCGTAGGTCATGAAGTTGGTGATATCGACCAGCGCGTTGATCGGCCGCAAGCCGATCGAGGTCAGCCGTTTTTGCAGCCATTTCGGCGAGGGTCCGTTCCTGACGCCGCGCACAAGCCGCAGCGCAAAGCCGGGGCAGAGGCTCGCGTCTTCAACCTTCACGCTCACCGGGCAGGGGAATTCGCCTCTGATCTGCTTGATGCCGGGATCTTTGAACTTGCCCATGTCGGCGGCGGCGAGATCGCGCGCGATGCCGTGCACACCGGTGCAGTCCTGCCGGTTCGGCGTCAGGTTTATCTCGAAGACGGGATCGCCAATCCCGGCCCATGAGGCGTAGGCCGTACCGACTGGCGCGTCGGCCGGCAGCTCCATGATGCCGTCGTGGTTTTCGGAAATCTTCAGCTCGGCCTCCGAGCACAGCATGCCCCGGCTCTCGACGCCGCGAATCGTGCCGACGCCGAGCGTGATGTCCTTGCCCGGGATGTAGGTGCCCGGTGGCGAGAAGACGCTGATCAGTCCGGCGCGCGCATTCGGCGCGCCGCAGACCACCTGCACCGGCGCCGCGCCATTGCCGGTATCGACCATGCAGACGCGCAGCCGGTCGGCGTTCGGGTGCTGCTCGGCCGAAATCACGCGCGCAATGGTGAAAGGCGCCAGCTGCCTGGCCTTGTCCTCGATGCTCTCGACCTCGAGCCCTATCATGGTGAGCTTGTCGGCGAGCTTTTCAACGCTCTCGTCGGTGTCGAGATGTTCCTTCAGCCAGGAGAGGGTGAATTTCACGAGCTCAGCCCTCCCGCCAGCGTCGGGATGTCGAGCGGCCTGAAGCCGTAATGCGAAAGCCAGCGCACATCGCTCTCGAACAGCTGCCTGAGATCGTGCATGCCGTATTTCAGCATAGCGATGCGATCGATGCCCATGCCCCAGGCAAAGCCCTGATAGGTGTCCGGATCGATGCCGCAGGCGCGCAGCACGTTCGGATGCACCATGCCGCAGCCGAGAATCTCCAGCCAATCCTCGCCTTCACCGAAGCGAATCTCGCCCTTGTCGCGCCGGCACTGGATGTCGACCTCGAGCGAGGGCTCGGTGAACGGAAAGAACGACGGGCGGAAGCGCATGTTGATGTGGTCGACCTCGAAGAACGCCTTGCAGAATTCGTGCAGGATCCACTTCAGGTGACCGAGATGCGAACCTTTGTCGATGACAAGGCCTTCGACCTGGTGGAATTGCGGCGTGTGGGTGGCATCTGAATCGATGCGATAGGTGCGCCCCGGGCAGATCACGCGGATCGGCGGCTTCTGGCTCAGCATGGTGCGGACCTGCACCGGCGAGGTGTGTGTACGCAGCAGCATGCGCGTGCCGTCTTCCTTCGGATTGAAGAAAAACGTGTCGTGCATTTCCCGCGCCGGATGGCCCTCCGGGAAATTCAGCTTGGTGAAATTGTAGTCGTCGGTCTCGATGTCCGGCCCTTCGGCAACGGAAAATCCCATGTCGGCAAAGATCGCCGTGAGTTCATCCCAGACCTGGCTCAAGGGATGGATGCGGCCGGTCTCGGTCGGCGCATCGCGCAACGGCAGCGTGACGTCGACGGTCTCGGAGGCGAGGCGCGCATCAAGCGCGGCGGATTTCAGCACCTCGCGGCGTTCGGCGAGCGCCTGTGTCACCTTGTCCTTGGCGAGGTTGATCGCAGCGCCTTGCGTCTTGCGCTCGTCGGGGGACATCTTCCCGAGCGTCGAGAGCAGGGCCGAAATCGAGCCCTTCTTGCCCAGCGCCGCAACGCGCACGGCTTCCAGCATGGCTTCGTCGGATGCCGCAGCGATATCGGCGAGAATTTGCGCTTCGAGACGAGCAAGATCGGACATGGCGACGGGCACCTCTGAAAGAATGCGCTCGCAGTCCATACAAGCCTGTTATCACCCGCCTCGGCGGACGATCCAGTAACCACGAAGGTCAATTCGTCGATGGGTGGCTACTGGATGCCCCGCCAACGCGGGGCATGACAGCGGAATTGCAAGCCGGAACGAGTTGACGCCTCAGGCGGCGAGCGCGGCCTTGGCCTTCTCGGCGATCGCCTGGAACGCCGCCGGCTCGTTGATCGCAAGATCCGACAGCACCTTGCGGTCGACCACGATGCCCGACTTGGACAGGCCGTTGATAAACACGCTGTAGGTCATGCCGAACGGGCGGACGGCCGCATTCAGGCGCTGGATCCACAGCGCGCGGAAGGTGCGCTTCTTGCGCTTGCGGTCGCGGAAGGCGTACTGGCCGGCCTTTTCGACCGCCGGCTTGGCGGCGCGGATCGTGTTCTTGCGGCGCCCGTAATAGCCCTTGGCGGCCTTGTAGACTTTCTTGTGCTTGGCGTGAGCGGTCACACCGCGTTTGACGCGAGACATGACGGGTCTCCTTCATCTGAAAAATAAAAATGAGGGGTCGCGGCCTGGAGTTGGCCGCGAGCGGACAGAAGCCTGCGATCAGGTGTTCGGCAGGAAATATTTTTTGATGTTGTCGCCGTCGGTCTTGAACAGCACGCGCGTACCGCGCAGCTGCCTGATCTGCTTCTTGGTCCGCTTGATCATGCCGTGGCGCTTGCCGCGCTGGGCGTGCAGGACCTTGCCTGTAGCCGTTACTTTGAAGCGCTTTTTGGCGCCCGATTTGGTCTTCAATTTGGGCATTTGGCTCTCCTAATGGCCGCACAAAAACGCGCCCGATCAGGCGGCCGGCGGCTAAAATGCTCGTTAGAGCGTTGAAAGTGCTCAGGTTTCTATGTCGGTCGACAAAACCCGCACTGGCCATCGCCACGGCAGCCCTTTGATCAGCCGGGCGATGAAGGCCGCGCTTATGACAGAACAAGGCTGTTTTGGCAACGATGAACCGCCAAATCCGCGGGGGCGCGTCCGCTCGGCAATTGCAGCACCGGCGGTCTGGGCGGCGTGATCCCCAGGAGGCCGTTGTCGAGCGGGACGAGCAGAACCAAAGGCCGGAGGCTTCGTCCCCGCTGGCGCGGGGACGAGAGGTCTTGCAATAAGGTCAAATCAACGCGGTGCCAGAACCATCACGACCTGGCGGCCCTCGAAACGGGCGTCCTGCTCGACCTTCGCGAAATCCGCGACGTCGGTCTTGATCTTGTCGAGCAGCTTGGTGCCGATTTCCTGGTGCGCCATCTCACGGCCACGGTAGCGCAAGGTGATCTTGACCTTGTCGCCTTCCTCGAAGAAACGCTGCATGGCGCGCATCTTCACGTCGTAGTCGTGATCGTCGATCATCGGCCGAAGCTTGATTTCCTTGATCTCGACGGTCTTCTGTTTCTTGCGGGCTTCTGCCGCTTTCTTCTGCGCCGAATACTTGTACTTCCCGTAATCCATGATCTTGCAGACGGGAGGAGTGGCGTTCGGCGAAATCTCCACGAGATCCATTCCGGCTTCGACAGCCTGCTTAATGGCGACGATCGTTTCGACCGTGCCTTGGTTCGTGCCGTTCTGGTCGATTAGCTGAACCGTTGCGTTTCGAATCTCATCGTTGGTGCGCGGCCCATCTTTGGCAACGACGGGCGGGGCTCTGTTGGGACGGCGAATGGGTATTTCTCCAAAGTTGTGAGCGAAGCGGGCAGTTTGAAGGAATAAGGCTTCGTGGGCAAGCCAACTTGTCCGCACGAAGCGAAAAAGCATCAAATGCGAGGCTTTCTGGCCACGGGGATGCTGTCTTGCCGCGAGATAGGACAGAGGCGTGCCCTCCGCAAGCAGTCATAACGCTTGTCCGGCGTTTTGGTTGACGGACCTCATGCGCTCGCGCATGACGATGTCATGACCAATCCCGAAACCGGCAGCCAAACACCCGTCTTCGTCGAGGTCGGCGAGGCCGGCGCGCCGCGCCGGATCGCGGTCCGTGCCCGAAAAGGCGGCTTGCCCGGGCTTTTCTGGCTGGGCGGCTTCAAGTCCGACATGCGCGGGACCAAGGCGCTGGCCCTCGACGCGTGGGCGGCCGAGCACGGCCGGGCCTGTACCCGGTTCGATTATTCCGGCCATGGCGAATCCGGCGGCGACTTTGCCGAGGGCACTATCGGCCGATGGCTGGAAGAAAGCGTCGCCGTCTTCGAGCGGTTCACGAGCGGCCCGCAGGTGGTGATCGGCTCCTCGATGGGCGGATGGATGGCGCTTCTGCTTGCGCGCGAACTCGCCGAACGTCCCGCGACCCGCGCTTCGCTGAAAGCTCTCGTGCTGATCGCGCCGGCGCCCGATTTCACCGAAGAGCTGATGTGGAAAGCGTTTTCACCGGACGTTCGCCGCCAGATCGAGACCACCGGCGAGTGGCTGCGTCCGTCCGAATATGGCGACCCCTATCCGATCACCCGCAAGCTGATCGAGGAGGGCCGCAACCACCTTTTGCTCGGCGGCGCAATCGAGGTCGGATGTCCGGTGCATATCCTGCAGGGCGCGAAGGACCCCGATGTGCCGTGGAAGCACGCCTTTGCGCTGGTGCATCGGCTGCCCGCCGACGACGTGGTGCTGACGATGATCCAGGATGGCGATCACCGCCTGTCGCGGCCGCAGGACATTGCGCGGATCCTGGCTGCTGTCGCCGAATTCGGTTAAGCTTCTCTGTGTCGGCTAGAGAAACAGCGCCATGACCGCGGAAGAACTGCTGCGCGCCTTTTGCGATGCCGTCGAACAGCGCAACGGCAAGGCCTTTGCCGATCTGTTTACCGAGGACGGCGTTTATCACGACGTGTTCTATGGTGCCTTCGAGGGCCGCGCCAAAATCGCCGAGATGATCGACGAGGTTTTCTATCGCAGCGCGACCGATTTCCGCTGGGATGCGCACGCCCCGCTCAGCGACGGCAAGATGCTCTATGCGCACTATCTCTTCAGCTACCGCTCGACGCTGCCGGAGGCGAAGGGCGCGCGCGTGATGTTCGAGGGCGTGGCGATGATGAAGCTGCGCGACGGCAAGATCGCCAGCTATCACGAGGTCGCCAACACAGGACCAGCCTTCGTCGACATGAACTTTGCGCCGGAACGCATCGCGAGGATATTTGCCAGACAGGGTGCTGCGCTGAAGGCGCGGCCGGAGATGCGGCGGCATCTTGCCTGAAGCGGCGCTCGTTGCCAATCCGTCAGTGCGGGTCAGAAATCGAGATCGACGTAAGTGCGCGAGGCCGGCACGCCCGCCAGCCATTCGGAGAGTAGCGGACGGAACGAGGGCCGCGACTTGACCCGCGCATACCAGGCCTTCGCCGCGTCATCCTCGCTCCACGGCACGTCGCCGAGATAGTCGATCGCCGACAGATGCGCGGCAGCGGCGAGGTCCGCAAACGTGATGCGGTCACCGGCGAGATAATTTCGCGTCCTCGCCAGCCAGCCAATATAAGCGAGGTGATAGCGTACGTTCGCCTTCGCCGCGCGCATGACATCGGCGGAGGGCGGACCGCCGCCGTATTCCTCGCTCATGAAGCGCTTGTAGATACGCTCGGTGACCAGCGGGTTGGATGCCTCCTCGAAGAATTTTTCGTTGAACCACGCCATCAGCCGCCGCACTTCGATCCGCTCCGCCGTCGCCTGCGGCAACAGCCGGCGCTCCGCCATCTCGGCGCCAAAAGTCTCGTCGATATATTCGGCAATGACGCCTGCGCCGGGTATCGCGCCTTCGCCTTCGGCGATCAGTACCGGCGTGGTGGCGGCGGGGTTAAGCGCGAGGAATGCCTCACGCCGTTCCCAGGCCCGCTCCTCCACCAGACGCAGATCGGCGCCGAGTTCGCCGAGCACGAGGCGAATGAAGCGCGAATGTGGACAGAAGGGGTGATGGAACAGCGTAAACATGAAGCCTTGGGGTGACGCCTGATCGGGTCGCCAAACTAGCGAAGCTTTCGATTGTGGCAACCCCGATGATCGTTTCTACGTTTTTGCCGTTGCTCCATGCAAACGAATAAGCGAGAAGAATCCGGCCATTTTCAGCCGCTATCGCTTTGATGCGGTCCGTCGACGGACCGCCATCGCCTCAATCTCCAATCTGACCAGAAAGAGGGCTCTCCATCATGCTCACTGATTCGCTGCGGGCGGTCATTCTCGGCATTGTCGAGGGCATCACCGAGTTCCTGCCGGTTTCCTCGACCGGCCACATGCTGCTCGTGGAACGCTTCTTCGGTCTGGGCGAAGGCGCCTTCTGGAACAGCTTCGTGGTGTTGATCCAGCTCGGCGCAATCCTCGCGATCGTCATGTTGTATTTTGCGAGATTGTGGAAAGTCGCGCTCGGTATGTTCTCCAACCCCGATGACCGCCGCTTTGTCATCGGTATCCTGATCGCGTTCCTGCCGGCGGTAGTGATCGGCCTGATTGCCGGCAAATATATCAAGCTGCTCCTGTTCAATCCCTGGGTGATCTGCTTCTCGTTGATCGTCGGCGGCGCCATCCTGCTCTGGGTCGACCAGATCGATCACAAGCCGCATGAGCACGACGCCACCAAATTTCCGCTGCTGACGTATCTGTGGATCGGTATCGCGCAATGTCTTGCGATGATTCCCGGCGTGTCGCGCTCGGGCGCCAGCATCGTCGCGGCGATGTTGTTAGGGGCGGACAAGCGCGCGGCCGCGGAATTCTCGTTCTTCCTGGCAATACCGACCATGATCGGCGCGTTTGCCTATGACTTCTACAAGAACCGCGCCGAGATGACGTTCGATCATTTGAGCATAGTGGCCCTTGGCTTCGTGGTGTCCTTTGTCGTGGCGGCCATCGTGGTGAAATCATTCCTCAGCTATCTCACCCGCCACGGCTTCACGCTGTTTGCGTGGTGGCGGGTCGTCGTCGGCACGCTCGGCCTGATCGCACTGGCGCTGGGACGATGATGATTACTCAGGTTGCTCGTCACGAGTGGCTTGATCCGCGCATCCACGGTCCTCTGCGAAAAATCCGATGGATTGCCGGGTCACAGGCGAGCGGAAGCGCTGCCGCTCGTCGAGCATCTATGCCGGCAACGACAACTCGGATTCGCTACGCGTTCCGGTGCGTGAACTGGCCCGCTTTACGGAAGCGCCAGAGATATTGCGGCGCGATTGCTTCCAGCGAATCCGGGGCAATGCCCAGCCCTTCCAGCGTGAGGCCCGCGGCTTTCGCGGCGTCTGACACTACATTGTCGCTGCGCAGGAGTTCGACCTGATCCGCCGTCAGGCGGAAGGGGCCGGGTGCAAATTGCAGGAACAGTGCCTGGAGTTTCGCCAGCCCAAACGGCAGCGACACCAGCATCCGCCCGCGCTCTGTGATCTCCAGGATCGTTTCCATGATCTCGCGCATGGTGAGCACTTCCGGACCGCCGAGTTCGTATGTCGCGCCTGCCCTGGTGTTGCCGTCGACCGCGCCCGCCACTGCGGTCGCGACGTCACCGACATAGACCGGTTGCAGCCTGGTCAGCCCGCCGCCGATCAGCGGCAGCGCCGGCGAGATCCGCGCCAGTGCGGCAAAGCGGTTGGTGAAATCATCCTCCGGACCGAACACCACCGACGGCCGGAAGATGGTCGCGCCGGGAACGGCCGCCAGCACGGCCTGTTCGCCGGCGGCCTTGGAGCGGGCATAAAGCGAGGCGGAATTGGCGTCGGCCCCGATCGCCGATACATGCACCATCCGCGCGCCCGCGGCGGCTGCCGCCTTCGCCACGTGGCCCGCCCCTTCCGCCTGAACGGCGTCGAAGGTCTGGGCGCTGCTCTGCGCCAGGATGCCCACGAGATTGACCGCAACATGGGCGCCGCGCATGGCCGCCTCGACGGAGGCCGGGTAACGCAAATTGGCCTGAACAGCGTGAATCTGGCCGACCTTGCCGAGCGGCTGGAGGTGGCCTGCGAGCTCTGGCCGCCGCACCGCGACGCGGATGCGATAATCGCGTTTGCACAGCGCCCGGACCACGGCCCGGCCCAGGAAGCCCGATCCGCCAAAGACCGTGACCAGGGTTTCCAGATTCGATGCCATGTTCGGATGCCTTTGGTCTGCTGGGCTTCGGGTCTGATGGGCTTCAAGATTCGGCGATTTGCCGATACGCCATCGCCCGATTTCTGTATAGCCCATTCGGCCGGGCTACTTCAATTTGACAAGCGCGCGACCGAACCTTAACAAGCCGGGCCATGCCCAGGTGGCGGAATTGGTAGACGCGCTGGCTTCAGGTGCCAGTGACCTAACAGTCGTGAAGGTTCGAGTCCTTTCCTGGGCACCATTCCCCTTCGATCAACGGATACTACGTCAGGCGGCGAGCGCCACCAGCGGCTGAAGGTGGTCCGCGACCCGCAGCAGCGTGGTCGCGTTGTTGCTCATCAGCGACAGATAGCTCAGCGAGTGTTCGTAGTAGATGCCAACCTCTTCTCCGCCGAATCGAAGCGTGCCTTCGACCCGATCTTCCGAGTCCCGATAGTCGGGTAATTCGATCGAGGTCGGCGCTTCCTTGGCTAACACTGCGGCGATCTCGGCCAGCATCTCCCGGAACGGGGTCGAGTGGTCGAAGGCATTGCCTGTCCAAAGGACGAGCTCCCATCCGCGTTTGCGATGGGGTTCGATGCAGGGTCGGGAGTGGACCTTGATCGTGGCGCAACGTTCGGGACGACGGGGTTCAATCATGATCAAATTATATCAGCGCCCGCGGTGGGCGCTTTTGCAGCCTGCAAAACCGGTAGAGAACCGCTCACCGGGATGTTTCAAAAATGCTGCAAAACTTTCGTGTTTCCTGCCCGGTCAGTTTCCGCCGTCCGATTCGGCGCTCGCTTCCCTGTGTCCGTCGGGTCCGCGCTTGAAGACGCCGTAATTGCTGGATTTGACGCCGGCAAGGGCGTCGGGGGCCGCGACCGTCAGCCCGAGCTTCAAAAGCTCGCGCACGGCTGCCGCGCGCGTCGGCATCCGGTGCTTGAAGCGAAAATCGTCCAACGCGGCAAGCTCTTCCGGGGAGAGCATGACCTGCAATCGCTCGCCACGTATATCATTCATCGAATCTGTCCAGGAATCATCTCGTTGAGTAATTTACTCAATTCGCTCAGGCCGCAAAAGTTCCATCGGCCCAGCCAGAAATGTAAAAATCGCAATAAACACAATATTTTATTGTCGGCCGAGTCCTCATGGTCGAGCGGAATGAGGACTTGTCCTGGCCAACATCTGACCCTGCCGCGCGCGCTTTCGCAGGACCCCAAAGCCGTTGCGCCCAGCCCGCCGGAAAATCGTCGATAACCTGGAGCGCTGCAGCCAACGGCAGCGAGCTTCAGCCGCCGAAGTTACCCCGAGGTCGGGAGGGAGGTGAGATTGGTCGGCGCCCAAGGCCGGGCTGTGCGCCCCTGGAGCGAGATCGATTTTGCTGACCGAAGCGGCCTCGTGCGGCTCGCCTGTTGCGATATTGGAGGCTAGTGTTGTCGCCGCTCTCACTGCTCCGAATCGACCAGAGGCCTTTGAAGCTATGACCGTGCGCCAGCATCGCGGCGACCTGCCCGATCTTATCCGCTATACTGAGGCAGTCGCGATCGATACCGAGACCATGGGGCTCAATCCGCATCGCGACCGGCTTTGCGTCGTGCAGTTGTCGAACGGCGACGGCAGCGCAGACGTGGTGCAGATCCCCAAGGATCACGGCAAGGGCGCGAATGACGCGCCGAATCTGAAGGCGCTGCTCGCAAATCCGAAGATCACCAAGATTTTCCATTTCGCCCGCTTCGATCTCGCCGCGCTCTATCACAGCTTCGGTGTGATGCCCGAGCCGGTCTATTGCACGAAGATCGCTTCGCGGCTTTCCCGCACCTATACCGACCGCCACGGCCTGAAAGACCTGGTGCGTGAGGTGCTCAACGTCGAGCTTTCGAAGCAGCAGCAATCGAGCGACTGGGGCGCACCAGCCTTGAACGAAGCGCAGCTAGCCTATGCGGCTTCCGATGTCCTGCATCTGCATGCGCTCCGCGAGCGGCTCGACGTCATGCTCGCGCGCGAAGGCCGCCTCGACCTGGCGCGAGCCTGCTTTGCGTTCCTGCCGACGCGCGCCAGGCTCGATCTTCAGGGCTGGGAAGCCGAGGATATTTTCGCGCATTCCTAGGGCGTGGATTTGACATTCGCTCCCCACCCTGGTGGCGGCTCGTGCCGTCCGAAGATCCGATAGGCTGAAGCAAAACGAAACAATTGCTTGCTGGAAGGGCGGCCATTTCGCCGTTTTTCCGACACAGTCCTGACAGCAGCAGATAGCAGATAAGAGGGTGCGTGCGGTTGTGGACTGGGCGACCCGGTAATCTCCCGCTAAAATGACAGCTCGCGAATTTCGGAGCTTTTTTGAGTTCGGTCCAGAATCCTGCCTATGACGCCGCCAGCATGGAGGCGCGCTTTGCGATGGCGGCGCGCCACAGCCGGCTGGTGCGCATCCTGCGGGTTGCGGTTCCGGCCGCCGTGATTCTGTCGCTGGCGGCCATCGTCCTGGTGTCGGTCTTCAATCCGTTCCGGATGCTGTTGCCGAAGCTGCCGGTCGACATGAGCAACCTCGTCGTCTCCGGCACCAAGGTGACGATGGAATCGCCACATTTGGCGGGCTATTCGCAGGACCAGCGTCCCTATGAGGTCTGGGCCAACACCGCGATCCAGGACGTGACCGACCCGGATCACGTCGAGCTGCACACGCTGCGGGGCAAGATGCTGATGGAAGATCAATCCACCGTCACGCTGGAGGCGGTCAAAGGACAGATGGACACCAAGCAACAGCAGCTCGAACTGCATAAGGACATCTACGTCCAGACCACCGCCGGGTACCAGGCGTGGCTCAGTCAGGCCTTCGTCGACATGAACAGCGGGACCGTGAGCTCCCATGAGCATGTCGATGTCAAATGGGCCGACGGAAAGATCTCCGCCGATACGATGAAGGTGACAGGCGGCGGCGAAGTCGTCCGCTTCGACGGTCATGTGGTCATGAACATCGACAAGCTGCCGCCCTCTGCCGATGCCGCGCCGCGAGAGCCGCCACCGCAGCCAGCGCACCCCGCAAAGGCACGGGCCGCCAAATCCTCCAACGCCAAGTGATCCGATGACGCTGTCTCCCGTGAGAGTTCTCAAAGACCGCTTTGCAGTCGGTGTCGCTTGCGCAGCCTTTGCATGCGCGATGGCTGCGGGCGATGCCAGATCGCAAAGCACGGTGACCGGGGTGCCGAATGCCATGCAGGGATTTTCGCAAAACCGCGATCAGCCGATCCAGATCGAATCGGTCTCTCTCGAGATGCGCGACAAGAAGAAGGAGGCGACCTTCACCGGCAATGTGAAGGTGGTTCAGGGCGACACCACCATGACCTCGAAGGTGCTGGTCGTCTATTATGAATCGAGCAATCAGAATGCTCAGCCGGCGAACGGCAAGACTTCCGGCAAGTCGGCGTCCGCTTCCGCCAAGCCAGCCTCTGCACAATCGGCATCCATGCAGTCTACGACGCCGGGCCCGGGCGGCGCATCGTCGATCAAGCGGCTGGAGGCCAAGGGCGACGTCATCGTGACGCAAAAGGATCAGGTCGTGACCGGCGAAACGGCCGTCTTCGATACCAAGACCAACCTGATCACGATGCTCGGCGGCGTGGTGCTGACCCAGGGCAAGAACGTGCTGCGTGGCGACCGGCTCCTGGTCGACATGACCACCGGCGTGTCGCGCGTCGAGTCTGACACAGGGCGCGTCCAGGGCTTGTTCCAGTCATCCGGCCAGAGCGGGACTGGGCCGGCGCTGCCCGGCGCGTCGCCGTCGGGCTCCCAGCCGGGGGCGCCGCAGTCTTTGGCGCCGAATAAACCAAAGTAATGCCAAGAGCTTGATCAAAGGGCCGCCGGGGCGCGGTTGAACGGCTCGGCGCAAGCTTGTATTTAGCGCACGGGGTCGCGCGTTTCGGACAAAGGCTTCCGCTGGGCAAGGGGCATCCGTTGATTCATGCTGGCGGGCGAATCATCGCCAGGCAAGGTTCGCGGAGCTTGTTAGAGGGGTCGGACGAAGCGGGGATGGTGGATTTACTCGGCATGTTCCGGCGGCGCCCCGCAAAACGCGGCAAGGCAGGGTTTGCGCGTTCGCGCGAGGACATCACCACACTCGGCAACAACATGGGCGACATGCTGACAAGCCCCGTGCGCGATGCGCCGCCGCTCGCCAGGGCCGCACCCTCACCGGTGCTGGAATTGCCGCCGGTCGAGAATCCGCGTCCGCGCCCGGCTCCAGCTGCAGCGCCCAAACCTGCGCCCAACCCCGCGCAAAGGGCCAGCGGCGCGGCTGCGCCGCGGCAAGCCGCCCGCGCCGGCTATCTGGCTGTGCATAGCGTGGAAAAAAGCTTTGGCACCCGCAAGGTCGTGCGCGGGGTCAGCATCTACGTCCGCCGTGGCGAGGCCGTCGGCCTGCTTGGCCCGAACGGGGCCGGCAAGACCACCGTCTTTTACATGATCACCGGCCTGATCAAGGCCGATCGCGGCGCCATCGAACTCGACGGCCACGACGTTACCAAGCTGCCGATGTATCAGCGCGCCCGGCTCGGCATCGGCTATCTGCCGCAGGAGGCGTCGATTTTTCGCGGCCTCACCGTCGAGCAGAACATCCGCGCGGTGCTCGAGGTCGTCGAATCCTCGCGCAAGAAGCGCGAGGCCGAGCTGGATTCGCTGCTCGACGAATTCAACATCACACGGTTAAGGAAGACGCCCTCGATCGCGCTGTCGGGCGGCGAACGGCGGCGCGTCGAGATCGCGCGCGCGCTTGCCACCCGTCCGAACTACATGCTGCTCGACGAGCCCTTCGCCGGCATCGACCCGATTGCCGTTGGCGATATTCAGGACCTTGTCCGTCACCTCACCAATCGCGGCATCGGCGTCTTGATTACCGACCACAATGTCCGCGAAACGCTCGGGCTGACCGACCGCGCCTATATCGTCTATGCCGGCGAGATCCTGACCGAGGGCAGCCCGGACGAGATCGTCAGCGATCCCGATGTCCGCAGGCTCTATCTCGGCGAAGAATTCCGGCTTTGATCGCGGAAGTTGCGCCCGCACGCACCAGGCCGAACCCGTAATCCATCGTGGAAGTAAACTTTTTTCCGCCGAGTCAAGCCGTGTACATCGGCTGACGACTAGGATAAGCAAGAATCGGACCAATTTTTCGAATCGGTAATCGGTTCTCGCCTCGATGGCTCTGACGCAGAGACTAGAATTCCGCCAGTCGCAGTCGCTGGTGATGACGCCGCAGTTGATGCAGGCGATCAAGCTGCTTCAGCTGTCAAATCTCGACCTTTCGGCATTCGTCGAGGAGGAGTTGGAGCGAAATCCGCTGCTCGAGCGGGAAAGCGACGGTCCGGAAGCGCCGGTAGCGGGCGAACCGGCCACAGGCGGGGCGGAGGCGTCCGAGGGCGGTTTTGACGAGGAATTTGCCGGCCAAGCCTCCGAATCCGGCGCCGAAGGTTTTGAGCCGGTCCAGGAGGACTGGATGAACCGGGATCTCGGCAGCCGAACCGAGATCGAGCAAACCCTCGATACCCCGCTCGACAACGTGTTTTCGGAAGAACCTACGGAGGTTGCCGCCCGCAACGCGCAGGATGCCGTGCCCACCACCTATACCGAATGGGGAGGCGGCGCCTCCAACGACGACAGTTACAATCTCGAGGCTTTCGTGGCCGCCGAGGTGACGCTGGGGAGTCATCTCGCTGAACAGCTGGCGGTGGCCTTCACCGCGCCGGCACAGCGCATGATCGGTCAATACCTGATCGACCTCGTCGACGAGTCCGGCTATCTGCCTGGGGATCTTGGGCAGGCTGCCGAGCGGCTCGGCGCACCGCAAGAGGACATCGAGGCGGTGCTTTCCGTCTTGCAGAAGTTCGATCCGCCTGGAGTCTGCGCGCGTTCCCTGAGTGAATGCCTCGCGATCCAGCTCCGCGAACTCGACCGCTACGATCCCGCGATGCGGGCGCTGGTTGAAAATCTCGAGCTGCTCGCGAAGCGCGACATCGTCGCCTTGCGGAAACTGTGCGGCGTCGACGACGAAGATATCACCGACATGATCGGTGAAATCCGAAAGCTCGATCCGAAGCCCGGCCTGAAGTTTGGCTCGATACGCGCGCAGACAGTGGTGCCCGATGTCTATGTCAGATCGGGCCCGGACGGCGGATGGCTGGTCGAACTCAACAGCGAGACGCTGCCGCGTGTCCTGGTCAACCAGAGCTATTACACCGAACTGTCGAAGACGATCCGCAAGGACGGCGACAAGTCCTATTTCAGCGACTGCCTGCAAAACGCCACCTGGCTGGTCCGCGCACTTGATCAGCGCGCCCGCACGATCCTAAAGGTCGCGACCGAAATCGTCCGGCAGCAGGACGGCTTCTTCACGCGCGGCGTGGCGCATTTGCGGCCGCTCAACCTGAAAGCTGTGGCCGACGCGATCCAGATGCACGAATCGACGGTCTCGCGCGTCACCGCCAACAAATACATGGCAACCAATCGCGGTATTTTCGAACTGAAGTATTTCTTCACTGCTTCGATTGCGTCCGCCGACGGCGGCGAAGCGCATTCGGCGGAAGCGGTGCGTCACCATATCAAGCGACTGATCGATGCCGAAGACCCGGCGCTGATTCTCTCCGACGACACCATCGTGGAACGATTGCGCGGAAACGGTATTGATATCGCCCGCCGCACGGTCGCAAAATACCGCGAAGCGATGCGGATTCCGTCATCGGTCCAGCGACGCCGCGATAAACAAGGTATGCTTGGCAATGCCCTGTCAGCTTCTCCCGCATCTTCCGACCGATCCCGCGACCCCCAGCCTGCCTGATTGTGTCTCGGTCGAATCGTAATAGTGTTCAGTAAGCACAACTGGTCCCGATTCCGGAGTTCGATTTTTTTCGGAGCACATTCAAAGGTGGGAATCGAATCAAGGGTCGGAATCAAAAGAGCGCTGGCAAACCCACTAACTCTTGGGCTTGGATCAAACGTCCGCGCGGCGAGCTCGCTGCAGCAATGATGCGGACTTCTGATCCGCCACACGACTGAGGCAAACGATGACGCTGCGAATTTCTGGAAAAAGCATCTCGATCGGCGAGGCGTTGCGCGGACGGGTCTCGGAGCGCACCGACGAAGTCTTGCGCAAATATTTCGACGGCAATTATTCGGGCCACATTACCCTGAGCAAGGATGGCTCGGGCTTTCGAACCGATTGCGCGCTGCATCTGGATTCCGGCATCACGCTGGAAGCCGATTCCAATGCGGCCGATGCCTATGCCAGCGCCGATCAGGCGCTGCTGATGATCGAGAAGCGCCTGCGCCGCTACAAAAGCCGGCTGAAGGATCGTTCGGCCCGCAAGGCTCATGCGGCCTCCGAGGCGCTGGCGACGCTTGATGCGCCGAGCTACGTGATCGAGGCGCCGGGCGAGGGCGACGACGAGGTCACCGGCTATAGCCCGGTCATCATCGCCGAGGCGACGACCTCGCTGAAACGGCTGTCGGTTGCGGAGGCGGTCATGGAACTGGATCTGACCGGCGCGCCTTGTCTGGTGTTTCAGCACGGGTCCAGCGGCCGGGTGAACATCATCTACCGTCGTGTCGACGGCCATGTCGGCTGGATCGATCCTCCCACGGTTAAGCCGAAGGACTGAAGCAGCCATAAGGTGGGCGGGGCTGGAAGCGGAACTCGGGTTTTGCGAAAAAACGATGGCAGAACAATGCGCTATTGCCTTATCTCGGTCCATTCCAAGCTCGCTCCTGAGGCAAAATCGGCATTGACGAGCGGGGGGCCCCTCCCTATGGTCCGCGCCCTTGATGATGCGCGGCCGGCGGTTCTCTTGCGGGTGTTGGCACTGCTCTTGTGTTGGAGTAGAAGCCCACCCAATTAGGAACGGAGTGGGGGCGGTCGCCTTCACTCTCTTGTTCGCTGGCCAGCATCCCTTCGCAACCTGACGATCGATCCACCGCGCAATTTACCTCGGAACGTTCCATGACGATTACCGATCTGGTCGCACCCGAGGCGATTCTCCCCGCGTTAAAAGTCAACAGCAAGAAGCAGGCGCTGCAAGAACTGGCGGCGCGCGCCGCACAGTTGACTGGACAGAACGAGCGCTCAATCTTCGAAGTGCTGTTGCAGCGTGAAAAGCTCGGCACCACGGCTGTCGGATATGGCGTCGCGATCCCGCACGGCAAGCTGCCCAAGCTGGAAAAGATCTTCGGCCTGTTTGCGCGGCTGGAGCGCCCGATCGATTTCGAGGCCATGGACGGCCAGCCGGTCGATCTTGTTTTTCTGCTGCTGGCGCCGGAAGGCGCCGGTGCCGATCACCTTAAGGCATTGGCGCGCATTGCACGGCTGCTACGCGACCAGGATGTCGCGAAGAAGCTGCGCGCCTCGCGCGAGGCTCAGGCCATCTATTCGGTGCTGGCCCTGCCGCCCGCCAGCGCAGCTTAGAATCATCGGCCTGACGTCAGCTTACAGACAAAAAATGAAAACGGCGGGCCCCGGCAGGCCCGCCGTTTTTGAATTCTCTGTGCGGGCGCGCGCGCGTCAGTGCACGCTGACGGCCTGTAGTTCGTTGCTCCAGGCGTTCGCTATCGCGGCTTCGCGCGAGTCGGTCAGCATGATCGGGGTGCCGTCCGCGGCGTGAAGCGCGAACAGTTTCAGTCCCGGCGCGATTTCCGGCGCCTCCGGAAACAGGCCCGGCACGTCTTCCGAGCGGATCTGCTTCACATAGGCGATATGACCTTCGCCAAGGCTGGCCAACGTCTCCAGGGAGACGCGAGGTTCCAAAGCAACATTACCTTCAGTCATGGTCTCGACTCCTTCTCAATTCCAAGCGGTCGAGTCCGCTACTCGTTCCATTATTCGTGTTCATTGATAGCAATTGTCTTAACGACCCTTTCCGGCTCCGGCCGGGCCAGATCGATCGACAACAGCCCGTTCTTCAGATCCGCGCCCAGCACCAGCATCCCCTCCGCCAGCACGAAGGTGCGCTGGAAGTGGCGCGCGGCGATGCCGCGATGGATGTATTGCCGGGCCTTTTCCTCCTGCTGGCGGCCGCGGATGACAAGCTGATTTTCCTCAATGGTCACATCGAGTTGGTCGCGGGTAAATCCGGCGACCGCGAGCGTTATGCGCAGCCGTTCCGGCTGCCCGTTGGCACGGTCGCACCGCTCGATGTTGTAAGGAGGATAGCCGTCAGCGCCTTTGACGACGCGATCGAGCGCACGCTCGATTTCGTCAAATCCCAGCAGAAACGGACTCGATAACGAGGGAACACGAGACATTTTTTGCAAAGTCCTCTCGAAGCGACTTTGAAGTGTTCGGGGCCCTTGCGGCACCCCTAATGACCTGAAGGTGAATTCACACTCCGGTCAAAGCCAATATGGGCATAATCCGGGGGTGTTCAAGCACCCTTTGCCGCAGTGTCAGAAGCTTTCCCCAAAGGCGTTTGCGAACAGTTACCGACGTGTCGCCGATCATTAACGGCGGCGCTGGGTAGCAATCACGCCTTTGGCAGCCAAGGCCTCGATCTCCGATTTGGAGTAGCCGAACTCCGCGAGCACCTCGGCCGTGTGCTGGCCGAATGTGGGGGGGACGCTGCGCAGGCTCGCCTTACTGCGCGACATGCGGATCGGGGAAGCCACGCCCTTATACCAGTCCTTCTCGACGACATCGCCGCGATGGGCGACATGGGCGCTGGTCAGGGCCTGATCGATCGACTGCACCGGACCTGCCGGCAGACCCGCGGCCAGCAGGCGATCGCACAGCGGCCCGGCGTCATGCTGACTGAACACAGCGGCGAGTTCCGCACGCAACGCCTCGCGATTGGCGACGCGGTCGCGGTTGCGGGCAAAGCGCGGATCGGCAGCGAGCTCTTCCTTGCCGATCTCCTTGCAGAGCTTGCCGAAGGTGCCGTCATTGCCGACGCCGATGAAGATGTTGTCGGTGCGGGTCGGAAAGATTGCGTAAGGCACGAGGTTCGGATGCTCGTTGCCGGTGAGCGCCGGCGGCTTGCCGTGCATGAAGTAGTTCGCGGCATGCGGATGCATGACCGAAAGCCCCGTCTCGAACAACGTGGTTTCGAGGAACTGTCCCTGGCCGGAGCGTTGCCGTTCCGACAAGGCCATCAGGATGCCGATCGCCGCATAAAGGCCGGTCGTGATGTCGACCACAGGAACGCCGATCCGCGTCGGGCCCGACTGCGGCGAGCCGGTCGCCATGATCATACCCGTCATCGCCTGGATGATCGCATCATAGCCGGGATTGCCGCCGCGCGGTCCGTCGGCGCCGAAACCGGAAATCCGGCAGTGAACGAGCCTTGGAAACCTGGCGCGCAGGACGTCGTTGCCGATGCCCCATTTGTCCAGCGTGCCCGGCTTGAAATTCTCGATCAGCACGTCGGCGCCCTCGAGCAGCTTCATCAGCACGGCGCGACCGCCCTCGGAGGCAAGGTCGAGGCCGATCGAGCGCTTGTTGCGGTTGATCCCGACGAAATAGGCCGCATCCTCGCCGTGGAAGGGGGGTCCCCAGTCGCGCACCTCATCGCCGGCCGGCGGCTCGACCTTGATGACGTTGGCGCCGTGATCGGCGAGAATCTGCGTGCAATACGGGCCGCCGAGCACGCGCGTGAGGTCGATCACGCGGAGGCCCGTCATCGCGCCCGAACCGGTCTCAGTCATCGGAAGCCCTCGAAAATTCCTGGTCCAATCCGTGATGTCAGGGTTTCAGAGCTAGCTGGCTTCGCGAACCGCAGCAACGGCTTTCCGAGCAGGGCGGCCTTACGCCAGACCGAAGTCAGTCACACGTCAACGTCCTGGCGTTCGGCGCTGGCGTAGGTCCACACCAAGGCTCTTGGAGAGGAAAGCCTCGGCATCGTCGCGCGGCGCGCCCGGCATTGAGACTTCAATCCCGTCAAAAAGCAGCCGCTCGACCGGCTGAATGCGAAGGCGGAGAGGAAAACCCGCTGAAGTGCCAGCTCGTGAAGGCGCAGCCCACTGGCTCGTTACAACAAACTTCCCGTGGCCGGCGAAGGCTGGTGGAGCCAGGCGGGATCGAACCGCCGACCTCTTGCATGCCATGCAAGCGCTCTCCCAGCTGAGCTATGGCCCCGAAACTTCAGCCTTTGAGCATGATCCCTTTCGGATCATGCTCTCCGCGCGCCTTGGGCGACGCGCCATATCAACACGACCCTGATCACAAATCAGAGCCGATCTCAAGTCTCCTCATCGCCGCCGACATCGCCGATGATATCGGTCACGTCTTCATCGCCTTCTTCTTCATCGGCAATGAAGGTGGAATCGTCGTCGTCATCGCCCTCGATCGTCTCGTCGATCTCGATGTCGTCTTCCGATTCCGGTACCACTGCCTTGACCTTGCCGGTGTTCTCCTCGGCATCGGCCTCCTCGAGCGAGACCAACTCCTCGGCCTCTGCGGGCTCGGGCATCGTCTCGGTGGCGGCAGCGGCGGCGCGTGCGTCGCTTCGGGTTCGCGCCGGCGTCACCGGCGCAATCGGCACGACCTCGCCGGTGTAAGGCGATATCACCGGGTTCTTGTTGAGATCGTAAAATTTCTTACCCGTCGTCGGGCAAATGCGTTTGGTTCCGAGATCGGATTTGGCCACGTGCGGAATCCTGGGAATCTTTCGAAAAGCGGTGCTTCACTTGGCTAGTTGGCACGCCGCTGTCAATAGTGCTTTACGGAAGATCATGGCGGAAGCCGGAGCTGAGACCAAAGGACACAATCTTGACCCATTCGGATCGCGCCGCCGATCAAAAAACCCCCTTGGAATCCCGTTCCAACGGCCCTTTGACGGGAAAAGCCCGCGTTCCCGGCGATAAATCGATCTCGCACCGGTCCTTGATTTTGGGCGCGATGGCGGTCGGGGAAAGCCGGATATCAGGCCTTCTGGAGGGCGAAGACGTCCTCAATACCGCCAAATCGATGCGGGAGCTGGGAGCGAGAGTGGAGCGGACGGGCGATTTCGCCTGGGCCGTCCGCGGGGTGGGAGTCGCCGGCTTTGCCCAGCCGGCAAAGCCGCTCGATTTCGGCAATTCCGGCACCGGCTGCCGCCTGGTCATGGGAGCCGTCGCCGGTTGCCCGATCACGGCGGTGTTCGATGGCGACGCCTCGCTGCGTTCCCGGCCGATGCGGCGGGTGCTCGATCCCTTAACCCTGATGGGAGCCAGGGTCATCGCCGGTGGGGAGGGTGGTCGGCTGCCGCTGACGCTGGCTGGTGCGCGCGATCCCTTGCCGATCCTCTACCGCACGCCGGTCGCCTCCGCGCAGATCAAATCCGCGGTGCTGCTCGCGGGGCTTGCCGCGCCGGGCGTGACGACGGTGATTGAAAACGAGGCGAGCCGTGACCACACCGAACTGATGCTGCGCCATTTCGGAGCGGAGATCGTCTCGACGCCCGAAGGGGTGCATGGCCGCAGGATCGCGCTGACCGGCCAGCCCGAACTGCACGGCGAGAGGGTCGTCGTGCCGGCCGATCCATCGTCGGCGGCCTTTCCCATCGTAGCGGCGCTGATCGTCCAAGGATCGGATATCATTCTGCCCGACGTCATGACCAATCCACTGCGCACCGGCCTGTTCACGACGTTGCGCGAAATGGGCGCATCGATCGAACAGCGCGATGTCCGCACCGACGCCGGCGAACCGATGGCGGAATTGCGCGTGCGCGGCTCGCGGCTGAAGGGCGTGGAGGTCCCGCCTGAACGCGCGCCTTCGATGATCGACGAATATCTGGTGCTGGCGGTCGCTGCCGGCTTTGCCGAGGGGACCACCATCATGCGGGGCCTGAGCGAATTGCGGGTCAAGGAATCCGACCGGCTCGCTGCCACCGCCGACATGCTGCGCGTCAACGGCGTCAAGGTCGAGATCGCAGGCGACGACCTGATCGTCGAGGGGCGAGGCCATGTGCCCGGCGGCGGCCTCGTCGCCACCCACATGGATCACCGGATTGCGATGTCGGCGCTGGTGATGGGGCTCGCCTCCGACAAGCCGGTCAAGGTCGATGATACCGCCTTCATTGCCACCAGCTTTCCGGATTTCATACCGATGATGCGCTCGCTCGGGGCGGATTTCGCATGATCATCGCCATTGACGGGCCTGCGGCATCGGGCAAGGGCACCCTGGCCAAGCGGCTGGCGGCGCATTACGGGCTGCGTCACCTCGATACCGGCCTGATTTATCGCGCTGTCGCCCATGAGCTGACCAGCAAGGGCATGGCGCTTGGGGATGAGGCCGCCGCGGTCAGCGCCGCGCAGGGGCTCGATCCCACAACCTTGGACGATCCGGCGCTGAAGTCGCATCAGGTTGGCACGGCGGCGTCAGTCGTTTCCGCCATCCCTGCGGTGCGGGCGGCGCTGGTCGAGTTCCAGCGCCAATACGCAAACCAGCCGCCGGGCGCCGTGCTGGACGGCCGGGATATCGGCACGGTGATTTGCCCGAATGCCGATGTGAAAATCTTCGTGGTCGCCGATGCCAAGGTGAGGGCGCGTCGCCGCGCACTCGAGGCCCGCGCGCGCGGCGAAGCGGCCGATGAGGCCGCCATCCTGGCCGATATTCTGGCGCGCGACGAACGCGACCAGAACCGCACCGTTGCGCCTTTAAAGCCAGCCAGCGATGCTTACTTGCTAGATAATTCCCATTTGGATATAGAAGGTGGCGTCCGGGCCGCCATCGACATTGTCGAGGCCGTCCGAGCGGGCCGGCGGGAGGTTTGAGCCTCAGCCGTCTCTGGAGGAAAGCCCGCTCTTACAGCCTCACGAAGTCGATATCTCGAACCGAATATTCGAGACCATTCGCTACCGGACGTTATCAACGCATCGAACATGCAGGCCAACAGCCGGCCCGCTGCCGCAGTTTCTGCGAGGCGGTCGTCAGAGTTTGCGGAACCCTGACCCTGTGCGTCCGACGCGCCCTTTCACCCGAACGGCCGGCAATTTCCGCATCTGGAGAACAAATGGCTTCCACTGCTGCTTCTTATAATCCTACCCGCGACGATTTCGCCGCCATGCTCGATGAGTCCTTTGCCGGCGGACACCTTCAGGAAAGCTCTGTCATCAAGGGCAAGGTGGTTGCGATCGAAAAGGACATGGCCGTCATCGATGTCGGCCTGAAGACCGAGGGCCGTGTCGCTTTGCGCGAATTCGCCGGGCCAGGCCGTGAAAGCGACCTCAAGGTCGGCGACGAGGTCGAGGTGTTTCTCGACCGTATCGAGAATGCACTCGGCGAGGCCGTGCTTTCGCGCGACAAGGCGCGCCGCGAAGAAAGCTGGGGCAAGCTGGAGAAGGCGTTCCAGAACAACGAAAAGGTCAACGGCGTCATCTTCAATCAGGTCAAGGGCGGTTTCACGGTCGACCTCGACGGCGCGGTCGCCTTCCTGCCGCGCTCGCAGGTCGATATCCGCCCGATCCGCGATGTTGCGCCGCTGATGAACAACTCGCAGCCGTTCCAGATCCTCAAGATGGATCGCCGCCGCGGCAATATCGTGGTGTCGCGCCGCACGGTACTGGAAGAGACCCGCGCCGAACAGCGTCAGGAACTGGTGCAGAACCTGGAAGAAGGTCAGGTGATCGACGGTGTCGTCAAGAACATCACCGACTACGGTGCGTTCGTCGACCTCGGCGGCATCGATGGACTGTTGCACGTCACCGACATCGCCTGGCGCCGGGTCAACCATCCGACCGAAGTGCTGACCATCGGCCAGACGGTGAAGGTCAAGATCATCAAGATCAACCATGAGACCCACCGCATCTCGCTCGGCATGAAGCAACTGCTGGACGATCCGTGGCAGGGGATCGAAGCCAAGTACCCGCTGGGTGCACGCTTCCATGGTCGCGTCACCAACATCACCGATTACGGTGCGTTCGTCGAACTCGAGCCGGGCATCGAAGGCCTGATCCACGTCTCCGAGATGTCGTGGACCAAGAAGAACATGCATCCCGGCAAGATCGTCTCCACCTCGCAGGAAGTCGAGGTTCAGGTGCTCGAGGTCGATTCCGTCAAGCGGCGCATTTCACTCGGTCTCAAGCAGACAATGCGCAACCCCTGGGAAGTGTTCGTCGAGAAATTCCCCGTCGGCTCGACGGTCGAAGGCGAGGTCAAGAACAAGACCGAGTTCGGCCTGTTCCTCGGGCTCGAGGGCGACGTCGACGGTATGGTCCATCTCTCCGATCTCGACTGGAAGCTGCCGGGCGAGCAGGTGATCGACAACTTCAAGAAGGGCGACATGGTCAAGGCCGTGGTGCTCGACGTCGATGTCGAGAAGGAGCGCATCTCGCTCGGCATCAAGCAGCTCGAGGGCGATCCCTTCGCCGAGCCGGGTGACGTCAAGAAGGGGGCGGTCGTGACCTGCGAAGTGCTCGACGTGAAGGAAGGCGGCATCGACGTGAAGATCGTCGGCACCGATTTCACCACCTTCATCAAGCGCTCCGAACTGGCGCGGGACCGCAACGACCAGCGCGCCGATCGTTTCGCCGTCGGCGAGAAGGTCGATGCGCGGGTGATCCAGTTCGACAAGAAGGCCCGCAAGGTGCAGGTCTCGATCAAGGCGCTGGAAGTCGCCGAAGAAAAGGAAGCTATCGCGCAGTATGGTTCCTCCGATTCGGGCGCGACGCTCGGCGACATTCTCGGCACCGCGCTCAAGCAGCGGACCGATAAATAAGCCTTCCGGCTACTTTACTGCGAACAACAGGCCCCGGTTTCGACCGGGGCTTTTTCTTGCACGCTGCCCCGACGTTCGGCGGGACAACTGCACGTCTTGTTTTCTTCAAATTGCACCGCAATTGATGTAATCAGGGCACCGGATTTTAAGGGTATGCGGCAAAGACGACATGCCCCGCGCAATGCATGCTCTCGGGAGAGATTTCGATGTCGCTGGATTCCGATGTCATCGTCGATCGCCGCCGGATCCGGCGCAAGCTGACGTTCTGGCGTATCGCCGCGGCGCTGATCGCCATTGCAGCGATCGTCGGCGTCGGCCTCGTGGCCGCGCCCGGCCGCACCGGCCTGACGTCGGCAGGCTCGATCGCCCGCATCAACATCGAAGGCCTGATCCGCAGCAACCAGGAGCGGGTCGAGGCGCTTGAGCGACTTGAGAAATCCAAGGTCGCTGCCGTAATCGTGCACATCAATTCTCCCGGCGGCACCACGGCGGGCTCGGAGCAGCTCTATGATGCGTTGACGCGGCTGAAGGCCAAGAAGCCGCTGGTCGTCGTGGTCGAGGGGCTGGCGGCGTCGGGCGGCTACATTACCGCAATCGCGGCCGATCACATCGTCGCCAAGCAGAGTTCGCTGGTCGGCTCGATCGGGGTGCTGTTTCAGTTTCCGAATTTCACCGAGCTGCTGAAGACCATCGGCGTCAAGGTCGAAGAAGTGAAGTCGTCGCCGCTCAAGGCCGCTCCGAACGGTTTTGAACCGACCAGTCCCGAGGCGCGCGCGGCGCTGGATTCACTGGTGAAGGATTCCTACGCATGGTTTCGCGGGCTCGTGAAACAACGGCGCGGCATGGACGATGCGCTGCTCGAAAAGGTTTCCGACGGCCGCGTGTTCACCGGCCGCCAGGCAATCGATCTCAAGTTGATAGATCAGCTCGGCGACGAAAAAACCGCAGTCGCCTGGCTGGTCGCTCAGAAGGGTGTGAAGGCCGACCTGCCGGTGCGCGATTACAAGCTGACGCCGCGCTTCGGCGACCTGACATTTCTGCGGGCCGCCGCCGCCGTCACGCTCGATGCCCTTGGCTTGAGTGCCGTCGCCCGGCAGATTGAGCAGACCGGGATGGCGCAGGCTGCCGACCGTCTCGGCCTCGATGGCATGCTGGCTTTGTGGCAGCCGCCAGGGGCGAATTGAACCGAATGAGGGCGTTCCGCACTGCCGTCCCCGGGAGCGGGCGCTGCAAAAACACCCCGCCGGGGCGTTTGTCACGCGATTTCCCTCGTTCCAAATCGTATTTAGCGTCTTGACAGTTCAACGCATTTTCACGGAAATGCACTGACGCATGTCTCCGGGTCCCCGTCTCGATGATCAAGTCCGAACTCGTTCAGCGTATCGCCGAGCACAATCCGCACCTTTACCAGCGGGATGTGGAGAACATTGTAAACGCGATTCTCGATGAGATCGTCGCGGCGCTCGCGCGCGGCGACCGGGTCGAGTTGCGCGGTTTCGGCGCATTTTCTGTCAAGCATCGTCCAGCGCGGGCCGGCCGCAATCCGCGCACCGGCGCTCACGTGCCGGTCGATCAGAAGAGCGTGCCGTTCTTCAAGACCGGCAAGGAAATGCGCGAGCGGTTGAACCGCGACACCGGCGAAGCGGACGCCGGCGCCCAAAGCTGATCCCGTTCTCCTCGAATCCCAAGAGCGCGAGACGATCATGCGCAAGTTCTTCAACGCGGCTGTCCTGATTCCGCTGGGAGTGATCTTCGTGGTCTTCGCGGTGGCTAATCGTCACGAGGTCACGGTTTCCTTCGATCCCCTCAATTCGCAGGACTCCGCACTCAGCCTCACGCTGCCGCTTTTCCTGGTGCTCATTGCGGTGGCGATTTTAGGCGTGGCTGCGGGCGGCTCCGCGACGTGGCTCAGTCAGCGCCGCTGGCGCCGCGCCGCCCGGCACCACGAGGCGGATGCCCGGCAGATGCGGTCCCAGCTCGCCGATCTGCGCGCCAGCCTGGCCGAAACCCAGCGGCGGGACCCAGGCTTGCCGGCGGCCATCGGATATCGGCGAGACAAGCAGGGCGCGACGTTGTAGAAGGCGCGCCAAGTGCCTTTATGGAGAGCGAGCCTCCTGGCTCCGTCAACCCGACCGCCCTGGAACCATGTCCCTGACCGTCAAAATTTGCGGCCTGTCCACGCGCGAGACGCTCGACGTTGCGCTGGATGAGGCTGCCGATATGGTCGGCTTTGTGTTCTTTCCGCCGTCGCCGCGTCATCTCAAGCTGGATGTGGCGCGCGTGCTTGGCGAGGCCGTCAAAGGCCGGGCGGCGAAGGTCGCACTCACGGTCGATGCGGATGACGCGACGCTCGCCGCCATCGTGGAGGCGTTGCAGCCGGACCTGTTGCAGCTGCATGGCCACGAGAGTGCGGCGCGGCTCGCGGACATCAAGCGCAAATTCGCTCTGCCGGTCATGAAAGCGCTCCCGGTCGCGACGTCGGGTGATCTTGCGATCCTCGCCGACTATCTGGACGTCGCCGATCGCATCCTCTTCGACGCAAGGCCTCCGCGCGAAGCCACGCGTCCCGGTGGCCTCGGCGCCGTGTTTGATTGGCATGTGCTCGAGAACATCGATCTCGCTTTGCCGTTCATGGTCTCCGGCGGCCTTCACGCGGGGAACGTTGCGGAAGCCGTCCGCATCACCCGCGCCGGCGGTGTTGATGTTTCCTCGGGCGTGGAGCGCGCCACCGGCGTCAAGGACCCCGAGATGATCCGCGCCTTTATTCGCGCCGCGCGGGCAGCCGAACGAGAGGCTGCTCTGGTCACCCACGGCGGACAATGATTGCGGCCGCTCATCCAGCAGCGTCATGCCGGGGCTTGTCCCGGGCATCCACGTCTGTTGAAGTTCAGGACAAAGAAGACATGGATGGCCGGGTCGATCCCGGCCATGATGAAAGGCGAGAATGAGCCAACTACGACCCAATTCCTACCGAAGTGGCCCCGACGAGCGCGGGCATTTCGGCATTTTCGGCGGCCGGTTTGTTGCGGAAACGCTGATGCCCCTGATCCTCGATCTGGAAAAAGCCTATGCCGAGGCCAAGGCCGATCCTGCGTTCCATGCGGAAATGAACGGCTATCTGAAGAATTATGTCGGCCGGCCGTCGCCGCTCTATTTTGCCGAACGACTGACCGAACACCTCGGCGGCGCAAAAATCTATTTGAAGCGCGAAGAGCTCAATCACACCGGCTCGCACAAGGTGAACAACGTGCTCGGCCAGCTCATGGTGGCGCGGCGCATGGGCAAGAAGCGCATCATCGCCGAGACCGGTGCCGGCCAGCACGGCGTTGCCACGGCCACGCTGTGTGCACGCTTCGGGCTTGAGTGCTTCGTCTACATGGGGGCCGTCGACGTCGAACGGCAGCAGCCGAACGTGATCCGCATGGAAATGCTGGGCGCCAAGGTGATTCCGGTGCAGTCGGGCTCGCGCACGCTGAAGGATGCGATGAACGAGGCGTTGCGCGATTGGGTCACTAACGTGCACAACACCTTCTACTGCATCGGAACGGTGGCAGGGCCGCATCCCTATCCGATGATGGTGCGCGACTTCCAGTCTGTCATCGGCGAGGAGACCCGCAAGCAGATGCAGGAAACCGAAGGCCGTCTGCCGGATTCGCTCGTCGCCTGCATCGGCGGCGGCTCCAACGCGATGGGGCTTTTCCATCCGTTCCTCGACGATCCCTCCGTCGAAATGTTCGGCGTCGAAGCCGCCGGTCACGGCCTGACGCAGTTGCATGCGGCGTCGCTCGCCGGCGGCCGGCCCGGCGTGCTGCACGGCAACCGCACCTATCTCCTCATGGACGACGACGGCCAGATCCAGGACGCGCATTCGATCTCGGCCGGCCTCGATTATCCCGGCATCGGCCCGGAGCATTCCTGGCTGCATGACGTCGGCCGGGTGAAATACCTGTCGGCGACCGACGCGGAAGCGCTCGAGGGGTTTCAGCTGCTGTCGCGGCTGGAAGGCATCATTCCCGCGCTCGAACCGGCGCACGCCATCGCCAAGGTGATGGAACTCGCGCCGCAGCGGCCGAAGGACCACCTGATGGTGGTCAATCTCTCGGGCCGCGGCGACAAGGACGTGCCGCAGGTCGGCGATATCCTGCGGGGTAAGACGAAGTGACAATCCGTATCGATGCGCGGTTTGCGCAACTGAAGAAAGAAAATCGCTCGGCTTTCGTCACCTTCCTGATGGCGGGCGATCCTGATCCAGTGACCTCGCTTGAGGTCATCAAGGCGCTTCCGAAGGCCGGAGCCGACATCATCGAAATCGGCATGCCTTTCACTGACCCGATGGCGGACGGTCCCTCGATCCAGGCCGCGGGCCTGCGCGCGTTGAAGGCCGGCATGACCTTGAAGAAGACGCTTGCGATGGTGCGCGATTTTCGCAAGGCCGATGATGCGACGCCAATCGTGCTGATGGGTTACTACAACCCGATTTATATTTACGGCGTCGACCGGTTTCTTGCCGATGCAAAATCTGCCGGCGTCGACGGCCTGATCGTGGTCGATCTTCCGCCGGAAGAGGATTCCGAATTGTGCGTGCCGGCGATGAAAGCGGGGTTGAATTTCATCCGCCTTGCGACGCCGACGACCGACGACAAGCGTCTGCCGGCCGTTCTCGCCAATACGTCGGGCTTCGTCTATTACGTCTCGGTCACAGGCATTACCGGCAGCGCCAGCGCCGATTCCCGAGCGGTCGGCGAAGCGGTGGCTCGCATCAAGCGGCACACGGCCTTGCCGGTCTGTGTCGGCTTTGGCATCCGCACTCCGGAAGCCGCCCGCGCGATCGCGGGAGAGGCCGATGGCGCCGTGGTTGGTACCGCTCTTGTCGATGCGTTGCGGGGAAGTCTTGATTCGTCAGGCAAAGCCACAGTCAAGACGGTGACTGCCGTAACCGAATTGACGGCGGCACTGGCCGCCGGTGTTCGAGGCACAAGATAGGCTGCAACCTGGTAAGGCCCGGCGTCACAGAGCGCCTTGCCGGGTCTGTCCGGTGAGGCCATATAAGGTCCGACGAATGAACGCACTTCGGAGCGCAGCATGAATTGGCTCACCAACGTCGTCCGGCCGAAGATCCGCAACATGCTCCGCCGCGAGACGCCGGAGAATTTGTGGATCAAATGTCCGGATTCCGGGCAGCTCGTCTTCTACAAGGACGTCGAGGCCAATCAGTTTGTCATTCCCGGCTCCAACTATCACATGCGCATGGGCGCGGTCGCGCGGTTGAAGTCGATCTTCGACAACGAGACCTGGTTTGATGTCGCGCTGCCGGAGGTGCCCGCCGATCCGTTAAAGTTTCGCGACGAACGCAAATATGCCGACCGCATCAAGGACGCGCGCACCCGCACCGGACTCAACGACGCCGTCAAGGTTGGTTACGGCAAGCTCGAAGGCGCGGCTGTCGTCGTCGCCGTGCAGGATTTTGATTTCATGGGCGGCTCGCTCGGCATGGCGGCCGGCGAGGCGATCGTGCGCGGGCTTGAGCTCGCGGTCGAGAAAAAGTCCCCGTTCATCGTGTTCGCGGCCTCCGGCGGCGCGCGCATGCAGGAGGGCATTCTGTCGCTGATGCAGATGCCGCGGACCACCGTTGCCATCCAGATGCTGCGCGAAGCGAAGCTGCCCTACATCGTCGTTCTGACCAATCCGACCACTGGCGGTGTCACCGCCTCCTACGCGATGCTGGGTGACGTGCAGATCGCGGAGCCCGGCGCGTTGATTGGTTTTGCCGGCGCGCGCGTGATCGAACAAACCATCCGCGAAAAGCTGCCGGAAGGCTTCCAGCGCGCCGAATATCTCAAGGACCACGGCATGGTGGACATGGTCGTGCATCGTCATGACCTGCGTCCGACGCTGGCGCGGCTCTGTCGTCTCTTGACCAAATCCCCGGCCCTGGAAACCGCAGCGAAGCCCGCCAAGCCGGTGGCGGAGCCGGCCACGATTCCGTCGGCTGCGGAAATGGCCCCGGCAGCGCCTTCCGCGTGAGCGATTTTTCGCCTGCGCCGCACCGCGACCTGATCGCACGGCTGTCGCGGCTGCATCCCAGCCGCATCGAGCTGGGTCTGGAGCGGATGCAGCGCCTTCTGGAGCGGCTCGGCCATCCCGAACGCAAGCTGGCCCCGGTCATTCATGTCGCCGGCACCAATGGCAAGGGTTCGACCGTCGCCTTTTTGCGCGCGACCCTGGAAGCGGCGGGCTATCGCGTTCATGCGTTCACCTCGCCCTATCTCGTGCGGCTCAACGAAAGCTACCGGCTCGGCCATCTTGGCGGCGGCGCTCTTGTCGATGATGCGGAACTCGCTGCCACGCTGGAACGCTGCGAGCACGCCAATGCCGGCGAGCCGATCACGATTTTCGAGATCGAAACGGTTGCCGCATTTGATCTGTTTTCGCGCCATCCGGCAGATGCCGTGCTGCTCGAAGTCGGCCTCGGCGGGAGGCTGGATGCGACCAATGTGATCGAGCGGCCGATCGCTTGTGTGATCTCCCCGGTCAGCATCGATCACAGCGAGTTTCTCGGGTCTTCGCTGCGGTCGATCGGGGCCGAGAAGGCCGGCATCATCAAGCGCGGCGTGCCGGTGATTTGCGCGAACCAGGAAGCGGACGCGCTCGCCGAAATCGAGAACCGCGCCAAACGTCAGCGCGCGCCGCTGCATCGCGCCGGGCAGGAGTGGCACATTAGCGTCGAGCGCGGACGGCTGGTCTATCAGGACGATCGCGGCCTGTTGGATCTGGCGGCGCCGAGGTTGTTTGGCCGCCATCAATTCGACAACGCCGGACTTGCGGTGGCGACCTTGCGCGCGGCTGGCGCCTTCAGGATCGAGGCGTCGGCCTTCGAAGCGGGTGTTACCAATGCCGAATGGCCGGCACGGATGCAGCGGCTCGCTGCAGGTGCGCTGGTCGAGCAGGGGCCGGTTGGCGGCGAGATCTGGCTCGACGGCGGTCACAACGCAGAGGGGGGCCGCGTCGCGGCGGCCGCGCTGGGTGATCTGGAGGAGCGGGTGTCGCGGCCGCTGGTCGTCATCGTCGGCATGATGGCAAACAAGGACGCCGCCGGCTTCCTCGCCAATTTCGCCGGGCTTACCCGCCACATCATCGCGGTGCCGATCCCCGATCGCGACGGCGCCATGCCGCTCGATCGGCTCATGGATGCGGCGCGTGCGCTCGGCATGCGGGTGGAGAGTGCGGCGAACGTCGAAGCGGCTTTGCGGACTGTCGCGCGGCTCGCCTATGAAGTGCCGCCGCGGATCCTGATCGCGGGATCGCTCTATCTTGCCGGCCACGTGCTGTCGGCGAACGGTACTCCGCCACGCTAATGGAATGGGCGGCCTCAGCCGCCCATTCCGACGTGTTGCTCCAGCGTGCCCCGTTATTCGGCGCCACGTTCAATTGGCCACGATTCCGTACGGCGTGTCGAGGTCGGTTCCATGAGGCCCATCACCATGGCGCTCAACGAGCTGCCTGTCAGGAGCACCGTGGCGCCCAGGACCAACAGACCGACCAGCGCGAGAATGGCCGGATTAGCCGTTCCGGTGACGGCGAGAATGCCGAGAATGCCGGCCGCAAGACCCGCGAGCGATTGCATGATCGCGGAACCCGCCGCCATTTCGCTCGCAAAAATCTCGCCACTTGAGGCTGCCTGCATTCCGCCGAGACGGTGGGAACTCCGCTTCGAGCGATAAAGGTGCCAGACAGAGTTGCTGCTGAGGAGCAGCCCGGCTCCGAAGGCGATGACCGCGATCGAAATCAAGGTCTGCGCATAGATGTTAAGGAGCGCCAGGACGCCCAGCACGATGCCCGCAATGCCCACGAGGAAAAGGGTCGACAGGCCGCCGCCGCTTCCAATCTCCTCGCCCATCGCCGAGGCTCCGGCAGGGGAACTCATTCGCGTATATTCCGTGAGCATCGTCCCGCCCTGAATCAGCAGTGCGACGCCAAACACGATCGTGGCGATTCCCGCCAGCGTCATGTCGTGAACGCCGGTCAGGGCGATGATGGCGAGAACAATGGTCGCGATGCCACCGACGGCATCGACCAAACCTCCATAGGTTGCGGCCTCCTGGAGGGAGTGTTCTGTGGTGGTGATAGTTGACATGAGAAAACCTCCTTGTCTTGAGGTGCGCGCCGATGCCGGTTGTTGAAAAGAGCAAGCGCTCAGGCTGGAAATGGCTGGGCGTCTGTGGCGGTGTCCCGCGCTTGTTGCGCCGGGCCTTGATCGTGCGCGCCTGACACAAGGAGAACGGGCTGGAGGCGCTGCCCGTTCCTAAAATACGACGATTTTCCGATGCGCGACGGAACAACTCGCGTCGCGTGGAACAGCGGAAACCATGCCAAACAAAACGGCCGGCTTTCGCCGGCCGTGGGGAAACCAATATTGTCTTCGGAAAGATCAGACCGCTGCAGTGATCCACTGCTGGAGCTTTGCCTTCGGCGCGGCGCCGACCTGGCGGGAAGCCATCTCACCGCCCTTGAAGATCATCAGTGTCGGGATCGACATCACGCCGTATTTCGACGCCGTCTTCGGGCTCTCATCGACGTTCAGCTTGACGATTTTGACCTTGTCGCCCATCGCGCCGGCAATCTCGTCGAGCGCCGGTGCAATCATGCGGCACGGGCCACACCACTCAGCCCAGAAATCGACCACGACCGGGCCTTGCGCCTTGAGCACCTCGGCCTCGAAATCGGTATCGGAAACCTTGCCAACGGCCATTGTATTACCTCGTTCAGTTCGGGACGGATGCGGCGCCTGGTCAGGAATCGCCGCTGGGACCGTGGGTCCAAACTATGAACGCACCCTTGCCGGGTCAAGCTTCATGCCCCGCCGGGGCCGGATGCCAGTTCGGCTTCCAGCGCGGGAGGTAAAATCTCCATCAATTCAGGGGCTTCAGTCCAAAGCAGTGCGGTGCGGGTCGTCCGCCGGGGATAAAGCCTGGCGAGTAATGCACGATAAAGTGCAAGCTGCCGGACATAGGCGGAGGGCGCTTCGGCCGCTGTCGCCGGCGGGCTTTGATTGGTCTTGAAATCGACGATCAGCACCTCGTTGTCCGTTATGAACAAACGGTCGATTTGCCCGGAGACCAGCACAGAGCCGCCGGACGGCCTTTCGAGCCAGCCCACGATCGGCACCTCGGCGCGGCTGCCATCGCCGAACACCGCGGCAAAACGTCCATCCCCGATCAGCTCGAGTACTTTGGCGGCGAGCGCTTCACGCTCGCTATCCGTCCAGTTGCTGGTGTTGCGGCGAAGAAAGTTCAGCGCCGCGTCGCGCCGGCGGATCACTGCGAGTTCGGGCAGGGATTGCAGGAGACGGTGCACCAGCGTGCCGCGTTGTAAGGCGCGCGTCCGGTCTCTGACGAACTCGCCGGATCTGGCGCGCCGTGCGGTATCGCCGCCGCCATCCGATGGACGCAGCAGATCCGCCTTTGATACCTGCGAAGGCGGCACCGTCCGCAGCCAGGACGGCAATGTGGGTGGCGCGGTGGTCGCACTTGCCACCACGCCGGCTGCTTGAGCACCGTCTTCGGCGCGCGTGTAGCGCCGGATCGGTCCATCGTCGGTTTCGATGATCTCTTCCTGGAGACCGGAGGCCGCCAGCCCCTTGTCGGCGAGATCATACCAGCAGAGCTTGCGGACGCCGTTCATATTGCCGGGCTTGATGCCGGCGACGATCAGCCGGTCAGCCGCGCGCGTCATCGCCACATAAAGCAGGCGGCGATATTCGTCCTCGGTGTCGGCGAGCATCGCGTCTCTCGCCGTCGCTATGGCGAAGGGATCATCGGCTTTCTTGCCCGCCCAGACGGTGACGTGTCCCCCGCTGGCGCGGGGCAGCTGGATCAGCCGCAAACGCTGCGTATCCGCGGGCGACGATGTCGTGTCGACCATGATGACGACGGAAGCTTCCAGGCCCTTGGCGCCATGCACCGTCATCACGCGCACCTCGTCGCGCGAGATTTCCATGTCGCGCTTGACCTCGGTATCGGCCGAGCGCAGCCAGGCCATGAAGCCTTGCAGCGAGGCTG
>NZ_DAIDJE010000093.1 GCF_027451485.1 Bradyrhizobium sp.
TGGCCTCGATAACCAATCGCCCCGATTTCTCGGCTTCCGCCGCGGCCAGATTGGCACTACCGGCCGCGCCGCGATAATCGCGGCGTTGCTGCCGCAGCGCCAGAAGATTGCCTAGCCGTTTGACGTTGCGCTTGCGCCGGCCAGAGACGCCGTAACGCAGCCAATGTTCCTCGTTGACGATCTTGCGATCGAGCTTGTGCTGCTCGCGCTCCTCTTCGGCCAGAACCTCGTCGCGCCAGCTCTCGAACGAGGCAAAGCCGCGATCGATCTGTCTTATTTTGCCGCGGTCGAGCCAGGCGGTCGAGCGCGAAAGGTTGGAGAGAAAGCGCCGATCGTGGCTGATGAGGACCAGCGCGCTGCGCCGGCCGTCGAGTTCGCTTTCCAACCACTCGATGGTGGTGAGATCGAGGTGGTTGGTCGGCTCGTCCAGGAGCAGGATGTCGGGCGAGGGCGCCAGCACCCGTGCCAGCGCCGCGCGCCGGGCCTCGCCGCCGGACAGATGGTTGGGATCTTCGTCGCCGCGAAGGCCGAGCTGCTCCAGCAGGTAGCGGGCCTGATAGCGATCATCACCGGGACCGAGGCCGGCCTCGACGTAGCCCAGCGTGGTCGGATGGCCGGAGAAATCCGGCTCCTGCGGCAGGTAGCGGATGGTCGCGCCGGGCTGCACAAAGCGGCTGCCGTGATCGGGCTCGACGAGACCGGCCGCAATCTTGAGCAGCGTGGATTTGCCGGAGCCGTTGCGGCCGATCAGGCAGACGCGCTCTTCCGCCGAAACGGACAATTCGACGCCGGACAGGAGCGGGGTGCCGCCGAAGGTAAGGCTGATATCCCTGAGCTGGATGAGCGGCGGGGCCATGGTTTCTCGTCAGACTTGCCTGGAGCCAGGGGCTTCGGCTTGGCGGCGCTGGATGCGGCGGATGGCCTGGTCGAGCGCCGAGAGGAAGGCGGAGCGATCGCGCGCAGCAAAAGATTTTGGCCCGCCGGTGATTTCGCCCGATGAACGCAGGTCCGCCATCAGGTTGCGGACGGCGAGCGTCATGCCGATCGATTGCTCGGTGAACGGCTTGCCGTTGGGAGCGATCACCTCGGCGCCCGTTTTCACGCAGCGGCTGGCGAGCGGAATGTCGGCAGTGACAACAATATCGCAAGGGCCGGCTCGCTCTGCGATCCAGTCGTCCGCGGCGTCCATGGCCGGCCCCGCCGCGATCCGCTCGATCAGCCGATCCTGCGGTACCCGGATGAATTGGCCGGCGACGACACTGACCGGAAGACCGTGCCGCGCCGCGACCCGGTAGATCTCATCTTTCACCGGGCAGGCGTCGGCGTCGACATAGATGCGGATGGGGTTCGAGAGCGTTGTCATCGATAGCGGACAGATGGGGATGTAAGGCCCGCGTGGTAGCCCATCGGCGCATAAATGGCGAGCGAAAGCCTGCCCTTGCAAGGGCGGTTTCGCGGCGTACGATACCGACGGGGAACACGCTGAAAACGGAATGCGGCATGACCAGCGCCATCCAGACCTACCGCGTCGCGGCCTACAACACCGCCAAATTGTCCGAAAACAAGATGCACGATGACGCCGTCGCGCGGAAGTTCGGCTTTAGCGGCGGGCTCGTGCCCGGTGTCGACGTCATGGCTTACATGATGCATCTGCCGGTCGCCAAATGGGGCCGCGACTTTCTCGCGCGCGGGCTGATCGAGGCGCGTTTCGTCAAGCCGGTCTATGACGGCGAGATCGCCGATATTCGAGGAGAGGAAACGGACGGCGTGATCGCAATCGAAGTCGAAAGCCGGGGCGAACTTTGCGCGACCGGCGCGGCTTCACTACCTGCGGGGCTGCCTTCGATCTCGATCGCCGACTTTCCCGCCACCGCGCCGGTCGCGGAGCGAAAGCCCGTCGGCGCGGCTTCCTACGAACCTGGCAGATGGCTGGGCTCGATGCCGCGCAGCTGGGCCGGTGACGCCGCGGACGAATATCTCGACGAGGTGCGTGAGGTCGACGGGATCTACGTACGTGAGGGCCTCGGCCATCCCGGGCTGTTGCAGCGGGTGATGAACAAGGTGCTGGTTGACAACGCCATCCTGGGGCCGTGGAT
>NZ_DAIDJE010000094.1 GCF_027451485.1 Bradyrhizobium sp.
CGACGCAGAAGCTCTATGACCTGTTCTGGGGCATTCACAACATGAAGGAACAGACGCCCGACGCAGTCGTCGCGCTTGCCGCCGAGCACAACATCCACTTCCTGCCCCCGCCGCCGGGAGCGTGATCTCACTCCTCTAGCGGGCTGAGGGTTAGGGGTGAGGGAATTTTCCGTAGATCGAAGCTCGCGGAGATTCTCCCACACCCAAGCCTTGACCTCTCCTCTCAAGCGAGGCGGAGGTGCCAGCGAACAAGCGCCCTCCTCGCAGCAAGCTAGCCCCGCACCGCCGCCAATCCCGGCACAGCGGCGAAGCCCGCCTTGCTGGCATAGCCGCGCACGATGGCTTCGCGCTGGGAGTAGCTCAGCACCTTGTCGATATCGGTAAAGCCGTCCGGCGCGAGCTGCTCGACTGCGTCGATCACGCCCTCCGGCCCGCCGCGGCGGTTTGAGCGCACGATCTCGGCCGTCATGGGCAGGCGCTTCTGCTCGTAGGCGACCAGCGCCTGACGCGGATGTTCGGATCGCACGAGCAGATCGGCAAGACAGCGCGCATCCAGAATAGCCTGCGAAGCGCCGTTCGAGCCGACCGGATACATCGGATGCGCGGCGTCGCCGAGCAGCGTGACGCGTCCGCTTGACCAGTACGGCAAGGGATCGCGGTCGCAGGTCGGATATTCGTAAAACTCCGGCGTTGCCGAAATCAGACTGGCGACGTCGATGTGCGGCACCGAAAACCGGGCCACGTGCGGCATCAGCTCTTCGCGCCGGCCCGGACGCGACCAGTCTTCGCGGCGCGGCGGCGGCGAGCTGCCGTCACCGATCTTGACCAGCACTGCCCAGTTCGTCAGCCGGTTGGACGGGCTGGAGCCCTGCGCGATCGGGTAGACCACGACCTTGGCATTGAGGCCGCCCGCGACGATCATCGAGCGGCCGGTCAAAAACATCGGCCAGTCGCGCGCGCCGCGCCACAGCATCAGCCCGTTCCAGCACGGCGGACCTTCGTTCGGAAACAGCGTCTCGCGCACGCGCGAATGAATGCCGTCGGCGCCGATCAGGATGTCGCCGCGCACGGTCTTGATATGATGACCTGAGCGATCGAAGAAGTGTGCGGTCACGCCGCCCTCGTCTTGGGTGAACGCGCCGAGGCGATGACCGGTGTGAATGGATTCCTTGCCGAGCCGTTCCTCGACCGCGCGATGGATGACGCTTTGCAGGCGTCCGCGATGGATCGAAAATTGCGGCACGTCGTGGCCGGCGTCGACGCCGCGCGTGTCGCGCCAGACCTCCTGGCCGTGACGGTTGAGATAATAAAGCACGTCGGTGCGGATCGAGACGTCGTCGAGCTTCTGCAACAGGCCGAGCTGGGCGAGTTCGCGGATCGCGTGCGGCAGCGTGTTGATGCCGACGCCGAGTTCGCGGATGGTGTCCGCCTGCTCGAACAGCTCGCAGCCGATGCCGCGCGCGGTCAGCATCAAGGCCGTGGTCAGACCACCGATACCGCCGCCGACGATAATCGCTTTCATCGCCTTAACTCCACGCAACCCGACTCGCCTCTCACCCTGCCCGCCAAGCGCGGGGCGCGAGGGCCGACCCAGCGTGCCATCCGGCCTATTCGGCCGCAAGCGGCTTTGTGGCCTCCGCCTTCAGCTCGGCGCGGGTCTTCGGCTTAGCCTTAATTTTAAGCTCTTCCAGGTCCTGCCGGTCCCTGACGCTGTTGCGGAAAATCTGCTCCTTGCCGGGCAGGTATTGCGGCGGGCAGAAGACATCGTCGGCGCCGTACCAGGCGGCAGCCTTCATCGTAAAGCCGGGGTCGACCAGATGCGGGCGGCCGAGCGCCACAAGGTCCGCCCGGCCGGCGGCCAGAATGGTGTTAACCTGGTCCGCGGTCGTGATGTTGCCGACGCACATCGTCGCGACGCCGGCTTCGTTACGGACCTGATCGGAAAAAGGCGTCTGGAACATGCGGCCGTAGACCGGCTGCGCGTCGCGCACGGTCTGTCCCGTCGAGACGTCGACGAGATCCACCCCGGCCTCGGCAAAGGCGCGCGCGATCTTCACCGCGTCGTCGCCGGTGATGCCCCCCTCAGCCCAGTCGGTCGCAGAAATGCGCACCGACATCGGCTTGTGCGCGGGCCAGGCCGAGCGCAGCGCTTCGAATATTTCCAGCGGATAGCGCAGACGATTTTCCAGCGAGCCGCCGTACTGGTCGGTGCGCCGATTGGTCAGCGGCGAGATGAAACTCGCGAGCAGGTACCCGTGGGCGCAGTGCAGTTCCAGCATGTCGAAGCCGCACCTTTCACCGCGCTCCGCGGCTGCGACGAACTCGGCCTTCACACGGTCCATTGCGGCGCGGTCCATCTCGCGCGGGACCTGGCTGTCATGGAAGTATGGCACCGGGGACGCCGAGATCACGTCCCAGGCGCCTTCCTCCAGCGGACGATCGATGCCGTCCCACATCAATTTCGTGGCGCCCTTGCGGCCGGCATGGCCAAGCTGGAGACAGATTTTTGCAGCGGAATTGGCATGGACGAAATCGACGACGCGCCACCACGCCTTCTCCTGCTCGTCATTCCACAGACCGGCACATCCCGGCGTGATCCTTGCATCGCGTCCGACGCATGTCATCTCGGTGAAGATCAGGCCGGCGCCGCCCATCGCGCGCGAGCCGTAATGCACGAGGTGGAAATCCTGCGGCACACCTTCTTTTGCCGAATACATGCACATCGGCGACACCACCGCGCGGTTGGCAAGCTGCATCTCGCGCAGGCGGAACGGCTGGAACATCGGCGCGCGGGGCTTTTCGACATCGACGTCAAAGCCAAGATTGCGCACGTGGCGCGCAAAGGCCTTGTCGACCTCGCCGACAAAGTCCGGCGCGCGCAGCGTGAGATTGTCGTAGGTGATCGCCTTCGCCCGCGTCATCACGCCAAAGGCAAATTGCACAGGATCGAACTCCAAGAAGCGATCGAGATGCTCGAACCAGACGAGTGAAACGTCGGCGGCATGCTGGGTCTTCTCGACCTCCTCGCGGCGGCCCTGCTCGTAAAGAGCCAGCGCGCCCTGAACTGTCGGCGCGTCGCGCATGGCGTCGGCGAGCGCGATCGCGTCTTCCATCGCAAGCTTGGTGCCTGAGCCGATCGAAAAATGTGCGGTCGCCTTGGCGTCGCCAAGCAAGACCATGTTGTCCTTGACCCAGCGCTGGCTGCGGATCATCGGAAAATTCCGCCACATCGAGCGGTTGGTGAGCAGAGGGTGCCCCTCAAGGAACCAGCCGAAGATTTCCGCCATGCGATCGGCCGATTGCTTCTCGTCCAGCCCTGTCAGACCGGCGCGTTTGAAGGTATCGGGATCGGTCTCGAAGATCCAGGTCGAGCGTCCGGCCTCGTATTGGTAGGCATGGGCGATGAACGGCCCCCACTCGGTCTCCTGGAAGATGAAGGTGAAGGCGTCGAGCGGCCGGGTCGAGCCCATCCAGGCAAACACGTTGGAGCGAAGGTCCACTTCCGGCTGGAAATAGGCAGCATGTTTTTCGCGGAATCGGCTGTTGATGCCATCCGCCAGCACGATGAGGTCGGCGTCGGCGAAACGCGCCTCGTCGTCGATCTCGGTCTCGAAGATCAGCTTCACGCCGAGTTCGCGCGCTCGGCCCTGAAGGATCAACAGCAGTTGGCGACGCGAGCAGCCGCAAAAGCCGTTGCCCCCGACGCGATGCACCGTGCCACGGAAATGCACGGCGATGTCGTCCCAATAGGCGAATTCCTGCGTGATCCAACGGTAGCTCGATGGATCGTGCTTTTCGAAATTGTCGAGGGTCGCGTCGGAAAACACCACGCCGAAGCCGAAGGTGTCATCGGCGCGGTTGCGTTCATAGACCGTGATGTCGGCCGCGGGACGCTGCTTTTTCAGCAGGATCGCCGAATAGAGACCAGCCGGTCCACCGCCGATGATCGCGACCTTCATGGGAACCTCATCCGCGCTTCGAAAGCAGAAATTATTTTAAACCTAAAATATCTCGACGGCAAGCGTCTTGCGCTGGTGCCGCTTAGCGCAAAAAATCCGTCCGTCTCGTCTTGGCCGGATCTCGTCCGGCCGTCCACGCCTTTTGGCTTCGATAAATAAGGACGTGGATGCCGGCACCAGGCCGGGCATGACCGCCGACGTTCGAGGCGTCGAGCCGGAATTGACTGCCTTCAATTTCCCTTGAACACCGGTTTGGTCTTTGCGGCAAAGGCCTCGAACGCCCGAGTGAAGTCCTCGGTCGTCATGCACAGCGCCTGCGCGATCGCCTCGGCTTCGATGGCTTCCTCCACCGACATTGCCCATTCCATCGCCAGCATCCGCTTGGTCATGGTGTTGGCAAAGGTCGGCCCCGCGGCGATTTCGTTCGCGAGCGTCTGGGCCTGCGGCAGCACCTCGGAAGGCGCGACGATGCGGCTGAAGAAGCCCCAGCGTTCGCCCTCCTCCGCGCTCATGAAGCGGCCGGTGTAGAGCAGTTCGGAGGCGCGCGCCTGGCCGATGATGCGCGGCAGGATGGCACATGCGCCCATGTCGCAGCCGGCGAGCCCGACCTTGTTGAACAGGAACGCGACCTTGGCGCCGGTGGCAGCCAGCCGCATGTCGGACGCCATCGCGATGATCGCGCCCGCGCCGGCGCAGATGCCCTCGACGGCAGAGACGATCGGTTGCGGACAGGCCCGCATCGCCTTCACCAGATCGCCGGTCATGCGGGTAAAAGCAGTCAGCCCCTTGGTGTCCATCTTCACCAAAGGCCCGATGATCTCGAACACGTCGCCGCCGGAAGAAAAATTGCCGCCGGCACCGGAGACGACCACGGCCTTGACCTCATCATCGAAGGCGAGAGCGCGGAAGAAGTCGGTCAGTTCGCGGTAGCTGTCAAACGTCAACGGGTTTTTGCGCTCGGGACGATTGAGCGTCACGCCGGCGACGCTGCCTTCGACCCGCAGCAGGAAATGACGCGGCTGATATTGCGCGAGCGGAGTCGAGACGGGATTGGCTGGCTGGCTCATGGATGCTTCCTCTCAAATTTCTCCCCCGGCGACCGCAATCGCCTGACCAGTGACGGCGCTTGCGCCCTCGCCGCACAGCCACAGCACGGCGTCGGAGACTTCCTGCGGCGAGACGAGACGGCCTTGTGGATTGTGCCTGGTCAATTCCGCCATTGCTTCCGCGTGGTCGCGCCCGGTTCTTTTCTTGATGGTGTCGATAGAGCCTGCGACCAGATCGGTATCGGTAAAACCGGGACAGACGGCATTCACGGTGATGCGCGTCGAGGCCAATTCAAGTGCCAGCGAGCGAACGAGGCCGATCGCCGCATGCTTGGCCGCTGCATAGGCGCTGACGTAAGGGTAGCCCTTGAGGCCAGCCGTCGAGGCAATCACGACGATGCGGCCAAAGGGCTGCTTCCGCATCGACGGCAGCGCCGCCTGGATGCTGTTCACCACGCCCATGAAGTTAACGTCCAGCATGCGCTTGAACAGCGCCGCATCCGATTTCGCAAAAGGAGCGGACTCCGCCGCGCCCGCATTGGCGATCATGATATCGATCGGCCGGCGGGCGGCAGCCTCTTTCAGCGCTGCGACGACGGCGGCTTGATCGGTCACGTCAGCGACCGCCGAAAATCGCGCATCGCCTCGCGCAATCAGCTCTTCGAGTGCTGCATTCTGACGGCCAAGCGCGGTGACGACGGCGCCTGCTCTCGTCAGCGTCGCGGCGATTTCGCGGCCGATGCCGCGCGCTGCGCCGGTGACGACAGCATGTGGGGAATGCGGCAGTCCCGCCATACGCCACCTTCCCGAATGAAAAGACCACGTCGAGGACCTGGATATATTTTAAACTTCAAGCTTTGGCAAACGAATCCGGCCGGTCGGCCCGGACCTAACGGGCAGATTCAGTCGATCAATGCGCGGGGCGTGCGCCGATCGCAACAGGCACGACCACGCCCCCGCGTGGTGCCCGCGCCGGCGCGCCCGCCGTAGCGGCGGCAACGTTTGGCGTGGCAGTGCGCCATTCTTCGGCGCCCAGCCTGCCCGCGACGACGACCAGGATCGCCGCGAGCATGAGCCGCAACGCCGTCTCGGGAACGCGGACTGCGCAATAGCTGCCGAGCGCAATCCCGGGCAGCGAGCCCATCAGCAGCACGCCCATCAATGGCCAGTCGATCGAGCCCAACGCCCAGTGACCGATGCCTGCGATCAGCGTCAACGGCACGGCGTGCGCGATGTCGGTACCGACAATGCGAGACATCGGCAATTCCGGGTACAGCAGCAACAAGGCGGTGGCCCCGACCGCGCCGGCTCCCACCGAGGAAATCGATACCAGCACGCCCAGAGCAATGCCGACGAGCACGGTGGCGCGCGCCACTGCAGCTCCGTCCAGGCTCTGCATCCGCGCCCGCAAATTTTCGGTCACGAATTTGCGGAAGATCAGCGAGAGCGCGGTCAGCATCAGCGCGAAACACAGCACCGAATTGACCAGGCTGCGTGCGGCGTCCGCCGGCAGGTCCAGGTGCCAGAGCAACAGCAATGTCAGGACACTGGCCGGGATGCTGCCGCAGGCGAGCCTTGCCACCGCGGGCCAGTGAATGGTTCGCTCCCAACCGTGCACGGCCGCGCCACCGGCCTTGGTCGCCGAAGCGTACAACAGGTCGGTGCCGACCGCAGTGGATGGGTGAACGCCGAACAGCAGGATCAACAGCGGCGTCATCAGCGATCCGCCGCCGACGCCCGTCATGCCGACCAAGAGTCCGACGCTGAAGCCGGACGCCACGAAAACAGGATCGATCACAGGCGTCCTGCACGTCTGGTCAGGGGCGTGCGATCACGTCCTTGCAGTCCGGCAGCCATGGTGAAAAATCCTCCTTTGTCCTAATTCGGAACTGAACGTCCTAGGATGCCATTAGGCTCCACCTGTCAGGTAGGATTATATTTCTCCACACGGCAATAGCGTCCATTAAAAAAGCATAATCCTTCTATTCGCGGGGTTTTCGAGGGGATTCTGGCCTATCGGGCGGCCATGCCGCGATTGCGCCGACCCATCCGGGGCCGTCCTGCATGGCATGCCAGGACAGGCGACCTGCGCCGGCCGTCACGCGGCGGCGGCGTGAAGCGGCTGGAAGGTTGCCGGTTGCTTTTCGAGTTCAGAGGCCGTCACCGGACGGCCCAGGAGATAGCCCTGCGCAAAATTGACACCGAGCGTCTTCAGCCCTTCGAGTTGCTCGATTGTCTCCACGCCTTCCGCCGTCACCGACATATCGAGCCCCCGCGCGAGCGTGACGACCGAGGAGATAATCGCCGAGCTCTTATAATGCGCTGACAGGTTGCCCATGAAGGACTTGTCGATCTTGATCTTGTTGAAGGGGAAGGTGGTCAGGCAGCTCAGCGAAGAATAGCCGGTGCCGAAATCGTCCAGCGCAAGCGAGACCCCGGTGCCGCTCAGCCGTTCCATGAAAGCGAGGTTTTCGGCCGCGCGCTCCAGCAGCACGGATTCGGTGATCTCGATTTCGAGCCGCTCCGGCGGCAATCCCGAATTCTTCAGCGCCGAGGCGATCACGTCGAACAGCTCCGCCTGCTTGAACTGCACCGGCGAAAGGTTGACCGAAACCCTGGTGTCAGCGGGCCAAAGCGTCGCGTCGTCGCAGGCCTGGCGAATGATCCATTCCCCGAGCGCTACGATAAGCCCGGTTTCTTCCGCGAGCGGAATGAACCGGTCCGGCGGGATCAGGCCCCGCTCCGGATGACGCCAGCGAATGAGCGCCTCGGCGCCACGCCTGCGTCCGCTCTGGACGTCAAAATACGGCTGGTAGTGTACTTCGAACTGGCACCGCGAGATCGCGTCCCGCAAATCGCCCTCAAGGGTGTTGCGCGCATCGAGCTCGGCGGACATGGCCTCGTCGTACACGGTGAAGCAGTTGCGGCCGGCGGATTTGGAACGGTAGAGCGCGAGGTCCGCCTTCTTCAAAAGCTGTTCGCGGTCATCGCCATGCTCGGGAGCCAGCGCGATGCCGATGCTGGTGCCGATTTCGACCTGATGCCCGGGAAGATCGAACGGCTCCGCGATCAGTTTCGAAAGCCGGCTCGCCAGATCGATCGCATTTCCGCGCTGATCGAGATGACCTGCCTGGATGATGGCGAACTCATCGCCGCCCAGTCGGGCCAGCACGTCTTCCTTACGCAGCGCCGATCGCAAGCGGGCCGCCACCTGCCGGAGCAGCGCGTCGCCGGCAGCGTGGCCGAGCGAGTCGTTGACGTTCTTGAAGCGATCGAGGTCGAGCATCAGGACCGAGAACATGCCGGGCAGATATTGCTGATCCGTGCCGGCGTGCTTGAGCTGGTCGAGAAAGAATGCCCGGTTCGGCAATCCGGTCAGAATATCAGTCTGCGCGAGTTCGAGCACGCGGCGGTTCGCCAATGCCAGTTCGCGCGAGTTGCGGCTGGCCATGCCGAGATAGACGCAGAGGAAAATAGTGACAGCGCAGCCCGCGGTGAGCACAGTCAGAGCGCGCTCGTAACGTACGGTCAAATGACCGCCCGCGGCGGGAAAGGCCTTCACCTGCCATTTCGCATCGCCAATGCGAAGCGAGCCGGACCAGTGCGGTTCGCTCTCAAGCGCGCGCATCATGAGGGGCGCCAACGGAACGGAGGAATAATCGGCATGGACCGCCTGCTTGCCCTCAACGGCAGGCGGAAACGCGGAAAGGACGACCGCGCGAGATTCAGGGCTATCGGTCCGGATCGATGTCAGGAGTTCCCCGATATTGAACATTCCGATCACGAAACCATTCAGGTTTCGCCGGCGATCCGCGACTGTGGCGCGCGAGGTCCCTTTCACATAGACCGGTACGGCGATCAACACGCCGTGAGAGTTGCCGCGGTCGCTCTGAAACAACTGAGTGGGAACGACCGCAACGGAATCGTTATCGCGTGCGCGTTGCAGCGTCGCCCAACGGATCGGATCGGTAGAATAATCCATCCCGTAAACACCGGAGGTCTTCGGCTCGGTCGAAAACAGGATCGGGTAGTAGAAATCCTTGTCCGGCGCGACGGAGACGATACCGCCCAACAACGATTTGAAATGGTAGCCCGGAACGCCATCGCTGACAGCGGCGCTTTCGAATTCCCCTCGTTCCTTGCGGTACACCTTCGGCAGCCAATGGACGCGAAGCACGCCCGGCTGGTGCTCGAATAACCGGCGGCCGAACACTTCGAACTCACTGCGCGTCACTTCCTCGTTGGCGGATTCGAACAAGGTGCGCAGCGTCACCAGGCGGCCGAGATATTCGTTGACGCCGTTCTGCATCTCGATCAGTTGGGTCGCAGCAACGCCATCGAACTCCGTCCTGATGGCGCGGCGTTCCCAGCGGGCAACCGCATAGGCGGCAGCGATCGTCAGCAACAGGCCGGCACCTGCGGCAACCCAGACGGGTCGATGCGGCGCGGTTCGCGATGCGAACGCTTTCCTCCGTTCGACCATGTCTTCCCTGCGATTATCGCCGGGATCTCGACCGCTCATCTTCACCCCTGATCGGAACGGCTGACGTAGCTGCTTACCGTTATGAGGCGGATGCTGGTTAAAAACCCTGAAGCGTCAGGGGGGATAGCGCCGGTTCTGGCCGCCGTAGTTAACGATCCCTGGGATCGGAATCGTCCGCTGCATCGCAACAGAGCATAGGAACGGACGAACTGCTGCCTCGAAGCAAAAACCTTGAAAGGACAGGGACCTGGAACCGTTGTCGGCGCGTCGAAATTAGCGACCTCTTCACCGCATGGCGCTATCTTCGAGCCGTTTCGCACCGATCGTTTACAAGTATTGGCATGCGTTTTTTACAACCCAGGATTTTGTATGGCCTGGTGCCAGTGTTGCTGGCCGGCCCGGTTCAGGCGGGCGAGGTTGGCGTCATGCCGGACCGGATCGTGTTCGGCCAGGCAGCGGCGCTATCCGGCCCTTCGTCGGCGCTGGGGCAGAAAATGCGCCAGGGTATCCTTGCCGCGTTTGCCGAGGTCAATGCGAAGGGGGGCGTGCATGGCCGCACGCTTCAACTGGTGAGCCGTGACGACGGTTATGACCCTGACCGCTCGGTCCTGCAGACCACGAAGCTGCTGCATGACGACAAGGTCTTTGCGCTGATCGGCGCCGTTGGCACTCCCACGTCGCTCGTCACCGAACCCATCGCGAAGGAGGAGAAAGTCCCCTTCATCGGTCCCTTCACTGGCGCGGGTTTCCTCCGGGAAAATGATCTCGATAACGTCGTCAACATTCGCGCCAGCTACAGCGCCGAGGCCGAAGCCTGGGTCAAGCACCTGACCGAAGATCGGCATATCAAGCGCATCGCGATCTTTTACCAGGACGATCCCTATGGCCGCGATGGTCTGGCCGGGGTCAAGCTGGCCCTGGCAAAGCGCGGCATGGAGCTTGCGGCCGAAGCAACTTATGAGCGCAACACCAAGGCGGTTGGCATGGCCATGCGCGTGCTGAAGCGCGCGGAGCCAGAGGCGGTGGTGATGGTCGGCACCTATGCGCCTTGCGCCGAATTCATCAAGCTTGCGCGGCAAAGCGGCTTCAACCCGGTCTTCGTCAACATCTCCTTTGTCGGCGCCGATGCGCTTGCCCAACAGCTTGGCCCCGACGGCGCTGGCGTGATCGTCTCGCAGGTCGTGCCATTCCCCTGGGATACGTCGGTCAAGGTCGTCGCCGATTATCAGGCGGCAGAAAAAGCCATCGATCCGGACCTTCCGCCGGATTTCGTTTCGCTGGAAGGTTATATTTGCGGCCGGCTCGCCGCCGCGGCGCTCGACATGGCCGGTCCCAACCCGACGCGCGCCGGGATGCTCCGGGTCATCAACGAAGTCGGTCAGTTCGATATCAGCGGCGACCATCTCACGGTCGGACGGAAGATGCGGGATTCTCCCGGCAGCGTCTTTCTCACCCTGATCCAGCCTGACGGCACTTTCAGGCCGGTCGACAAATTGTGACCTCGCTTTGCGGGCAACCGGATGTGCGAGTCAGATCCGCTTCAGCGCCGTCAGGATGAGCTGTGGCGTCAGCGGAATCTCCGTAATCACCGCGCCGAACGGCTTTAGCGCATCATTCACGGCATTGGCGACCGCCGCAGCCGCACCGGCCGTGCCCGCTTCGCCCGCTCCCTTTGCGCCAAGCTCGCTCTCGGCGGTCGGAGACACCACGTGGCCGACATCGATATCCGGCGTCTCGCCCGACATCGGCACCAGGTAATCCGCCATGTTGGCGTTGGTGAGCTGCCCGCGCTCGTCATAGATGCACTTCTCGAACAGCGCGGCGCCAAGCCCCTGCACCACGCCGCCCCGGATCTGCTCGTCGACCAGTTGCGGGTTGACGACGACGCCGCAATCTTCCACCACCCAGTGCTTCAGGAGTTTGACGAAGCCGGTATCGGTATCGACTTCGAGCCAGGAGGCCTGCACGCCGTTGGTGAAGGCGAACGGATATTGACGCGGCACGAAATGGCGCGTCGCCATCAGTTCCGGCTGGATCCCGGGCGGCAGCGTGTCGGGGCGGAAATAGACGATGCGCGCGAGTTCGGGCAGTTCGATGCGCGGGGAGCCGTCGCCCGCATTCACGATCCGATTGTTGGCGATGTCGAGTTCGGCAGGCGTCGACTGCAGGATGGCGGCGGCAACCTCCAGGATGTTCTTGCGCAGGACTTTTGCGGCCTGAAGCGCGGCCTCGCCGCCGATGCCGGCGCCGCGGGAAGCCCAGGTTCCGCCGCCATAGGGCGTCTGATCGGTGTCACCGAGGATGACGCGCACCTTTTCCATCGATACGCCAAGGACGCTGCCGACGATCTGCGCCGTCAGCGACTCCGATCCCTGCCCCTGCTCGGTGATGCTGGTCTGACAGACCACCGCGCCCTGCGCATCGAGCCGCACCGCCACGCCGTCCTGCGAGGAAATCTTCGCCCCACCCACGCCGTAGAATGCCGCGCTCGGATTGGTCACCTCGATGAAACTCGCAATGCCAATGCCGCGATGGATGCCTCTCTTGCACAATTCCGCCTGCTCGGTGCGAAGCGCGTCGTAGTTCATCATCTTGAGCAGCTTGTCCAGCGAGGCGTGGTGTGACAGCAGCTCGAAGCGCAAGCCCGCGGGCGACGTGCAGGGATAGGCATCGTCGGCGATCAGGTTGCGCCGGCGAATTTCGACCGGGTCCATGCCGATCTTCGCCGCGGCCAGATCGACAAGCCCTTCCGTGATCGAACACGCGATAGGATGGCCGACCGCGCGATACTGGCACATGACGTTCTTGTTCTGGAACACGACTCGAGCGCGGGCGCGGTAATTCGGCGTGACGTAGGGGCCGCCGACGAGATTGACCACCTGATTGGCCTCGATCGCGCTGGTGCGCGGATACATCGAATAAGGCCCGATGCCGGTGAGATCATCGATCTCGAACGCGGTGATGGTGCCGTCGCGCTTGACGCCGACGCGTGCCTTGCAGCGATGATCGCGAGCGTGGATGTCGGTATTGAAGCTTTCGATCCGGTCCGCGACGTATTTGACGGGGCGCTTCAACAGTTTCGACAGGGCGTAGGTCGCCATCTCGTCGGCATAAATGTGCACCTTGATGCCGAAGGAACCGCCGACGTCCTTGCAGACGACGCGAACCTGCGCCTCTTCCAGACCCAGGTGCAGCGCGGCGATGTTCTGCACCATGTGTGGCGCCTGCGTGCCCTGGTAGATCGTGAGCCGCGCTTCGGCGGCATTCCAGTCGGCGACCACCGAACGCGGCTCGAGCGTCACGCCGGTATGGCGGCCGAAGATAAATTCCGCCTCGGCAACTTCGTCCGCCTCGGCAAAACCTGCATCGGGAGCGCCGGCATCGAACGTGCGCTCGAACGCAAGGTTGTCACCCAGCGAAGCGTGAATGACCGGCGTTGCGGAATCCAGCGCCGTCCGCATGTCGGTGACCGCCTCCAGCTCTTCGTATTCCACCGCGACGAATTCGGCCGCATCTTCAGCGGCGGCGCGGCTTGAAGCGACAACGGCTGCAACAGCCTCGCCCTGCCAACACGCGCGATCGACCGCGATGGCGCGCTGCGGCGCAGACTTGAGGCCTTTCATATGCGACAGCACGCCAACCCATGGCGTGATGACATCCGCAAGCTCTTCTCCCGTAACCACCGCGACGACGCCCGGTTTCTGCTTTGCGGCTTGCGTATCGACCGACACAATCTTCGCGTGGGCATGCGGCGAGCGCACATAGACCACATGGGCCATGCGCGGCAGCTCCATGTCACTGACGTAGAGCCCGCGCCCCTGCAACAACCGGTCCAGATTCGGCCGCGGCACCGTCTTGCCGATATAAGAATTCGGCCGGTCGAGTTCTGAGAGGGTTGCGTGTGCCGGCTTGTTCATGGCGCGCGCCCTTCGTCGGAATTCTTGCGCGCCCTTGCGGTCGCTTCCACCGCATCGATGATAGCCTGATAGCCGGTGCAGCGGCAGTAGTTGCCGGAAAGATGCTCGCGGATTCGTTCCCGGTCCGGCTCGGCGTCCGCTTTGAGCAGGTCCTGCGCGGTGATCAGCATCGCCGGCGTACAGTAGCCGCATTGCAGGGCGTTGCGCGCGCGAAACGCTTCCTGAAGGTCGGATATCTCGCCGGAATCCGACAGTCCTTCGATGGTCTCGACGGAGGCGCCATGCGCCTGTACGGCCAGCATCAGGCAGGAGCGAACGATCTCGCCGTTGACCCGGATGGTGCAGGCGCCGCAGACACCATGTTCGCATCCGACATGCGTGCCGGTCAGTTTGAGGTTCTCTCGCAGGAAATCCGCCAGATTGGTCCGCGGCAGCACATAGGCTTCGACGTGTTCACCATTGACTTGCAAGGCGATGGGATGCGGCGCCGTCATGCCGTCCCTCCGGCTCGTAAATCCGCCCGGCCGAGCAACTCCGCCACGCAGCGCGCCAGCAGGACATTCGCCAGATGCCGACGCATACTCGCGCTCGCCTGCTGATCTTCGGGCGGATCAAGCGTGCCTTGCATTACCTTCAGGCTTTCGGACAACACCGCCGGGGTCACATCCGTGTTGAGCAACGCCGCCACGTTGACGCGCTCGGCCTTGGCGCCGACGCCAAACAAGACCGGCCGAATATCCGTGAGGCGCTTGTTGTCCACCACCGCCTGTGCCGCGAGGCCGACGATGGCGTAGTCGCCGTGGCGCCGGGCGAATTCCGAGAAGAAGTGAACGGCATTGGCAGCCGGAAGCGGCACTTCCACCGCCGTGATGATTTCGCCGGCGGAAAGCGCCGTCTCGTAAATTCCGATGAAGAAATCTTCGGCGGGAATCCGGCGTTCTCCATTGATGCCGCGAACGACAATTGTCGCGTCGAGCGCGATGACACAGGCCGGCAGTTCGGAGGCGGGATCAGCATGCGCGAGGCTGCCGCCGATCGTTCCGCGGTTGCGGATCGCCGGATGGGCGACATGGACGACGGCCTCCTTCAGAAGCGGCGCATGCGTCGCAATCTCAGCAGAATTTTGCAGATCGGCATGGCGCGTCACCGCACCGATCGAGAGCATGCCGCCTTGTCTCCTGATGCCGCGCAATTCGTCGAGCGCGCCGATGTCGACGATCAGCTCGGGCGCGAGCAAACGCAGATTCATCGCAGGCATCAGGCTCTGGCCGCCCGAAAGCACCTTCGCCCGCTCGCCGTGTTTGGCGAGAAGCGCGATCGCCCCTTCGACGCTCGTCGCGCGGGCATAGTCGAAAGCCGGGGCTTTCATTAGGCGAAATCCTCCCTGACGTCACGGTTCTGACATTCGTATGCCGTCGCGGCGAACGCTTTCACGAATGCCAGAACCAACGGGACAGTCAGCAGATATCAGTTTTCCAGTGTGGCTTTGGCTATGACGTTCCTTGAAGGGGGCGCCGCAGAACTGAAGGAGCGTCGGAGCCGCCACACGAGTGATGTTCCGGATTAGACGGGCCGGCCCGTCAAAGGTCAAGTTTGTTTATCGAACGATTATTTCTGATGACTCGCCCTGCGGATCGGCATAAGGGAAGAAAAAGTCGACGAGCCTCGACGCTTCAGGGAGCAGCAAGCGCATGAATTTGGGCTTCTTCACCATGCCGATCCATCCGCTCGGAAAGGATTGGCGCGTTTCGCTTCAGGAAGACCGCGAGGCATTTCTCCTGGCGGACGAACTCGGCTTCACCGAAGCCTATGTCGGCGAGCACGTCACCGACCGCGCCGAAAATATCACCTCCTGCATCGCGTTTCTGGCCTGGATCGCGGCCGCAACCAAGACGATGAAGCTCGGCACGGGCACCATCAACATGCCGAACACGCACCCCGCGGCGACCGCCGCCGTCCTTGCGATGCTCGATCACATGCTGGACGGCCGGCTGATCTTCGGCATCAGCCCGGGCGGGCTTCTGTCGGATGCGGAACTGTTCGGCAATCTCGATGCCAACCGCAACGAGATGTTCCTGGAAGCGATCAACCAGGTTCTCGAGATCTGGGCGAGCGAGCCGCCCTACAACATCAAAGGCAAGTACTGGAACATTTCGGTCGAACGAACGCTGATGGCCGATATCGGGCAAGGTTTTATCGCCAAGCCCTTGCAGCGGCCGCACCCGCCGATCGTTGTCACGGCCGTCGCCCCGTTCTCGAAGGGCGTCACGGAAGCCGCTGTTCGCGGCTGGGAGCCGATTTCGGCAAACTTTTTGATGCCGGCCTGGGTGAAAAGCCATTGGCCGAAATACGTCGAGGGCTGTGAGCGCGGCGGAAGGCCGGCCGATCCGGCCAACTGGCGCGTCGCCAAAAGTGTATTCGTCGCCAAGGACGCGGCGACTGCGAAAGCCTACGCAACCGATCCGGACGGGCCTTACGTCTATTACTACCGCTCGCTCTTCACCAAACTGAAGAAAAACGGCCGCATCGAACTTTTCAAGACAAGGCGCGATCAGCCTGACGACGAAGTCACGCTGGAATCGATCTGCGACAGACTGATTATCCACGGCACGCCGGAAAGCGTTGCCGACCAACTGCTCGCCTTCCAGGAAGAGGTCGGCACCTTCGGCACGCTGCTCTATGCCGGCAAGGACTGGAAGGACCGCGAGCTCGGCCGCCAATCGATGATCCTGATGGCGGAAAAGGTGTTGCCGCGGGTGAATGCGGGAACGGGTAAGTAGCAGGCGGGTTCTTTATCCTGAGGAGCGATCTCTTGGTCGCGTCTCGAAGGTTGAGGCCTCATGACTGGAGACAGCGCGAGCGCCTCTTCGGCAACAGGATGGCCACCTAGACCGCCGCCCTCACCGCTAACTTGCGAGCCCCCTCCTTCTCGCCGAACACTTGCGCGAAACCGGCAAGAAACGCATCGACCGCGTCGCTGATCATCTGCTCCTTGCTTTCCAGGACTGGCGCTTCGTAGATGAATTTGCGCACGCCATAATAGAAAATGCCCGAGTGAAACACCCAGGCCATTTCGAGTTCGGCCGCGCCCGGCTTGCCCTGAGCCGGCAGTCCCGCCTCATGCCGGCACTCCCGGATGATGCGCGACAAGATCTTGTCGCGGACGATGCCGACATAGGAGCGATTGATCTCCAGCCCCTTCAGGCCGGAGTAGAAATAGATTCGCAGCCATTTGCGGCTGAAGATCACGCCGGTATAGGCTTGGTAAAATTCCTTCAAGCGTTCGCGCAGCGGCCGGGTACGGTCGCCGAGCAGCTTTTCCCAGCCGTCTCCGAACGGTTCGAGATAGACCGTGCGGTAAACTTCCTTGATCAGATCGTCCTTGCTCGGGAAATAACGATAGAGCAACGGCTGCGTCACGCCGAGCCGATGAGCCAGTGCCCGCGTCCCCCCGCCAAACCCCTCTTCCGCGAAGAATTCGGTGGCCTTGGCAACGAATTCCTGACGGCGGTCTTCCGGCGACAGCCGCCGCTGCTTGGCCCGCGCACGCTTGACCGGAGTCTTCTTGCTCATGACCCCGCGGCCGACGGTGCGTTGGCGCTGACGAAACGGCCATAGCCGCCGCTGGCAAACAACAGTGGTTCCTGCTTGTTGTAGCTGTAAGCCTCGACGGCGCCGAGAAAGATCACGTGGTCGCCACCATAGTATCGGTTGGCAGCGCGGCACTGAAAACAAGCGACGCTGCCGGCGAGCAACGGCGCATTGCCGAGCCCCGGCTTCCAATCGACGCCGGCAAAGCGATCGATGGTGGATTTCGCGAATATCGAAGCCAGTGCCTGCTGCGAGGCGCCGAGCACATTCACCGCAAAATGGCTGGCGTTCTGGAAGATCGGCAGGCCCTGCGAATACATCCCCAGGCTCCAGAGCACGAGCGGGGGATTGAGCGAGACGGACGCGAAGGAATTGCAGGTCAGCCCGTAAGGTTTGCCGTCGCCGGCCATCGCCGTGATGATGGTGACGCCGGTGGCGAAGGTGCCGAGCGCGTTGCGGAAATCCCGAGCGTCAAGCGCGGAGTTTCCGCTTGCCAGTTCGTTGGCGATCTCCGGTTCGGGCACATGGGTTGGCTTATCGTTCATTCTGTCTCTATAGCGTCAGATTGTCGGAGGGCAATCCAAGCACGACCCGCCCGTAATTGGTGCCAGCCGCATCGAAATTGAAGGCAATATGAGCGTTGATCGCATGCGCGTCCCGGAATTGGCGCTGCAATGCCCCGGACGTATAAAGGCCGCGCGCGCCGCTCGCCGCAAACAACAGCGAAACGGCCTCGGTGCAAAGGTTGACCGAATAGGCGCCGTCGCGCCGCATTTTCGTCTTGGCGGCCATGTCGGGAATGTGTCCGCGCCGGGCCTCGCTGAGCGCCTCGATACAGGCCTGGCGCATGATTAACCGCGCCGCATCGATCTTGGAGGCGGCTTCGGCAATCTTGATCTGGGTGGTCTGGAGATCGCCGACCTTGGCGCGATTATAGGTCGAGGCGCGGTGCCGCGCGAGATCCACGTAATCGTCGAGACAGGCCTGCGCGTTGCCAAGCGCGACGCCCGAGAGAACATAGGGAAACAGCGAGAACACCGGAAGGCGGTAGAGTGCGTTCGGATTGACGGCGCTGCCGGGCGTGGGCCCGCCGGCTACTTCGTGGACGCCAACTGTCATCGCCTCGGGCACAAAGGCGTCGCTTACCTCGACATCGTTCGATCCCGTGCCGCGCAAGCCGGTCGCGTCCCAGGTGTCGTTGATACGATAGTCGCTCTTGGGCAAAAGGAAGATACGGTATTCGATGCCGTCGGCTTCATCCTCGGATGACACCACACTGGCCAGCATATTCCATTCGCTGCAATTCACGCCGGAGGAGAAGGGCCAGCTGCCACGCAGCACATAGCCGCCATCGACCTTTCGGGCGCGACCGGCGGGAAAGATAAAGGACGAGGCAATCAGCGCATCCGGGTTCTTGCCCCATACGAGGTCCTGTGCCCGGGGATCGAACATCGCCAACATCCAGTGATGACTGGCGAGGTTGGCGAAGGTCCAGGCTACCGAGGCATCGCCCTGCCCGAGTGCGTCGGCGCAATCGATCAGCGCGACGTAATCGAGTTCGGAACCGCCGACGCGCTTGGGCTGCACGATCCGGAACAAGCCGCTCTCGTGCAACTCGCGCTCGGTCTCCGCAGCAAGGCTGCGAAGCTGTTCGGAACGGAATGCCTCCTCACGCAGCCGCGGGGCCAGGGCTGCCGCGCGCGCCACCATCGCCGCATAAACGCGGCCGTCTCCATCCGTCCCGGAAGGGGACACGGCATCGTTTCTCAAATCGGCAACTGTCATGCCGCGCTCCTCCCGGTCGCGCCCGCCCTCTTATATGCTTATACGCTCGATTCTTGGTCCAGGCTGCCGTCGAAGCGCGGGTCGAAACCCGCTTGAGCGAAGGACGCCGAACCCTGTTTATCGCTTGATCACTAATTAAGGCCCGGCTGACGCGGCCCGTCAATCGAATTCGGCGAAGAACGAGCGGGCCGGATGGTTGAAGGGTGCAGCGTTGTTAATGCGGACTTGCCCGGCCGATCCTGCCGTACAGATAAGAGCTCCGGCCACCGCGGCGCATGTGTCTGCGATTGTCTGATGGCGGATCAATCGTTATTGAAGGCGCGAGGTTTGCGCGCCATGCTGGCGCTGGTTCTTTCGGCGGGAAGACTTTCATGGACAAGACAGTCGGGATCATCGGGCTTGGCATTATGGGCGGCGCGATCGCGCGCAATCTCGTGGAGCGTGAATGGCATGTGGTCGGCTTTGATACCGATCCCGCCAAATGCGCCGAGCTTGCCGAAGCCGGAGTCGCCGTCGTCGAGAGCGTGGCGCTCGTTGCCCGCAGCGTGCCGATCATCATGACGAGCCTGCCGACCCCGGCAGCCGTCGAGAGCGTCGCCAAGTCGATTGCCGAATCCGGTCAGCCGCAGCGCATCGTGGTCGAACTCTCGACGCTGACGCTCGCCGACAAGCTTCGCTTCGAGGCGATCCTGAAGACGGCCGGCCATATTCCGCTTGACTGCCCACTTTCCGGTACAGGCGCGCAGGCCAGGATGCGCGACCTGATCGTCTATGCCAGTGGCGACAGCGCGGCGATCGCGCGCTGCGGCCAACTCTTTGCCGACTTCTCCAAGCAAAGCGCGGATCTCGGGGCCTACGGCAATGGCAGCCGAATGAAATTCGTCGCTAACCATTTGGTCGCTATCCACAACGTCGCGACCGCGGAGGCCATGATTTTGGCCGAGCGCGCCGGCCTCGACCCAAAGCTGGTCGTCGAGATGGTTGGCCCCGGCGCCGGCGGCTCCCGCATGTTCCAGATGCGGGCGCCGATGATGGTCGAAGGCAAATATGAACCGGCCACCATGAAGGTCTCGACCTGGAAAAAGGACATGGCGATCATCGCCGAATTCGCCGGCGACGTCGGTTGCGAAACGCCGCTGTTTACGCTGACGCAGCCGGTCTATAGCCAGGCCATGGCTATGGGATTGGGCGACCAGGACACGGCCTCCGTGTATGAAGTGCTGAAGAAGACCATCGTCACCGCGCCCAAGAGCGGCTAAACGGGCCGCGGCGGGTCCTAATTGTCGCTCGCAATCTCGTTACCGCACCGCATCAAAAACGCCGCCTGGTGCGGCGAATTTGAAGTTCCTGTCAGTGTTGAAGCAAGTTCTTCAGAGAAACCTCAAATTCGAAGCCGCACTACAAATCAATAAGTTACTAGAGCTCCTTTGATTGCGAGTTCGCCTCAGAATTTGCCGCGACCGTTAGCGAACTCCGGGGATCGGAGCTCAAGGCGCATTTCGACTTTAGTGCGTGACGGATCCTGCCCGGCGTCTGTGGTTATCACTTGATCATTTAGTGCTTCCGTCGGATAAATTGGCCAAGCCAAAAAGGCACGGATAGCTCGGCTGATTGCCGCGGGAGGGACCATGACGATTTCACGACGACAGTTTGTTGTATCTGCCCTCGCCGGCGCGGGCGCAGCGAGCCTGGCGAGCCCAAACCTTTCATTTGCACAAGGTAGCGGACCGGTTCGCGTCGGGCTTCTGGCGGCCAAAACCGGGCCACTTGCCTCCGGCGGTATCGACATGGAACTGGCGCTGACCATGTTCCTGAAGGATCGCGACCACACACTTGGCGGGCGCAAGGTCGAGCTGATCGTGGCCGACACGGCCGGCGTCCCGGCAACGGCGCGCACGAAGGCGCAGGAGCTGGTAGAGAAAAACAACGTCCACTGCATCATCGGCCCGCTCGCGGCCTTCGAAGCGCTCGCAATCATCGACTATCTGACCGAGAAGCAGATACCGACCTTGGGCGTCTCGGCCGCCGAGGACATGACCCAGCGCCATCCGAGCCCGTGGTACGTCCGCCTGACCTCGACCTCGGCACAATGCGCCTATCCGCTCGCCGAATATTCGTTCAAGGAACTCAAGTACAAGAAGATCGTCACCATCGCCGACGATTTCGCCTATGGCCATGAAATGTGCGCCGGCTTCCAGCGCGTGTTCGAGGATAATGGCGGCAAGATCATCCAGAAGATTTTTACCCCGCTCGCGACGCCGGACTATGGCAGCTATGTCGCGCAGGTGAAGACCGATGCGGATGCGATCTTCCTCGGCACAGCCGGTTCGAACGGCTTCCGCTTCCTGCGTCAGTTCATCGAATATGGCCTGAAAGACAAGATCGCCGTGATCGGCGGCATGACCGCGCTCGACGAATCGGTGCTGCGCAATATGGGCGACGAAGCGCTGGGCATCATCACGACGAGCTGGTACTCGGCAACGCTCGACAACCCCCTCAACAAGGTCTTTGCACCGGAGTTCCGCAAGCAGTTCAAATATGACCCCGGCTATTATGCCGCGAGCACCTACCTCTCCGGCGAAGTGCTGGAAGGCGCGCTCAAGACGATCAAGGCCAACGCCGAAGACAAGAAGGCGCTGATGGCTGCGATCCGTGGCAACAATGTCGACACGATACGCGGGCCCATCAAATTCGACGAGTTCGGCAACGTCATCGGCAATGTCTACATTCGCAAGGTGACGCGCACCGACGGCCGGCTGGTCAATTCCGTGATCAAGACCTATCCGGACGTCAGCCAGTTCTGGACCTACAACAAGACCGAATTTCTGAAGAACCCGGTCTATTCGCGCGACTACCCGCCGGCCAAGAATCTGGAGCTCTAGCTTTCTGGTTCAGGTTCAGATCCTCATCCACGCGGGGAACCGTCCTCCCTCTCCCATCCGGAGAGGGTTGGGGTGAGGGTTACGATCCATCCGCGAATCTTATCCTCACCCGGCGCTTCGCGCCGACCTCTCCCCGCGGGGGAGATGAATCCGCCAGCAGGACGCACTGAGACGCTAGATGCAGTTTTGGATCATCCAGGGTCTCAACAGCCTATCGCTCGGGGGCCTGCTGTTTCTGCTGTCCTCGGGCTTCTCGCTGATTTTCGGCCTGATGCGGCTGGCGAACCTGACTCACGGCGCGTTCTTCATGCTCGGCACCTATTTCGGTGCAATCGCGCTACGCGACTATAGCGGGCTCAATCTCTGGGTCACTGCAATCGGCGCCGGCATCATCGTCGCCGCGCTCGGTGGCCTGTTCGAGCGGCTGGTGCTGACGAGGCTGAAAACCAATCCCCTCGGCCAGGTGCTGGTGACGCTCGGCATGGCCTTCATCATTTCGGATGCATGCCTGGTACTGTGGGGCGGCGACTCCATTCCAGTGCCGACGCCGCACAATTTGCAGGCTCCGACGCGGCTGTTCGGCTTCGTATTTCCAACTTATCGGCTGGTGCTGGTCGCAATCGCCATCGCCACGGCGATCGGGCTCTATATCCTGATCGACCGCACGCGGCTGGGCGCGATGATCCGCGCCGGCGTCGACGATCGCCAGATGGCGCGCGCGGTAGGCATTCCGGTTTCACGCCTGTTCACCATCGTGTTCTGCCTGGGTGCAGGCATTGCCGGCGCAGCAGGCGTGCTCGGCGGGCCCATCCTCTCCGCCTATCCGGGACTCGACGCCGACATGCTGCCGCTCGCGCTGATCGTCGTCATTCTCGGCGGCATCGGCAGTCTGTTCGGCGCTTTCATCGGCAGCTTCATCATCGGCTTCATCTATACGTTCGGCACGGTGCTGTTTCCCGAACTCGCCTACATCATCCTGTTTCTGCCGATGATATTCGTCATTGCGTTCCGCCCGCAGGGCCTGTTCGGACGTCTCGGCACATGAAGTGGATCGCCCTCGCTCTGTTCGCCGCGGTGGCGTTGCTCCTGCCCTTTGTCGCGGGCGACTTCTACGTCAACCTCGCGAGCCAGATCTTTATCGCAGCGATCTTCGCGCTCAGCCTCAACCTGCTCGTCGGGTTCGGTGGCATGACCTCGCTCGGCCATGCCTCCTATCTCGGCGTCGCCGCCTACCTCTCCGCGCTCATGACCACGCGCTACGGCTTCGGTCATGGCGCCGCCGCGCTGATTTCCATTCTGGGAACGGTCGCGATGGCAGCCTTTTTCGGTTTAATTGCGCTCCGCGCGACGGGCCTCGGATTTCTCATGATCACGCTGGCATTGTCGCAGGTGTTATGGGGCTTGGCCTATCGCATGTCGGGTATCACCAACGGCGACAACGGCATTGCAGGCCTGACCCGCCCTGCCCCGTTCGGTATTTCGCTGGAGAGTCCCGCCGCCTTCTACTGGTTCTCCCTGCTTGCCGCGATCATCGCCTTCGTCATGATGACGATCTTCGTGTCGTCTGCCTTCGGCTCCTCGCTCAAGGGCGTCCGCGACCAGCCGCGCCGAATGGCGGCGCTCGGCTTCAATCCCTGGATGATCCGCTGGATCACCTTCGTCTATGCCGGCTTCTGGGGCGGCATCGCCGGCCTTCTCTACGTGTACTACAACAAATATATTCACCCGACCTCGCTCTCGACCACAAGCTCGGCCGAGGCGCTGCTCGGCGTCATTGCCGGCGGCTCCGGCACTCTCGCGGGTCCCGCCGTCGGGGCTACCCTGGTGCTGCTCCTGAAGAATTATGCCTCGGCCTATGTCGAGCGCTGGAACATGCTTCTCGGCCTCGTGTTCCTGTTCATCGTGCTGGTGATGCCGACGGGGATCGTTCCGGGCTTGCAAAAACTTGCGTCGCGGCTGTGGAGGCGACCGTCGTGAGCACCCTCGCGCTCGAGGTGACGGCCCTGAACAAGGCGTTCGGCGGCTTGAAAGTGACGCAAGGCGTATCGCTGTCGGTCCGGCCGGGCGAGCGGCGGCTGATCATCGGGCCCAACGGCGCCGGCAAGACCACCCTGTTCAACCAGATCAGCGGCGACCTGCGGCCCAATTCGGGGCGGATCAGACTGTTCGGCGAAGACGTCACGGCGCTTTCGCCCTATCAACGGGCGCATCGTGGCCTGTCCCGCACCTACCAGATCATCACGCTGTTTGGCGGCGACACGCTCGAGCACAATGTTACGCTCGGCCTGCTCGGGCTGCTTCCATCGCGCTGGCAGATGTGGCGGCCGCTCTCGACCTATCGCCATTTGGTAACGGAAGCACGGCGGACGCTGGACAGCGTCGGCCTGTTGCATCTGGCGCATCACTCCGTCTCCGAACTCGCCTATGGCGAAAAGCGCCGCCTTGAACTTGCGATGGCGCTGGCGCAAAAGCCGCGCGTTCTGCTGCTGGACGAGCCGCTTGCCGGACTTTCCAACAGCGAGCGCGCCACCGTGAAGGCGCTGGTTGCCTCGATCTCGAAAGACACGACCGTGGTCATGATCGAGCATGACATGGATACCGCGCTTGACCTGGCCGAAACGGTGACGCTGCTCAATTACGGCCGCGTCATCGTCGATGGCGAGCGCGATCAGGTGATTGCCGACGAGCGAACGCGCGAGGTGTACCTTGGCGGTTGAAGCTCTCGCCCTTGCCAACGTGCATTCGTTCTATGGCGACAGCCATATCCTGCATGGCGTCGGCTTTTCCCTGAGCGAGGGCGAGGTGCTGGCCTTGTTGGGACGCAACGGCGCCGGCAAGACCACCTGCATTTCCACCATTGTCGGCTTTCTGACGCCGAAGGAAGGTGACATCCGCCTGTTTGGCGAGCCGATCGGCGGCTTGAGCCCCGAGCGGATTTCGCGCCTCGGCATCGGCCTTGTCCCGCAGGGCCGCCGGATCTTTCCATCGCTGACCGTGCGCGAAAACCTCGTCGTGGCCCGGCAACGCGAGCGCGCGACCACGAAGCCATGGAATGTCGAGCGCATCTTCGCCTTGTTCCCTCGGCTTGAGGAGCGCTATGCGCAGTTTGCCGGCACGCTCTCCGGCGGCGAGCAGCAGATGCTTGCGATCGGCCGCGCGTTGATGGGCAACCCTCGCGTGCTGCTGCTCGACGAGCCGTCGGAGGGACTGGCACCCTTGATCGTGGCCGAGGTCGGCCGCATCATCAAGCGGCTGAAGGATGAAGGCCAATCCATCGTTCTGGTCGAACAGAACCGGCAACTGGCGCTCGATGTCGCCGATCACGCCGTCATTCTCAATACCGGGCGCTGCGTCTTTTCCGGCAAGGCGCACGAAGTTTTGAACAACGAAGAGCTGATCGCACAGCATCTTGGCGTCTATCACGCGCACTAACCAAGAAGGATCAAGAAAATGAAGGTCGGCGTTTGTGGAACGGGAAGAATGGGCGGATCGATCGCACAGCGGTTGGTCGCGGTCGGACATGAAGTGGGGGTGTGGAATCGCGATACGGCGAAGACAAAGCCGCTGGTCGATGCCGGCGCCAAGGCCTTTGTCTCTCCGGCCGCACTCGCGGAAGGTTGCGACGTCACCATCGTGATGTTGCTCAACGACGCTGCGACCGAAGCCGTCTATCGCGGCCCCAACGGCCTTTTGCAGGCAAAGCTTAACGGCAAGCTCGTGATCGACATGAGCACGATCCAGCCGCAGACGATGAAATCGGTCGGCGATGCTGTAGCCAAGATGGGCGCAGCCTTTGTCGAATGCCCGGTCGGCGGCAGCAAGGCTCCGGCGAGGGAAGGCAAGCTGTTTGGCCTTGTCGGCGGCTCCTACCCGGACGTCGCACGCGCAAGATCCCTGCTGGAGCAACTCTGCCGCAGGATCGAACATGTCGGGCCCATCGGCGCCGGCTCAACGCTGAAACTGGCCGTCAACCTGCCGCTCCTGGTCTATTGGCAAGCGCTCGGCGAGTCGCTGACGATCTGCAAACCGCTCAACCTGCCGCCCGAACGTCTGATCGACATCCTCTCCGACACCAACGGCGCGACCGGCGCCATGAAGGCTCGCGGTCCGAATATCGCCAAGGTTCTCGGAGGTGCGCCGCTCGGCGAGACCGCCTTCGGCATCACAGCTGCGAAAAAGGATCTCGCCACCGCCGTGCAATTTGCCGCTTCGATCAATGCCGAACTGCCGGTTGCGAAAAGCGCGCTGGCCTGTTTTGAGGAAGCGGAAAGGGATGGGTTGGGTGAAGCCGATGCGACGACGGTCTCCGTCCACTGGACCCGGCGCAAGCCAAAATCCTGATCCGAAAACAAACACCAGCAATCTATTGTCCAACCAAACAACAGAGCTCATTCCATGATCGACGCCAAAAACCGCTATGGCCTCACCGCCGCACGCAACAACGATGCCGACGGCCTGGCGCGGCGGCCATCTTCCGTCACGATCGACATTCACGCCCACATCGTGGTGCCGCAGGCCGCGAAGCTGGCACAGCCGCATGTCGACCTGAAGCGCATACCGCTCGCGCATTTCGCCGACGACCTGACCAAGGAGATCAATGCGCAACAGGAAAAGGACGTCGCCGAGGTCATGACGACGATTGACCGCCGCCTGCACGATCTCGACAAGATGGGCATCGATATCCAGGTCGTCGCGCCGGCGCCGCCACAATGTTACTACTCGGTCAAACCCGAGATCGCCGAAAAGGCGCATCGCATGGCCAACGACGGCGTGGCGGAATATTGCGCGCGCAAACCGGACCGGTTCGTCGGCCTTGGCGTCGTCACGTTGCAGGAGCCGGAGCTTGCGGTACGCGAACTCGACTACATCATGAACGAGTTGAAGTTGAAGGGCGTCGAAATCCTGACCAATGTCGATGGCCAGGAATTATCCGATCCAAAATTCCGACCGTTCTTTGCGCGCGCCGAAGAACGTGGCGCCTTTATCATGATGCATCCGAACGGGTTCACCCACGGCGAGCGGCTGACGCACTTCTATTTCAACAACGTGTTCGGCAATCCGCTCGACACGTCGCTGGCGCTGCACAACCTTATCTTCTCGGGGACGCTGGCGCGCTTCCCTGACCTGAAGCTGATGGCCGTTCACGGCGGTGGCTTCCTGCCGGCCTACTCGGGTCGCGTCGACCATGCCTGGGGCGCACGAAAGGACTCGCATGGCGAGCTGCCGCTGCCGCCGACGACCTATTTGCGGCAGGTATATCTCGACACGGTGGTGTTCAGCTATCACCAGCTCGCTTATCTGATCGACGTATTCGGGCCCGACCGCATCCTGATGGGAACCGACTATCCGTTCGACATGGGCGAATATAATCCCGTTGGCCATGTCGCAGGCGTGCAAGGCATGGACGAAGCGACACTGGCGCAGATTGCGGGCGGCAACGCCGCGCGCATCCTCGGGCTTGATGTTTAATGGTGCGCGGCTGGCGACCTCTTTCCGTCGGGCAGGCCCGTCTTGGCGCTGAAACCAGCGCCTAATGCTGGCCGCCTGCAGCTTGGTAGTCGGGCTGCTTGAACGGATGTGAGCTCGAAAATTCCGGCAGCTGGAAGCAGCGGTCCGACAGCTGCTTTACCAGCGGATAAGCATCGATAGCGATCCTCAGATATTGCGCGCCGACCACATGGCCGGCGATGCAGATATCGGCAAGGCCCGCTTCCTTGCCGAGGGCAAAGGGCGCCGGATTCCGGCGCGCCAGCAATCGCTCATAGGTCGCAAGACCCTCCCCGGTCCAATGCGCGCCCCACTCCTCGATCGCCGCGGCGTCTGCACCGAACGTATTGGCGAGATGCTTGCGCACCCGCGGCACGATCAGCGGATGAGAATCCGCAATCGTCATTAGCGCCAGCGATCGCGCATAGGCCCGCTCCCTGACGTCATCCGGCAACAGCCGCGGGTTCGGCTTGATCTCGTCAAGATATTCCATGATCGCCAGCGACTGATACAGCGTATGTCCGTCATGGATAAAGGTCGGCACGACATGCTCGGGATTGATCGCATCATAACCGTGCTCAAACTGCTCGCCATGAAGGATGTCGATCGAGATTTCCTCGAAGGCAAGCGCCTTCAATTTAAGGGCCACGCGGATGCGAAAGGACGCAATCGAACGCCAGAAGCCGTAAACCTTGATGCTCATTGGAACTCCATGTTCAGCCAGGGCGGCAAACCGCCGACCTGAACAGCATTCGCGGCAAAATAGATTATCGCCCTCGACCTTCGCCTCGCCATCTTACGCTCACTATCTCAACAGGCTGGCGAAGGTCTTCGCAAAGGTGTGAACGTCGCCCGGCCAGCGCGCCGAAACATAATTGCGATCCGCCACGACAAAGGCCGGCCGCGCGTTCTCCAAAGTGTCGCGCTGCAAGCCGGAGGTTTTTCGGCGGTAATCCGGATCGGTTTTGGGAACATCGAGAAAGTCTTCCGGATGCGCGAGGGCCCGCATCACTTCCTGCTGCACCGACATGTAGCCGTCCGGCTCGCCGGGCTTTTCAAGATAGGTCCGATAGTAGTTCGGGTCCCAGAACCGTGTGACGCGGGCAACTTTCCAGGCACTCTTCTCCAGCGCCCAGGTCAGCGCGGTGGTCCTGTAGCCATAAAGCACGGATCGGCGCGTTTTTTTTGAGATGCTTCGCGCGGCCAACAGGACGCCATGGCAGATCGCCGCCACCGGCTTTTGCGCCTCAAAGAAGTCCGCAATGCACCGCTGAAGCGCTTCGCTCTCGAGATACTCGCGCATGCCGCGTGCGCGATGGCCGCCGGGCAGGAGCAGGCCGTCGAATGCGGAAGCATCGACTGCATCCCAGCGCAACGGGCGGGCGTAGTTGTGATCGGCGAGCATCGCGGCGTACGCATTGCGTGCGTTGCGATTGGCCCGCATCAAAAGACCGATCAGAGGCAATTTCCGCAATAGCGGAATGGCGCCCCACGGGTCGAGCCCCTCTCCTGACAACATCATCTCATCGGCGGCCGCCGGTCCGCCGCCCGGCGTCGCAAACGTAACGGCGTGGCCCGCGTTCGACAGCACCTGCCAGCTAATTGCGGCTTCGCTCGGATCGAAATCGCGCGCCGGCAGCGGAATGAGGACGCGGGCCATCGCGCCCTACACCAGGAACACGGTAGATCCCGTGGTCTTGCGCGCGGCGAGATCGGCATGCGCTTTCGCCGCATCCTTCAACGGATAAGTCTGGTTGACATTGATCTTCACCGCGCCGGAAGCTACAACGTCGAACAATTCCTTCGCCATGGCGCGAAGGTTTTCTGTTTTCGCGGCATAGGTGTTGAGCGTCGGGCGCGTAACGTAGAGCGATCCCTTCTGGGCCAGAAGTCCAAGGTTGAGCGGCTCGACCGCTCCAGAAGATTGGCCGAACAGGGCGGCAATACCGAGCGGCGCGAGACAATCCAGCGACTTCAGGAAAGTGTCCTTGCCCACCGAATCGTAAACGACAGGCACCTTCTTGCCGCCGGTGATTTCGTCGACCCGCTTCACGAAGTCTTCGCGCGAATAGACGATGGTGTGCGCACAGCCATGCGCCTTGGCGAGCGCGGCCTTCTCGTCGTTGCCGACCGTACCGATCACCGTGGCGCCGAGGTGTTTTGCCCATTGCGACAGAATGAGGCCGACGCCGCCGGCGGCTGCATGAAGCAAAATCGTGTCGCCCGCTTTGACGTGATAGGTCTGGCGAATGAGATACTGCACGGTGAGGCCTTTCAGCATCATTGCGGCTGCGGTCTTGTCGTCGATACCGTCAGGTAGCTTCAGCAGGCGTTCGGCCGGAATAAGCCGCGCCTCGGCATAGGCACCGAGGGGCGCCGCACCGTAGGCGATGCGATCGCCCGGCTTCAGGTCGGTGACGCCAGGCCCGACCTCCTCGACGACGCCGGCGCCCTCGCCGCCGAGACCGCTCGGCAATTGCAGCGGGTAAAGGCCCGAGCGATTATAAATGTCGACGAAATTGAGCCCGACGGCCGTGTGACGAATGCGCGCTTCCCCCGCCCCCGGCTTGCCGACATTGACTTCCTCCCAAACCAGAACTTCGGGGCCGCCGGTCTTGTGAAAGCGGATGGCATGGGTCATGAGAATTACTCCTTGAGATGATGAAACAGAGGGATAGGTCGGCCGCGCGGGAACGCTGGCGCGACACATTTATTATAGCGCCGGCCATGAATGCCAGAATACACGCCCCTGCGATCTCTCGAAAGCTGGAGCATCATGGTCCAGAAACGAAAAAGCGCCCGGCGGCCGAACGGCCACCGGGCTTTTCATTTCAGATGATTTGTCAGGCAAGTCAGCCGGCGGCGACCAATACCTTGCCGAAGACGCCCGCCCCCGACAGCGCGGCGATCTTCGTCTCGTCGTAGCCAAGCGTCTCGCGCAGCACCTCCCTGGTGTGCTGGCCCAACAAGGGTGCAGCGACGGGATCGATGGCGGGTGTCACCGACATATTGAGCGGTGATTCGATGTTCGGAACACTGCCGGCCTTGGGATGCGGAATCTCGCTGACCCGGTGACGTTCGCGTGCCTCCGGCGAGTTGAAGGCTTCCTCCACGGTGCGCAGATAGCCGACCGGGACGTTGGCTGCCTTCATCTTCGTGACCCAGTTCTCGCGGGTATCCTGCGCAAACACATCGGTCAAAATCGCGCGCAGCTTTTCCCTGTTGGCGGTGCGCGAGCGGCGATCGCCGAATTCCCCGCTGACGAGATCGGGACGGTTCAACACCTCGACCACCAAGCGGCGATAGAGACGGTCGTTAGCACAGGCAATGTAAAACGGCGCATCGGAACCGTGATAAACGCCGACCGAAGGCGAGCCGTTTGGCGAGTTTCCCTGGCGGCTCGGATTCACGCCACTCATCAAATACGCCATTCCGTAGAATTGTGTCATGGCGAGCGCCATATCGAACAGCGCCACCTCAACGTGCTGGCCGCGGCCGAGCTTGTCGCGGGCAAGCAGCGCCAGCAAAATGGTATTACACGCCGACATGCCCGTCAGCATATCGACCGCGGGCGGACCGGTCCGGACCGGCGGACCATCCGGAAAGCCATTGAGCGACATGAAGCCGCTCTCGGCCTGGGTGATCGGATCGAAACCAGGGCGCGATGCGAACGGGCCTTTGCGGCCGTAGGCCGAGATCGAGCAATAGACCAGCCGTGGATTGCGCGGCGCCACCGACGCGTAGTCGAGGCCATATTTTTTCATCACGCCCGCGGAGAAGTTCTCGACGACCACATCTGCCTTCGCGATCAGCTCATGCGCTATCGCGCAAGCTTCCGGCTTGGTGAGATCGAGCGCAATGCCTCGCTTATTACGGTTGAGGCTGATGAACGCCGCGCTCTCGCCGGCGAGATCGGCATGTTCATAGTGCCGCGTGTCGTCGCCGCCTTCGGGATTTTCGATCTTGATGACATTGGCGCCGAAATCGGCAAGCGTCTGCGTGCAGGCGGGACCGGCAACAACGCGGGTAAAATCAACGACCAGGAGACCGTCCAGGGCGGTGGGAGCTCCCTTCTCTCGCGGCAGGTGGCCCGGCAGTTTCGGTCGTCCAGTCATGATCGGCGCGTTCCTTCCCGTTGGTCGTTTACGTCGGATCTTTATGGGCAATTGTATACGGCCCTGTGCGATCCTTCCAACGGAAGTCAGCGTCGTCACGCTGCTGCTATCGTCTTTTCGAATGGGTGCCATGAGTGGAAGGCTCGGCGATATCCTTCTGCCAGTAGAGGGTGTCAGGGAATGCCCATGGCACAGAGGGGCGAAACATCCGGTATCCAGCCCGGATGAAGTTGTTAGCAGAGGGGACGTTGGCGGTCGTATCGGAAACCACGCGGCGCCAGCCGTTGCACCGGCCCCGCGCTTTCATGGCCCGCATCAGCCGCAACTGAAGACAATGGCCCCGGTGAGGTTGTAGCACGCCGACCCGGCAGAAATATCCGGCGTTGCGGACATGTGTCGAAGGTATGACGCCGGCGAAGGCAACCGGCGTCGCACCGCCGTAAGCAAGCCACCAATGGCCCCAATCAAACTGCGGGATGGGAGCGCCGCTGAAGAAGGTCAGACGGTGCAATTCGGTCAGGATCCCTGCGACATCGTCGTCGTGTTCGTCCACTTCGCGAACCCTGTAGAGAGTCATGATTTGAGACATCGCCTGGCCCGCTCGACATCCTTGTTTGAAAAGCCCTTGGAGCGTGCCCAGGCCTCGGCCGAAGCCTCGCCGTATTGCGCGACGGCGCGCTTGATGACCGGGCACGGAATGACATCTGCAGGTGACGATGCCAGCAGACCGATCACCAGCCAAACGATATCGATCATTTGCCGAGGGTGGCCTTGATGCCGAGCCACACCGCGCCGAGAATGCCAGCGACGATGACGCTGATGACGGCCTTGAAGGTAAAGCCCTGCGCTTGTTCGACGCTTTTGCGCCAACGTCTTAAATGCTGAAAGTCGGCGCGGAGCTCGCGCCTGTCGTCTTCCTCGATGCCAAAGGAGGCCAGCACAGTGGTAATCGCGCGATCGACCACGGCATCGATATCACCGTGATGGATCCTTTGCTGTTCGCCAAGGGTTTCCGCGACGAGCGTGCGAATGGCGTCCTCGCTCATTTCGGCCATGGCTTCACGCTTCCTGCGTCATCTCTTGATGATCTCGGATCATCGCTTGATGAGCCATGCCGCGAAAAATGATGAGGCCGTCGCCGGGCGTCGCGATGCGGTCGCTATAGATCCTGAAGCGATGCGAAAGTCCGAGCTTCCCGATTTTGCTTTCGAGCAGCCGCTTGGAGGATTGCGCCAGCGTCTTTTGCGATTCACGGATGCAGACCGCCAGCGTGCCGCGTTCGGCTTCGCAGATTTCGATCAACAGTTCTCCGAAGAAGTGCGACTTGCCCGATCCTCGTCCTCCGAACAACGCCTTGTAGCGGGCCGGCGCCAGCAGCGGTTCAAAGATCTTCGCCGTGGGAATTTTCAGCGTTTTCATGGCCGGGATGCACGATGACACGTTCGATGCGATGGATCAGCTCCAGCGCGCTCTCGTCGTTGGAAAGCGCCTGCGTCGGCTTGCCCCAGCCGCGGTCGAGGATGGCATTCGCCGCGGCCACGCGTGCCGGAGGCGTCGCCTTGGTGCTGCGCATCACGGCGACGAGCACGTTCAGCGCGGTCCGGGTATGAGAACGCGCGAGCGAGCGGATTTCGGTGACGGCTTTTGGCATTTCGGGTTCTTCTTTCGGCAGCGGCGTCAGGCGGGTTCGGGACCGACGGGGCCGGCATCGCACCACGGCGAATATTCGCATGGCGCGGTATCGGCGTGGTCCATGACGAGATCGTCAGGCTGTGCCGGCGAGCGAAACGGAACCGGCGCGTGATCGGGACTGCGGCCGCGCGGGCGCGGCACAAATGAAATGACGATCGCACTCACGCGAAAATCTCCCACAGCACGATGAGGGTCAGTCCGCCGATCGCAAGCGCGATCAGGCAGGCGGCAGCGGCCATGCGGGCCTCCGCTTTGTTTGATGCGATGATGGTCAGGAAAAGGCCGCGGCTCCGGAATGGCGGCGGCTGAGGTACAGCGATGATGGACCTATGCCGCTGATTTGCCCGACGTGTCAAATCGACGACCGTCAACATAGCCGTAGATAGCAAATCCGTGTCTTGGCTTAATCCTGCGACGGGATTACCTATGGTCGCGACGAAGCCGCAGGATGTTGCGAGGCCACCATGACCAGCAAAATGACGATCGGGCTCCTGCTGACGGCGGCGCTTGGCATAACGATGGCTGAGGTCCCGTCGGCTGACGCGCAAAGCACGCTGGGCGGCGCCAGGAACCAGCAGAACAGGATCGGCGGCGTGGCCAAGCCCGCGCCGGTCGTCGGCGGGGCGAGCGTTCGGGCCTACGCGCCCTCTCCCCCGAAACCGCCCACCCCGGCCATCAACCTCGCCAACAGACCAGGCGCGCCGGGGCCCGGTTCAGTCGGTGCGGTCAGGCCGCTCGGTCAGACCGTGGGCAATACGTCGCCGCACCCCGTCTTCACGCCGCCGAACAAGATGAAGACCAACACGGTTGTCGGGTCTTCGCCGACCCTGAAATGCTCCGGCGGCGCCTGCATGGCGCGAGGCGTGAGGCGGTAGGGTGCGAGCGCCGGCGCAGCAATCCGGAACCTGTTCGGTCGTTCCGGCCTGACGCGTCAGCACCAGACCCGGAATTTCGAGATCCTGGCTCGCCCTTCGGGCGACGGATTAACAAATTCTCGCGTTCCCTAGATCGCTACCTGTCTTCCGATTTCGACCACCTGGTCGTTCGGCAGGCTGAAGAAGTCGCTGACGTGGACCGCATTGCGCTCCATCACCATGAAGAGCTTTGCCTGCCATGCCGGCAGGCCCATGTTGTCCTCGCGGCCGATCACGGTTTCATGCCCGACATAGTAAGTGACGTCGGAAAGATCGACCGTGCAGCCGAGCGACCTGGCAGCAGCGAGCAGCTCCGGAATGTGCGGCCGCTCCATGAAGCCGAAATGCGCCTCGGCACGCCAGAAATTCGGTGCGACTTCAGCGATGCTGAGGCGGCCGCCGGGTGATGTCCACGGCACTGACCTGATATCGACACGCAGCACGAACAGATGCTCGTGCAGGGCGCGGTTATGCTTGACATGCCACTGCATCACCGGCGGCGTGTCGCGCTCGGCTCGCGTCAGGAAAACCGCGGTGCCGGGCACGCGCGGCACCCCCGCATCCTTGATGCGCGCCATGAACTTGTCGATCGGGATCAGTTGCTCGTGCATGCGCTGTTGCACGGCCGCCGCACCGCGGTGCCAGGTCCACATCACGCCGTAGACCGTAATGGCGAGCAGGAGCGGCACATAGCCGCCCTCCGCGATCTTGGTGAGATTGGCAAGAAAGAAGGCGCTGTCGACCACCAGGAAGCAGCCCGCGACGGCTCCGGCCGCGATCATACTCCATCTCCAGATATCGCGCATCGCGATGAAGAGCAGCGCCGAGGTCATCAGCATGGTGGCGGAAACGGCGATGCCGTAGGCGGCGGCGAGATGATCGGATTTGCCGAACAGGACGGTCAGGCCCACGGTGACGAGCATCAGCAGCCAGTTGACGACGCCGACATAGATCTGGCCGTAACCTTCGGACGAGGTCTGCTTGACATAGAGCCGCGGCAACCAGCCGAGTTGAATCGCCTGCCGCGTCATCGAGAAGGCGCCGGTGATGATCGACTGGCTGGCGATGATGGTGGCAACGGTCGCCAGAGCGATCAGCGGCAACAGCAGCGGCCCGGGGCACAGCCGGTAAAAGATGTTGCCGTCGGTCGGCGTGCCCTCGAGCACCAGCGCCGCCTGGCCCGCATAGTTGAGGATCAGGCTCGGAAACACGATGGCAAACCAGGCGAGCTTGATCGGCCGGCTGCCGAAGTGCCCCATGTCGGCATAAAGCGCCTCCGCGCCAGTGACGCAGAGAAACACCGCTCCCAACACCAGGAAGCCTGTCATGCCATGCGAGACCAGGTACGACAGCCCGTACTCCGGATTGAGCGCGGCAAACACCTGCGGGTGGCCCACGATGCCCCACGCCCCGAGCAGCGCCATCGCGAAAAACCAGACCAGCATTACCGGACCGAAGAAGTGACCGATCGCAGCCGTGCCCCGCGACTGGATTGCGAACAACACAAGCAGGATCGCAACCGCTGACGGCACCACGTATGGCTGGAAGCTGGCCGTCGCCATGTTCAGGCCTTCGAGTGCCGACAGCACCGAGATTGCCGGAGTGATCGCTCCGTCGCCGTAAATCAGCGCGGCGCCGAACAGGCCGACCGCCACGATGGTCGGCCGGTGGTGCTTCTTGACGCCGAGCAGAGCCATCAGCGCGAGAATGCCGCCCTCCCCGTCATTGTCGACACGCATGGCGAAGGAGACGTATTTGACCGTGGTGATGAGGAAGAGCGTCCACAGCACCAGCGACAGCGCGCCGAGCACCGTGGCCGGGTCGGACGGCGTGTCGGTCGTGCCGAGCACCGTCTTGAACGTATAGAGCGGACTGGTTCCGATATCGCCGAAGACGATGCCGAGGGCGGTCAGCGCCAGGGCCGGCATGCTGCCCTGCGGTGCTTGCCGCACCTCGGATGTGGGGATTTCTTGTTCAGTCACGGGCCGCCACTCTGAAGGTAAGGCTATCGGCCCATTCCTACAGAGTATCGTCGCCAATTGCGACAGCCAGGCGACCGGAGAAAAGCGGGCTTAGCCGTTCGCAACGCGTTTGTCGGAGGCCGCCGGCGGCAGGCCGGCTTCCAGATGCGTATACTGGCGGAAGCTGTCGATCGAGGCGGGCCTGCCCAGCAGGTAGCCCTGCACTTCGTCGCAGCTTTCCTCCTGAAGGAAACGCAGCTCCTCGTCGGTCTCCACGCCCTCTGCAATGACCGGCAGCCCCAATCCCTTGCCGAGACCCAGCACGGCGCGGACGATCGTGGCGGCCTGCTGGTTGGAGTTGACCTGCTTGATGAAGGAGCGGTCGATCTTGATCCGGTCGAAGGGAAAGGCGCGCAGGTTGGAGAGCGACGAGTAGCCGGTGCCGAAATCGTCCATCGCGATCTCGACCCCGAGCGCCTTGACCTGGCGCAGCGTCGCCAGCGTACGATTGAGATCGCGCACCAGCGCCGTCTCGGTGATCTCGATCTCCAGGCGCTTCGCGGACAGGCCGGTCTCGATCAGGATCTGATGCAGTTCCTGGGCAAAGGAAGCGTTGTGCAGTTGCACGGCAGAAACGTTGACCGCGACCTTCAGCGGCATCTTCCAGCTGGCAGCCTCGCGGCACGCCTCCTTCAGCACCCAGTCGCCGATCTGCAGAATCGCGCCGGTTTCTTCCGCGACCGGAATGAAAACGCCCGGCGAGATCTCGCCGCGCGAGGGGCTCCTCCAGCGCACCAGAGCCTCAAAGCCAACGACTTTTCCGTGGCGAATATCGAGCTGGGGCTGGTAGGCCAGCCACAATTCGTCGCGGGAAATCGCCAGCCGCAGATCATGGTCGAGTTGACGGCGGTCGCGCACCTCGGCGCCCATTTTTGCTTCGAAGAAGCGATAGGTGCCGCGGCCCTCCTTTTTGGCACGGTAGAGCGCGACGTCGGCGTGGCTCATCAGCGATTGGCGATCGTCCGCATCATCCGGGCTGAGCGCAATGCCGATCGAGGTCGCGATCGGCACTTCCGGGGCGTCGCTGGCGTCGCGAAGCGCTTCAAGGATGGTTTCGGCGAGCCGGCCGGCAGCCGCGGGTCCCGAAATGTTCGGCAGCAAGGATCGCAAATTCGTCACCGCCGAGCCGCGCCATCATCTGGCCGTCGACCAGCAAGCCACTCACGCGCGAGGCAAAGGACAGCAAGGCACGGTCGCCGGCGGCATGGCCGAACAGATCATTGATCTCCTTGAAGCGGTCGAGATCCAGGCACATGACGCCGAGGCTCCTGCCCGGCGCAAGGCCCGCGATTTCCTGATCGACGCGGACGTTGAAGAATGCACGGTTCGGCAGCCGGGTCAGCGCATCATGGTGCGCCAGGAACTCGATGTGCTGCTCCGCGTCCTTGCGCGCCTTCAGGTCGCGAACCGCGATGACGTGATGAGGCCGCTCGGCGAAGATGATCGGCCGCATGATCAATTCGACCGGGTTCATCGAGCCGTCGCGATGACGCAGCTCTGTTTCGATGGCGTGATGGGGCCGCGCCATGAGCTTCGAGCGCGCCGCAGAATCGGGAAAGCAGCTTTCCAGCTTGCGGCCGACCAGGCTGTTCGCCGCCGCCCCGGCAAGTTCGGAGAAGCTCTTGTTCGCCGAGACGATCGTATGTCCATCGCAAACGAGTAACCCCTCGACGGACGCGTCCGCCAGATCGCGCATCCGGTCGGTCTCGCGCTCCGTGCGACGGTGGTCGCGGACGTCGATTACGACGCCGGCCGTCGACAGCCCGAGGATCGCAAGGCTTGCCATCGTCACGCCGACGGCGAGCAACCCGGTCGGCAAGTCCTGTGAAACCACGATGGTCGGGTCCGGAATGATCGAAACCGCGGCCATGGCGGTGAAGTGATGGCTGAGGATGGCAAGCGCCAGCAACAGCGCGCCGCCAAGCTTCCATCCCTCATGCTCGCCGTGCAGGCCGACCGGCAGCGCGACCGCTCCGATCACGGCACCCAACACGATCGAGGCCGCCACCAGCACGGGATCCCAGACCACGATGCCCGCGATCTCGAAGGCGGCCATTCCCAGATAGTGCATCGCTGCGATGCCGCCGGCGACGATGGCGCCGCCGATCCAGGCGCTATGGCGCCAGTCTTTGATTAACGATACCGCCAGTCCGACTCCTGTCAGCAGGATTGCGGCGATCAGCGACAGCACCGTCAGCGCAATGTTATAGCCGCTCGGAATGCCCGGCGAGAACGCCAGCATGGCGACGAAGTGGGTTGCCCAGATCCCAAAGCCGGTCGATATCGCCGAAACCGCCAGCCAGAGCTCTCGCATCCGCCCTTCGGCAGCGCGGGCATAACGCAACAGCCTGATCGCCGAGATCGATGCGAGCAGGCAGACGAAAGCGGCAAGGCCGACAAGCTTCAGGTCATGTGCCGTGGCGATACAGTTGTAAACCTTGAACATGAAACATTCCGCTTTCGGATCTGCGTCCGGCAGCGAAGCCTACGCGTCCCGGTGTGAATGCTGCGTAAATTCAATCGACAGACAACCTGACATCGGAGGGAACCAGGAGTTTATGCGGTGGGCGATGCCCCGTGAAACTGCGGTCCAGGCGCGCATGGAACCCGGCGGGAACTCGAAAGAGTGCGACAGACCCGACGATTTCGGGTTCCACCCGATGAGCGCTCGCAAAGATCGCTGACGCCCGGAATTGCGTTTGGTGCTGAAGCAGGCCGGCAACATCGCGCGACCGTCGGTCGGCACCGGTTCCGACTAAAGCGATTAGAGCACCTTGAACACGCGCTCGTCGTAAAGCGCGCCGCCCATCGGCTGCAATTGTTCGCGGAAGGTGCGTACCGCCGTCGACGAGATCCAGGCATCCTTGTCGGCCTGCGACCTCCAGGCCTCGACCACCGTGAAGTGGTTCTTCCGGTTGGCCTGAACATTGTCGTCGAACCGCAGATTGCCGGGCGCATGCCTGCCTTCTTCGACAAAAGCCTTTACCTTAGCCGTGCCCGGCTCTACCTGGGTCGGAACCACGTCGACATGGGTGAGCACCAGGATCTCGCCAGTGCGGAGCGGCCTCATCGGGCCGACCGACAGCGCCACATGAATCCGCTCGTCATAGGCTGCGCTGCGCAACGGATCGAGCGCCGCACGAAATTTCGTGTAAGCCTCTGTCGAGGCAAAAGCCTGCTTGGCCGCCAACGACTTCCACTGCTCGACGAGTGCGAAATGCCCTGCATCGGAAATCCGCTGGCCGGCGTCGATCTGCGCGGCGCCATCGGCTTTGCGGGCGGCGGCGGCATAGGCAGCGATAAGCTTGCGCGCCTCCATCGCCTTGGCGGGCGCGACTTCGGCATAGGTCACGACGGTGACCGGCTGGCTCGAATCCTGCGCGCAGGCGCTGGTGCCAGCCGAGAACAGGCAGGCCGTGGTGATAACGGCCGCCGCAAACAAACGATGCATGGGGTATTTCCTCCGGCAACGACGGATGCTCCTATGAGTGGCATCCGTTCATAAGTCCGGAACATCTTCGCGCAGGAGAAGCCGGCGTCAAGCTCTCAACTCTTCGGGTACGGCGCCGCCGAGATAAAGTGCAGGGAAAAGCATGCGCCGCCCGCCGGCCGGTTCTCCACCTCGACGGTGGCCCCGTGCAATTCAGCGATCCGCTGCACGATGGACAAACCCAATCCCGAACTGCCCTGGCTGTTGCGGTCGTGCCGCCAGAAGCGGTGGAAGATCAGCTCGCGCTCCTCGCCCGAAATGCCGGGGCCACGGTCCTGCACCGACACCGTGCCGCTCTCCTCGACAACGAATTCCACCACGGTGTCCCTGGGCGTATGGCGGATGGCGTTTTCGGCGAGGTTGCGGATCGCCCGCTTGATCATCTCGGCATTGCCCTTGACCAGCACCGGCGCGGTCGTACCCAGAAGTTCGATTTCACGACCCTGTTCGAGCGCCAGCGGCGCGACAAAGCCGGCCACTTCGGCCGTGGCGGCCTGCAGATCGGCGACCTCGGCAGGATCGATTGCGAAGGCTTCGAGCTCGGCGATGTCGAGCAACTGGCCAACCACCCGGCTCATCGCCTCGATGTCCTGAAGCAGTGCTTTCGCAACGTGGGGATCGTCGAGCGTCTCGACACGGGTGCGCAGGATGGAAAGTGGCGTGCGCAGTTCATGGGCCGCATCGGCGGTGAATTCGCGTTGGAGCCGAAAGCCTTCATCGAGGCGGTCGAGCGCCTTGTTGATCGCCGACACCAGCGGACGCACCTCACTCGGTATTTCCTTGAGCGGCAGGCGAATGTCGGTGCGGGCCGGCGTGATCTGCTGTGCAGTTTCGGAAGCCTGCCGCAGCGGCCAAAGCGCGCGACGGAAGATCGCGATATCGATCACCAGAAGCAGAAGCAGGATCGGCAGCGTGATCCAGCCGACGTGACGGTAGAAATCGTTGACGATGTCGTCGGTCAACACGTCGCTGTTGGCGAGGTCTTCGGCCGCCTGTACCCACACCGTCCTGCCGCCGACGATGCGGCGGACGCTGGCGCCTGAGATGGCAGCATCACCGCTATTGGTCTCCAGAAACTCGACCGTGGCCGAGCGCGGATCGGCGGCAAAGACCGGCGCATTGTCCTTCAGAGAAGAGAACAGCGTCTTGCCGGCCTGGTCGACGACCGCATAGGAATATCGTCCGTACGGCTGGGAGTAGAGCCCCTGAAGGTTGGGCGGCAGGTGCAGCGAAAGCTGGCCGTCCGCATCAAGGCCGAGATGCTCCGCGAGCGATACCGCCTGCTCCTCCATCGCGTCGTTGTGGATGTTGTTGGTCGCAACACTGAGCAGCCACGACAGAGCCACCGACATCAGAACCGACGTGATCGCCACCGCGATCACATGCAGGATCACGATGCGCGAGATGATCGATTCAAACCGGATCACGCTTTTCCTCGGCGATCAGATAGCCGACACCGCGGATCGTATGGATCGTCACCTTTGCGCCGCGGTCGGACAGCTGCTTGCGCAGGCGGTGAACATAGACCTCGATGGCGTTGGAAGCGACGTCGCCGGAGAGGCCGAAGATATGATCCTCGACCTGCTTCTTCGAGACCACCCGGCCCTTGCTGCGCATCAGAAGTTCGAGAACCTCCGTTTCGCGCGACGACAGCACCTGCGGCTGATTGTCGATCAGCGCCTGCCGACCGCGAAGGTCGAATTCGAGATTGGCGATGTGCAGCGAATTGCCGAGCTGCTGGCCGGGCCGGCGCAACTGCGCCTCCAGTCGCGCCACCAACTCTTCCAGAGCGAACGGCTTCACCATGTAATCGTCGGCACCCGAGCGCAGGCCCGAGACGCGATCCTGCAAGCCGCCACGCGCGGTGAGCACCAGCACGGGAGTCGAGTCCTTGCGATGGCGCAGCTCACGCAGGATAGCGAGGCCGTCGCCGTCCGGCAGGCCGAGATCGAGAATGATCGCGGCGTAGGTAGTCGTCATCAGCACAGCGCGCGCTTCCGAAGCGGTCGCGAGCAGATCGACCTCATAGCCCGCCGCCCGCAAGCCCTTGGCGAGCAGTTCGGACAACACTGCATTGTCTTCGATCACCAGTAGACGCATCGCAGGAGCCTGACGATTCGCAAGCGCCAGCTTTGGGCCCTTTTGCCGCTAACGACAAGCTTGTCGTCGCGGCCGAGGTTAACAGAAGCGCGCGCTGTAAGGTTGATGTAAGGCTTCTGCTACTTCGCGAGGTATTTGCGCAAAACTTCGGTCAGCTTTCCGGGATCCGTCTGCGGCGGCATGAACCCGAGATATTCGCCCTGCCGGCCGACCAGATAGATGACACCGGTGTGATCGATGGCGTATTCGCCGTCGGCCGTCGGCGGCCGCCTGGCATAGAACGCCTTGTAGGCGTTGGCGACCTTCCGGATTTGCTCGGGCGTGCCGGTCAGTCCGATGAAGCTCTTGTGAAACGCTGAAATATACTCAGCCAGTACCTTGGTGTCGCGTTCGGGGTCGATGGTGATGAAGATCGGTTGCACGCCATTGGCCAGAGGTCCCAGCGCGTCGAGGGCCTGCGTAATCGCCATCAGGTCGGCCGGGCAGACGTCCGGGCAAAATGTGTAGCCGAAATAGACGATCATCAGCTTGCCACGGAAGTCGCGGTCGCTGCGCGCCCGGCCCGCCGGATCGAGGAGCGTGAACGGGCCGCCGACTTGAGTTCGGCCATACATCAGGTCGTCCATCATCTGCGCGGCGGCGGCCTGGTCCGGTGTGCTATCGTCTGCGCAAGCCATTTCGGCCGAGATGCCAAAGGCCAGCAGCGCAAGGAAAAGCCGCCAGGCTTTTGCTTCCCGCGGGGACACCGCTCAAATGCCGAAGCTGATGCGGGTGCCGGTGGTGGTTGTCAGCACCTTGCCCGGCATCTGCCGCTGCGCCTCCTCGGTGAAATTGAGGCCGCTGCAGTGCATGGGGATCACGACGTCGGGATTTAATTTTGCGATCTCGGCAACGACCAGTTTCAGATAGTCCGTCGGCGCGGGCCCGAGATGGAAGCCGCCCACGATGGCATGCACCTTATCAACGCCCGAGACCTCCATCGCCTGCCGCACGGAATTGACGATGCCGACGTGACCGCAGGACGAGATGACGATAAGGCCTTTGTCCCTAAGGTTGAAGCAGGTCGCGTGTTCATGGATGTGCTCGTCAGGAACGATCTTGCCTTCCATCTCCGCCGGCAAATAATGGCTCCAGTTGCAGCCGGCGCCGTCCTTCTGCTTGAACTCGACCAGCGTGTTCGGCAGCACCTTTTCGATCGAATTGCGCTTGATTTTTCCGGTCGTGAAAGCGAGATCGCCGATCACCGTCGGCGTTTCGCACAAGACAACGTTGACGTCGCGCTTGGCGAGGTCACGGCGATCGAGCATCCCGTAGTCGCTGAGATCGCCCTGACCATTCCTGCTATAGCGCTGGCAGAAATTGTCTTCGCCGCCGGCATAGATCGTGAGGTCCGCCGGCATCGACTTGCGATGCCTGTCGAGAAAGCCCATCATGCCGCCGAGATGGTCCCAATGGCCGTGGCTCATGATCAGTGCGTCGACCTTGGATGGGTCGACCTTGAGCAATTCCATGTTGCCGTTGATGGCTTCGGGCGTCCAGCCAAAATCAAGCAGGAGCGTGCGCCTGGTGTCGCCGCGCTGCGGCTCGAGGTATAGCGACAGACCCCATTCGCTGTGCAGCGGCCGCAACGAATTCGACGAGCGGCCGGCCTCGGTCCTGACGCCCGCAACTTGCGCAGGCTTGAAGAATATATCGCTGGAACTGTCGACGATCACCCGTACGCTGAGCTTGTCGATGACCGGCACCTCGATCGGAGCAGCCTTTGAAAGCTCGATGCAGGAAAATCCGCCGGCGGCAGCGGCGGCGAAGCCGGCGGACATTTTCAGCGCGTCACGTCGATTGAAATCAGGCACGCTTCCCTCCCTTGGTCCCCTGGCGACAGTACAGGCCGGAGCAGCCGGCGTGTCAATGCAAGGACGGACTCCACGGGGCGATCGGCCGCCAGACCCGGTCGGACGACATCCGCGCTCCCCGTTGGCAAAAACATACCTGTCCCGCCGCGGACGGATTGAATGATCCCGTTTGCCCAACTATCGTGCGCCGCGTGATGAAGATATCCGATCGTGTCCCGCGCCGCCATTTGCTGGCGTCCCTTCCCGTGCTGTTCGCCGCCTTGACGCTTCCGGCATCGGCGCAGGCCAAATACCCCGAGCGTCCCGTCCGCATCGTCGTGCCATTTGCGGCAGGCGGCGTTGCGGATTCCACCTCACGCATCGTGGCGGACAAGCTTTCGGAAAAGCTCGGCCAGCGCTTCTATGTCGAGAACCAGCCCGGCGCCGGCGGCATTATCGCCGCACGGCAGGCGCTCGGCTCGGCAGCCGACGGCTATACGCTGATCCTCCTGACCAACGGCACGGCGGTCAGCGTGTCGCTGTTCGAAAAACTTCCGTTCGACCCGGTGAAGGATTTCACCCCGATCTCGAGCCTTGGATTTTTCGATTTCGCCTTCGTCACCAGCGCCTCCTCGGGATTCAAGACGCTCGGCGACTTTATTGCTGCGGCCAAGGCCAAGCCGGGCGAGTTGAATGTCGGCACCATCAATGTCGGCTCGACGCAGAACCTGTCCGCCGAACTGTTCAAGACCGCGGCCAATATCGACTTCACGCTCGTGCCGTTTCGCGGCAACCACGAGGCGGAAGTCGCGCTGCTCCAGGGCAACGTGTCGCTGGTGATCGACAGCTATTCGGTACTCCAGGGCAATATCGAGGCTGGCAAGCTGCGCGCGCTTGCGTCCTCCGGCGCGACCCGCTCGGAAAGCACGCCGAAGCTGCCGACCGCGCAGGAAGCGGGAGTGGCGGGCTACGACGTCGTATCCTGGAATGCGCTTTTCGCCCGCGCCGGCACGCCGCCCGAGATCATCAAGACGCTCAATTCCGCGTTGCAGGAGGTGTTGAGCGATCCCGACATCAGGAAGAAGATGCTCGCCCTCGGCATCGAAGCCAAGGCAAGCACGCCCGAAGCGATCGAGGACCGGCTGAAATCCGACATCGACAAGTGGCGGGCCGTGATCGACAAGGCCCGTATTCCGAAGCAGTGACCGCGCAGGGAATGCTGAAAGGCTGACAAACATGAGTGCGCCCGCAACCGAGCCCAAGCAGTGGAATGTCGGCCTGATCGGCTATGGGGAGGTCGGCCGCATCCTCGCCGAGGACCTGCGCAAGCAGGAGATCAATGTCGCGGCCTACGACATCAAGCTGCGCAGCGATCAGAGCGGCCGGGCGTTGCGCGATCACGCCAGGCAGCTTGGCGTGACGCTGACGGCTTCGCATGCGAACCTTGCCGCGCAATCGGATTTCATCGTCTCGGCGGTGACCGCGAGCCAGGCCGTGCCGGTGGCGAAAGCCTGCGCAGACACCGTCAAGAAAGGCGCGTGGTATCTCGACTTCAACTCGGCCTCGCCCGGCGCCAAGCAGCGCGCCGCCGGCATGATCGATGCCGCCGGCGGGCGCTATGTCGAGGGCGCGGTGATGACATCGGTGCCGCCCTATCGGATCAAGGTGCCGCTTTTGCTGGGCGGCAGCAGTGCATCGGCGCTAGCACCGTTGCTGAACCAGCTCGGATTCGCCGCCACGGTCGCGAGCGACAAGCTCGGCGTCGCTTCGGCCGTGAAGATGTGTCGCAGCGTGATGATCAAGGGGCTGGAGGCGATGGTGATCGAGAGCTTTACCACCGCGCGCGCCTATGGCGTGGAGGATGCGGTGCTCGCCTCGCTGAAGGAGACGTTTCCCGGCATCGACTGGGAAAAGCAGGGCGCGTATTTCTTCCAGCGCGTCATCGAGCACGGCCGCCGCCGCAGCGAAGAGGTGCGCGAGGTCGCGCAGACCGTGCGCGAGATCGGGCTTGAGCCGTGGTCGTCCTCCGGCACCGCCGAGCGGCAGGCATGGATCGCCGATCTCGCCGATGAAGGACTATTCGGTGAGCGCGGCAGCAAAGGCTTTGCGCGCAGCGCCGACTGGCGCACCGAGGCGGACCGGATACTCGGCGCGATCGAATCGAAGAAGCGAAAGCCATGACGTCGTCCTGCGAGAGCAGCGACGACGTCCTCCGGGGCACGGACTGGCCGCACCTCGACCCGTAAGACCGCATGCCGGACGACGGCGTGCCGGTCGATTTCATGCCGCACGCCGCCGCCACGCCGGAGCACAATACAAGCTCCTGGTGGCAAACCCGATGCGGCTCTACCGGCCGGAACAAAACTGAGGCGAACGCAATTCTGTCGTCGCCGGGCTATGACCCGGCAACCCATCGGCTTCGCAGGACATCTTCTTCAAAGACGATTGATGCGCGGCCCAAGCCCGCGCATCACTTAACGTATTTGCCGAAACATTCCCTGACCTGCCTGGCTGGTAAGATCGAAAACCGGCTCCTCAATGCACCGTTGCAAAGCAGTATTCCTCGCCCTCGTCGCCGAGCGACATGATGGTATAAAGCCTCTGCAGTTCTTCCTCGAGGTGCTCGTTGACGAGCATCAGCGCTTCAAGCGCCCCCCGCATGTTGCCATCGCATGATGCGATGATTTTTTCGATAGCAACTTCAGTCCGCTTGTACGCCATGGTAATCCCCTACTGCACACACCCGCCTGCCATATCCGGGTGTGATTGGGGCAAAATTCGGCGGCCCTGGCGATGATTTGGTGGCGCCCCACAGATATCCCCTGACGAAAACTGGGCGCCAGACGCGGGAGCTATGCGGCTATTGCAAGGGCGCGGGGGCTGACGACGTACTCCTTCAGCACCTTGTCCCTGGCGTCGACCTCAACCAGCGATACGTCATAGGTCCACAGGTCAGCGAGATGTTGCAGCACGCGCCTTGCGTCCGTTTCGTTGAGCTGGGCTCCCTTCACTACCGTATGGCGAAGGACCAGACGGCGATCTCCGGCGAGGTCGACGTCGACCACCTCGATATTGGGATCGATGAAGCCGACGTCATATTGCCGCGCAAGTTCGCGACGGATGCGGCGGTAGCCGCGCGCATCGTGGATCGCGTCGACCTTGATGCCTTCGGTGAACGCGGGATCGTCGTGCAGATGGAACAGCCGCCAGCTTCGGATCAGCTTCGGCGACAGGAACTGACTGATGAAGCTTTCGTCGCGGTAATTGGCCCAGACCTGGCGCAGCGTGCCCATCACATCGCCTGAGCCGGCGATATCGGGAAACCACTCGCGGTCCTCCTCGTCCGGATCGGTGACGATGCGTTCGATGTCCTGCATCATGGCAAAGCCGAGCGCGTACGGATTGAAGTCCGAAAAACGCTGGTCGTCGAATTCGGGCTGGAACACCACGTTGGTGTGGGATTGCAGAAATTCGATGAAGTTGCCGTCGGAGATACGGCCCTGTTCGTGCAGGCGGTTCATGATGCGATAGTGCACGTAGGTCGCCGTGCCCTCGTTCATGACCTTGGTCTGGCTCTGCGGATAGAAGTATTGCGCGATATGACGCACGATCCGCAACACCTCGCGCTGCCAGGGATGCAATCGCGGCGCGGTCTTTTCCAGGAAATAGAGGATATTCTCCTGCGGAAGGCCGAGCAGCGCGCGGCGCCGTTCGGAGTTCAGGATCTCGGTGGTCTTCGCCGGGCCCGAAGGCACCGTGCGCCAGAGATCATTGAACATGCTCTGCTCGTGCTCGCGCCGCTCGCGGGCGCGCTTTTCCTCGGCGCGAAGATCGAGGCCCTTCTTGCCGGGATAGCGGTCGATGCCGTGCGACATCAGGGCATGCGCGGCATCGAGCGTGATCTCTACCGCAAGCCGTCCATAACGTTCCTCGCAATGGGCGATGTAGCCCTTGGCGAAATCGAGATAGTCGAGAATGCCGTCGGCGTCGGTCCACTGCCTGAACAGGTAGTTGTTCTTGAAGAAATGGTTGTGGCCGAACGCGGCGTGCGCGATCACCAGCGTCTGCATGGTCGCGGTGTTCTCCTCCATCAAATAGGAGATGCACGGCGATGAATTGATGACGATCTCGTAGGCAAGGCCCATCAGGCCCTTGCGGTAGAACGTCTCGTGATGGGCGAAGCGCTTGCCAAACGACCAATGCTTGTAGAAGAGCGGCATGCCGGAGGACGAGTACGCATCAAGCATCTGCTCGGCCGTGATGATCTCGATCTGGTTCGGATAGGTATCGAGCCCGAGTTCGCCATGCGCGATCTCCTCGCAGGCATCGTGGATGCGCTGGAGCTGCCGGAAGTCCCAATCGGCACCTTCGAACAGACGTTCGTGCGTCGTCATGAGGCGGCCTTCTCCTGGTTCTTCCGGCGCTGGAACAGATCGTGAAACACCGGGAAGATTTCGCTGCGGGTCGAGACCTTGCGCATCGACAGCGGCTGGCCTTCGCTGCGCAGGCGCTGATACAGCGTCCACAGTGAAGAGTCCGGCATCTCGAAGGTCGAGCCGTTGGCCTCGCCGACCTCGAGATAGGCGAAGAACTGGCTCACGGGCAGGATGTTCTCGGTCAGCAGCCGTCCCGTCAGCGGGCTGTCGGCAAGCGAATTGTCGCCGTCGGAGGCCTGCGCCGCATAGATATTCCAGTCGGAGGGCTTGAAGCGCGAGCGCACGATGTCGCTCATCGCCTGCAAGGCGCTGGACACCATGGTGCCGCCGGAGGCCGGACCGTAGAAGAACGTCTGCTCGTCGACTTCCTCGGCGTGATCGGTATGGCGGATGAAGACGATCTCGACATGCCGGTAGCGGCGCGTGAGAAAGACGTAGAGCAGCATGTAGAACCTCTTGGCGAGGTCCTTCATGTGCTCTGTCATCGAGCCCGACACGTCCATCAGGCAGAACATCACCGCCTGCGCCACCGGTTTCGGCACGGTCTCAAACCGCCGATAACGAATGTCGAGCGGATCGATGAAGGGAATGCGCTTGGCCTTGGCCTTGAGCGCCTCGAGCTCGGCCAGGATCTCGGCGCGGCGCACTTCCGACCTCTCGCCTTCCAGTTCCGCCTCGAGTTCGGCGATCTCCTGCGGCTTCGGCCGGCGCAACGCGACGCGGCGCGCCAGTGCGAGCTGCACGGTGCGGCTGATCGAGATATTGGCCGGCGACCCTGACGTCGAATAGCCGGCGCGCTGCAGGCCCTCGCTCTCGACTTCCGCCAGCTTGCGCTTGGCAAGATCCGGCAATTCGAGGTCGTCCAGGAACAGGTCGACGAATTCGTCGCGCGACAGCACGAAACGGAAATCGTCCTCGCTGTCGCCCTCGCCGGCCTGCGAACCACGGCCGCCGCCGCCGTTCGGACGCGGGAGCACGTCGCCCTCGACAAACTTCTTGTTGCCGGGCAGCACCCGGTCACGCGTGCCGCCCTCGGTGCGGAAGCGGGGCTCATGCATCCCGTCAAGCGGGATGGAGACCTCGCCGCCTTCCAGGACATCCTTGATGTCCCGGCCCTCCGACGTCTTCTTGACGGCGCCCTGGACCAACGCCTTGGCACGGCGCAGGAACCGCTGGCGGTTTTCCAGGCTCTTGGAGCCTGGATTCAGTCGCCGATCGACTATGAACATGGTCACTGTTGACGCCTCACTCCTGTTGACGCCTCAGCCGGCCTGTTTCACCCGCATGTACCATTCGACGAGCCGACGAACCTGGCGCTCGGTGTAACCGCGCTCCACCATCCGCGCGACGAAATCGCCGTGCTTCTTTTCCGTCTCGCCGTCCTTCTTCGATCCGAACGAGATCACCGGAAGCAGATCCTCGACCTGCGAGAATATGCGTTTTTCGATGACTTCGCGGATCTTTTCGTAAGACGTCCAGGACGGATTCTTGCCGCCGTTCTGGGCGCGCGAGCGCAGCGAGAACTTGACGACCTCGTTGCGGAAATCCTTCGGGTTGGCGATACCCGCCGGCTTCTCGATCTTGGTCAGCTCCTGATTGAGCAGCTCGCGGTTGAGCATCTGGCCGGTGTCGGGATCCTTGAAGTCCTGATCCTCGATCCAGGCATCGGCATAATCGACGTAACGGTCGAACAGGTTCTGGCCGTAATCGGCGTAGGATTCCAGATAGGCCTTCTGGATTTCGTTGCCGATGAACTCGGCATAGCGCGGCACCAGCTCGGCCTTGATGAATTCGAGATAGCGCTTCTCGATTTCCTCCGGCAGCTGCTCGCGGCGGATCGAATGCTCCAGCACGTACATCAGGTGCACGGGATCGGCGCCGATCTCGGTGGTGTCGTGGTTGAAGGTCGAGGCCAGCACCTTGAAGGCGAAACGGGTCGAGACGCCGTCCATGCCCTCGTCGACGCCGGCGGCATCGCGATATTCCTGCACGCTGCGCGCCTTCGGATCGCTCTCCTTCAGGCTCTCGCCGTCATAGACGCGCATCTTGGCAAACAGCGTCGAGTTCTCGTGCCGGCGAAGCCGCGACATTACCGAGAAGCGGGCAAGCGTCTCGAGGGTCGCCGGCGCGCAGGGCGCCGCCGCAAGCTCGGAGCCCTGGATGAGCTTCTCGTAGATCTTCTGCTCTTCGGTGACGCGCAGGCAGTACGGCACCTTGATGACGCAGATACGGTCGATGAACGCTTCGTTGTTCTTGTTGGACTTGAAGCTCTGCCATTCGGCTTCGTTGGAGTGCGCGAGAATGACTCCGGTGAAGGGGATCGCGCCGATATTCTCGGTGCCGATGTAGTTGCCTTCCTGCGTCGCGGTCAAAAGCGGGTGCAGCATCTTGATCGGCGCCTTGAACATCTCGACGAATTCGAGGATGCCCTGATTGGCGCGGTTCAGTCCGCCGGAGTAGCTATACGCGTCGGGATCGTTCTGCGCATAGGTCTCGAGCTTGCGGATGTCGACCTTGCCGACCAGCGAGGAGATGTCCTGGTTGTTTTCGTCGCCCGGCTCGGTCTTGGCGATCGCGATCTGGCGCAGACGGGAGGGCTGGATCTTGGCGACGCGGAAGCGGGAAATATCGCCGCCGAAAGCCTCCAGCCGCTTGTAGCACCACGGGCTCATCAAGCCGTTGAGACGCCGGCGCGGAATGCCGTACTTTTCCTCGATCATCGGCCCCAGCTGTTCGGGATCGAACAGGCCGAGCGGTGACTCGAACACGGGCGAGAGTTCATCGCCGGCCTTCAGCACGTAGATCGGGTGAACTTCCATCAGCGACTTCAAGCGCTCGGCGAGCGAGGACTTGCCGCCGCCGACCGGGCCGAGCAGGTAAAGAATCTGCTTGCGCTCTTCGAGGCCCTGGGCTGCGTGACGGAAGAAACCAACGATGCGTTCGATCGTTTCTTCCATTCCGTGAAAGCCGGCGAAGGCCGGATAGACGCGCATGGTCCGGTTCAAAAAAATACGGCCAAGGCGTGGGTCCCTGGCCGTGTCTATCATCTGAGGCTCGCCGATCGCAGCTAGTAGTCGTTCTGCCGCATTCGCGTATTTCATCGGGTCGCCGCGACACGACTCCAGATATTCCGCCATCGACATGTCGGTCTCGCTCCGCGCCTCGAACGACCGGGCGAAAGCATTGAACAGAGAGTCGTTATACATTGATCCCGCTCCTCATCTGGTTGCTGCCACCGCTTTCAGGCGCGTCGCTGTCACATCCACGTCGTCGAGCGATGTCTGTACCGGCCCCGCGAATCAGTCCCCGTAACTACCTCCATTGGACACGCGACCGACTCCAAGGGGCAATGCAATACTTATGCAAGACGATCCGTCGTGGATAAAAAAACATCTGAATCCTACGCTCTGTAACCATGCCGCAACATTCCGGATCACTACCGATATGCTGTCAGGCGGAGTATTAACGCACTATTAACGATAATCTGCCCTGAGCTGGATCAATAAAATTGGTCGCACCGCTCGGCGATATGGAGGCATTCCGCTTCACAAGCGCGATATCGCCGCGGCGCGTTGACGCGGCTAAGGAACAAAATTGTTCCTCGCGCCGCGGTGCGCGCCTTTGTGACTGACACCCGGGCGGGCGGATACGCCTCGCCCGACGACCACGCTCAAGCAGGCCGCCGCCGTACCGTCATCGCCATTCGACTAAGGGCGGAGAGCGAGGCGGGCTTTTGCTCCCGACCAGGCGAGGTTAGCCGCCTTTTCCGCCCGGATTCGGCGCTGTTACGCTTGCGAACCGCCTGCCCCCGGGTTTTTTCGGGGTATAGTCCGCTCGTCGGAATCGACCCGCCTGGATCCGGAAAGGGCGTCAGCCGCAGCAGCTTCCTGACGCGACAGCCGGAAAAGAAGGCGGGTGCGACAAATTTTGTGCAAGGAACGGTCATGATCCCCAGTGCAGACATGTCGACGGTTCTCAACCGCATCCTCGACACCGCGGCTGACAATCTGCGGGTCGCCAAGATCCTGATCCAGCTCGGGCTCGACCCCAACAATGTCACCTATGACGCGATCTTCAACCGCCTGCTCGAACTCTTCCTCGCCAACATCACGCTCGCCAACCTGCTGGCGCTGATCGGCGCGATCTTTTTCGTCGCGACGCTGCTGACCCAGACCATGGTGCCCTTGCGGGTCGCCAACATGATCGGCTGCGCCTTCTTTGCGGCTTTCGGCGCGCTCACCGGAACCATCACGACGTTTCTGTTGTACCTGCTGATGGTGCCGATCAACGCCTGGCGGCTCCGCCAGATGCTCAACCTCGTGAAGATGGCGCGCAGCGCAACGCAGGGCGACACCTCGATGGAATGGTTGAAGCCGTTCATGACCGAGCGGAAGTATCGCAAGGGCGACGTGCTGTTTCGAAAGGACGACCCGGCCGCCGAGATGTTCCTCACAGTGACCGGAAGGTTTCTGGTCAAGGAGATCAGTGTCGAGTTGCCGCCGGGGCGGCTGATGGGCGAACTCGGCTTCCTGTCGCCCGACAACCGGCGCACCGCGACCGTCACCTGCCTGGAGGACGGCCACGTGCTCACCATCACCTACGAAAAGCTCCTCGAGATCTACTTCCAGAATCCGCAGTTCGGCTATTACTTCCTGGTGCTGACCAGCCAGCGCCTCCTGGAAAACATCGCGCGGCTGGAGGCTGTCATCGCGCAGAACAAGATCACTCAGCCTGCGGCGAATTAGTCCGTGGACTTATCGCCGCGCAGCCAATCATATGGTTGTCATACCAACCGTCAAACGGGTGACAGGCCATGCTGGA
>NZ_DAIDJE010000095.1 GCF_027451485.1 Bradyrhizobium sp.
GCCGCCGCTGCCTTGCTCGGAAGCCTTGCCGCGCAGCGCGCTCTGGCCCAATCGGCCAATATGACCTTCTTCGTCACTTCGGCTGGACCCGGCAAAGGCGCCGATCTCGGTGGCCTCCAGGGCGCCGACAAGCATTGTGCAGCGCTGGCGGCCGCTGCCGGCGCGACCGCCAGGACCTGGCGCGCCTATCTCTCGACGCAGGCCGCCGAGGGCAAGCCGGCCGTGAACGCGCGCGACCGTATCGGCAGGGGGCCAGGGCAGAACGCGAAGGGCGTGGTGATCGCGAAGAATGTTGCCGATCTGCACAGCGCTTCCAACAATCTCACCAAGCAGACGTCGCTGAGCGAAAAGGGCGAGGTGATCAACGGGCGCGGCGATACGCCGAACCGCCACGATGCGCTGACCGGGTCGCAACCAGACGGGACCGCCTTTGCGGCAGGTGACGATCGGACCTGCAGGAACTGGACGAGTTCGACAGAAGGATCCGCGATGGTTGGTCATATCGATCGCATCGGGCTGCGGGACGACGACGCCTCGAAGTCCTGGAACTCTTCGCATCCCTCGCGCGGGCCGGAGGGCGGCTGCTCGCAGGCCGACCTCCGAAGCACCGGTGGCGACGGCCTGTTCTACTGCTTCGCGGCGAACTGATTTTTGCGAACTTACTACCGTTTTCCGCGGAGAGGAAAGGTGCGCCGGGACCGTCATGCGCGGCAGTTCGCTCGCGTTCTTAATCCCGAGTGGCCCTGCTTCGGCCGTGATGAGCTTGGCGAGCGACGGGATATCTTCAAGTCTCTGTCGAGCGGCGAGTTGGATTTGAGTGCCTGGCACTGAGTAACGGTTGGCGAGGTCTCCAGCATCTGCTATCGGTCGCAACCGAACCGCATCGTAGCCTTCAGTGAACAAGATCACTGTGTCAGGTGCGTCGGTTGCCCCGCCGGGCTCCGCTCCGTTGCCCAGCAGAAACGGCACTTCTTGTTGCACAAACCCATTTGGCGCCAACGCAGCAACGCTGTTGCCAACGAACAACCGGCCGAGCATCGGTCGAGCTTCGACGATCGCGGCCACAGCCCGATCAGTGGCGGCCTGCTGCGCGAACGATGGCGGATAACGCCTCAGGAATAGGCAGGTGTCCCGGATCATGGATCCCGATCCCGGGCAGCAAACCTGACGCCAGCACCACGGCGAAGCCGGCGACAGTGCGGGCCGGATCGGCTTCTCTCCTTGCTCGGCACCATTGTGACGTTACGCCGAGGAGCGGCCAACCCAGCGCGATGAGAAACGGAAAAGCGTGGAATCAAAAAAGACATCTCCCGTGACCAAAAACCGTGTCGGGCGCCCGGCATATTGCGCGAGATCAAAGCGGCTGCCCGGGGCTTTGGCGAGCATTCTTCCATTCCATGGAGAATGCCTATGGTAACTCAATGGGAAACGCTCAACTTGGAGAACTCGACGGATGTCGTGTTCTGACGAATATTTCTTGGCGGCCGATTTGGTCAAGGAATTGGACTCTCGCGGCGCGCGCACAGTCGGCCCCATTTCCGACCTGCATACAGCGCAAGTCCAAATGTCTCGCGATGGTTTCGACGTGGCGGTGATTGATGTCAAACTTGGAGACGAGTTTGCGTGGTCCATCGCCGACAGGCTTATGCGAGAAGATATCCCCTTCATCTTCGTGACAGGTTACAGAGCCGCAGACATGCCTGAACGCTTTCGCTCCATAACAACTCTGGAAAAGCCGTGCGATATGTCCAGCCTCTCTGAGGGGATTCGGTTGCTCTGTCCTCTTTCAAAGGCGAAGCATTTCAAGTCGGCGCGTAGGCGGCGTTCTCCCAGCCAGGAATCAGGCGGCGACCGTCTCCGGTGCGATCGCGCTGGCCGGCGCCGGGTCTCGGGCAAAGCGCGCGGCGGCTTCGATCACGCTCGGCAATTGCGCCACCGCGACAGGCTTCGCGAACAGATAGCCCTGGCCCTTGGCGCAGCCCGCACGCGCTAGGAAATCCCACTGCGCTTCGGTCTCTATGCCCTCGGCCAGAACCGGCATATTCAGGCTTTCGCCGAGCGCAAGCACGGTGCGGACGATGGCGGCGGCCGCCGCGTCATGCGGCAGCCGCTTGACGAACGTCTGGTCGAGCTTGATCTTGTCGAACGGAAAGGCGTGCAACGTCGCCAGCGACGAATAGCCGGTGCCGAAGTCGTCCATCGCGACGGTGACACCCATGGCCTTCAGCTGACGCAGGATATGCAGTCCGCGGCTTTGGTCCGACATGATGGTCGATTCCGTGACCTCGACCTCGAGTCGTGACGGCGACAATCCGGTTTCCTCGAGAATGCCTTGGATCATCTCGGCGAGATCCTCCCGCCCGAACTGCACCGGTGACAGGTTGACGGCGACGGTGCCGGGAATGTTGCCGAGGGCAGCGTCGCGGCAGGCGGCGCGCAGCGCCCATTCGCCCATTTCCATGATCGCCCTGGTTTCCTCGGCAAGCGGAATGAATTCACCCGGCGAGATCATGCCGAGCTTGCCGTGCTTCCATCGCATCAATGCTTCGGCGCCGCAGATCCTGCCGTCGCTCAGCGAGGTCTGGAGTTGATAATACAGGAGTAGCTCGTCACGCCCGGTCGCATAGTCGAGATCGCGGGCGAGCGCGCGGCGCTTGCGGGCGCTGTCGTCCATCTCGCGGCTGTAGGCGCAGATCGAACCGTGCTGCGTGCTCTTGCCCCGCTGCATCGCGAGCTTGGCGTTGCTCAGGAGCTGGTCGCGCTCGGGCGTATCGGTCGGGAACACCGAGAAGCCGATCGAGACCGTGAGATCAAAGGCATGACCCTGGACGATGAACGGCGCGGCAAAGGCCCGCGCGATGCGCTCCGCAAAGGCTTGCGCATCGTGCGGATGGTTGCCTGACGCGGTTAAGGCCAGGAATTCGTCGCCGCTCTGGCGCGCCAGGAATTCGCGCCCCCTAAGCTGCTTGCGCATGCGGTCGGCGGCCTCGATCAGCAGGAGATCGCCCGCGCCGTGACCGTAGAGGTCGTTGATGTCCTTGAATCCGTCGATGTCGATCGAGAAGGCGGCGAGCTTGTGCGCATTTTCGTGGGCTTCGGCGGCATCGAAGGCGAGCCTCTCGTTGAAGGCTATGCGGTTCGGCAGCCCGGTCATCGCGTCGCTGAACGACAATTGATGGATGCGATCGGCGGATTCCGTGCGCGCACGCAGATCGATCACATAGGTCGAAAAGCCGTTGCCGATGACGAGGAGAACGGTGCCGATCACGGCGACTGCAAGCAAATTCGCCGACAGCAGGTTGGGCGGCAGCGCAACCGAGGCGTCTGGCACGGCGGAGGTCGTCGCAGCAAGCGTATAGTGCACGGCGCAGATCATGCAGGCGAACGAGACCGCCGCGCCATGGCGGCACCAGCGTGTGACCGGACGGTTGGCGCGGTTGACGGCAAGGATGCTGAAGCCCAGCGCAGGCACGGCCGTCAGCGCGATGCCGTAAGGAAGCCATTCCAAGCTGCCCTGGATGTGCCAGGCCTGTAGCGCGATGATATGCATGGCGAGGATGCCGATGCCCATCACGAGGCCGCCGGTCTCGGGCGCGAGCGTGAAATGACGGCTCCCGATTTCAAAACCGAGGAGGCAAAAGATGATGGCGGTGACGAGTACCGTGCCCGCCGCCAGCGGTTCGAACCCGCTGGCCATCAGCGGATCGAGCGCAAGGATCGAGACAAAGGTCGACGCCCATAGCGCTGCGCCGGTGACTATCGACGCCATCAACAGCCAGCCGTGGCGCGTGGTGCCTTTGGTGGCGCGCGCCCGCGCAAAGTGGCGCATGCCGACCCAGCTGCCGAACAGGCAGACGGCGCCCGCAAGCAGTACGAGAATCTGTTCACAGGCAAGGCTGTAAGCGGCGGAGTAGACCATGGTGCTTTCCTCTGGCCCAACCTACGGCCGGCAAGTTGACCCGCGAAGGGCTTACCGCTCGGAAATCGCGCCAATCAGGCGCACTTCGCGAAATAGCGTTGAAATTTTGTAAGAAACGCCGACGAAAGACGGGCGTTGTTGGGGGGAAATACGCTCTTGTTGCCGTCCGCTTTAACGGCCCGTTAACTGGTCTCGTTGGGCCAGAAACAACCCCCCTCATCCTGAGGAGGGCGCCGCTTGCGCGTCTCGAGGGGCCGTACTCGCCTCATGCTTCTCCTGGCGATGCGAAACATCGTCAAGCGACGGCGCGTATTTTTGTGCCGTTCGCTAAATGCCTCGCTTACACTCGGCCTGCCCGGGCACGCGCCTCCTCACCATGAGGGTTTTGATGCAGTAAGCAGAAAGGCTTCCGCCGATGCGATACGAACTCTATTACTGGCCTTCGATCCAGGGCCGCGGCGAATATGTCCGTCTCGCGCTGGAAGAGGCGGGCGCCGACTATGTCGACGTGGCACGGCAGCGCGGCGTGCCTGTGATGATGCGAATGATGGAGGAGGGCGCGACGCCGCCGTTCGCCCCGCCATTCCTCAAGGCCGGCAAGCTGGTAATCGGACAAACCTCCAACATCCTGTTCTATCTCGGCGCACGACACGGTCTGGCGCCGAAGAGCGAAGGCGGGCGGCTTTGGCTGCATCAGCTTCAGCTGACGGTGACGGATTTCGTGGTGGAGGTGCACGACAGCCATCATCCGCTCGGCCCCTCGCTTTATTATGAGGATCAAAAGGCGGAGGCGAAGAAGCGTACGCGCGAATTCTGGAAGGAGCGCGTGCCGAAATACCTCGGATATTTCGAAGATCTGACGGCGAAGAGCGGCGGCAGCTGGGTCACCGGCCGCAAGCTCACTTATGTCGACCTCTCGCTGTTCCAGCTCGTGGACGGGCTGCGCTACGCCTTCCCGAGGCACATGAAAGCCTTCGAGCCCGAAATTCCGAAGCTATGCGCGCTGCACCATCGCATCGCGGCCCGGCCGAAGATCGCGGCCTATCTTGCCAGCGATCGCCGCATTCCCTTCAACGAGGATGGCATCTTTCGGCATTACAAGGCGTTGGATGTGTGAGCCGGTTTTTGAATGTCAGATCCAAACTCCACGAGATATTTATATTTGCTGGCGGTCCTGTGATTCCAACATTTGCAAAAGCGTCTGCTGTGACCGGAGGCCAGTGTTGGAGGCCGACCACTCGTATGCGGTTGGTGCCAATGGCGGGCTGAAGAGCAACTCGCCGATTACTGCGATCCCAGGGCTGGCCGCCGCGCCTGGTTCAGGTGTCGAGCCTTGTCCAGATTGCGGGCTCTCTCCAGCTTCGCAGCGTCCGGCAAGAGGGTCGAAGCGAGATCAGCGCCTGTGAAATCTGCGCCAGTGAGATCGGCGTTGGATAAGTCGGCCCCCGAAAGGTCGGCATGGCTGAGGTTGCAATTCGTCAGATTGGCGTCCTGCAGCTTCGCAAATTCAAGATCGGCGCGCGAAAGATTGGCGCCGCTCAGATCCGCCTTCGTGAGATCCGCGGACTTGAGCACGCCACGCATCATGCCCATCGATTGGTTGCGCATGTCGGCGCTCAGATCGGCACCTGCAAACTTAGCTCCGATCAGGCTGGCACCGGAAAGGTCCGCAGTGATGCGCGCTCCGCTGAAATCGGCGCCGTCAAGCCTGGCGCGTTGCATCTGCGTGCCAAGCAGCGATGCCTTGACGAGGGACGCCCCCGTCAAATCGGCGTCGATGAGCCAGGCCTGGTTCAGGGTGGCCCGATCGAAGCGCGCGCGCTTCAGGCTGGTCCGGTTGAACTTGACCAGTCGAAGATTGCCGCCGGAGAAATCGAGGCCGGAGAGATCGAGATGCGACAGCCGCTTTCCCTGCAAATCCAAGGCGCGCTGACTTGCGGCATCACGGGGCGCCGCCTTCAGGAGGGCCTCGACCTCGGCGCGCGTCATTTCCGAGGTCGACATTTCGGGACTGTTGAGGTCGACGCTGCGCAGCATGTCCTGCGCGAGGGCGCCGACGGAATCAACCAGCAGCGCACTCATCAACATAGAAGCGGCAAGGGCGAGACGGGACAGCATCACTATATCTCCGCTTTCAGGTGACGCGCATTCTTGCATCCTGCAGCCTGCCCTGACGATCGGTTCTTGTTTTGTGTGGTGTCCCGGAACGCCCGGGGATTCTACCCGTTCCGGCCATCGATCGGCGTCATCTTGAGGCTCGCAAGATCGATGCCGTCGATGCAGTTGACGTTGAGCGCAATCACCGGCGTGCCGTCTGCCTTGTTGCCGTGGGCAAAAACTTCGACGCCGCAGTCATTGCACGACTGGTGGCGGATCGCGTGCTTGTTGAACAGATATTCCTTCAGGTTGTCTTCGCCGGCACGCAGCTGAAACCGCTCCGGCGCCACGAAGGTGAAGTGCAGGCCGCGTTTGGTGCAGATCGAGCAATTGCACGCGGTCACCATCGAAAGATCGGTCGTGCATTCGAAACGCACCAGGCCGCAATGGCAGCCGCCGGTCAGGGTTTTGCTCTCGGCCATCGGTCTCACCATACTCCGGGGAGGAGACGATAGCGCACCCGCACGGCATAGTCAGCATAGCCTGATAGGCCCGTCATCAGTGTCCGCTCCTCGATGCGGATGCGGATGGCAAAGAAAACAGCGAAGATCGGCGAGATCGCGGTCCCCCACCATGATCCCAGGAGCAAGGCGGTGCCCACCATGAACGGGATCGCGCCGCTATACATCGGGTGCCGCACAAACGCGTATGGCCCGGTGGAAATCACGTGGTGACCCCGCTCGGACTGGACCTTCACCACCGCCGCCGCAAAGGTATTTTCCATGAATACCCACTGGATGAAGGCGGAGGAGGCAATCAGCAGCACGAGGCCGGGCGCCTGCCACGCCACAGCCATCCGGCCTGGATGAAAGCGCTCATCGAGACCCATCGCGATGAACCAGATCAGATACACCGGGAAGAATACCGCAAGCAGCTTCTTGTCCGCGGAGGGCTGGTCTGCCTGGATCGGCGAGCGCATTCGCTCCGCCAGGAGTCCCGGGTTTTTCCTCGCAAGCCAGCCTCCGAAGCCGAGGGCGACAGCGACCATAAACAGGAGGAAGACCCACGCGCCGCCCCAGTGCAGCGTGCCCGCGGGCACGAACAGCAGCACGGCGAAGCCAAGCAGCCAGGCAAAGGTCTGAAACAGCCATTTCGCGATCATCAGCGGTCCTCCCGTTCAGGAGACAGCCAAGGATCGCGCGATTTTTCGGCAAACGTGCGGCGAGCGAACGAGCTCTGCGCTCAGACGAGTTGATCGACCCGCGTTCCCTGTCCGGGCGGGAGCGGCGGCGGAGCCGGCGGCTGGGCCGTGCTGGCGTCGTCGCCCGGGCTGGTGTCAGGCGTCACGACGGCCGAAACGATCGCAGCCGGTCCCGTGTTGCCGT
>NZ_DAIDJE010000096.1 GCF_027451485.1 Bradyrhizobium sp.
CATCCGCGCCGGCCGCTGGCCGCGCGGTCTCGAGCAAGATCGTGTCCCACGGCGACAGCCTCTGGCGCATCAGCCGCATCATTTACGGCGACGGCTCACGCTACGCGCTCGTGTACCAGGCAAACCGAGGACAGATTCGGAATCCAAATCTCATCTATCCCGGGCAGACCCTCGTTCTCCCCAGGAAGGGCGACTGAAGGAAAACGTCCGCCTGCACGCGCGTCACGGCCGACGTGAGCATCATCATCGCTGCGGGATGAGCAAAAGCGAGCAGCAGCCAGCAGTCCTGCAACGATCGGCCCGGCGGTCCATTGTAGAAGCGAACTCGTTCCTCGCATTCACAGGTGTTCATCGTGATCGAAACGATCAGTGCCGTTACGCTCGCCACGCACGACATGCCGCGCGCAGTGCGATTCTATCTCTCGCTCGGATTCGCGATCGTCCATGGCGGCGAAAGCGCGTCCTTCACCAGCTTTCGCGCCGGGGGCGGCTTTCTCAATCTGATCGCAGCGAGCGACGAAAAGCAGTGGTCATGGTGGGGCCGCATCATCTTCCATGTCAGCGATGTCGATGCGCTCTACGAGAGAGCGCTGGCCGCCGGGCACAGGCCGTCGACCGCGCCCTGCGATGCCGAATGGGGCGAACGCTATTTTCATCTAACCGATCCGGACGGCCACGAACTCAGCTTTGCGAAGCTGCTGGCCGAAATGCGGTGAGTTTGCCTGAGGTGCAAATGCTCCGGCGCGGCTTCGACAGAGGTGTCGCTATTCCGCCGCGGGTCTGATGTCGTGTTTCGACTCGGACTCTTCAGGTCTCCTGCTCCCGGTCCAGCGCGACAGCGCGTTGGAAAACGTATCGAGATAGAGATAGACCAACGGCGTCGTGAACAGTGTCAGGGCCTGGCTGACGAGCAGGCCGCCGACCATGGCGTAACCGAGGGGCTGGCGGATCTCCGATCCAGTGCCGGTGCCGAGCATCAACGGTACGCCGCCGAGCAGCGCCGCCATCGTGGTCATCATGATCGGACGGAAGCGCAGAATGGCGGCCTGCCGGATCGACTGCTGCGGCGTAAGATGCTCATCCCGTTCCGCGGCAATTGCGAAGTCGACCATCATGATGCCGTTCTTCTTGACGATGCCGATCAGCAGAATGATTCCGATGAGAGCAATCAGGCTGAAGTCGAAGCCGAAGGCCATCAGGATCATCAGCGCGCCGACGCCGGCCGACGGCAATGTCGAAAGAATCGTCAGCGGATGGATGTAGCTCTCATAGAGGATGCCAAGGATCAGATAGACCACGACCAGGGCAGCAAGGATCAGGAGCGGCACCGTGCCCAGCGACTGCTGGAATGCCTGCGCTGTTCCCTGAAAGCTCGAGCTCAGCGTCGCCGGCGCGCCCATGGTGGCCATCGCGGCCTGCACGGCGCTGGTCGCCTGTCCGAGCGCAACCCCCTGACCGAGATTGAAGCTGATGGTGACGGCAGGAAACTGCCCCTGGTGGGCGATGGCGAGCGGCCGCACCGGCACGCTGGTCCATTTGCAGAAGACCGATAGCGGCACCTGCGCATTGCTGGTCGGGGATCGGATATAGATCTTGTCGAGCGAGTCGATCTTGCCCTGCAGCTCGGGCAGGATTTCCTCGATCACATGATAGCTGTTGAGCTGGGTGAAATACTGCGTGACCTGGCGCTGGCCGAACGCGTCGTAGAGCGTGTCGTCGATAAGCTGCGGGGTGATGCCGTAGCGCGCGGCGGTGTCACGATTGATTTCCAGTTGCAGGGTCGTTCCCTCGGTCTGCTGGTCGGTTGCGACGTCGCGCAATTCCGGCAGCGTCTTCATCTTGGCCAGGATTGTCGGCGCCCAATGGTTCAACTCGTCGAGATTGGCATCCTGCAGCGTGAATTCGAACTGCGTTCGCGTGGCGCGGCCGCCGAGGCGGACGTCCTGCGAGGCCTGCATATAGAGTTTTGCGCCCTCGACCTTGGCAAGCTTCGGCCTGAGCCGCGCGATGATGTGCTGGGCGTCGGCGTCACGCTGATCGTGCGGCTTGAGCGTGATATACAATCGCCCCGAATTGAGCGCCGTGCCGCCGCCGCCAATGAACATTGCGATGCTTTCGACAGCGGGATCGGCCTGAACGATGTTGTTGAGCTCCACCTGGTGCCGCTTCATTGCCTCAAACGAGATATCCTGCGACGCTTCGGAAACTCCGGTCAGAAAGCCGTTATCCTGTTGCGGAAAAAAGCCCTTCGGGATGATCGTGAAGAGGTAGACGGAAAGCCCGACGGTAACGAAGAAGATGACAAGCGTCGTCCTGCTCCAGTCAAGCGCCAGATCGAGGCCGCGCTCGTAGGAGCGCAGCATCCGATCAAACAGGCGTTCGCTCCATTGGTAGAACCGGCCGTGCCGGATCTCGCTGTGGGCGCGCAGGAAGCGCGAGGCCATCATCGGCGTCAACGTCAGCGACACCATCATCGACACGAAGATGGCCATGGCCAGCGTCACGGCGAATTCACGGAACAGCCGGCCGATGACGCCCCCCATCAGGAGCAGCGGGATCAGGACCGCGACCAGTGACACGCTGATCGAGACGATGGTGAAACCGATCTCGCTCGCACCCTTGAATGCCGCCGCCAGCGGGCTCTCACCCTCCTCGACGTAGCGCGTGATGTTCTCCAGCATCACGATGGCGTCGTCGACCACGAAGCCGACCGCAATCGTCAGTGCCATCAGCGACAGATTGTCGAGGGTATAGCCGAACACCCACATCAGCGCGCAGGCGCCGAGCAGCGCCAGCGGAACGGTGACGGCGGGAATGACGGTCGCCCAGAAGCTGCGCAGGAAGATGAAGATCACCATGATGACGAGCAAGATCGTGATCAGGAGCGTGATCTGCACGTCTTCGACCGCGGCACGGATCGTCAGCGTGCGGTCGCTGATGATCTTGATCTTGATCGCGGGCGGAATCGCCGCCACCAGGCGAGGCAGCTGCGCCTTGATCTTGTCGACGGTGTCGATGACGTTGGCACCGGGCTGCTTGAAGATGACGAGGAACACGCCGCGCTTGCCGTCTGCCCAGGCCGCCTGCTTCATGTCCTCGGGTGCCGCGACGGCCCTGCCGATATCACGAATCCGCAAGGGCGCGCCGTCGCGATACGCGATGATGACGTCGTTCCACTTGTCAGCCTCGAGCAGCTGGTCGTTGGCGTAGATCGTATAGGCCCGCTGCGGTCCGTCGATGTTGCCCTTCGGGCTGTCGACGGTATTCATCGCGATCTGGTTGCGCACGTCCTCGAGCGACAGGCCCTTGGCGACCAGTTTGGCGGGATCGACCTGGATCCGGATCGACGGCTTCTGCTGGCCGCCGATGTACACCTGGGCCACCCCGGAAATCTGGCTGATCTGCTGACCGAGCTGGACGTCGATCGCATCGCTCAGCTGGATCAGCGGCACCGTGTCCGAGGTCGCCGACAACAGCATGATCGGCGCGTCCGCCGGATTGACCTTGCGATAGGTCGGAGGCGACGGCAGATTCTTGGGCAGCTGACCGCCCGCGGCATTGATCGCGCCAAGGATGTCGTTGGCCGCGGCATCGATGTTGCGGTTGAGGTCGAACTGGATCGTGACCGCCGTCGACCCAAGCGAACTGGTCGAGGTCATTTGCGCGATGCCGGGGATCTGCGCCATCTGCCGTTCCAGCGGCTGCGCCACCGACGAGGCCATGGTTTCGGGGCTCGCGCCGGGCAGGCTCGCATTGACCTGGATGGTCGGGAAGTCGACCTGCGGCAACGGCGCGACGGGCAACAGAGGATAGGAGACCAGACCGATGAACAGGATGCCTGCCATCAGCAACGAAGTGCCGATCGGAAAGCGGATAAACGGTGCCGAAATTCCTTCGATCATGCCCAGACCTCGCAAAGGCCGGGCGCATTCCTTCCCAAAAGCCGGGAGTTATGCCCGCAGCGCACGAACGTCCGTTTCCTCGACCTGCCCGCCGGCTCCCGGTGAATCCGAGACCCCTGGTCGGCCGGCAGCATACCGATTCCGCTGCGGCTTGCGAACCGAAACGCCGGTGCCATCATTCGACATTCGTAAGGGGCGGGTTCCATACTTCACCTCTGACGAGGGCAGGACGGCCGGGGCCTGGCCCTCACCGCCGGTCTGAAGTCCCAGCACCAGCGGCGAATTCGATCAGGGACTTCGGATCGACCCTCCCGGGCACCCGCGGCGGCCGGCAGGCCTGGAAGAATCGTTCGGCGAAACAGGCTTCACGCGCTTCGAGCAGCCCGCTATCGAGAACGCGCCAAACCTGTTCTTTGGCGCGCAGGCGTGAGGCGCTCTTTTCGGCTCAGCGGCATCGCCTGCTCCCATGCGCTGGACGGTAAAAAAGATCGTATTCCGAAGAACAGTCTACTTGTGGACCAAGCGATCGACTGCCCGCTTCCATCGGCTATCGCCGGAAGCCTTTTGAGTAAGTTGAGCCGTTCCGCAAGATTCTCCTAAGCTGAAAAAATCAGCTGGCGTTCCCTCGATGGAACGTTCAGTATTAATTTCGTCACCGCACGGTCCGTTGGCATCTCTCGGTGATGAGAACGCCGGTTGCGCTTTCGCCCGCTGCAAGAGGGAATCCGAATGCGACGTCGTTCCGAGCAAACCGGGATCGGTTCGCCTTGTGCGCAGACGCATATCGCTTTCGGAGCGGCGTCCTTCCGCTCGGCCTCGCTCTTCCTTTGTGAACAGTTGGGCATCGCCTTATGAGCGCTACGAAGAGGAGCTCAGTGAGCGTCATACCCGATCCCGGCCGTAAGACCGCACCGATTCAACGCGACGATGCCTTCCCGCCTGGTGGCGGCGAGATGGACGCATTGATCCGTGCGCTCGACTGGTCCAAGACAGCTCTCGGGCCGATCGCCGGGTGGCCTGCGTCACTGAAGAGCGCGATCAGCCTTATGCTGCCCGCAAAGGCGCAGATCGTGCTGTTCTGGGGGCCGGAATTCATAGCCTTCTACAACGACGCGTACGCTCCGACTATCGGCGACAAGCACCCGAGGGCATTGGGTCTGCCGGCCAGGGAAAGCTGGACGGAGCTGTGGGACGATCTCGAACCGCTGCTGCGGCAGGTTCTTGAAACCGGCGAGACCTTGTACGCCAAGGATCGGCTCTTTTACATCGAGAGGCACGGCTATCCGGAAAATGTGTATTTCGACATCTCCTACTCGCCCATACGCGACGCGGGGAATGCGGTCGGCGGCGTTCTCTGCATCGTGAGCGAGACGACCGAGCGGGTTGTCGCCCTTCGGGAATTGGCCAAAGCGCAGGAGCGGCTGAGCCAGGCTCTGAATGCTTCTGGAATGGTGGGCACCTTCGACTGGGATGTGCAGTCGGATACATTGTATTCTGATGCCCGCCTGGCGGAGATGTTCTCCATTGCTCCGCTCAAGGCCAAGCAGGGCGCACCTTGGGCGGAATATCTAGCGGGCATTCATCCCGAGGACGTGGACCGAATTGGCAAAGCGGTAAGCCAAACCATCGCCACCGGCGAAAGATACGTCCAGGAATACCGTCTGCTTCCAAAGGGAGTATCCACCCGTTGGGTGGAGGCTCGTGGCGAGTGCCTGTTCGGCGATGATGGCAAACCGTCCCGCTTCACCGGCGTGGTGGTGGACATAACCAGCCAGAAAGAAGCCCAAGAGCGTCAACGGTTGCTTGCGCAGGAAACGAACCATCGCGTCAAGAATCTGTTCGCGATCTTCCACGGCATTATCAGTCTGAGCGCACGTTCAGCTCGAACGCCTCAGGAGATGGCTCAGTCGCTAAGAGGCCGGCTGGATGCTCTCATGCAAGCCAAGGATCTCATACGTCCGGGCATCATGGGTGCAGAAGCACACAACGAGCGGACGACGGTGGATGCAGTCGTGAGAACGATTTTGCTGCCCTATGATGATCGCGACGGCCGGCAACGCTTTGTGGTCAGCGGACCTGATCTGCCTGTCGGCACACAGGCTGTGACAAGCCTTGCCCTGGCTCTGCACGAGATTGCAACGAACGCGGCCAAGTACGGCGCGCTGTCGGAGCCGAACGGCTCCGTCCGCGTCCGATGGGAGGCGCAGGCCGGCAACCTTCAGCTCAAGTGGGAGGAGATTGGCGGCCCCGCGATCGCCGCGCCGCCGCAAGCCGGCGGTTTTGGCCACATACTCATCGATCGCAGTATTGGCCAGCTTGGCGGCACGATCGAATACGAGTGGCGACCAGAGGGCCTCGTCCTCAGCCTGACCGTTCCGTTGGATCGTCTGCTGTCTTGAGCACGGCCGCCTCGATGCGTTCGATGCAGCTCGCCATGTGAGGATTATGCCATATCCGTTGCCTTCGGCGCCCAGCCGGGCCGCGGTGGTTTGAAGCGGCTGGCGACGACGTCAAAGAAGCGAACGATTTCGCGACAGGGCTCGCACTTGAAATGATTAAGCGACTCGGCCGCCATCGGACGATTGCATGTTGGACAGCAGGGATACATCGGGCTGCTTAACGTCAATTCAACGTCGAAGTTCCGCGATCCGTCAGTTGAACTGCGCCGGCCGAAGTGGCACCGGCCAGACGCCCCCACGCAGCGTTAAGCCGATTGGTTCCTTCCGGCTCAAAAATTAAATTGCTGGCTTTGCCAGCGATTTCTCGGCAGGTTCCGTTCGATTGCCCCAACCAAAGCTGTGCCTGTCTGCACTGTTTCTGCGACAGGCGCTGCTTGGCCGTGAGTCGTGCTCGCGACCCTCCCAAGGGGAGCGGGAGCAGCGTCTTCGTGCCGGATGAGAATTCGTTCGTTAAACGCTTCGGGCCTCTGCAACGGCCTTAGGCGATGGACAACTCTTTTCTGCTGAATCTTGAGGAGCGAGTAACAGTGGCTGTGAATACAGGCAACGTGGCCGAGTTGGTCGGCAGCAACGAACAGACCATTCTGCCCGAATGGATCGAATTGCAGAAGAAAGCCGGCAGCCTGCAAACGGGCCGCATCACCGAAAACGAACTCGCTTCGCAATCACGAGAGTTCCTGCATTTGCTGCGCGACGGGTTGAGCCGGGGCGGCAGCGAGGTCTCCAATTCAGCCTACGGACCGGCGAAGCAAATGCTTGCAGACGTCTCTCGCTCGCGCGCGCTTCAGGGCTTTTCACCGAGCGAGACCGCCACCTTCGTATTTTCGCTCAAGCAGCCGATCTTCAATGTCTTGAATCGCAATACAACGCTTTCACCGGCCCAGGCGGCCGAACTGACCTGGTCGGTGACCCTCCTGCTCGATGAGCTCGGTCTGTACACGCTCGAGGTTTTCCAGAAAAGTCGCGAGGAGGTCATCGTTCGCCAGCAACGCGAAATCGCGGAGCTGTCGACTCCCGTCGTGAAGCTTTGGGACGGCATCCTTGCCCTGCCCTTGATCGGCACCCTTGACAGCCAGCGAACACAGGTCGTGATGGAAAATCTGCTCCAGACGGTCGTGGAAACGGAAGCGGAAATCGCCATCATCGACATCACCGGCGTGCCCACAGTCGATACCCTGACCGCCCAGCACCTGCTGAAAACGGTTGCCGCTGCAAGGCTCATGGGCGCCGACTGTATCATCAGCGGCATTCGTCCCCAGATTGCCCAAACCATGGTTCATCTGGGTGTCGAACTGAATGTCATTTCGAAAGCAACACTGGCCGACGCGCTCGCGTTGGCGCTCGAACGAACCGGGCGCGCCGTAACCCGGCTGAAGAAAGCGACCCCGGCCTCCGGGCAAAACAAGATGTCCGCTGAAAAGGGCCAGTAACGATGGATCGCATTCCAATCCTGAAGTTCGGGAATGCGTTGCTGGTGACCATTCAGGTCGACATGCACGACCGTCTCGCGACCGCGCTGGAAGAGGACCTGACCAGCAAGATCGTCGAACACGGCGCCAAAGGCGTTCTCATCGACATTTCCGCGCTGGAAATCGTGGACAGCTTCATTGGCCGAATGCTCGATAACATCGCGGCGGTCTCGCGCATTCTCGACGCTGAAACGGTCGTCGTCGGCATGCGGCCGGCCGTGGCGATCACCCTGGTCGAGCTGGGACTGTCCTTGGCCGGCGTCAAGACGGCCCTCAACGTCGAACGCGGGATGGCCCTGATCCAGGCCCGACTCAAGACGTCGGACGAGGACGATGACGACGCTGAAGACTGAGCGGCTCGATATCCGCTCGTCGGACGACGTCGTGCGGGTCCGTCAGCTGACGCGCACCATGGCGCTGGCAGCGGGGCTGGGTCTGGTGGACCAGACCAAGATCATCACTGCGGCCAGCGAACTGGCCCGCAACACGCTTGACTACGGCGGTGGCGGCTTCGTTCTGGCGGAACTGGTGGAAGCTTCCGCGCGTCGCGGGCTGCGGCTGACGTTTGAAGACAAGGGCCCCGGCATTCCTGACGTCGAGGCCGCAATGAAGGACGGCTTCACGTCCGGCAAGGGTATGGGGCTGGGGTTAGGTGGCGCCAAACGGCTCTCGAACGAATTCTCAATTCATTCGCAGCCAGGCGAAGGCACGAAAGTTGTCATTGCGCGTTGGAAGTAACCGATGATCAGCCTCGCTGTGCAGGACCAAAGCCAAGTCGCGGAGGCGCGACGGAGCGCAAGCGACTTGGCCGGGCGCCAGGGATTTGCCGAAGCCGATCGTGGGCGAGTGGCCCTCGTCGCGACCGAGCTTGCCACCAATATTCTCAAGCATGGAAATGGCGGTGAAATCCTGGTCGGCGTCTATGGCGAAGGTCCGGATACCGGCATCGAATTGATCGCCCTCGACAAGGGCGTCGGGATATCGAACGTTGCTGCCAGCGTGACCGACGGACATTCGACAGCCGGAACGGCCGGCAATGGTCTCGGCGCCATCGTCCGCCAATCCCATTTCGTCGACATCGCGTCCTGGCCGGGAAACGGAACCGCAGTCCTCGCCCGCATCAAGAGCGGCCGGCGGCCCGAGGCTCACGCGGACACGAGCGCGATCGGCGCCGTCTCGGTTCCCAAGACGGGCCAAGATGTTTGCGGGGATTCCTGGGGCCTGTCGGTCGGTCCGGAAGAAACCACGCTGCTGGTCGCTGACGGCCTGGGTCATGGACCCGAGGCCGCGGAAGCGGCTGTCGAAGCCGTGCGGCTTCTTCACCGGTTCGGCGGCCATCGCGTGCCCGTGTTGCTCGAATATATCCATGGCGGGCTGCGCGCCACCCGGGGAGCCGCAGTCTCGATCGCCCGCTTCCAGCCCGGGTCGGGCAAGATCATCTACTCAGGAATAGGTAATGTGGCAGGCGTGCTCTCCACCAACGGAGAACTCCGGCGCATGGTATCGATGCCCGGAACTGCAGGTCACAACGCGCGCAAGATCCAGGCCTTCGAATATCCGTTTACGGGCGGACTCGTTATCCTTCATTCGGACGGGATCGCATCCAGCTGGACCCTCGAGCGGTACCCCAACCTCGCGGCGCGGCATCCAACGCTGATCGCGGCCGTCCTTTACCGAGACCTGACACGGCATCGCGACGATGCTACGGTCCTGGTAGCCAAGTGGTGACGCCATGGCGGCGAATGCAAAACTATGGCCGATCGTTACGGTACCGATTGAAAACGAGGCCGATGTCGTGACGGTGCGTCAGCGCGCGCATCGCCTCGCTGAGTTGCTGGGCTTTGAACGTCAGGATCAAACGCGAATAGCGACCGCGGTTTCGGAGCTGGCCAGAAATGCGTTCAGCTACGCAGGAGGCGGCCGCGCCGAATTCATTCTGGATCCTGCGTCGACCCCTCAAACTTTCTACGTCAAGATCTCGGACAAGGGACCGGGGATTGCAGATGTCCAGACAATCCTCGACGGCCAGTACCGGTCCAAGAGCGGGATGGGACTCGGGATTCTCGGCGCGCGCCGCCTGATGGATCATTTCTCGATAGAATCCAGATCGGGCAAAGGCACGGCGGTGCAGATTGGTCAGGTTCTGCCGCAACGCGCCGCACCGGTGACCCGCGCCAAACTGGCCGACATTGCGGCAACCCTCAAGAAAGACAGCTCGTCAGACCCGCTGGAGGTCCTTCGACAGCAAAATCGCGAGTTGATGCAAAGCCTGGACGAGCTGCGTCGAAAAGATGATGAGAGCAAGCAGCTCGATCAGGAACTGAGCGACACGAACCGCGGTGTGGTCGCGCTGTATGCCGAACTCGACGAGCGGGCCGAGCAGCTGCGGCAGGCGAGCGAACTCAAGACGAAATTCCTCTCGAACATGAGTCACGAATTTCGCACGCCCCTCAACTCGGTGCTGGCGTTGTCACGGCTTCTGCTCGATCGCATCGATGGCGATTTGACGCCTGAACAGGAACGACAGGTCGGCTACATCCGCCGCTCAGCCGAGAGCCTGCTTGAACTCGTCAATGACTTGCTCGACCTCGCAAAGGTGGAGGCCGGAAAGGCCGACATCAAGCCAAGCGCCTTCACGGTGGGCGAACTGTTCGGCAGCCTCCGAGGTGCCCTGCGGCCGCTTTTGACCAGCCCGGCGGTCGAGCTGATCTTCGACATCCCCGACAAGGTCCCGAACCTGTTCACCGATGAAGCAAAGGTCACGCAAATTTTGCGTAATCTCATTTCCAACGCCCTGAAATTCACCGAGCAAGGCGAAGTTCGGGTTTCGGCGACCTTTGATGCGGAAAGAGAACGGATCAATCTGTCGGTTCGGGATACCGGCATCGGCATAGCGCCGCAGGACCATGCGCGGATTTTCGAGGAATTTTCCCAGGTCGACACCAGACTTCAGAGACGGGTGAAGGGCACGGGCCTCGGCTTGCCGCTGTCTCGTTCGCTGGCCGAACTGCTGGGGGGCGAATTGACCCTCGAAAGCGTGCCGGGCCAAGGCTCCGTTTTCACCCTTTCGATCCCGCCCGAGCGCGGCGACCCCTCTCGTGCCCAGCGCCCGTCGAACAGCGGCCGCAAGCGGGTTCTCCTGATCGACGACGACGAGACGTTCCGTTACGTCATGCGCCAGATCATCGGCAACGAGCCTCGTTACGAATATATCGAAGCCGTTGATGGCGACGTCGGCCTCAAGGCAGCGCGCGAGCAAAAGCCGGACGTCATCATTCTCGACCTGCAAATGCCGACAATGGATGGCTTCACGGTTCTGCAGGAGCTTAATGCCGACAGCCGGACCAGCGTGACGCCGGTCATCGTGTCGACTTCGTTGAACGTCAACGCCGAGCTGAAGGCCCGCCTGCCGGCAGGGACGCGCGTCATTTCGAAAAACACCATCTCCCGTGACAACGTTTCGCTGTTCCTTCGCGATGCGACAATGGGGGCGCCGTGACCGGGAGCAACGATATCGTCCTCCTCAACGTCGACGATCAGGATGCGCCGCGTTACGTCAAAACGCGGGATCTGCAGGAATGCGGTTTCAAGGTGATTGAAGCGCGCACCGGCGCCGAAGCGTTGCGACTGGTCGAATCGGAAAAGCCTCCGATTGTTCTGCTCGACGTTGAACTGCCGGACATCACGGGCTACGACGTCTGCTCCTTCATCAAGAAGAAATGGCCTGAGGTCATGGTCTTGATGACCTCCTCGACATTCACGACTTCACCGCATCGGACGCGCGGACTCGATTCCGGCGCGGACTCCTACCTCGTTCAGCCGGCCGAGCCGCTCGAACTGGCGGCAGCAGTCAATGCAATGCTTCGGATCCGAAAGGCCGAAGACAGCATGCGCGCGCTCAACGCGACGCTTGACCAGCGCGTGAAAGACCGGACCGCCGAACTCGAGGCTTCGAATGAAAAGCTGAAGCACGAAATGGAGCAGCGGGAACGAGCCGAAGCAGCTCTCGTTCAGTCGCAAAAGATGGAGGCTATCGGTCAGCTCACCGGGGGGCTGGCACATGACTTCAATAATCTTCTGACGGCGGTCGTTGGCAACCTCGACCTGATTCGCACGCGCGCGACCGACGCGCGGATCGCCCGGCAGGCCGAGCATGCCTTCAAGGCGGCCGAGCGCGGAACGAAGCTGACCGCACAACTTCTCGCGTTCTCGCGAACGCAAAAGCTGGCGACGGCACCGGTGGATTTGAACGCCCTGATTGCCGGCATGTTCGAACTTCTCAACCAAACGCTGGGAGCCGAAGTCAAGGTCGAAACAAGACTGCAGGCCGATCTGCCTCATGCGCTTGCCGACCGGAATCAGCTCGAACTCGCCATTCTCAATCTGTCGATTAACGCCCGCGATGCGATGGTCGGCGGCGGTACGCTTACGATCTCCACTCAGCAAGACAGCGCGAAGGAGCGCGTGGTTGTCTGTGTTGCGGACACGGGCGTGGGAATGCCGCCCGACATCGCAGCGCGGGCCTTTGATCCGTTCTTCACGACCAAACCGCCGGGCAAGGGGACGGGTCTGGGGCTGTCGCAGGTCTACGGCGTTGTCCGGCAGATCGGCGGAGACGTGACGATCAACACCGAGGTCGGCAAGGGCACCCGGGTCAATATAGCGCTGCCGATAGCCCGCGCGATGGCTGCGAATGAAAGTTTCGAATCCAGCGCGGTGCCACGTGGCTCGGAGTCCATTCTGATCGTGGATGACGATCCGGACGTCCGACAGATCATGTCGGGAGTTTTGTCTGATTTCGGCTATCAGGTCAGGGAAGCCGGCGACGGCGCTTCCGCGCTCGATATCCTGAAGAACAACCGTCCGGATTTGATGGTGATCGACTTCGGAATGCCAGGTTTAAGTGGCGCCGAGGTGGCCGCAAGCGCGAGGGCCGTCGATCAAAGCCTTCGGATTCTGTTTGTCAGCGGCTATTCCGACACCTCCGCGATCGAGAAGGCGGTCGGGAAGATAGCGCTGTTGCGGAAGCCATTTCTTCCGGCCGAATTTGTGGCCGCGGTTCGCACATCGCTGGATGCGCCGGCCTCGCATTGACGCGACCGGGTCGCTCTCAGAATCAGGACATCAGCGGGTAAGGCTGATCACCGGCATTCCGAGCGCCCTCCTGTCGAGAGACGTTGAGCAACACCCGGGCGCGGTTTGCGCGGCGCGAATGCGCCTTTGCGTCTTCATGACGCGTCTTGCCCGCCATGATCGGACAAGGCAAGGTGAACGCCGTCAGAAGCCCGGCTCCCTTGCGTGACTGTCAACGAACAAACAAAGAAGAGACGATGCCATGAAGCTACGACTTGCGATCGCTGTTGCCCTGGCATTCGCTGCCGCAGCCGCGCAAGCGCAGTCCCCTGCCCCCGCGGACGTCGTTTTCATCAACGGCAAGGTCTTTACGGCGGACGGCGGCGACCAGGTGGTGCAGGGTTTTGCGATCAAGGGCGATCGCTTCGTGGCGGCCGGATCCGACGGAGAGATGCACCGCTATGTGGGGGCGCAAACCAGGGTGGTCGATCTCAAGGGCCACTTTGTGTCGCCGGGTATCACCGACGATCACTTCCACAATGAAGGCGGCGGCTCCGGCGTCGATCTCAGCCACGTGCGCTCGCTCGGCGAGCTCCTGACGACGGTTGCCAATGCGGCAGCCAGCGCACCGGCCGGCACGGTGGTCGTCTCCAACTCCGATTGGCACGAGGCACAGCTGAAGGAGCAGCGGCTGCCGACCGCCGATGAGCTCGAGCAGGCCGCGCCCGGCAAACCCGTGGTGCTGGTGCGCGGCGGCCACGAATACATCCTGAATCAGGCCGCGCTCAAGAAATGGAACATCACGAGGGACACGCCTGTGCCGGCGGGCGGACAGATCAGCCGCAATGCTTCCGGCGAATTGACCGGCGAACTGTTCGATGAAGCGAAAAAGCTGGTCACGCTGCCGCCGCCGAAGCCGGTCAGCATGGAAGACATTCTGAACACCCAGAAGGCGCTCGCGCCCTACGGCATGACGGCGGTCCGCATCCCCGGCGCATACAGGGGCAACATGATCGAGGCCTATCACCTGATGAAGCAGGCGGAGGCGGAAGCAAAGCTGACGCTGCGCTGGACCGTCTACATGCCCGGCTTTTCGCTGCGTTCGGCGGAGGCCGCGCGCAAGGCGATCCAATCCTGGGGGACCCATCAGGACGAAGGTGACGACTGGGTCAAGGTCGATGGCGTCAAGCTGATGGTCGATGGCGGCTTCGAAGGGGGTCACCTCTCAAAACCCTATCTCGAACCCTATGGCAAGGGCGGGACGTTCACCGGCCTGACGGTGTCGCCGCCTGCGGCCTACACCGAGGTGGTGCGCGAACTGAATCGCGACGGATGGCACGTCATCACGCATGCCGTCGGCGACGCCGCACTCGACGAGGTGCTCGACGCCTATGCGGCGGCCGACAAGGACGCCTCCATCAAGGGCAAGCGCTGGTCGGTCGAGCACGCATTCGTCTCGCGGCCCGGGCAGGTTGCCCGTTTGAAAGAGCTCGATATCGCGGTCTCGGCGCAGGATCACCTTTACCTCGCGGCGCCGGTGCTCAAGAAATACTGGGGCTGGGAGATCGCACACGAAGTGACGCCGGTGAAAACCTATCTCGATGCCGGCCTGCTGGTCGCCGGCGGCACCGACAGCCCGGTCGTGCCGTTCAACCCGTTCTGGAATCTCTACCACATGGCAAGTCGCGACACGATTTCGGACGGCGTGTATGGCGAGGACCAGAAGATCGCTTCGCGGCCGCTGCTGCTTCGGCTGGTCACGATCAATTACGCCAGGCTGATCGGCGAGGAAAAGACGCGCGGCTCGATCGAACCCGGCAAGCTCGCCGACTTTGCCGTGCTGACCGACGACTTCCTCACGGTGAAGCCGCAAGCCATCCGCGATATGAAAGCGCTATCGACCTGGGTCGGCGGCCGTGAGGTCTATCGCGCGGCGGGCTATGAGTAGTTGTACAGAATCGTGAGGACCGCGGGACAATGCGATCGAAATTTGTTGTGCATTCTCATTCCGGGCCTGCGCCTTTCGGCGCATCCGGAATGACGAGCAAGGCTGTCTGAAATCACTTGCCCGGCCACACCGGCTTGCGCTTTTCGGCAAAGGCCTTGAGGCCTTCCCTGGCGTCCTCGGTCATCGCGGTCAACGCGATCTGGCTTTCGGTGTAGGCGATCGCCTCGTCGAACGACATCGAGGCGATCGCGCGCATGGCGTACTTGCCGCGCCGTATCGCGGTCGGCGACTTGTCGGTGATGCGGCCCGTCAGCCATTCCAGCTTGGAATCGAGTTCGGCCTGCGGCACCACGTAATTCAACAATCCCGCCGCTTGCGCAGTCCTGGCATCGAACGGCTCGCCGGTGATGGCCCATTCGCTAACAATCCGCCGCGGCGCGATTCCCTGCAGCAGACTCAACACCTGCATCGGAAACACGCCGACCTTCACCTCCGGCAGGCCGAAGATCGCCTGCTCCGAGGCGACCGCCATGTCGGTCATGCAAAGCAGCCCCATGCCGCCGGCCATGCAGACGCCGTTGACCCGCGCGATCGCAGGCTTGGTCGCGTTCTGCGACAGCCGCAGAAGATCGGCGAACTCGACATTGGGTTTGGAAAAATCCTGCGCGAACGCCCCGCCGGTGTTCTGCAAGTCCGCGCCCGCACAGAACGCCTTCTCACCGGCGCCGGTCAGCACGATCACGCGCACGTTCGCGTCATCATGCGCAATGCGGTAGCCGCGGGCGATGCCGGCGATGACGTCGGCATTGATGGCGTTGCGCTTCTCCGGGCGGTTGATAGTGATCCAAAGTGTGCTGTCGCGCTTTTCAGTGAGGACGCTTGAAGTGTCGGTCATGGGTCGTTGTCCGCGTGTTGTTTCGGTCAAACCATAGAGCAGGACCCGCTGAAGTGGGAGTGGATTGGTCCGCGGGGGCCTCACGGTTCGAGATACCGCTTGGCGCGCCTCATCACTATGGGGCAAGACCTCATCCCGAAGGAGGCGGGCAAGCGCCCTCTTCGGGGATGGGCCAAGAAGGCGGTCCTGGTGCCCATGACTTTCCGGAGTTCGTGTTACACCTCAGCACCCACTTTCACGAACTTCGGAAAGTCATGGGCACCAGCTGATTTACTGATTCGAGTACCGCTTTATCGATCTGAAGTCCCTGATCGAATTCGCCGATTGTGGTGCAGGGACTTCAGATCGGCGGTACTAGGGCGTCGGAATCGCCTCCGCGTCCGCCTTCTTCACCCAGACCTTGTTGTCGTGGAAGGCCGCGCCGCCGAACGGAGCGACCGCTTCGGCGCCGGTCAGCATGTTGATGCCCTTACCACCGATATGGGCCTTGTTCGGATGGATGGATTCCGCGATCAGCACGCCGCGCCGCACGCCGTCGAAGTGTCTCGCGGTCAGCGTGGTCTGCCCGCGCGGATTGCCGAGCGTGACGGCATCGCCATCCTCGATGCCGAGCGCTGCCGCGTCGTCGGGATGGATCATCACGCTGGGCGCACCCTCGCGCGCCTGCGAGGACGGCGTCTCGTTGAAGGTCGTGTTGAGGAAGCTGCGCGAGGGGCTGGTCGCCAGCCGGAACGGATGCGCCTGGTCCGCCTCCTCGATCGCGGCCCAGTGATCGGGCAGCGACGGCATCTTGTCCCATGCACCCATCATGCCCGCATTGCCGAGCGGCACGTTGGCCCAATCCGCCTTGAAGTGGAATTTACCGTCCTGGTGCGCAAAGCCGTCGAGATAGTGCGAGGTGCGAAAATCCGGCTGGAGATCGCGCCACAGATCGGCCTCGAGCCCGGCGATGCCGCCATGGCCGCTCTTGCGCAAGGTGGCGTCGATCAGTTCGCGCGGCGACATCGCAAAGCCGGGATGGGAAATCTTTAGCCGCCTGGCGAGCCCCTGAAGCACCTCGTGATTGGAGCGGCATTCACCGGGCGGCTCGATCAGCTTGGCGCCGACGGAAATATGCTGGTGGCCGCCGCCGTAATAGAGATCGTCGTGTTCGATGAACATCGTGGCCGGCAGCACGATGTCGGCCATCTGCGCCGTCTCGGTCATGAACTGCTCGTGCACCGCGACGAACAGGTCCTGGCGGGCAAAGCCCCGGCGGACCAGCGCCTGCTCCGGCGCCACCGTCATCGGGTTGGTGTTCTGGATCAGCATCGCCTTGACCGGCGGGCCGTTGTGGAGCGCTGCCGGATCGCCGGTGAGGATGCGGCCGATCTTCGACTGGTCAAGCCGGCGCGTGGAGGCGTCGATCGCGTCGTGACCCTCGACGATCGACTCATCGAATTTCCAGAGCGCAAAGTTGTTGAAGAAGGCGCCGCCGCCCTCGTACTGCCAGGCCCCGGTCACCGCCGGGATGCACAGCGCCGCGTGCATCTGCGCTGCGCCGTTGCGGCTGCGGGTAAAGCCGTAGCCGAGGCGGAAATACGCCCGCTTGGTCCGGCCGACCAGCCGCGCAAAGGCTTCGATCTCATCCACCGGCACGCCGCAAATCGCCGACGCCCATTCGGGCGTGCGCGTCTTCAGATGCGCTTCAAGCTCGCTCGGGCAATCGGTGTAGCGATTCATGTATTCGCGATCGGCATAGCCTTCGCGGAACAGCACATGCATGACGCCGCAGGCGAATGCGCCGTCGGTGCCGGGCCTGAGCAGGATCTTGATATCGGCCTGCTTCATCGTCTCGTTGTTATAGACGTCGACGACGGCGATCCTGGCGCCCCGCTCTTTGCGCGCGCGCATCGCATGCGTCATCACGTTGACCTGGGTGTTCACGGGATTGGTGCCCCAGATCACGACGAGGTCGGAGACGCCCATCTCGCGCGGATCCACGCCGGCGATCCTGCCGGTGCCCGCGGCAAAGCCGACGCGCGCAATGGTCGAGCAGATGGTCGAATAGAATCGGGAGTATTTCTTCACGTGAGCGAGGCGGTTGATGCCGTCGCGCATCACGATGCCCATGGTGCCCGCATAGTAATAGGGCCAGACCGATTCCGCGCCGAACTCGCGCTCGGCCGCGTCGAAGCGGCCGGCGATCTCGTCCAGTGCATCGTCCCAGGAAATCCGTCCGAACTTGCCGGATCCCTTCGCACCCATGCGGAACATCGGATGCGTCAGCCGCTCCGGATGATGAATGCGCTCGGCATAGCGCGCGACCTTGGCGCAGACGACGCCCGCCGTGTAGGGCTGAACCTTCGAGCCGCGAACGCGCCCGATTGACGTGCCGTCGATCACCTCGACGTCGAGCGCGCAGGCCGAGGGGCAATCATGCGGGCAAGTCGAATGCCGGATGGCGATCTTGCCCTGCGGAGGCGGAACCTCGATCTTGGCGTGCTGGTTCATGCGTCCAATGGTTATCACCAAAAATCTGGTTCGCCAGCATAAATGCCGAGCAAGCCATGCCTTTTACGCACCCAAATAAACCCCGCCATTGGCGTGGATCGCCTGGCCGTTGATGTAACGCGCGGCCGGACTGCACAGGAAGCGCACGGCAGCCGCGACATCTTCAGGGTGGCCGCGCTCGCCCGTAATCGTGCGGTGGATCAGGTGGTGGGCGGGTTCCGGGGTGTTCTTCGGGCGCGGCGTGCCGATGATGCCGGGCACGACGCAATTGACGGTGATTCCATCCGGTGCCAGGTCGTGAGCCAGCGCGCGGGTGAAACCGATGATGCCGGCCTTCGCGGTGACCACATGGGCGCGGTCCCTGGCGCCGGTATGGGCGCTGAGGCCGCCGAGATTGACGATGGTCCCTGCCCCGCTCTTCTTCAAATGCGGCTGGCACGCCTTCACGCAGTGGAAGGTGCCGTCGAGGATGACATTCATCACCTCGCGCCAATCGGCATAGGTCATCTCGGCAAAGGGCTTTTCCCGCCGCAGGGCCGCGTTGTTGACGAGGATGTCGACGCGGCCGAACTCGCTGACCGTCATATCGACCATCGCCTGCACCGCGTCGGGGTCGGCAATATCGCCGACATGGCTCAGGGCCCTTGAGCCGACCGTCTCGACTTCACGCGCGACCGCCCTGGCCTCATCACGATTGCTGCGCGCATTGACGACGACGGAGGCGCCGTCATCGGCCAGCGCCAGCGCGATGGCGCGGCCGATGTTGCGGCCTGAACCCGTCACGATCGCGACCTTGCCGATGAGTTCGCCCATAGGTTTTTTTCCCTCCCTTCTTCATGCCCGGCCTTGCGCGGCCATCCACATCCTCAGGTCGAAGAACAAGACATGGGCTCCCGGGGAGAGCCCGGCCATGACAGTGTTCAACGACGTAACGCGCTCAAATCGAATTTCCCGTCATAAAGGCCCGCGAGCAATTTCAGCGCTACGTCGCCCTGCGACCTGCTCCAGCCGCCATGCTGGACATTGAGCGCGAACTTGTCGACGACATCCTGCCGCGTCAGCGGCTCCTGCGCCCCGCCGCGCAGGTGAGGCTGCCGCTCCTCGACGACACTTCCGTCTTTCAGCGTCGCCTTGATATGGCCGGTATAGTTGTTCGGGTAGGGATTATCCGGATCGATGACGAATTTCACCTTGGCCGCGAGCGCGAGCACGCGTTCGTCGCGAATCGCGCTTTCGGTGAACGCGCCGAGGCCGACGCCGCCATGCACAAAGCCAGAGGCAAGCAGATAAGGCACGGCGAACTTCGCGGCATAGCCGTTGCGCGGGCGCTGCTTGTCAGCCAAGGGCTCCCACAGCCGGTGGACCGTGCCTTCGGCGACCTCGCACAGAATCGCTTCCACATCTTCGGCCCTGATGCCCCTCGCTGCGAGCCGCCGGGCGCAATCGATATAGGGCTGCGCCATGGTCCCGCAGGGATACGGCTTGAACGCCAGGGTATCGGTGACCCAGCGGGTCCCGAAATCGCCCACAAGTGCCTCGTAGTCGCCGTCGGTCGCATGGGCGAAACCATGGAACAGCCCATGCACGCCCTCGAATACGGTGCGCGGGCCGACAAAGCCCTGTTTCGCCAGCAGCGCTGCGCGAAGGCCCGACTGCGCCGCCCAGCCGGCATGCATCCGCTTGGTCCAGGCGCCCTCGGCGAGATATTCGATAATGCCGCCCGCCATGCTGCCGGCTATGCCGAGCGCATCGACGATCTGTCTCCCGTCGAGCCCCAGCGCCGCGCCGACGCCGGCGGCCGCTCCCATCGCGCCGAAAATCGCTGTCGGATGAAAGCCGGCATTATGCACCGCCTTCGGCACCACGAGGCTGAGACGGCAGAGCACTTCGGTGCCGACCGCAATACCGGTCAGCACGCTTTTTCCCTCCGGATGATGGCGCTCGCAGGCAGCCAGGACCGCGGGCACGATCACCGCGCCCGCATGCACCGGCCCGCCTTCGAAGGTGTCGTCGAAATCCTCGCCATGCGCGGCAGTGCCGTTGACGAAGGCTGCGCCCGAAGCCGTCAATGTGCGCGCGTGACCAATCACGGTACAGGGGCCGTCGTCGTCGCAGCCTGCGAGTGCCGCCCCGACGTAATTTTCGTTGCGTGCGGTGACGCAAAGACCGACCACATCGATCAGCAGGTCTTCGCATTTCCGCGCCGTGGATTCCGGCAGCACGCCGGCCTTGAGCGCCGTGATCTTGGCTGCCAGCGTCTCAGCGACGGATATTTTCGGCAGTTCGGCAGTCATGGCCGTCTCTCGAGGGCATTCAGACGCGGAAGATGCGGGTGTAGCGCTGCTTGATGCCGGCGCTTTGCTGTTCGACGGCGGCCGCATCATCCTTGAGGGTCTTGATGTCCTTCAAGGGAATCCAGCTCGGCTTCTCCTTGGCCTGCGGATGCAGCGAGCGCAAGCCTCCGACATCGACGATGAGCTGTTGCGCCTCGCGCGTGAAACAGAACGACTGGAACAGTCTTGCTGCATTCGGATTCGGCGCGGCCTTGAAGATGCCGTTCGGGCCGACGATCATCGGCGAGCCCTCACTGGCATAGACCGGCTCGACCGGACGTCCGGCATCCCTGAGCTGAAGGATATTGTACTCGTTGCCGTCGGCCATCACCGAGCGCTCGCCGAGTTCAAGCTTCTTCGGCGGATCGGCCGAGGACTGCACCTGCATCACGTTCTGCCTGGCGAGTTTTTCGAAGAAGGTCCAGCCGAGATCGCGCTGCAATTCATACGTCGCGGTCATGATGGTGCCGCTGTAGCCGGGGTGGCCCTTGACGATCTTGCCCTTCCATTTCGGATCGAGCAGATCGGCGAAGCTTTTCGGCGCATCCTCACTCCGAACCATGGACGTGTTGTAGGCGATGATGGAGAGCCACACGCGCCAGCTTGCAAACTGGCCGTCCGGGTCCGACTGCTCCGGCGGATAGAATTTCGCCACATCCTCGGGCACGAAGGCTGCGAGGAGGCCGTCCCGCTTCCAGACGATGAAATGCGCGGCATCGGACGAATTCACGACGTCGACCGCGTGAATGCCGGAGGAATATTCCTGCCCGATGCGCTGAAACACGCGCTCGGCGCCGGTGCGCTCGACCCGCACGGAAATGCCGGAATATCTGGCTTCGAACGCCTTCGCCAGCTTCTCCGCGACGGGCAGATCGACCGACGTGTAGTAGACGACCTGGCCTTCCTTCCTCGCCGCCTCGATCAGCGCCGGCGTGATCGCCTCGGACGGCGGCGCCTCCGCCTTAACGCGGGTGGAGAATGTGGCTCCCACCGCGAGACCACCGGCGATTCCGAGCGCCTGCCGGCGGGAAATCCTTGTGCTTTTCATTTCTTCCCTGATTCATTTTTGATGGGCCGACGAGGCCGGCGTAGCGGCGAGACTGAGCCACCTGACCATTGCTATTTTATTCCGCACCAAAAGCGCAAGTCCATCACCCGGATTGCTGGACTTGACCCGGCATTCGCGCCAAAACACCGACCTGAAAGGCCCGACGGACAATGGGCAGAGGGAGTGAAGCGTTGAGGCTCACTGACAAGAGGACGACAGCGCGCCGGAGCGCTCCGCGCATCGCAGCGGTGGCTGCGGCTTTCGTGGCGGCGCAGGCTTTTACACCGATCCAACTGCGTGCGCAGGATTATCCGACCCACGCAGTGCGGATCATCGTTCCCTTTGGGGCCGGAGGACCGGCCGACGTGACCGCGCGCGTGCTTGGCGATGCGCTGCAGGAAGAATTCAAACAACCTTTCGTGATCGAGGATCGTCCCGGCGCCGGCGCCGTCATCGGCACGCAGGAGGCCGTGAAGTCGGCACCCGACGGCTACACCCTGCTGTTGATGTCGAACACCCAGACGGCCAATGAATCGTTGATGCCGGCGCGCAAGTACGAACTGATGCGCGATCTGGTCGCGATCGCGCCGATCAATATTGCCGACCTTGTGATCGTCGTGCACCCTTCAGTGCCCGCGACCACCTTGAAGGAATTCATCGCGCTGGCGAAGTCCCAGCCGGGCAAACTGAACTACGCGTCCTCCGGCACCGGCACGCCCTATCACATGGCCGCCGAACTGTTCAAAACCATGACGGGGATCAATGTCGTCCATGTGCCCTATCGCAACAGCGGAGAAGCGCGGAGCGGCGTCATCGGCGGACAGGTGCAGATGATGATCGATTCCGTGACCACGATGGCCCCGAACGTCATCCAGGGCCAGGTGCGCGCGCTCGCCACCACCGGCAAAACGCGATCGGCGGCGCTGCCGAACGTGCCGACCGCGGAAGAAGCCGGCGTGAGCGGATATGAGGCCACGATCTGGCTAGGGCTAATGGCCCCCAAGGGCACGCCGAAGGCCATCATCGACAAACTCAACACTGCAGTGAACGAGATCATCAAGCGGCCGCAGATCGTCAAGATCTGGGCGGATCAGGGCGCGGTTCCGATGTCGATGACGCCGGAAGCCTTCGACAGATTCCTGCGCGGCGATATTGTGAAATGGGCCGCGGTCGTCAAAACCTTTCCCGACCGGAACCAATAAAAAGAACAGGATCCTTCGCTTTCAATGCCGAACATTCGTTTTCGCCTCAACGGCGCCGAAACCGAGATCGATGCCGATCCCGATACGCCCTTGCTCACTGTCCTGCGCAGCCAGCTCGGCCTGACCGGCTCGCATTTCGGCTGCGGCGCCGGCGAGTGCGGCGCCTGCATGGTGCTCGTCGACGATCACGCGCTGACGTCCTGCGACGCCCCGCTGTGGTCGGTCGCGAACAAGGCCGTCACCACCATCGAAGGCCTCGGCAGCGAACAGCACCCGCATGCCCTGCAACGCGCCTTCATCGCCGAACAGGCGCTGCAATGCGGGTACTGCCTTTCCGGCATCATGATGAGCGCGGCGGCGCTCTTGAAGCGCAACACCAATCCGACCACCGCCGAGGTGAAGGCCGCGCTTGATCGCAACCTGTGTCGCTGTGGTTCACACAATCGCATGGTACGGGCCGTGCTGCGCGCGGCAGCGGAGATGCGCACATCATGACAACCAGACCGGCCTCTCCGTCCCTGCCGCCGAGTGCCGCCCATTTGAAGTTGCTGGGCGCCAAGCGGCAAATGCCTTCCAGGAATTCCAAATGGAAAACGCGGCCTTCGGGTCATAATTCCGCCAATGCTCATGACTCTCGAAGGTTCGTGAAAGGTGGTTGCTGAGATGGAGCACGAACTTCAGAAAGTGAGCGTGAGCCTTGCGGTCAATCCCAAACTGTCGTCGTGGATCAATTTTGCCGAAGGCAAGGTGATCGTCTCGCCCGGCAAGGTCGAGATCGGTCAGGGCATTGTCACGGCTCTGGCGCAGATCGCGGCCGACGAGCTCGACGTCGATATCAGCCGCATCGAGATGGTGCGAGCGGCGACCCCGGCCAGTCCCAACGAGGGCGTGACGTCGGGCAGCCTTTCGGTGCAGCATTCGGGGCGCGCGATCCGCTTTGCCTGCGCGGAAATTCGCCAGATCTTCTTGAACGCCGCCGCCGAGCGGCTTGGCGTCGCACCGGATGTGCTCACTATCACCGACGGCAATATCGCCGGCCCCGGCAACGTCTCGACCAGTTACTGGGAATTGGCCGGCGATATCTCGCTCGACCGCGATGCGACGGCGGGCGCACAGCCGAAGTCCTCGGCGCAGCGCACGCTCGCAGGCCACTCGCTGCAGCGGCTGGATATTCCCGACAAGGTGTTCGGCCGCCCGCGCTTCATTCAAGACTCCGCCCCGCCCGGCACCCTGCATGGCCGGGTGCTGCGCGCCGAGCTGGCGCTAGCCAGACTGATCGAATTGAACGAGGAGCGCGCGCGCAAGGTCGAGGGCCTGGTCGCGATTGTGCATGACGGCAACTTTGCCGGCGTCGTCTGCGAAACCGAAGCGGCAGCCGAGGCCGCAGTGACCGCGCTGCGCAAGGGCGCGAAATGGTCTTCCAGTGCAGCGTTGCCGGACGAAGATGGTCTCGCCGAGTGGCTGAAACAGCAACCGGCCGTGTCGACCGTCATCGCCAGCAAAAACGCCACTGCGCCGGCCGCGGTCGCACGCACAATCAAGCGGCAGTACCACCGGCCCTATATTGCCCATGGCTCGATCGCGCCATCCTGCGCCATGGCGCAATGGGACGGCGATATCGTGCGGGTCTGGACCCACAGCCAGGGGGTCTACAATCTTCGCTCCGATCTGGCGCTGGTGTTCAAGCTGCCGCGGGAGAACATCACCGTCGAACACATGGAGGGCGCCGGTTGCTACGGCCATAACGGCGCCGACGATGTCGCGCTTGACGCCGCATTGCTGGCGAAGGCAACGCCCGGACGGACGGTGCGCGTGCAGTGGTCGCGCGCCGATGAAATGTCGCACGCGCCATTTGGCGCGGCGATGGCGATCGAGATCGAGGCCGGTCTCGATAGCGATGGCGAGATCGCCAGTTGGCGGCATACGATCTGGAGCAACGGCCACACCGCTCGTCCCGGCCGCGCCGAGCAGCCCACGCTGCTCGCGGCCAGCGAACTCGCAGCGCCCTTTCCGCGCGCCATTTCTCTCGATCCGCCCCCGGCAAGCGGCGGCGGCTCCGACCGTAATTCGGTTCCGCTTTATGATTTTCCGGCGTGGAATATCGAAGCGCACCGCCTCACGGTGATGCCGGTGCGAACGTCGGCGCTGCGGACGCTGGGCGCGCAGGGCAACACCTTCGCCATCGAGTCGTTGCTCGATGAAATCGCCGTCGACCGCGGCGAGGACCCGGTCGCGTTCCGCCTGCGCCACCTGACGGATCCGCGATCGCGGGATGTGATCCAGGCAGCGGCGCGCCGCGCGAACTGGAAGCCTGTGAAGCAGGACGGCGTCGGCTACGGCATCGGCTTCTCGCGCTACAAGACCACCGGCGCCTATTGTGCGGCCGTGGCCGAGGTCGAGGTCGGCGAAGGCATCCGGGTGAGAAAATTGACGCTCGCCGTGGACGTCGGCGAGGCCGTCAATCCGGACGGCGTCATCAACCAGATCGAGGGCGGCGCTATCCAGGCGACGAGCTGGGTGCTGAAAGAGCGCGTTCGTTTCGACAGGACCCGCATCACCTCCAGTTCGTGGACGGAATACCCGATCCTGCGCTTTTCCGAGGTGCCCGAGGTCGAGGTCGAGGTGATCTCGCGTCCGGAGATCGATCCGGTGGGCGCCGGCGAAGCCGCGCACGGCCCGGTCACTGCGGCGATTGCGAATGCCGTGTTCGATGCGCTGGGCGTACGCCTTCGGAGCCTGCCCATAACGCGAGATCGCCTGATCGCCGCGATGGAGCTCTCGTAATGCCATCCTTGAACATCCTGAGCGGCGGCGCGGCACAAGGACTCGTCGGCAGCGTTGCCGCGAAGTTCAAGAAGCAGACGGGCTTCGATATTACGGGCGAATTCGGTGCCGTCGGCGCGATGGCCAACAAGCTGCGCGAGGGCACGGCTGCCGACATCCTCATCCTCACCTCCGCACTGATCGCGACGCTCGTGAAGGAGAATCTCGCCGAGGCTGCGTCGGTCAAGGATGTCGGGCGCGTCGAGACGGCACTCGCCGTTCGTGATGCTGACCCGCTGGTTGCGGCCTGCGACGCGACAAACCTGCGCGCAGTCTTTCTGGCAGCGGATGCGATCTTCGTGCCGGACACCAGGAATTCTACCGCTGGCATCCATATCGCGAAAGTACTGCGCGAACTCGGCATTACCGACGAGATTGCAAGCCGTCTGAAGATTTACCCGAATGGCGCAACCGCGATGCGGCACATGGCCGAAAGCGAGGCGAAACGCCCGATCGGCTGCACGCAGGCAACCGAGATCATCGCTACGAATGGAATCAAGCTTTCCGGCGCGCTGCCGAAAGGTTGCGACCTGGTCACCGTCTACACGGCGGCGGTGACGAGAAGCGCGGTTCACCCGGGCGAGACACAAATCCTGATCGATCTGTTGACGGCGACGGATCAGGCCGCGCTGCGCGCGCAAGCCGGCTTTCTCGATCCGTGATAAGGTCTCCGTCAGGCGCTGCGGCTTGCCAGTTCGCGGTAGCGCTCGCGGCTCTTGACCAGGTGCCCGCGCATGGCATCGCGCGCGCGCTTCGGCGAACGGGCGGAAATCGCCTGGAAGATCGCTTCGTGTTCTTTCGCGATGCGCGCCAGATACTGCCGCGGACCTTCCGCCGTACCCTCAAATGAGCGGATGCTTTGTCGCGGGATGATCAGCCGGCCGAGGAAATCCAGAAATTCGGCAAAGCGGCGGTTTTGCGTGGCGGCTGCGATCGCCTGGTGGAAGGCAAAGTCTTCGTTGATCGCGCCTTCACCACTGGCGATGGCGCGGCTGAAGACCCGATGCGCCTCGCCGATCGCCTTGACGTGCGCCGCCGTGGCCCGTTCGCTTGCGATCGCGGCGGCTTCGGCTTCCACCGCCATGCGTAGTTCCAGAATATCGAGCACGCTGGCGAGCGATCCCAGGCCCTCGGGATCGATCGCGTAAGGCTGCCGGCCCGCGTCGCTGTCGACAAAAGCGCCCGCGCCTTGCCGCGTGACGACAAGACCTCTCGCGCGTAGCGCTGCCACCGCCTCGCGCACGACCGTGCGGCTCACGCCCATGCCCTTCATCATCTCCTGTTCCGACGGCAATTTGGCGCCGACCGGCAGCTTGCCGGACATGATCTGCTCGGCCAGGCGATCCACGACTTCGGAACTGAGGCTCTTCGGCGCACCAAGCGGGCGAAGCAGTCGCGCGCGCTGACGTTGCGCCGCGCCGGGCGACGAGCTTGACGGTACTTGTCCGGTCATCATACAACTTTTAGCATGACCTTCTCGGACCGGCAACGAACGTCGTTTGATAGCCGGGATGGCGGCCGTGCGGGACTTAAACGTGCGCAGCTCAATAATAAGACCGGTCAGGAAATGACCACGCACGCGAACGGATGGGAGGACAAGCGATGAAGCGTCGCGATTTCATGAAACTCGGTGCGGGTCTTGGTGTGGGCCTTGGTGCCGGAGGTTTGGCAGGAACCCTGCCCGTTCGCGCGGCGCAGACCAAGACGGTTTTCAAGGCTTCCGACGTTCAGCCTCCAGGCTATCCGACGGTCGCGGCGACGGAAAATCTCGGCAAGAAGCTTTCCGAGGCGACGCAGGGCAGGCTTTCGATCCAGATGTATCCGTCGATGCAGCTCGGCGGCGAAAAGGAAACCATCGAGCAGACGCAGATCGGCGCCATCCAGCTGTCGCGCGTCAGCGTCGGCACGATGGGGCCGATCGTCGATGACATCAACGTCATCAACATGCCGTTCCTGTTCAAGAACACCGCGCATGCCGAAAGGATGATGGACGGACCAATCGGCCAGGAACTTCTCGACAGGATCACGGCGAGTCCCAATGCCAATCTGGTGGCCCTCTGCTGGATGGATGCCGGAGCGCGCAGCCTCTACAACACCAAACATCCGATCAAGTCCATCGGGGACATCAAGGGACTGAAATTCCGCGTCATCGGCAATCCGATCTTCGTCGACATGATGAACGCGCTCGGCGGCAACGGCGTCGCAATGGGTTACGACCAGGTGTTCAGCGCGCTCCAGACCGGCGTGATCGACGGCGCGGAGAACAACCTTCCGAGCTACGTCTTCTCCAATCAATATACTGCCGCCAAATATGTCACGCTGACCGAGCACCTCGTGATCCCCGAGGTGCTCGTCTTTTCCAAGCGGACCTGGAACACGCTGTCGGCCGACGACCAGAACCTGATCAGGAAGATCGCCCGCGAAGCGCAACTCGAGGAACGCGGTTTCTGGAATCAATACGAACAAAAGGCGCTGGAGAAAGCCAAGGCGGCCGGCAGCCAGTTCGTCGAGATCGCCGACAAGACGCCGTTCCAGAACGCGGTCAAGCCGGTCTGGGACAAGTACGGCCCGAAATATCAGGACATGATCAAGCGCATTCAGGCCATTGCGTGATGCGCTGTGGCGACGCACGCCGTCGCTGCAAGAAGCGTGAGCGGCCAGTCAATGCAGATTTGTCCGGGACAGGACTGGATCGCTTCGCTTTCGCTCGCGACGACGAACACCAAAGATCGATCTGCGCAACGGGGAGCGCAACGCCATGGCAGCCACATTCCGCCGCGCGATGGACCTGCTGTATTTGCTATGCGTGATCGTCGGCTGCGCCGCCCTGGTTTTGATCTCGGCGATCATCCCCTGGGCGGTGTTCACTCGCTATGCGCTCAATAGCGCGGCTTCCTGGCCGGAGCCGCTCGCGGTTCTCCTCACGATCGTGCTGACCTTCATTGGCTCTGCCGCCGCCTATCGGCTGAACCTGCACATGAACGTCGGCTATTTCGGAAGCCAGGCGCCGCCGCGGTTGCGCAAATTGCTCGAACTGCTGGTGCAACTGCTGATGGCGTTGATTGCGACTTTCATGATTGTTTGGGGCGAACGGCTGGTGGAAGTGACCTGGCACAACACCATTGCCGAATTTCCCTTCCTGTCGGTCGGCGTCACCTACCTGCCGATACCGATCGGCGGCGCCTGCCTGCTTCTGTTCATCATCGAACGGGTATGGCTTGGCGCGCCACCTGATCCACTTGCCTCCCATGGCGATGGCTCCCACGGCCAGGCCGCGTCGTTCGAGTGATCGGGAGGCAATTGCTCCATGGATATCTTCATTCTCCTCGGCACCATGATCTTCTGCTTCGTGATCGGCGTGCCGATCGCCTATTCGCTGGCGTTTGCTGCGATCGCCGGCGCCTGGTCGATCGGCATTCCGCTTGAAGCCGTGATGCTCAAGATTTCCGACGGCGTCAGCAAGGTGGCGATGCTGACGATTCCTTTCTTCGTGCTGGCCGGTGCGATCATGGCCGAAGGCGGCATGGCGCGGCGGCTGGTCGCCTTCGCTGACGTACTCGTCGGCTTCACGCGCGTGCGCGGCGGACTGTCCGTCGTCAATGTGCTCGCCACTACCTTCTTGAGCGGCATTTCGGGTTCGGCGGTCGCCGATACGTCGGCCATCGGCTCGGTGATGATCCCGCAGATGGAGAAGACCGGTTTTCCGCGGGTCTTCGCCACCAACCTGACGATTACCTCCTCCGTCCAGGCGCTGCTGGTCCCGCCGAGCCACAATGCAGTGCTCTATTCGCTTGCAACCGGCGGCACCATTTCGATCAGCGCGCTGTTCATGGCCGGCGTCTTCCCAGGCCTCCTGCTCGGCTTCTCACTCATCATGCTTTGTCTTGTCTTCGCCTATCGTGACAATCACCCGCGCGGCCAGACCGTGCCAGTGAAGGATGCGGTCAGGATCGCCATCGATGCGGCGTGGGGCCTGATTACGCTCGTGATCATTCTGGGCGGCATCCTGGGCGGCGTCTTCACCGCGATCGAAGCTGGCGCGGTCGCCTGCATCTGGGCCTTCTTCGTCACCATGTTCATCTACCGCGACTACAAGTGGCGCGATCTTCCGGTGCTTCTGCACCGCACACTGCGCACGGTCGCCATGGTGCTGACACTGATCGCCTGCGCGTCCAGCGTAGGCTATGTGATGGCGCTGACGCAGATGCCGGCGAAGATGACGGCATTCTTTCTGTCTATCTCGGGCAATAAGTATGTCATCCTCTTCCTGATCAATATTCTCCTGCTCGTGCTGGGGACGCTGGTCGACATGGCGCCTTCGATCCTGATCGCGACGCCCATTCTGCTGCCGGTGATGCAGAATTTCGGCGTCGATCCCGTTCATTTCGGGATGATCATGCTGCTCAACCTCGGTATCGGGCTGTGCCATCCGCCGGTCGGCGCGATCCTGTTCGTTGGCTGTGCGGTCGGAAAGGTATCGATCGAAGACGTGATGCGAAGGATATGGCCGTTCTACGCGGTAATGTTTTTCGTGCTGATGTGCGTCACCTACCTGCCCGAAGTCTCACTTTGGCTGCCGCGGAGGGTGATGCACTGACGCTCGCGCTCGTATGACCGGCGTCGCGCGCGCCAGCGGAATGAATTTGACATTGCTACCCCGCCTGGCCGCGCGTTCGCAATGCGAATGTCAAATCCTGAACTCCGCTGGAAGTATATATTTGCCTTGTGGTCCTTTGATTCCGACATTCGCAAAAGTGCCTGCCGAGAAGGGATGCGGATGTGAGAATCAGACCACCAGCGCGTGGTTGAAAAATTCCTAATCCGATCTCTCAATTGCGTTTCGACGCGCCGCCGGAGTCTTAAAATCTCAGGCGTATGAATGGCTCCTCAGGGGAATAAAAATGGCGGGGGCCAAACATGACCATCGAAATTCTCATCTATCCGGCACTGGTATTCCTGGCGGTGACCATGATCGCCAGGCAGATCGAACGCCGACGCGACGTGCTGTACGGCCCCTATATCCAGGGTCGCAAGACCGTTGCCGCTGAATTGCGCGAGCAACTCGGCGCCGTCACGGCGGCGATCCGTGGAAGGCGCGACTACGGCCGCACGGCGGCGACGTTCGCATCTTTCAGCGTGCTCGCCTCCGCAATCATCGGCTGAGGGAAGACCGATGAGCCTGCTCGATCATTCCAGCGAGACGCAAAGCGGACTGAAGATCGTCTGCGAGGTTTGCGGCAGCCTGTCGATCAAGCCGATCGATCCGGCGGAGACCGGCGATGACGTCCACGTCCATTGCCGGCGCTGCAATGCCGTGCGCGGG
>NZ_DAIDJE010000097.1 GCF_027451485.1 Bradyrhizobium sp.
TGGCGGAGAGGGAGGGATTCGAACCCCCGATAGGCTTGCACCTATGCCGCATTTCGAGTGCGGTGCATTCAACCACTCTGCCACCTCTCCAGGCGCAAATCAGGGCAAGGAGCCCCGGCGGTCGGGGGCGAGTTCTAGAAGGTTTTCAAGCGAAGTGGAAGCCGGTTCGGGTGAAGAAAACGCGTCGAACAAAAGAGACGAGGAAGTCCGCTGAGACAAGGCAGGGAGGCTTAAAGTTTCCACCCGCATCGGGGCGGCTTCGCGACAAACGCGGAGCGCGTTGACGCAATAAGGGTGGGACCGCCAGACGCGGAAAACACCGGCGGTCCCGTGTCGTCTCATTGAAATTGCGGCCTGGAAGTGCGGCTTCGCGGGCCAGCTTGAGCGACGCGTTCGAGCCTACCGATCGCTCGGCTGCCGGCAACATGAACCCGGTTTTAACCTAACCGCTCAAGGTTACCGCGCGCACCGTCAGTCCTTCTTCTTGTCCTTCTTGTCTTCCTTGCGTCGGTTGGTGAACCGGGCGTTGCCGAGGCCCGTCCCAATGGTCAGAACGCCCCAGTGCTCGACGTCCTGCATGAAGGGAACTTCCGAGAGGCCCTGCACGACGCCGTCGTTATGCATCACGACGGCGGTGTCGTGATCGCCAATCTGCGGGATCGCCTCTACCAGGCTCGCCGGGAGGTTGAACTTGCTGCTTTCCCAGTTGCCCGGCAGGTTCTGCGCGCCCTTGGCAATCGAGCCGTCCTCGTTGATTACCCCCGGACAGGCGATGCCAATAAAGGGCGCAAGCTTCAACCCCTCCTTATCGGCTTCGGCAATCAGTTCCTTCAGCATCTTGACCATGCGCTTGACGGCGCCCTCGCGCGTCGGCTCATCATCGGCGTGCCGCCATAACTCCGCATGCCAGACCGCGGCCTTGGAGAGGTCCTGCGCCTTCTTCCAGCGGGTTTCGACCAGGCCGCAGCGAATGTTGGTGCCGCCAATATCCACCGCGAGAATGCTGTCATGGCCCTCGAAAATCCACGACGGCGCCAGGTGCAAGCAACCGATCAGGCCGGCCTCGTCGGGATCGAAACGGATCGGCAACAGATCGACCTCGAAGCCTTGCGCTTTGAGCAGAATGTCGGTACGCGCAATGGCAAGCTCGCCGACGCGGCTCTGGCGAAAGCCGCCGCCGACCACGATGCGCTGGGTATCGGTCCAGGACTTCAGCTTCAGTATCCGCGAGGTCACATAGGCAAGTTCGCTGGCAAACTCCTCGATCGCGCCATGAACTACCGCGGCTGCACCGATGTCCTCGCCCGACAGGGCTGCATCGAGTTCGCTCTTGCTGATCTTCTTGGCGGCCCTGTCGCCCAGCGGGTCGTCGCCGTTTTTCTTCAGCGGCTTGCGTAGATCGTCCAGGATCTTGCGGAAGGCGCCCTTGCAGGCGCGGTCGCCGAGAAAACCGCCGTCGTCGTCCTTTAATTCGACATTGAAGCTGTCTACGTCCACCGACGGCAGGCGGGCGGCGCCGTGCCGGGCGATTCCGGTCGTCAGAACATCGTCGGCCATTTCACCCCGGTCAGTGCTTGAGACGGAGGCTAACTGCCCGGGAACTTATTGGTTTCACGGGCCTGGTGAATATGACGGACAGCGGCTGGATCTTCCCATCGCCATCGCGATTTCGGCCAAAAATCCGCAAACCGAGGCATTTTAGGGCCCTTTTGCCTTGACTCGCGGTCTCGGGGGGCTATAACTCGGCCACCCGGCGCGGGAAGCTTCTCGCGCTGTTTATTTTTGCGCGGGACATGCTTTTTTAGTTTGGGGTCTTTGGACCCGGTCGCGCGGAAATTGAACCCATAACGACTGTAGAAAAAGCCGACCCGGGCCTTTGGCTCGAGGCCGGGATCGAACACGAAGGAATAAAACGATGTTCGCAGTCATCAAAACCGGCGGCCGGCAGTACCGCGTCGTTCCGGATGATGTGCTCGAGATTGGCAAGATCGCCGGCGACGTCGGCACGATCGTGCAACTTGGTGAAGTGCTGGTGGTCGGCGGCGATGCTCCCGTGCTCGGGACTCCGACCGTTGCCGGCGCCTCGGTTGCGGCCGAAGTGCTGGACCACAAGCGCGGGCCGAAGGTCATCGCATTCAAGAAGCGCCGGCGCAAGAACTCGCGCCGCAAGCGCGGCTATCGCGACGAGATCACGGTGCTTCGCATCACCGAGATCCTGACCGACGGAAACAAGCCGACGCTCGGACCGCGCCCGAAGCGCGAGAAGGTCGAAGCGAAGGTCGCCGGTGACTCAGACGAGGCGCCGAAGGCCGCCAAGAAGCCCGCGGCGAAACCAGCAGCGAAGAAGGCCGCTACGAAGACGCCGGCGAAGAAGGCCAAGAGCGACGCGAAGTGACACGCTTCAGAAGAGCGTGACACAAAGTGAAATGATTTCGTCAAGGATTTGATCTAGAGATCAAATAGAAATTGGAGACGAGCCATGGCTCACAAAAAAGCAGGCGGTTCATCGCGTAACGGACGCGATTCAGCGGGCAAGCGCCTTGGTATCAAGGCCTATGGCGGCGAACATGTAATTCCCGGCAACATCATTGCGCGTCAACGCGGCACCACTTGGCATCCCGGCCTTAATGTCGGCATGGGCACTGACCATACTCTCTTTGCGAAGGCAGAGGGCCGTGTCGAGTTTCAAGCCAAAGCCAACGGCCGCACTTTCGTGTCGGTGATCCCGGTAACGGAAGCGGCCGAATAAGCGGTGGAACATCCAGATTCCGCCGGTCCTGTTGAACCGGCGGAGCGGTAGAAGGCTCCCAGGGGAGGCGGGAAACCGGCCTCCCCTTTTCGTTGCGCGTCGCCATATGCGCGGAGCGCGCCGATCCAAGAGTGGTCACTCAAGGAGCCTTGACATGCTGCGAGATATCCCGCCCCGGACACTGCGCGGAGCAGGACGTTGCATCCTTCAGACCGAACGGCTGACGCTGCGCAGACCGACGCTCGCGGACGTCAACGCAATAGCGCGTCTGGCCGACGAGCGCCGCATTGCGGAGAATACCCGCCGCCTGCCGCATCCCTATTCGCACGGCGATGCCGTCGAATTCGTTCGCGGCATCCCGCGCAGCCGGGAAACGGCCTTCCTGATAGAGAAGGACTACGCGCCGGTCGGCATGGTCGGCGTCGACTGGCGCGAGATCGATGCACCCGAGCTCGGCTACTGGCTCGGCGTCGACTACTGGGGACAGGGACTTGCGACCGAAGCTGCGCGCGCGGTGATCGATTTCACTTTTGAGGAATTCGACACCGGCCAGATGCGCGCCGGCGCGCGCGTCGCGAACCCGGCCTCACGCAATGTGCTGGAGAAATGCGGCTTCCAATGGTGCGGTGTCGAACTGCACCGTTTCGAATCGCTGGGCTCGTCGACCCCCGTCGATTGCTTTCGTTTGACGCGTAGCGTCTGGGCATCGCTGAAGAACTGGGGCAATTCGACGCGGCGGCCATAATGTTCCTACGCGGGCGGATTCAGGTCGGGCTCCCTCCGTCCGAGTTTGCGCTCGCGCAGGAAAATATAAAGCCCGGCGCCGATGATGATGACGGCGCCGAGCGCCATCGGAAATGATGGCACATCCCCGAACACTATATAGCCGAAGGTCACCGCCCAGAGGATCATCGTATATTGATACGGCACGACCAGGCTCGCCGGCGCAAGCTTCAGCGAGCGGTTGACGCAGAGAAGTGCGCAAACCGAAATAGCGCCGGCGGCAAAGAACAGGCCAAAGCTGCTCCAGCTCGGTGTGACCCAGCCGACCGCCGCGATCAAAAGGCCGAACAGCAGACCACTGACGAACTGCAATGAGGCCAGCACGATGTCAGGGGTTGCGCGCAACAGGCGTGTCGTGAGGAGCGAACAGGAAAAGGAAAGGCTGCCGGCAAGCGCGATCATCGCCGGCCAGCTGATCGATTGCGTCGACGGCCGTAGGGCGACTAACACGCCAGCAAACCCGACCAGGATGGCGCTCCAGCGCCGCCAGCCGACCTGCTCGCGCAAAAAGATTGCCGACAATGCAGTCACGAAAATCGGCGTAGCCAGATAATAAGTCACGACGTCGGCAAGCGGCAGATAGACGGTTGCGAGAAAGAATGCCGCGATCTCCAACGTCGAAAAGACAACGCGAACCAATTGCAGCCACGGCCGCTCCATGCGCCGGAATTCACGGCGCTGCCGCCACATCGAGGGCGCGAGCAGCGCCAACGCCGCGCAGGCGCGCAAGAACATCAATTGTCCGACCGAATAGGTCGCCACGATATACTTGCCGAGCGTATCACCAAACGAGAACATGCAGACCGAGACCAGCATCAGAACGATGCCGGCAAGCCGCGCGGAACGATCATCAAGCGTCGTGGAGATTCTAGAAAGTATGCTCATAAGATCCAGCGCAGTTCGGTGTCGTGGCCGGGCATAGCCGTTCGAGAACAGCGTCGCTTCCGCTCGCCTATGCCCGGCCATCCACGCCTTACATTATGCTGTATGAAAGACGCGGATGCCCGGCACAAGGCCGGACGACTTGCGACAACTCATTTGCGGCACACACCGCGATCAGCAGGCCTAGCTGGGAAACATGTATGACCGATTTTGATCCCGCCGAACATCGCATGGTGCAAGAGCAGCGCTGGTTCGAGGACTTTTCAGTTGGCGAAAGGTTCGTCATTCCCAGCCGCACCATGACATCGGCCGTCTTTGCGGCTTTCCAGACTGCGAGCGGCGACACCCACCCCGTCCATTACGATCTTGAATATTGTCGTGCGCGCGGCATGCCGAACCTGCTTGCGCACGGCTTTCAAACCCTGATCCACACCGCGCCGGGTGCAGGCATGTTCCCTTTTTTGGTCGAGGAAACGTTGATCGGCTTCCTCGAGCAATCGAGCCGGTTTTTGAAGCCGGTCTATGCCGGCGACACCATCTATCCGGCGCTCGAGGTGACGGAACTGTCGCCGGGCCGAACCACCGGCGTGGTGACACTGCGCAGCACCATCTTTAACCAGCGGCGCGAACTTGTGCTGGAGGGAATTCAGAAATTTCTCATTCGCCGCCGGGCCGCGTAACAGCAACACGGTTTTCGGGCGCATTTACCAAGCTTTGTGGTTGCCGCGGCACGCCCCCTGCCCTACCTGTAGCCTTATGAAATTCCTCGACGAAGCCAAGGTCTACATCCGCTCCGGCGATGGTGGTAACGGCTGTGTGGCCTTCCGCCGCGAAAAGTACGTCGAATTCGGCGGTCCTTCCGGCGGCAATGGCGGCCGTGGCGGCGACGTCGTCGTCGAGGCGGTCGATGGGCTGAACACGCTGATCGACTATCGCTATCAGCAGCATTTCAAGGCGCAAAAGGGCACAAATGGTATGGGCAAGGACCGCCATGGCGCCAACGGCAAGTCGGTCGTGCTCAAGGTGCCGGTCGGCACTCAGATCTTCGACGAAGACAAGACGACGCTGATCCACGACTTCACTACGCTTGGCGAACGTTTCGTGCTGGCGGAAGGCGGCAATGGCGGCTTCGGCAATGCGCATTTCAAGTCCTCCACTAACCGCGCCCCGCGCAACGCCAATCCCGGCGAGGTTGGCGAAGAGCGCTGGATCTGGCTGCGGCTGAAGCTGATCGCGGATGCCGGCCTTGTCGGGCTGCCCAATGCCGGCAAGTCGACATTCCTTGCAAAGGTCAGCGCGGCAAAGCCGAAGATCGCGGACTATCCATTCACCACGCTGCATCCGCAGCTCGGGGTAGTAAATGCAGACGGCCGCGAGTTCGTGCTGGCCGACATTCCCGGCTTGATCGAAGGCGCCCATGAGGGCGTAGGCCTCGGGGACCGCTTCCTCGGCCATGTCGAGCGCTGCCGCGTTCTCCTGCACCTGGTCGATGCCACCACCGAACACGCAGGCAAGGCCTACAAGACGGTCCGTGCCGAGCTTGAGGCCTATGAAGGGCACCTCGCGGAAAAAACCGAGATCGTCGCCCTGAACAAGGTCGACGCGGTGGCGCCGGAGGAGTTGAAGAAGCAGAAGGATAGGCTGAAACGCGCCGCCAGGAAAACGCCCCTGCTGATCTCGGGCGTCACCGGCGAAGGCGTCCCCGAGGCGCTGCGGGCGCTCGCTGACGTGATCGGGGAAGCACCGGTCTCGGCCAAGGCCAAGGCTGGCGCGGACGCCGAACCCGCAAACGCCGAACCTTGGGCGCCGCAGCCCGGGTAGAGCTAATCACTTGTACTGCTGCGCAGTCTCGCTGTAACTCCCTTGTGCTCGAAGCACGCCGCAAAATCCACGATCCCATGGCCCGCCCCGCGCTGAAAAACTTCCGCCGCATCGTCGTCAAGGTCGGTTCATCGCTCTTGATCGATTCCAGCGCGGGCGAGGTGCGCGCGAACTGGCTTTCGGCGCTCGCAGGCGATCTTGCCAGGATGCATGGGGAGGGACGCGACGTGCTGGTGGTCTCATCCGGCTCGATTGCGCTCGGGCGCAGCCGCTTGAAGCTGCCGCGCGGCCCGCTGAAGCTTGAGGAAAGCCAGGCCGCGGCTGCCGTCGGGCAAATCGCGCTGGCGCGCATCTGGTCGGAGATGCTCGGCGCGCACGGCATCGGATCAGGCCAGATTCTCGTCACCCTTCAGGATACGGAGGAGCGCCGCCGTTATCTCAATGCGCGCTCGACTATCGCCAAGCTTCTGGAATGGCGTGCCGTGCCGATCATCAACGAGAATGACACGGTCGCAACCAACGAAATCCGTTATGGCGACAATGATCGCCTCGCCGCGCGCGTCGCCACCATGGCGAGCGCCGATCTTCTGGTCCTGCTCTCCGATATCGACGGTCTTTATACCGCCCCGCCCGCCGCCAATCCGAACGCCAGACTAATTCCGGTGGTGGAGTCCGTCACCTCGGAAATCGAGGCGATGGCGGGCGCTGCCGAATCCGAGCTGTCGCGCGGCGGCATGTACACCAAGATCGAGGCAGCCAAGATCGCCACTACTGCCGGCACGCATATGCTGATCGCCTCCGGCAAGATCGAGCATCCGTTGCAAGCGATCGCGGACGGTGGACGCTGCACCTGGTTCCTGACGCCGGCCAATCCGGTCACCGCGCGAAAACGGTGGATTGCGGGCTCCCTTGAACCGAAGGGCACGTTGACTATCGATGCCGGCGCAGTGAACGCGCTGCGCGCCGGCAAGAGCCTGTTGCCGGCTGGTGTGATCCGGGTCGACGGCCAATTCGCCCGCGGCGATGCGGTGATCGTTCGCGGGCCTGATACCCATGAGATTGGCCGCGGCCTCGTTGCCTACGACGCCGACGATGCCGAGAAGATCAAGGGCCGCTCGTCGCCGGACCTCATGTCGATTTTGGGTATCAGCGGCCGCGCCGAGATGATCCATCGCGACGATCTCGTGATCGGGCCGAGCGGGACTTCACCGGCGGGCTAGGCCGATGGCCGACTGCTTTTCGCCATTCGCCGCGCTGGCCTCTGACCTGCAAGCGTCGTCTGCGGCCTTCGCAAATGGCGGATTTTCATGCTAAAGCATGATCTTAACACGGGAAGCGACCCGATATGACCTTGACCGCGCCGCTAAAAGCAGTCGACGGCAACGCCGATTTGACCGAATTGATGAATGCTCTCGCCACGGGCGCGCGCGCTGCCGCTCGCGTGCTGGCGCTCGCTTCGGCGGAGCAGAAGAACAGGGCGCTGGAGGCCATCGAACGCGCCATCCGCAACCACGCGGTGGCGATCCTGGCTGCCAACGCCGAGGACGTCAGTGAAGCTCGCGCCAGCGGGGCAACACCCGCATTCATCGATCGTCTGACGCTCACGCAGGGCCGGATCGACGCCATGGCCGACGGCGTTGCCACCGTGCGCGCAATCCCGGACCCGGTCGGTGCCGTGACCGAGCGCTGGCAACGGCCGAACGGCATGACTATCGAGCGCGTTCGCGTGCCGCTGGGCGTCGTTGGGGTCATCTTCGAAAGCCGGCCCAATGTGGCCGCCGATGCCGGCGTGCTCTGCCTGAAATCCGGCAATTCCGTGATTCTGCGCGGCGGCTCGGATAGTTTCCGTTCCTGCCGGGCGATCCACGGCTGCCTCGTGGAGGGCTTGCGCGAGGCGGGGCTACCCGAGGCTGCGATCACACTCGTGCCGACGCGCGACCGCGCGGCAGTTGGCCTTATGCTGACGGGACTTTCCGGCGCGATCGACGTGATCGTGCCGCGCGGCGGCAAGAGCCTGGTCGGGCGCGTCGAAGCGGAAGCCCGCGTGCCGGTGTTTGCCCATCTCGAAGGCGTCAACCACGTCTATATTGATCACGCGGCCAATCTCGAAATGGCTAAATCGATTGTCCTGAATGCCAAGATGCGACGGCCCGGCGTCTGCGGCGCCGCCGAGACCCTGCTGGTCGACCGCAAAGGCGCAGCGACCTCGCTGAAGCCGCTGGTCGAGATGCTGCTCGATGCTGGCTGCGAAGTGCGCGGTGACGACGCCGTTCAGCACACGGACGAGCGGGTGAAACCGGCGTCCGACGAAGACTGGGACACCGAGTATGAGGACGCGATCATCGCGGCCAAAGTGGTCGACGGCATCGACGAGGCCATCGCCCATATTCACAACCATGGATCGCATCACACCGATGCGATCGTGACTGAGGATAAAGCGGCCGCCAGCAAATTCCTCAACGAAGTCGATTCGGCGATCGTGCTGCACAACGCTTCGACGCAGTTTGCAGATGGCGGCGAGTTTGGTTTCGGCGCGGAGATCGGAATTGCCACTGGCAGATTTCACGCCCGCGGCCCCGTAGGCGCCGAGCAGTTAACGAGTTTCAAGTACCGCGTTCACGGCACCGGACAGACGCGGCCGTGATTCGCATTTGTCGTCCGCAGCGGGGGAGGCGTTGAACAGGATTTCTGCGGCCTTGCCCTCCGTTGCGTCCGCCCTTCCGGCCTATTCCAATGGCATGCGCGTCGGGCTGCTGGGGGGATCGTTCGACCCGCCGCACCTTGCCCACCGCGCCATCAGCCTGTTCGCGATCAAGCGCCTGAAGCTTGACCGGGTGTGGTGGCTGGTGACGCCAGGCAATCCGCTGAAAACCGACCGAACGCCACACGATCTCGCCCAGCGCATGGAAGCGGCGAAGCGCGTCGCCCATGATCCCCGCATCGAGGTGAGTTGTCTCGAATCCGTCATCGGAACCCGCTACACTGTAGACACCATTAGATATTTGTGCCGCCGCGCTTCCGGCCTGCACTTTGTCTGGATCATGGGAGCGGACAATCTTGCGCAATTTCACCGCTGGCATGATTGGCGGCACATTGCATCCGAGGTGCCTATCGCTGTGATTGACCGTCCGCCGCAGAGCTTTCGCGCCCTTGCCTCGCCCGCCGCGCAGGCTCTTGCGCGCTACCGTGTTCCGGAAAATCAGGCTGCAAGCCTCGCCGAGCAGCGGGCGCCAGCCTGGACGTTTCTCACCGGTTTGAAATCGCACCTGTCATCGACAGTCCTTCGGAACCAGGACGGCAGCTGGAGGACGGTTTGACGCCACAAAGCCGCATGCCCAACGGGCGGGCCGGAACGAGGCTAGAACTTCGAAAACGGGGACACTGGAATATTGAAACCATTAACCCCACATGCATACAATATAGCGGGCCGCCAAAAGATTCGGCGTCCGCGATACAGTGAAAGGAATGGTCCCTGGCCACGTCTGTATTGTCCAAGTCTGTTTTACCCAAGGCAACCAAACCCGCGCGTAAAACATCGACTCGAGCTGCGGCCTTGAAGGCGCAACCAGACGCCGACAAGACCCTGAGCATGATCCTCTCCCGCCTCGAGGATATGAAGGCGGAAGACACGGTCACAATCGACCTTCGCGGCAAATCGGCGTTTTCCGACCACATGATCATCACCACGGGCAGGGTGAACCGGCACGTGGGCGCGATCGCGGAAAATCTCGTCAAAGGTCTCAAAGAGAGTGGGATCGCCAGCCCACATGTCGAAGGCTTACCCAATTGCGATTGGGTGCTGATCGACTCGGGCGACGTGATCGTTCACATCTTCAGGCCCGAGGTCCGCGAATTCTACAATCTGGAAAGATTGTGGACGCAGGGTCCGGCAACCGCGAAGGCGGTCTAGCTAGGGTCGATCGAGAGGTTTGGAGTTTGACATTGCCTCCCGGGCTTCTTGCCGGAGGATGGTGAACATCAGCACGCGCACCAGCCTTTGGATGCTGGCCTTGTAGACACGAGCCGAAATCAACGCCAGCTTGGCTGATTATGCGCCTTCTCGTCATTGCCATCGGACGGCTCAAGCAGGGGCCGGAACGCGAACTCGCCGAACGCTACCGCGCGCGCTTCGACGATATCGGCCGTCGGCTTGGATTTCGCGGCCTTGAAGTTTGTGAGTTGTCCGAGAGTCGCGCGCGCGATGCAACCGCCCGAATCGCCGAAGAAGCCGCCGCAATCGTGGCGGCAATCCCGCCAAAGTCCGTTCTGGTCGCACTGGACGAGCGTGGCGACAACATCGACAGCGGCGCATTTGCCCGCCGGCTTGCGCGCTGGCGCGACGACCAGGTCGCCAATGCTATTTTTTCAATCGGCGGCGCGGACGGACTTTCGCCCGAATTACGGCGCATGGCACAGCTCAAGATGGCGTTCGGTTCTGCGACCTGGCCGCACCAGATGGTGCGGGTCATGCTGCTTGAGCAGATCTACCGCGCGGCGACCATCCTGGCCGGCCATCCCTATCATCGCGCGTAACCGGCGCAGGACGCTCGCGTAAGGCATACGACTGGATTGATGCAACCGGCACGTAACAATCCGCAACTTCACGGCGTCGCCCGCGGCGACGCTTTCTTGTTCGCCCGCGCGTTTGCCATCTTGCTGTCGGCAGGCTTTGCGTCCGCCGGCGTATCTGCTTCGGCTCAGGCAGTCGACCCGGCGCCGCAGACGACCACAGCTTCGGCCGAGGCCATCAAGCAGCGCGAGCAGGAGCTGGAAGCGACACGGGCACAGCAGAAGAGCTCGGCGGAGCTTCAGCAGCAACTAAAGGCCGAGGTAGCGGCAATCGGCCAGGATCGCAGCAAGCTCAACGCGCAGCTGATCGACGCAGCGGCCCAAGTCCAAAGCATTGAAGCCAAGATTGGTGACGCGGAAGCCAAGCTTCGTCCGCTCGACGCGCGCGAGCAGCAAATCAGAAGCTCGCTCGATTCACGCCGCTCCGAAGTGGTGGAGGTGCTGGCGGCGTTACAGCGCGCTGGGCGCCGCACGCCCCCGGCGCTGCTGGTAAGACCCGAAGACGCGTTGCAATCGTTGCGCACTGCCATCCTGCTCGGGTCGGTCGTGCCCGAATTGCGCTCGCGCGCCCAAGCGCTTGCGAAGGATCTTGCCGAGCTCGTTGCCTTGCGCAGGGCGATCGCCGCCGAACGCGATCGGCTAGCGGGCGACCGCGACAAATTGCGGGAAGACCAAACCCGGCTTGCCGCCCTGGTCGATGAACGACAGCGCAAGCAAAATGAAGCGGAAAAGAATTTGGAGGCGGAAAGCGCCCGGGCGATTGCCCTTTCCAAGCAGGTCGACAGCCTTCAAGGCCTGATCAGCAAGATGGAACAGGACTTGAAAAGCGCGGCAAAGGCCGCGGCCGTTGCCACCCAGCAGGGAACCCCGAATAATGTCGATGGAAAGCCGAATGTGGCTCGGCTGAAAGACCCCTCTAGGTCAAGCCCCGCGATCGCCTTTGCCTCAGCCAAGGGGCTGCTCGCTTTTCCCGTTAATGGCGTCAAAATACGAGGATTTGGCGGTTCCGATGGCGCCGGCGGCGTCGAAAAAGGCATTTCTCTGGCAACCCGGCCCGGCGCGCAGGTCACAACCCCGTGTGATGGCTGGGTCGTTTACGCGGGCCCGTTTCGCAGCTACGGACAACTCTTGATCCTTAACGCTGGTGGCGGGTATCATGTGTTGATCGCCGGAATGGGGCGCATTTCGGTTAACATCGGACAGTTTGTTCTTACGGGAGAGCCCGTCGCAACTATGGGGACGAGCTCCCAGGTTGCTTCGATACTAGCAACCAATGTTAGCCAGCCCGTGCTCTATATTGAGTTCCGTAAGGACGGCACTCCCATTGATCCAGGCCCATGGTGGGCCGCAAAAGAAGGCGAAAAGGTTCGCGGATGATGCGCAAGACTTCTCTCATTCTCCTTAGCGCCGCCACTGGCGCGGCATTGACGCTCTTCGTAACCCAGCCGCGCGCGCTGACGATGGGCTCGATGGCGCGCGCCTCGACCTCCGATACGTATCGCCAGCTGAACCTGTTTGGCGACGTGTTCGAACGGGTGCGCAGCGACTATGTCGAGAAGCCTGATGACAGCAAGCTGATCGAATCCGCGATCAGCGGCATGCTCTCCGGCCTCGATCCGCATTCGAGCTACATGGACGCCAAGAGCTTCCGCGACATGCAGGTACAGACTCGCGGCGAATTCGGCGGGCTCGGCATCGAAGTCACCATGGAAGACGGTCTCATCAAGGTCGTGTCGCCGATCGACGACACCCCGGCTTCAAAGGCCGGGATTCTCGCCAACGACATCATCACCATGCTCGACGACGAGCAGGTTCAGGGCCTGACGCTTAACCAGGCGGTCGACAAGATGCGGGGCCCCGTCAACACCAAGATCAAGCTCAAGATCATCCGCAAGGGCGTGGATAATCCGATCGAGGTCACGCTGGTTCGCGATAACATTCGGGTCCGCTCGGTGCGCTCGCGCGTCGAGGACGATGATATCGCCTATATCCGCATCACCACCTTCAACGAACAGACCACCGAAGGTCTGAAGAAGAGTATAGCGGACCTGCAGAACCAGATCGGCGACAAGCTGAAGGGCTATATCATCGACCTGCGCAACAATCCCGGCGGCCTTCTGGAAGAAGCCGTGACCGTTTCCGACGCCTTCCTCGATCGCGGCGAAATCGTGTCGACTCGCGGACGCAACGCCGAGGAGACCCAGCGCCGCACGGCACGCCCGGGCGATCTGACCAAGGGCAAGCCGGTCGTCGTTCTCATCAACGGCGGATCGGCATCGGCATCCGAGATCGTCGCCGGCGCGTTGCAGGACCACAAGCGCGCCACATTGATCGGCACTCGCTCGTTCGGCAAGGGCTCGGTCCAGACCATCATCCCGCTTGGCGCGGGCAATGGCGCGCTGCGGCTGACCACGGCGCGCTACTACACGCCGTCGGGCAGATCGATCCAGGCCAAGGGCATCGTGCCTGACATCGAAGTGTTGCAGGATGTGCCGCCGGAGCTGAAGTCGCGGACCGATACCAAGGGCGAAGCTTCGCTGCGCGGCCACCTGACGAATGGCACAGACGAGAAGACCGGCTCGCAGTCCTACGTGCCGCCGGACCCCAAGAATGACAAGGCGCTGAAGATGGCGGACGACGTGCTGCACGGCGTCAAGATCAACGCGAGCGCACCGGCAGCCTCTGACGACAAGGCGACCGACAAGGCCTCGGTCGAGAAGCCGTCCAAGCAGGAAGCCAACTGATCGACGGCTAAAACATTCCCCGAAAAGGGCGGCCCCGGGTGGCCGCCCTTTTTGTTTTGGCGGCCACGGTCCCGTCGAAGGCGCGGAACCGGTTGGCCGCTGGTGAGCGCGCTCAGCCACCCTGCCGTTGCCTCATGCGGCCGTGGTATCCTGACCTGATTGATTCGGGGAGTGTGATGGCAGAGGCCGCTGACGAGCTGAGCGCTCCGCTTGGACGGGACGTTGCGCGCGGCAAGCGTCGTTTTCGGCCGCCTTTCACCGGCATGCAGGCATTGGCGGCGGGGCTAGGACTGGTTCTGGCGACATTTGCCGGCTACGCCATGTTCAACGATGACCCGCTTGGCGGTGAGCCGCGGGCGCGAGTCGCCATCATGCCTGCCCAGGTCAACGGCAAGGCCGCCGGGAAGACGGAGACGGCGTCGACCGAAAAATCGGCTGGCGCCCCACACCACGGCGAGCCGGCCGCGAGTTCGGCAAGACCAGCGGCGCCAGCCGACCAGCGCACCGTCACCATCATCGATGGCTCCAGCGGCGCGCGCCACGACGTGACGATCTCCGGAGACACGCCGGAGAAGGATCCGGCGACACCGGGCGGGATTATGCCTGGCATAGACCCGCGGCTGTTGGAAAAGGGCCGCTACGGGATGATTCCGACGACAGCCGGCGGGCTCAAGCCCGTCACGGCGTACGCCGGTGCCGTCGACCAGGCCAAAGTTGCGAAGATGCCGATCGTGTCTGTAGTCGTGGGAGGCCTAGGCGTAGGTGCCGCCAAGACGATGGACGCCATTCTGAAGCTGCCTGCCGCCGTGACGTTGGCGTTCACCCCTTACGGATCCGATCCTACCAAGCTCGTCGAACGGGCGCGTGCTCAACGTCACGAGATCCTGCTGCAGGTTCCCATGGAGCCATACGACTATCCCGACAATGACCCGGGACCCCAGACCCTGCTGACGACACTGGCGGCTGAACAGAACCTTGACCGCCTATACTGGCATCTGAGCCGATTCCAGGGTTACGCCGGTATCGCCAATTTCATGGGAGCCAGGTTCGTGGCGACCGATACGGCGATGCTGCCGATCGTGCGGGAAGCTGCCAAACGCGGGCTGGGCTATTTCGATGACGGATCAGCGCGCAGCCTTGCCCCGTCCTTGGCGGCAGCACAAGCCATGCCGTTCGCGAAGGCCGACCTGACCATCGATTCGGTACCGACATCGGGCGAGATCGACCGGGCCTTGGCCAAGCTGGAGGAATTGGCAAAGGAGCGCGGCTTTGCGGTCGGCGTCGCCTCGGCGCTGCCGATTTCCATCGAACGGATTGGCGCCTGGGCCCGGACGCTCGATAGCCATGGGGTTTTGCTGGCGCCATTGACAAGCGCGATGACGAAATCAAAATCGAGCTGACCAGTGCCTTGACGCGGCGCGAGCCTAGAGGAGATCAGAACGGAATGGCGCGTTATGAAGATTTGCCCTATCGAACTTGTGTCGGCATGATGCTGATCAATGCAGCTGGGCTCGTCTTCATCGGTCGCCGCGCCGGCGGCATCGAGCACGTCGATGAATCCCATGTCTGGCAAATGCCGCAAGGCGGCGTCGACCCCGGCGAGGACACTTGGGACGCTGCCAAGCGCGAGCTATACGAGGAAACCAACGTCCGTTCGATTGAGAAGATCGCCGAAATTGCAGACTGGCTCGTCTACGACATTCCGCGCACTATCGCAGGGCGAGCCTGGAAGGGCCGTTACCGCGGCCAGCGGCAGAAGTGGTATGCCGTACGCTTCACCGGGGAGGATCGCGAGATCAATGTCGCAAATCCCGGTGGCGGCGGCCACAAGGCTGAGTTCATCGGCTGGCGCTGGGAACCGATGAAAAATCTTCCGGATCTGATCGTTCCCTTCAAGCGCCCGGTCTACGAGCGGGTGGTCAAGGAATTTGCCGGACTAGCGGGCGGCTGAGTTCAGTTTATCACTCCGCTTGATGCGATTCCGGGGCGCGGCTTCCTGGGCACGAAGGCGAGCGTTCACCTCATGACCAAGCCTTACCGTCCCAATGTCGGCATTGCACTTTTCAACGCCGATGGGCGTGTCCTGATCGGGCGGCGGTTCAGGGACGACGGCCCGGAAATCGTACTTCCCGGGCTTGAGTGGCAAATGCCGCAAGGCGGGATCGATGCCAATGAGAATCCGCGCGAAGCTGTGATGCGCGAACTGTGGGAAGAGACCGGCGTCAGAAGCGCCGGCTATCTCGGCGAGACCGATTGGCTGACATACGAGTTCCCGACCTATTCCGGTCCCGCTTCGCATCGGCTCGCGAAATTTCGCGGCCAGCGGCAGAAATGGTTTGCGCTGCGCTTTGCGGGCTGCGAGCAGGAGATCGATCCGCTCACCTCACGCAACAGCCAGCCGCCTGAATTTGATCAATGGCGGTGGGAGCGGCTCGATTGCGTTGCCGATCTCGTGGTACCGTTTCGTCGCGACGTGTATCGGGTGGTCGCGAAACAATTCGCGAGGTTCGCAAACCAGGCGAGGCGGTGAATGCGAGGCTTAATGCAGCGCCGTCGTATTGAGCTCGTGCTCGATGCTCCTGAAATGATCGAGCCGCTCGAGTGCCCGATCGAGTTCGGAGCCTTCCTTTTCCTTGAGCTTGGTTTCCATGTCGGAAATGGTCTCGGCGAACTTCGCCCGGTCGAGTTCCTCGATTGAGGTGGCGACATCGGCCAGGACCGTCAGCCCCTTGTCCGAAACTTCGGCCAGACCGCCAAGCACGATGATCTTCTGCTTCGACCCGCCTGAAATCACCGTCAGGATACCGGGGCGCACCGCCGCCACGACCGGCGCATGTCCGGCCAGAACGCCGAAATCGCCTTCAGTTCCGGGAATGTCGACCTGATCGACCTCGCCGGAGAAGGCCATCTTTTCGGGCGAGACAAGATCGAAGTGGAAGGTAGCCATGGTCTTTCCATTCTTTTCGCTGTCACCCGCGGGCTCGACCCGCCGGTCCATCAGTCAAAAACATTTCTCGTTCGATGGACCGCCGGACCTCAGTCCGGCGATGACAACACCCAAGCTTAGGCCGCTTCCGCCGCCAGCTTCTTGCCCTTTTCGACCGCCTCTTCGATGGTACCGACCATATAGAAGGCAGCTTCCGGCAGATGATCATATTTGCCTTCGCAGAGGTCGCGGAAGCCCTTGATGGTGTCGGCGAGATCGACGAACTTGCCGGGCGAGCCCGTGAAGACTTCGGCGACGTGGAACGGCTGCGAGAGGAAGCGTTCGACCTTGCGGGCGCGCGCCACCGTGATCTTGTCTTCTTCGCTCAGTTCATCCATGCCGAGAATGGCGATGATGTCCTGCAGTGACTTGTACTTCTGCAGGATCTGCTGAACCAGGCGTGCCGTGGTGTAGTGCTCCTCGCCGACGACAAGCGGCGAGAGCATGCGCGAAGTCGAGTCCAGCGGGTCGACCGCCGGATAGATGCCCTTTTCCGAGATCGCGCGTGACAACACGGTGGTGGCGTCCAAGTGCGCGAACGAAGTCGCGGGCGCCGGGTCGGTCAAGTCGTCGGCCGGCACGTAAATCGCCTGCACCGAGGTGATAGAACCCTTGGTCGTGGTGGTGATGCGCTCCTGCAGCGCGCCCATGTCGGTGGCAAGCGTCGGCTGATAACCCACCGCCGAAGGGATACGGCCAAGCAACGCCGACACTTCCGAACCTGCCTGGGTGAAGCGGAAGATGTTGTCGACGAAGAACAGCACATCCTGACCCTGGTCGCGGAAATATTCGGCGACGGTCAGACCGGTCAGGCCGACGCGGGCGCGCGCGCCCGGCGGCTCGTTCATCTGGCCGTACACCAGCGCGCATTTCGACTTCACGCTCGGATCGGGATGCTTCGGATCGGCATTGACCTTGGATTCGATGAATTCGTGATAGAGGTCGTTGCCTTCGCGGGTACGCTCGCCGACGCCGGCGAACACGGAGTAACCGCCGTGCGCCTTGGCGACGTTGTTGATCAGTTCCTGAATCAGCACGGTCTTGCCGACGCCGGCGCCGCCGAACAGGCCGATCTTGCCGCCCTTGGCGTAAGGCGCGAGCAGGTCGACGACCTTGATACCGGTGACGAGAATTTCGGCTTCCGTCGACTGCTCGGTGTATTCGGGCGCCGGCTGGTGAATGCCACGCAGTTCGGCAGCCTTGATGGGACCGGCCTCATCAACGGGCTCGCCGACGACGTTCATGATGCGGCCCAGCGTACCGTCGCCGACCGGCACCGCGATGGGACGGCCGGTATCGGTGACTTCCTGACCGCGCACGAGGCCTTCGGTCGCGTCCATCGCGATGGTGCGCACGGTGGATTCGCCAAGATGCTGGGCGACTTCCAGCACGAGACGGTTGCCGGCGTTCTTGGTTTCCAGCGAATTCAGGATCGCCGGCAGGTGGCCTTCGAACTGGACGTCGACGACGGCGCCCATGACCTGCGTGATGCGACCGATCTGGTTGGCAGCGGTGGCCATTCAACTATCTCCTTCGATCAAAACTCTTTAATTCGGTCAGCTCGACCCCGTTACACGGCCTCAGCGCCGGAGATGATCTCGATCAGCTCCTTGGTGATCATGGCCTGGCGCGTGCGATTGTAAATCAGCGTCTGCTTGCGGATCATCTCGCCCGCGTTGCGGGTGGCGTTGTCCATCGCCGACATCTGCGCGCCGTAGAACGAGGCGTTGTTTTCGAGCAGCGCGCGGAAGACCTGGACCGCCAGATTGCGCGGCAACAGGCTGGTCAGGATCACATCCTCTTCCGGCTCGTATTCATAAGCCACCGACGCACCGCCATTGCCGGAGGTTTCCTCGACCACCAGCGGAATGATCTGCTGCGCAGTCGGCACTTGCGCGATGACCGACTTGAAGCGCGAATAGAACAGCGTGCAGACGTCGAACTCGCCGGCATCAAAGCGCGCAATCACTTTCTTGGCGATATCCTCGGCATTGCCAAACGCGAGCTGGCGGACGCTGCGCAGGTCGAGATGCTCGACAATCTGCTTTTCGAACTGGCGGCGGAGCTGCTCGTAGCCCTTGCGGCCGACGCAAAAGAATTTGACTTCCTTGCCCTCGTTCATCAGCGCCAGCGCGCGCTCGCGTGCCAGCCGGACGATCGAGGAATTGAAGGCGCCGGACAGGCCACGCTCGCCCGTGCAGACCAGCAAAAGGTGGACCTGGTCCTTGCCGGTACCGGCCAGCAAGGCCGGCGCACCGGGCGAACCCGCCGCGGCGCTCGCGATGTTGGCGATCACCGAGGCCATCTTGTCTGCATAGGGACGAGCCGCTTCGGCGGCCGACTGCGCGCGGCGCAGCTTCGACGCAGCGACCATCTGCATCGCCTTGGTGATCTTCTGCGTCGCCTTGGTCGAGGCGATGCGGACCCGCATGTCTTTCAGTGACGCCATTCTTAGCTCTCACCCCCACGATCTGATCCGGCAAGGATCAGATCGTCAGCCCATCCTTCGTCAGGCCCGGACAAACCGCCGAGCCATAAGCTTCTACGTTATGCGAAATTCTTGGCGAAGCCTTCGACAACGCCCTTCAGCTTGGCCTCGCTGTCGTTCGAGAGCTCGCGCGAATCGCGGATCGCGTTGAGGAGATCGGCGTGCTTGCTGCGCAGAAGCGACAGGAGCCCGTCTTCGAACGCGCGCACCTTGTTGACCGGCAGCGGATCGAGATAGCCGTTGGTGCCGGCCCAGATCACGCAGACCTGCTCTTCCATCTTCAGCGGCGAGAACTGCGGCTGCTTCAGAAGTTCGGTCAGCCGTGAGCCGCGGTTGAGCAAACGCTGCGTCGTGGCGTCGAGGTCGGAGCCGAACTGCGCGAAGGCCGCCATTTCGCGGTACTGCGCGAGCTCGCCCTTGATCTTGCCGGCGACCTTCTTCATCGCCTTGGTCTGCGCCGACGATCCGACGCGCGATACCGACAAACCGACGTTCACTGCGGGACGGATGCCCTGGAAGAACAGGTCGGTTTCGAGGAAGATCTGGCCGTCGGTGATCGAAATGACGTTGGTCGGAATGTAGGCAGACACGTCGTTCGCCTGCGTCTCGATCACTGGCAGCGCGGTCAACGAGCCTGCGCCGTTGTCGTCGTTGAGCTTGGCCGCGCGCTCGAGCAGGCGGGAATGCAGATAGAACACGTCACCCGGATAGGCTTCGCGGCCCGGCGGACGGCGCAGCAGCAGCGACATCTGGCGGTAGGCGACGGCCTGCTTGGACAAGTCGTCATAGATGATCACCGCATGCATGCCGTTGTCGCGGAAGTACTCGCCCATCGTGCAGCCGGTGAACGGCGCGATGTACTGCATCGGCGCCGGGTCGGAAGCGGTAGCGGCGACGACGACGGAGTATTCCAGCGCACCCTGCTCTTCCAGCACCTTGACGAACTGCGCCACGGTGGAGCGCTTCTGGCCGATGGCGACGTAGACGCAATAGAGCTTGATCTTCTCGTCGCCGGTCGCATTCAGCGGCTTCTGGTTCAGAATGGCGTCGAGCGCGATCGCGGTCTTGCCGGTTTGGCGGTCGCCGATGATGAGCTCGCGCTGGCCGCGGCCGATCGGGATCAAGGCGTCGATCGCCTTCAGGCCGGTTGCCATCGGCTCGTGCACTGACTTGCGCGGAATGATGCCTGGGGCCTTGACGTCAACGCGCATGCGCTTGTCAGCCTTGATCGGGCCCTTGCCGTCGATCGGATTGCCGAGCGCATCGACGACGCGGCCGAGCAATCCCTTGCCGACCGGCGTATCGACGATGGCGCGGGTGCGCTTGACGGTCTGGCCTTCCTTGATCTCGCGGTCGGCCCCGAAGATCACGATACCGACGTTGTCGGTTTCGAGATTCAGCGCCATGCCGCGGGTGCCGTTCTCGAACTCGACCATCTCACCGGCCTGAACGTTGTCGAGACCGTAGACGCGGGCGATGCCGTCGCCGACGGACAACACCTGTCCGACTTCGGAGACCTCGGCCTCTTGGCCGAAATTCTTGATCTGGTCCTTGAGGATCGCGGAAATTTCCGCGGCGCGGATGTCCATCAGCCTGCCTCTTTCATCGCGTGCTTGATCGAATTGAGTTTGGTGCGAAGCGAGCTGTCGACCATCCGGCTGCCAAGCTTGACGACCAGGCCACCGATGATCGACGGATCGATTTTCACGTTGAGGGAAACGTCCTTGCCCGTGACCGACTTAAGCGCGGCCTTGAGGGCATCGAGATTCTTGTCGCTGAGCGCTTCGGCCACTGTTACTTCGGCGATAGCCTCGCCCTTGAACTTGGCGACCAGCGCATCGAATGCGCGGATCACCTGATCAACGGCGAACAGCCGCCGATTGGCCGTGAGAACTTTCAGGAAATTGGCGGAAATGCCGGAAATGCCGGCCTTTTCGAGCACAGCCGACAGCGCCTTGAGCTGCGCATCGGAGGAAAACACCGGACTGCGAACAAGACGCTTCAGATCGGCACTGTCCGACAGCATCGCGTCGAATTTATCGAGATCGGCCTTGACGGCATCGATTGATCGTGCGTCGCGGGCCAGTTCGAACAAGGCCGTCGCATAACGACCAGACACTCCCGAAACGGACGGATTCTCAGCCACAAGCGCGCTCTTTTTTTGCTGTCAAACCCGCAAGGGAAAAACCGTCGCCAAAATGCGGCGCCTAGCGATCCAAGCCCTTGGAGTTCAAGCGGGACTTCGATTTTCGACCGGCACAGGCAGCGCCGGGACCGTTAAAATCGCGGCTTTGCTAACATAGCAAGACCGCAGGTGCAACATGACGGCGGGCGCCGCGGTGCCGTGTCGCAATCGATTTGCGGGAAAGTGCGCCTGACCGGCTGCACCCCACTGGCCGGGACTGGATGCGGTGTTCCGGAACCGCTCCCACGCCACCCGAAATTGTTCCAGCTTCTACTGCATGGCTGCATGCACGCAGCGGGACGAAGCGCGGGAACCCGCCGGCCCGGCCCTTTGCTCGCATTACTTGCCGAAATCTCGGCGAAGGGGGCCAGGACTTCTGACATCAGTAATCACAAGTATACTTTATGTATAGAATTGATAGTCTGACCAATAGAATTCCAAGTTACGGAACATGCTCCGATATTCTGTTCCACCTCACAAGATGTTTCAGGATGAGATAAACCAATTCTACTGCCCCTTTTACGCCTCATTGCGGAATCAAACGGCGCTCGTTCAGAACGGAGCGGGGGTTCCAAGTGCCACAGATGTGGCATTACTACATTGAGGGACTGATATAATGCTGAAACTCAACAAGCAGGTACTGGGGAAAGTTACCCAGCCGCGTACGGCGCTCATCCTTTTTGCCGCGGCTGCTTTCACAGGAGGCACCGCCTCTGAAGCCTCGGCGAGGTCTTACGGTCACCACCACTATCACCGCCACCATTACGCCCACGCTGCGCGGGCCGAGTTCGCGCCCTGGCGGGACGCCAATGCGTCGATCGCACCGTCCTTTGGCGCCGGGCGCAGCTTCAGCGGCATGGCTTCGTTTTATGGCAATGAGTCCGGCCGCAGGACCGCATCTGGCCAGCGCTTCAACCAGGAAGCCATGACGGCGGCCCACCGGAGCTTGCCATTCGGCACCAAGCTTCGGGTTACCCATGGCGGCCGCAGCGTCATCGTCACCATCAACGACCGCGGCCCCTTCGTCCGCGGCCGGGTGCTCGACCTGTCGACGGGCGCCGCCCGGGCGATCGGCCTGACGAGCGCCGGGGTCGGCCGCATCACGGCCGAGGTCATCTCGTAACGCGCAGTTCCACGCGCAATTTTCGACCAGATCAGCGTTTGCGTACCGTCTATCCTTCACCTGGATGACGGAGCCGATTTTGCGCTGACAGCACGAAGCCCGCCGTAGCCAATGACGGCGGGCTTTTGTTGCTTCTATCGAACCCGGAACCTGGAAATTGCGTGCCTGACGCTGTTTCCCGGAATGACACATGAGGACGGGGATTACAAAAAGCTCTGCGGATCGACGTCAACCTCAAGCTTGAGATTGCCTTTGGTCTTGGGGCCTCCGGCCAGCCAATCCCGCAAGTACTCCGAGACGTCGACGTTGCGTTGCGCCTTCATCAAAAGGCGGAAACGGTAGCGGCCCTTGATCACCGCCAGCGGCGCTTCGGCGGGGCCGAGCACTTTGATGCGATCGTCGATCGGAGCGGTCGCGGCAAGCTTGCGCGCGAAACCTTCCGCCGTTGGACGATCGCCGGCGGACACGATCAGGCCTGCCAGCCGCCCGAACGGCGGATAACCGCTTCTCTCCCGCATCTCGATTTCGCTGGCATAGAACGCCTCGCGGTCACAGGCGACCAGCGCCTTCATCACGGGATGCTCGGGTTGGTGGGTCTGCAAGTAGCCGACTCCCCTGCCCTGATCGCGCCCCGCTCGCCCGATGACCTGGTTAAGCAACTGCCAGGTGCGCTCGGCGGCGCGCGGATCGCCGTTGCTCAAGCCCAAATCGGCGTCCACCACGCCGACCAGATTGAGCCGCGGGAAATGATGGCCTTTAGCGACCAGCTGCGTGCCGATGATGATGTCGACACGCCCCTCCGCAATTTCGTTCAGTTCGCTACGCATGGTCTCGATCGAGGTGATCAGATCACTCGACAGCACCATGGTCCGCGAGTCGGGGAAAAGCGCCGCCGCCTCCTCCTGCAAGCGCTCGACGCCAGGCCCGACCGCGACCAGCGATTCCTCAGCCGCGCAATTGGGACAGACGTGAGGCCGCGGCATCGAGAAGCCGCAATGGTGACAGACCAGCCGCTGGCGAAAACGGTGATCGACTAGCCACGCATCGCAAATCGTGCAGGCAAAGCGATGCCCACAGGTACGGCACAAGGTCAGTGGCGCATAACCGCGGCGATTGAGAAACAGCAGCGCCTGTTCGCGCCGTTCGACCGCGAGCCGGATTTGCTCGGCGAGCCGAGGCGAGATGAAGCGGCCGCGCGGCGGAGCCTCGCGCCTCAGATCGATCGCTTCGATAAGCGGCATGTGCTGGCCGCCGAACCGTGATGGCAGCGCGATACGCTGGTAGCGCCCCCTGCGCGCATTGACTTCGGTTTCGACCGACGGCGTCGCCGACGCCAGCACAATCGGGATCTTGGCGATATGCGCGCGCACGACCGCCATATCGCGCGCGTGATAATGCACGCCGTCGTCCTGCTTGTAGGCCTGATCGTGCTCCTCATCCACGACGATGAGGCCGAGATCGGCGTAGGGCATGAACAGCGCAGAGCGCGCGCCCACGATGACCGGCGCTTCGCCGCTGGCAATCGCAGCCCAGTTGCGTTGGCGCGTGCGCGGGGTCAATTCGGAATGCCATTCCAGCGGCCGCACGCCGAAACGCCGCGCGAAGCGGTCGAGGAATTGACCGGTGAGCGCGATCTCCGGCATGAGAATCAGGGACTGCTTGCCGCGGCGAATGGTCTCGGCCACCGCCTCGAAATAGACCTCGGTCTTTCCGGAACCCGTGACGCCGTCGAGCAGGGCGACATGGAATGTGCCATTGGCGGCGAGCGCGCGCATGCCGTCCACCGCGCTGCGCTGCTGCCGGCTGAATTCGGGAACCGCGAAGGTTGGATCCGGCGCCGGTAGCGCCGGCGGGCGCGGCATCGCTTCCACAGTGAGCGTGCCTTCATCGACGAGGCCATCGACGACGCCACCGCTGACGCCGGCCTCCTTCGCGGCCTCGGATTTGCCGTGCAACAATCCATCAGACAACAGTTCGAGCAAGCGCCGTCGCGCCGGCGTCATGCGCTGGGGCGGTGGCCCAACCAGGCGCACGCCCATCCGTACCCGCTCGGGACCGAGGTCTTCACCCATGCGCAGACACATCCGCAGCACCATGCCGCGCGCCGACAGCGTGTATTTGGAAACCCAGTCGACAAGCGTGCGCAGTTCGCCCTTGAGCGGAGGGACATCGAGCTTCTCGGAAACGTCCTTCAACCGGTTGTGCAACCGCGGCTCGGGCCTGGCGTTCTCGGCCCATACGACGCCGACGACCTCGCGCGGTCCAAGCGGCACGCAGACCACATCGCCGGCCTTGAGCTCGATGCCGCGCGGGACGCGATAGGAATAGGTGTGATCGAGCGCGACAGGCACCAGTACATCGACGATCCCGGTCTGGGATGTCGGCGATGATGTGACGCGTGGAGAATCATCCATCTTGAGCCAAAGGCCTGTCGGTCGCGAATTAGCGAAGGGTAAACCAGGAGGGTGCGATATAATCACAAGGAATCATGGTGCCGAAAGCAGATATGACAAAGTCCGCGACCGCGTCACCGCCGATTGAACTTGACTGCGCCGACGAATCGATCGCCATGCAGATGACGCGATGGCTCACCTACCTGCGTTCCGAGCGGCGCCTGTCGCCGAAGACCTCTGAGGCCTATACCCGGGATGTCCGGCAGTTCCTCGAATTCCTCGCCGAACACCTCGGCGAGCGGGTAACGCTGAAGGTCTTTTCCGCCGTTGAGGCCAGCGATATCAGGGCGTTCATGGCGCTGCGGCGCGCAGACGAAATCGCAGGTCGCTCGTTGATGCGCGCGTTGGCCGGTTTGCGTTCCTTCGGACGATTCCTCGAACGCGAAGGCCACGGCAAGGTCGGTGCACTGTCCGCCGTCCGCGCTCCCAAGATCGGTAAAAGCCTGCCGAAGCCCTTGCCGGTGGCGGCGGCTAAACGCCTTGCCGACGCCGACGAACGCGCGGGCGAGGAGCGCGAGCCCTGGATCTGGGCGCGCGATGCTGCCGTCATGGCCCTGCTCTACGGCTCAGGCCTGCGCATTTCCGAAGCGCTCGGACTGAAACGCCGCGATGTGCCGGCGCCCGGCGCAGGCGACGTGTTGATTATCACCGGCAAGGGCAACAAGACACGGATGGTGCCGGTCCTGCAAAATGTTCTGACGCTGATCCAGGACTATGCGGCGATCTGTCCACATCACTTGCCGCCGGAAGGGCCGATGTTCGTCGGCGCCCGCGGCGGGCCTCTCGCGCCTCGCATCATCCAGCTCACCATGGCGCGGCTGCGGGGCGCCTTGGGCTTGCCGGACAGCGCGACGCCGCATGCGTTGCGGCATTCATTCGCCACCCATCTTTTATCGCGCGGCGGCGACCTGCGGGCCATCCAGGAATTGCTCGGCCACGCTTCGCTCTCGACGACCCAGATCTACACTGGCATTGACAGCGAGCGGCTCCTCGAAGTCTACCGCACCACGCATCCCCGCGCCTGAAGCATTCGGACCTGAACACTTGCGCTCGCCAACTTGTTCGGTCATCGTCCCCTCTGCCTGCGAGGGGGAGAAATCATGAGCGCACATGAGAGCATGGAGCATGCCGAACACGCCGAGCATGCCTCCGGGGAGAACAAGAAGATCGCGCTTCTGATCGCGGTCATCGCGCTGTGCCTGGCGCTCTCGGAGACGCTCGGCAAGGGCGCGCAGACCGAGACCATTGCCAAGAATGTCGAGGCTTCCAACCTGTGGGCGTTCTTCCAAGCCAAAAGCATCCGCCGCACCGTGGTGCAGACGGCCGCCGAGCAGGTCAAGCTTTCCCTACCGAACGATGATGCAGCAAAAGCCGCCGCGCAAAAGCAGATCGACGAATGGCAGAAGACGGCAGCGCGCTACCGGTCCGAGCCTGAGACCGGCGAAGGCACCGAGCAACTCGCCGAGCGCGCCAAGCGCGCCGAAGAAGAACGTGAGCTGGCCACGGCGAAATATCACCATTTCGAACTTGCTTCCGCGGCCTTTCAGATCGGCATCGTGCTGGCATCAGCGACCATCATCACCGGCATGATTGCGCTCGCCTGGATATCTGGCCTGCTCACGCTCACCGGGATCGCGATCACCCTGTTCGGTGTGTTCGCCCCGCACGCGCTTCACCTGTCATTGTGAGGGGGGCGCGGCTATAATTAACGCGCCTCGTGCACGCTCTTGCGGAAGCGCTGGATCAGCCGCAGCATTCGCGACGACCAGCGATCACCATTGCCGCGCAGGACTTCCAGGATGCGCCGCTTGACCGGATCGACCAGAGCCTTTGCCTTGGCGCGCATCGTCAGGATGAATTCGTAGAGCTTCTCGAACCATCCCATTTCCAGAAGTTTTGGCCGCGTGACGTCGAAGACAAAGGCGGTTACACCGACACCGAGAAGCTTGGCGAACAGAATCGTGAAAACGGCGCTGAACCAGTATTCGTGCATGAACAGCCATACGCCGATCATCTTCAGCGGAAACAGCGGTATCACCGGCACGACGAACACGATCAGCGTCATAGCTGGCGAGAGCGTATCGACGCGCTCGGCCAGCCAGTGCTTGAACGCCTGCAGCGGGATTTTCGCGACGACCCAGGCGACAAGAGGTTCGAGATGATCCCACAGCCACGCCTCGACCAAAAAGATGACCGCGAGCAGCACCCAGATCGGTTGAAGAAGGCGGCGTAGCATCGAGACCATCCTGGTCCGACTCGCGTCGGACAAGAATCACATATGGATGGCGCGTTTGCCAACTGCAAGCGCCGCTTCCTTCACCGCCTCGGAGCGGGTCGGGTGGGCGTGACAGGTCCGCGCCAAATCCTCGGCGGACCCGCCAAATTCCATCAAAACGGCGGCTTCGTGGATCATTTCCCCCGCTTCGCGGCCAACGATATGGACACCGAGCACGCGGTCAGTCTTCGCATCTGCGAGAATCTTCACGAAGCCGTCGGTGGTCTGGTTCACCTTAGAGCGGCCATTGGCGGTGAAGGGGAATTTACCGCTGGTATAGGCCACGCCAGCCTGTTTCAGTTCTTCTTCGGTCTTGCCGACAGAGGAGACTTCCGGAGTTGTATACACAACGCCGGGAATGACGTCGTAATTCACGTGGCCGGCCTGGCCTGCCAGAATTTCGGCAACCGCAACGCCCTCGTCTTCGGCCTTGTGCGCCAGCATTGGACCGGCAACGACATCACCGATCGCATAGACGCCCTTCAGGCTGGTGGCGAAATGCGCATCGATCTGGACCCGGCCGCGATTGTCGACCGCAACGCCCGCTTCTTTCAGCCCAAGACCCTCAGTGTAGGGAACGCGGCCAATGCAAACCAAGACCACATCCGCCTCGATCTTTTCAGCCGCGCCGCCCGCCGCCGGCTCGACCTGCGCCGTCACCGTCTTGCCTGATGTATCGACGCTCGTGACCTTTGCCCCGAGCTTGAACGCAAAGCCCTGCTTCTCGAGTATGCGCTGGAACTGCCTGGCGACCTCGCCATCCATCCCGGGCAGGATACGATCGAGGAATTCGACCACGGTGACTTGCGCGCCGAGCCGATGCCACACCGAACCGAGTTCGAGCCCGATGACGCCGGCGCCAATGATCAGAAGCTTGCCCGGCACCTTGTCGAGCGACAGCGCGCCGGTCGACGAGACGATGCGCTTCTCATCGATCTCGACGCCTTTGAGGCGCGCGATATCCGAACCGGTGGCAATGACGATGTTCTTGGTCTCGACAACCTGCGTCTTGCCGTCCTTGCCGGCGACTTCGATTCGACCTGCGCCGAGAATTTTTCCCTTGCCCGAGATCACGTCGATCTTGTTCTTCTTCATCAGGAACTCGACGCCCTTGACGTTGCCGTCAATGCCCTGCTGCTTGAAATTCATCATTGCGGGCAGGTCGAGCTTCGGCGGCGAAACGCTAACGCCCATCTTGGCGAACGAATGCGCGGCTTCCTCGAACATTTCCGAGGCGTAGAGCAGCGCTTTTGAAGGCATGCATCCGACGTTGAGGCAAGTGCCGCCGAGCGTGGCGTTTTTCTCGACCACGGCGACCTTCATGCCGAGCTGCGCGGCACGAATGGCGCAGACATAGCCGCCAGGGCCGGTGCCGATGACAACAAGATCGTAAGTAGCCATGATCATTCCCGTAACTGAGGTTTGCGAGGATGGCTTTAGCGGCCGCCCGACACATCAAGAATCGCGCCGGTCACGTAGGAGGCCTCGTCCGAGATCAGCCAGAGAATCGCGTTCGCAATCTCACCTGCGGTGCCTATGCGCTTCATCGGCACCGTGGGCGCCAGCCGGTGTGCACGGTCAGGCTCGCCGCCCGAGGCGTGGATTTCCGTATCGATCAGGCCCGGACGAATGGCTGCGACGCGAATGCCTTCGGCGGCAACTTCCTGCCCTAGTCCGACGGTAAAAGAGTCGATCGCTCCTTTGGATGCCGCATAGTCGACATAGGTATTGGGCGAGCCGAGCTTTGCCGCGACCGACGAAATGTTGACGATGACCCCGCCCATGCCGCCATGCCTGGTCGACATCCGCTTCACCGCCTCGCGTGCGCACAGAATGCTGCCGGTGATATTGACGGTCATGATGCGCTGGATGCGCTCGGCCGACATCTGATCGACCCTGGCGGTCGCGCCGACGATGCCGGCATTGTTGACAAGCGCACCCAGCGTGCCGAACGCGTCCGCCGCCTTGAACAGAGCCATAATGTCGGCTTCGATACCGACATCGCATCTCACCGCGATGGCCTTGCCGTTCTTTGCCTGGATCTGGCCTACGACTTCGTCGGCCGCCTTCTGGTTGCTGGCATAGCCGACCACGACACGAAACCCACGTGCCGCGGCAGCAAGCGCGGCGGCGCGGCCAATGCCGCGGCTGCCGCCGGTGATGATGACAACTTTGTCGGTCACGAGAGGGCCCTCAGAAGAATTAAGGATTTGACAGCGTCACTGCGAGCCTTGCTCAGAGATCCAGCACCAGCCGCGCCGGATCTTCCAGGCTCTCCTTGACGCGCACCAGGAAGGTCACCGCTTCTTTGCCGTCGATGACGCGGTGGTCGTAGGACAGTGCCAGATACATCATCGGCCGGATTTCGATCTCGCCTCCGACCGCCATCGGACGCTCCTGGATCTTGTGCATGCCAAGGATCCCCGATTGCGGCGCATTGAGGATCGGCGTCGACATCAACGAGCCGTAGATGCCGCCATTGGTGATGGTGAAGGTGCCGCCTTGCATCTCGTCGATCTTGAGCTGGCCGTCGCGGGCGCGGCGGCCATAATCGGCGATGCTCTTTTCGATCTCCGCAATCGACTTGTGGTCGCAGTCGCGCACGACCGGCACGACAAGGCCCTTGTCGGTTCCGACCGCCACGCCAATGTGATAGTAATTCTTGTAGATCAGATCAGTGCCGTCGATCTCGGCGTTGACCGCCGGAATGTCCTTCAGCGCCTGCACGCAGGCTTTGGTGAAGAAGCCCATGAAGCCGAGCTTGCTGCCGTGCTTCTTCTCGAACACGTCCTTGTAGTGCGCGCGCAACGCCATCACGTTGGTCATGTCGACCTCGTTGAAGGTCGTGAGCATCGCCGCCGTGTTCTGTACGTCCTTCAGCCGCCGCGCAATGGTCTGGCGCAGCCGCGTCATCTTCACCCGCTCTTCGCGCGCCGCATCGTCGGCCGGCGATGGCGCGCGGACCTGCACCGCCGCCGCCGGCTGATTGACCGGCGTTGGCGCCGAAGCGGCCTTCTCGATCGCGGCCAGCATGTCGCCCTTGGTGACGCGACCGTCCTTGCCCGAACCGGGAACGGTCGAGGCATCGACACCGCTTTCGGCGGACAGCTTGCGCACCGACGGCGCGAGCGGGGCGTCTGATGGAGGCACCTTGGCGGCAGGCGCCGGTGCGGCCGCCGCAGGAGGCGGTGGCGGTGGGGCGGCTCTGGCGGGAGCGGCGGCAGGCTTGGCGGCGGCGGCAGCCGCGCCGTCCGTGATCTGCCCGAGCAGCGCGCCGACGGCAACCGTCTCGCCATCCTTGGCACTGATCTCGCCGAGCACGCCGGCGGACGGCGCCGGGACCTCAATGGTCACCTTGTCGGTTTCGAGCTCGACCAGCGGCTCGTCGACCGCGACGATGTCACCGGCCTTCTTGAACCAGCGGCCGATGGTCGCCTCAGTCACGGATTCGCCGAGCGTCGGCACGCGAATTTCAGTCATGGTCTTTCTTCCCCAATCGCTACTGCCGTCATCATCCGCGAAGGCGGACGATCCAATGGTCCGCGTCGTGAACTAAGACGGGCGGCGCGGTGTGCTGGATGCCCCCTTCGCGGGGCATGACGAAATGAAAATTCAGTTCAGCGCCTCATCGAGCAGCGCTTTGAGCTGCGCCAGATGTTTCGACATCAATCCGGTCGCGGTAGCCGCAGCGGCCGCGCGGCCCGCATAGCGCGGGCGCCTGTAGGTGGCGCTGATCTGGTTAAGCACCCATTCCAAATAGGGCTCGATGAAATGCCAGGCACCCATGTTGCGGGGCTCTTCCTGGCACCAGACCACCTCGGCGGTCTTGAACCTTGAAAGCTCCACCACCAGCGCCTTCAACGGCACCGGATAGAGCTGCTCGACGCGCATCAGGTAGATGTCATCGATGCCGCGCTTTTCGCGCTCTTCATAGAGATCATAGTAGACCTTGCCCGAGCACAGCACGATTCGTTTGACCTTCTCGTCCGGCGCGAGCTTGATCTTCTCATCGGCGAGCATCTGGGCGTCATCGTAGAGAATGCGATGGAAGGTGGTTCCCTCGCCGAGTTCGTCGAGCCGCGACACCGCGCGCTTGTGACGCAACAGCGACTTCGGCGTCATCAGGATCAGCGGTTTGCGGATCTCGCGATGCAGCTGCCGCCGCAGCACATGGAAGTAATTGGCGGGCGTCGTGGGATAAACGACCTGCATGTTGTCTTCGGCGCAGAGTTGCAGGTAGCGCTCGAGCCGCGCCGAGGAATGCTCGGGACCCTGTCCTTCATATCCATGCGGCAAGAGGCAAACGAGGCCCGACATGCGCAGCCACTTGCGCTCGCCCGAGGAGATGAACTGGTCGAACACGACCTGGGCGCCATTGGCGAAATCGCCGAACTGCGCCTCCCAGATCGCGAGCGCGTTCGGCTCGGCGAGCGAGTAGCCGTATTCGAAGCCGAGCACGGCTTCTTCCGACAGCAGCGAGTTGATGACCTCGTAATGCCCCTGATCGCCGCCGAGATGGTTGAACGGCGTGTATCGGCTTTCGTCTTCCTGGTCGATCAGGACCGAATGGCGCTGCGAGAACGTGCCGCGCTCGGAATCCTGACCCGAGAGCCGCACGTGATGACCTTCCTGCAACAGCGAGCAGAATGCCAGCGCCTCTCCCGTCGCCCAGTCGATGCCGATACCGCTGTCGAGCGCCTTGGCACGGTTGTCGAGGAAGCGCTGAATGGTGCGGTGAACGCGGAAACCGTCCGGCACCTTGGTGATTTTGCGGCCGATGTCCTTCAGGACGGCGGTATTGACCCCGGTCACGCCGCGGCGCGCATCCTCTTCCTGGTCAGCGATCTTGAAGCCGGCCCACTTGCCGTCGAGCCAGTCGGCTTTGTTGGGCTTGTAGCCGACGCCCGCCTCGAATTCAGCATCGAGCCGCGCGCGCCAGTCGGCCTTGGCCTTCTCGACCTCGCCTTCGGTCATCACGCCTTCGGCGATCAGCCGCTTCGCATAGATCTCGAGCGTCGTCGGGTGCGAGCCGATCCTCTTGTACATCACCGGCTGGGTAAATGCCGGCTCATCGCCCTCGTTGTGGCCATGGCGGCGATAACAGAACATATCGATGACGACCGGCTTGTGGAATTTCTGCCGGAATTCGATCGCGACCTTCGCGGCGAAAACCACCGCTTCCGGATCGTCGCCATTCACGTGGAAGATCGGCGCATCGATCATCTTCGCGACGTCCGACGGATAAGGCGACGAGCGCGAATAACGCGGATAGGTGGTGAAGCCGATCTGGTTGTTGACGATGAAATGCACCGAGCCGCCGGTGCGGTAGCCCTTCAGGTCGGACAGGCTGAAGCATTCAGCTACCACGCCCTGGCCGGCGAAAGCAGCGTCGCCATGCATCAGCAGCGGCAGCACTGAAATCCGCATGTCCGGCGGATCGCCATGCTGGTCCTGCTTGGCACGCACCTTGCCGAGCACCACCGGGTCGACGATTTCCAGATGCGACGGGTTTGCCGTCAGCGACAGATGGATCTTGTTGTTGTCGAATTCGCGGTCCGAAGAGGCACCGAGGTGATATTTGACGTCGCCCGAACCCTCGACCACGTCGGGATTGGCCGACCCGCCCTTGAATTCGTGGAACAGCGCGCGATGAGGCTTACCCATCACCTGTGTGAGCACGTTGAGGCGGCCGCGATGCGGCATGCCGAGCACGATTTCCTTTACGCCGAGATTGCCGCCGCGCTTGATGATCTGCTCCAGCGCCGGAATCAGTGATTCGCCACCATCGAGACCAAAGCGCTTGGTGCCGGTGAACTTGAGATCGCAGAATTTTTCGAAACCTTCGGCCTCGACAAGCTTGTTGAGGATCGCGCGGCGGCCTTCGCGGGTGAAGGAAATTTCTTTATCCGGCCCCTCGATCCGCTCCTGGATCCAGGCTTTCTGCGCGGCGTTGGAGATGTGCATGAACTCGACGCCCAGCGTCTGGCAGTAGGTACGCTCGCAGATCGCGACGATTTCGCGCAAGGTGCCGTATTCGAGCCCCAGCACGTGATCGAGGAAAATCTTCCGGTCGAAATCGGCTTCCGTGAAGCCGTAGGAGCGTGGATCGAGTTCTTCGCGGTCGCGCGGCGCTTCGATGCCGAGCGGGTCGAGCTTGGCATGGAAATGTCCGCGCATCCGATAGGCGCGAATCAGCATCAGTGCGCGAACCGAATCGCGGGTCGCCTGGTGCACATCGTCCGAGGAGAGTTCGCTGGCTGCGGCCTGGGCCTTGGCGGCGAGCTTAGTGGAAACCGCCGTTTCGACTTCCGCCCAGTTGCCATCCAGTGCCGAGATCAGATCGTCGCGCGGCGTGACCGGCCAGTTCCCTTTGCTCCACGACGGCCCCTCGGCGTTCTTGTGAACGTCGGCGGGGGTGTCCTTCAGGCTTTTGAAGAACTCCTGCCACTCGGCGTCGACCGAGGTGGGGTCGCTTTCGTAGCGGGCATATATTTCGTCGATATAGGTGGCGTTGGTGCCCTGCAAAAAAGACGAGAGGGCAAAAGCGGCGTTCGCATCTTGGCGAGACATGGGGCGTCCTGATGATTTTCTTCATCGCGCGTAACAGACGGCGCGCTAGGGCGGCGGATTTGACATTCGCTCGGTATCGCCGCGAGTTCTCAGGCGAATGTCAAATCCGAGGCCGCACTAGAATTTTGATCCTCTAGCGCCCCTTGGATTGTGGCACTCGCAAACGAACCCTCCGCGACAGGATGCGAATGTCAGAATCGGGGCACTAGCCGGTCTGCGATAAGCAGATCGGCTAGTGCAGAACCTGTACCCCATTTAGGAAGAAACTTCGCCCGGAAAACAACTAAGGAGTGAATTAAGCTTTCAATTTTTCGACAAGCGTCTTCCCGAGCCGCGCCGGCGAAGGGGAGACGCTAATTCCCGCCGATTCCATGGCTGCGGACTTTGATCCGGCGTCACCCTTGCCGCCAGATATGATGGCACCGGCATGGCCCATGCGCCGTCCGGGGGGGGCCGTGACGCCGGCAATGAACCCGACCATTGGCTTTTTGCGGCCCCGCTTCGCCTCATCCTTGAGGAACTGGGCCGCATCCTCCTCGGCGGTGCCGCCGATTTCTCCAATCATAATAATCGAGGTGGTCTTGGGATCCGCCAGAAACATCTCCAGCACGTCGATAAATTCGGTGCCCTTGACGGGGTCGCCGCCGATACCAACGGCGGTGGTCTGGCCGAGGCCTTCCTGGCTGGTCTGGAACACCGCCTCATAGGTCAGCGTGCCCGAACGCGAGACGATGCCGACATTGCCGGGCCGGAAGATGTTGGCCGGCATGATGCCTATCTTACACTCGCCCGCGGTCATCACGCCCGGGCAATTCGGCCCAATCAGCCGCGACTTCGAACCCGAGAGCGAGCGCTTCACCCGCACCATGTCGAGTACCGGAATGCCTTCGGTGATGCAGACGATCAGCGGAATCTCCGCATCGATCGCCTCGCAGATCGCGTCGGCTGCGCCCGGCGGCGGCACATAGATCACGCTCGCATCCGCACCGGTCTTCTCACGCGCTTCCGCCACCGTGTCGAACACCGGCAGACCGAGGTGCTTCGATCCGCCTTTGCCTGGCGAGGTGCCGCCGACCATCTTGGTGCCGTAAGCGATCGCGGCTTCGGAATGGAACGTGCCGTTCTTGCCGGTGAAGCCCTGGCAGATGACTTTGGTATTCTTGTCGATCAGGATGGACATGGATGAGATGCCTTCGCGAAATAATCGGAAAAGGGGGTCAGTGGATTCGCCGGTAGAAGCCGGTGAGATCGATGCGGGCATTCACCCCGGAGATTGCGTCCGCGCCTTCGGTGCAGCGCGAGGGATAGACCGTCTCCTGGCCGGCCCATTCGCCCGCGGACGCCGCGAGATTGCGGCAATCTTCGAGCGGCATCGGCGCAACGAGATGATCGGCCATCGTCAGGCTCCCTTGACGGCCTTGACGATCTTCTGCGCGGCGTCATCGAGATCATCCGCGGGCAGCACGTTGAGACCGGATTCGCGGATGATTTTCTTGCCGGCATCGACGTTCGTGCCCTCGAGGCGCACCACCAGCGGCACCTTGAGACCGACTTCCTTCACCGCCGCGACCACTCCTTCGGCGATGACGTCGCATTTCATAATGCCGCCGAAGATGTTGACCAGAATGCCCCTCACATTGGGATCGGCTGTGATGATCTTGAAGGCGGCCGCGACCTTTTCCTTGCTGGCGCTGCCGCCGACATCGAGGAAGTTCGCCGGCGACATGCCGTAGAGCTTGATGATGTCCATCGTCGCCATGGCAAGTCCGGCGCCATTGACCATGCAGCCTATGGTGCCGTCGAGCGCGACATAGTTGAGATCGTATTTCGACGCCTCGATTTCCTTGGCGTCTTCTTCGGTCTCGTCACGCAGCACGACGATTTCGGGATGGCGGAACAAGGCGTTGTCGTCGAACGACACCTTGGCGTCTAGGACGCGGAGCTGGCCCTGCTTGGTAACGACCAACGGATTGATTTCCAGCATTGCCATGTCCTTGGCCGTGAAGGCGGCATAGAGCTGGGCCGCCAGCTTTTCCGCCTGCTTGGCAAGGTCGCCGGTGAGATTCAGCGCCTTCGCCACGGTGCGACCGTGATGGCCCATGATTCCGGTGGCTGGATCGACGGAGAAGCTGACGATCTTCTCCGGGGTCTTGTGTGCGACTTCCTCGATGTTGACCCCGCCTTCGGTCGAGACCACGAATGATACTTTGGAGGTTTCGCGGTTCACCAGGATCGAGAGATAGAACTCCTTGTCTATGTCGGAGCCCTCTTCGATGTAGAGGCGGTTGACCTGCTTGCCTTGCGCGCCGGTCTGCACGGTCACCAGCGTTGCGCCCAGCATCTGCTTGGCGAATTCGTTGACTTCGGCGACCGACTTGGCGATGCGGACCCCGCCTTTGCCGCCGGCGGAGGCTTCCTTGAACGTGCCCTTGCCGCGGCCACCAGCATGAATCTGGCTTTTCACCACCCAGACCGGACCGGGAAGGCTCTTCGCGGCCGCATCGGAATCGGTAGCCTTCAGCACCGGCACGCCTTTGGAAATGGCGACACCGAACTCGCTGAGCAGGGCTTTGGCCTGATATTCATGAATGTTCATTTGAACGCTCCCCGAACCTTAGGTCGCCGTGGTTCTTGGCAAGTTCCCAGCGACTCTGCCACGTGGCATACCACATACCAAAAGAACTGCAACCCAACCTGGGCCGAAAAGTGAGATGCCGAAGATCGAGGCTCGATCTTCGGCAAAAGCTTCCGAAAATCAGCGGCCCAGCAGGTCCGGCGCGATCTTTTTGCAGGCCTCGACCAATCCCTGGACCGCGGCGACCGATTTGTCGAAGGCCTCGCGATCCTTGCCCGCGAGTTCGATCTCAACAACGCGCTCAACGCCTTTGCCGCCGATCACGACGGGCACGCCGACATACATGTCCTTCACGCCGTATTCACCGTTGAGATAGGCAGCGCAGGGCAGTACGCGCTTCTTGTCCTTCAGGTAACTCTCGGCCATGGCAATCGCGGACGCTGCCGGCGCATAGAACGCCGAACCGGTCTTCAGCAGGTTGACGATCTCGGCGCCCCCGTTGCGGGTACGGTCAACAATCGCGTCGAGACGGGACTGCGAGGTCCAACCCATCTTGACCAGATCGGGAAGCGGAATACCGGCCACCGTGGAGTAGCGCACCAGCGGCACCATGGTGTCGCCGTGCCCGCCGAGGACGAAAGCGGTGACGTCCTCGACCGAAACGTTGAATTCGTCGGCCAGGAAATAACGGAAGCGCGATGAATCCAGCACGCCCGCCATGCCGACCACCTTCTTGTGCGGCAGGCCGGATGCCTTTTGCAGCGCCCAGACCATGGCGTCGAGCGGGTTGGTGATGCAGATGACGAAAGCGTTGGGGGCATATTTCTTGATGCCGGCGCCGACCTGCTCCATCACCTTGAGATTGATGGAAAGAAGATCGTCGCGGCTCATGCCGGGCTTGCGCGGCACGCCGGCAGTGACGATGCACACGTCCGCGCCGTCGAGCGCTTCGTAGGAATTGGCGCCCGTGAGGTTTGCATCAAAGCCATCGACCGGTGAGGATTGCGCAATATCGAGCGATTTGCCCTGCGGCACGCCCTCAGCAATGTCGAACATGACAACGTCGCCGAGTTCCTTGAGGCCGATGAGATGGGCCAGCGTTCCGCCGATCTGGCCTGAGCCAATCAGAGCAATCTTGTCGCGCGCCATGGGGAGTTTTCCTTTGAAGCGATTGAGGTGGATGAAAGGCGTTTGAGGCTGGTTATCCCTTTCGCCTGCCCCGTTCAAGCCGCGCCTGCTCAATTGTCGGGCCGACCGGGTACAGGCCGAACGGCGTCCCGGAACGACTGCAAATAACGCCAGCAAATTACGTCTCGACCAGTCCGGTGGTCGAACCACTGGCCGCCGAATCCTTGTGACCGTGCGGCCGGCCCAAGTAGGATTGCGAGCCCATCTCGATCAGGCGCGAGGAGGTCCGCTTGAATTCGCTGGCCTCAATGCCGTCGCTCGCGAGGTAAAGCGACAACGGATCGGCTGCTGCCGAGGCCATCAGCTTCACGCCATTGTCGTAGAGGGTGTCTATGAGGGTGATGAACCGCTTGGCCGCGTTGCGCTCGGGGTAATCCATCACCGGAATGCGATCGATCATAAGCGTGTGATAGTCGCGAGCGAGTCGAAGGTAGTCGGATGCAGCAAGCGGCTGCTCGCAAAGATCGGCGAAGGAAAAACGCGCCACGCCATTGGCCGAACAAGGCACATGCAGGTTGCGGCCCTTGATCGAGATGTCGCGCGGGCGGCGGGGCGCGTTTCCGGTCATCTTTGCCCAGGCCTTGTCGAGCGCGGCGGCAGCCGCCGCATCGGCGGGCACCAGCCACATTTTGACGCCGGCAAGCTTTTCCAGCCGGAAATCGGTGCGTGCCTCGAGCCGCAGCACTCTCATGTGCTCTTCGATCTGCGCAATGAACGGCAAAAACAACGATCGGTTCAGCCCGCCTTTATAGAGATCTTCAGGCGCGACGTTGGAGGTTGCCACAACTACAGTGCCGAGTTCGAAGAGACGCGCGAACAGCCGCCCCAAGATCATGGCGTCGGCAATATCCGTCACGTGGAATTCGTCGAAGCATAACAGCCACGCCTGCTCGAAGATCGCGTTTGCTGTGAGCGCGATCACATCGGCATCGGGGATTTCGCCGCGCGAGACCTGCTGGCGAAAGCCATAAATGCGCTCGTGCACCTCGGTCATGAATTCGTGGAAATGCGCGCGGCGCTTATGATCGATCGGACATTGCTGAAAGAACAGGTCCATCAGCATGGTCTTACCCCGCCCGACCTCGCCATGAACGTAGAGACCGTGCGGCGCGCCATTGTCCTTGTCGGCGAACAGCCTGCCGAGCAGGCCCTGCTTGCGCGGCGGCTTGTAATGCGAAAGCCTTTGGTCGAGATCGCCGAAGGCGTCCGCGACCTCGCGCTGCGCAGCATCCGGCTCGATCGCGCTGGAAGCAACCAGCAATTCGTAAGCTTTCAGGAAAGAAGCAGGCGGCGGGGACAACATCATCCCACTTTACGGCCCAACCCTGAACAAATTGCAAGTCGTGAATCGGCATTGGCACCCTGCACCCTGCCTAAGCAAGCACGCGATGCGGTTTCGAGGGGCGCCGTCTGTAGCCGAAATTAAATTCTGCTTTATGCGCTCAGCGCGTAGGAGTCCTCGACCACGTAAGGTCCGCCGCCGGTCGAGGCACGCGAGGAAAACAGCACAAAGCGGGAAGCCGTGAACACCTTGGCAGGGAAATAACCCCGAACCGAAAGATAGTCGGCGACATCCTGTGTGGAGGCGTCGCGCAGCCGCGCCAGCGTGACATGCGGAGTGAATTTTCGTCCCTCCGGATCGAGCCCGATCCGCTGCATCAAACGTTCGAGTTCGGCTTGCAGTTCGATCAGCGGCCGGCTCGGGGCGACGTTGGCGACCACCGCGCGCGGCTTCTTGCCGCCAAAGCTGGAGAGGCCCTGGACCGCGACCTCGAACGGCTTGCGGTTCACCCGAAACAGCATTGAGGCGATCTCGTTGGCGGAGACGCCGTCGATATCGCCGATAAAGCGCAAGGTGACGTGATAATTTTCAGGATCGATCCAGCGCGCGCCCGGCAGTCCGCCACGCAAAGAGGAGAGGGTTTGACCGATTTCGGGGGGAATTTCCAGTCCGGTAAACAGACGCGGCATCGCATGACTCCCGATGCTGGAACATGATTCGAAAGCAGGAATATCAGCTTCCCTGGAGATCATGTTCACTGGCGGATACCGGCGACGAATCACCGGCAACAATTTTTAGCGTAGTTATGTGACTCTGCGAAGCATCTCCCGTTAACTGTTCAGTAAAGGTCCGCCGCCGGCCTCGCTCTTCAGCTCGCGTGTCTGGATATCGAGCCGAGAAATGCCTCAACGCTGGGCAGGATATTCTTGACGATGATGTCAACTCCCTCCGCGGTTGGATGCATGCCGTCAGCTTGATTGAGTTTCGGATCGGCCGCCACCCCCTCAAGGAAAAAGGCATAGAGCGGCACGTCGTAGGCTTTGGCGAGATCAGGATAGATCGAATTGAAGCGGGCGGCAAAGTCGGCTCCATCGTTCGGCGGCGCGAGCATGCCGCACAACATCACCGCGATGCCGCGCGCCTTCAGCCGTTTCACGATGTCGGCCAAGGCCGCGCGGGTGATCGCCGGATCGATCCCGCGAAGCGCGTCGTTGGCGCCAAGCTCAACGATGACGGCCTGGGTTCCCTGCGGCACTGACCAGTCGAGACGATCACGGCCGCCGGATGCGGTGTCGCCGGAAACGCCGGCGTTGGTCACATCGACGTCTATGCCTCTGGCTTTCAATGCTTTTTGCAGCTTGGCCGGAAATGCATCCGCGCCTGACAATCCAAATCCCGCGCTCAAGGAGTCGCCGAGCACGACCATCTTTATCGGGGCGACAATGGAAGCCGCCGGAGCCTGCGCAAGAGCCGGTTCCGCCGCAATTAACAGCAAACTCCACACGAGCATTTGCTTGAGCAGCGAACCAAACCTCTCGACCCCGCAGGAGGAACTACCATATGAGCTAGCCATGGATACTCTCACAAAGCCTTCATCCGTGTCCGGCCTTGCACCGGACAGCATTTTCATCTCCCACGTCAATCTCTCGCTCGGCAGCGGCGCGGCGCGCGTCCATATCCTCAAGGACATCAGCCTGCGCGTCGGGTCTGGCGAAGCGCTTGGCCTGATCGGTCCGTCAGGCTCGGGAAAGTCCACGCTCCTCATGGTGATGGCGGGACTGGAGCGTCCCGACAGTGGAGAGGTGGTGGTGGGAGGAACTACCTTCAATGGCCTCAGCGAGGACGCATTGGCCAGGTTTCGCGGCCGTCAGGTCGGCATTGTCTTCCAGTCCTTTCATCTGATTCCCACCATGACGGCGCTGGAAAATGTCGCGGTGCCGCTGGAACTCGCCGGAAATGCCGAAGCCTCGGCGCGCGCCGCGCACGAGCTCGCATCGGTTGGATTGGGTGACCGGCTGCATCACTATCCCGCGCAGCTTTCAGGCGGCGAGCAACAGCGCGTCGCGCTCGCCCGAGCGCTGGCGCCCGATCCGGCGATCCTGGTGGCCGACGAACCCACGGGCAATCTCGATGAAACCACCGGCAAACAAATCGTCGATCTCCTGTTCACCAAGCATGCCGAGCGCGGCATGACGCTGGTGCTGGTGACCCACGACGCCTCACTGGCGCATCGCTGCGACCGCGTGGTGCGGCTGCGCTCGGGCCGCATCGAAGAGCGGGCCGAGGATAGCGCTGCTTCATGACAGTTGTCGCTGAACCCGTGAGCGCCAGGCGGCGAGCCTCCGTCCCACTGCGCTATGCCTTGCGCGAACTGCGCGGCGGCCTGCGCGGCTTCTATGTCTTCATCGCCTGCATCGGGCTCGGCGTGATGACGATTTCCGGCGTCGGTTCGGTCGCTGCCAGCCTCGGCGACGGATTGGCGCGCGAGGGCCGCACGCTGCTCGGCGGCGATGCCGCCTTCTCGCTGATGCAGCGCGAAGCAAATCCCGAAGAACTCGCCTTCCTGCGCACACATGGTGAGGTGGCCGTTACGGCTTCGCTTCGCACTATGGCGCGCGCCGCCGACGGCCGCCTGGCCCTGGTAGAGATGAAGGCGGTAGATCGCAACTACCCGATGCTGGGCCAACTTTCACTTGGCCCCGATATGCCGATCGCTGAGCTGCTCGCCGAACACGACGGCGTGTACGGGGCCGCAGCCGATCAGACGCTGCTGGCCCGGCTTGACCTGAAGCTTGGCGATCGCGTCCATGTCGGCCAGGCGACCTTCCAGATTCGCAGCATCGTCGAGGCCGAACCGGACAAGCTCGCAGGCGGCCTCGGATTCGCTCCGCGGTTCCTGGTCAGCGTCGCCAGTTTGCGTGCCACGCAACTGCTCCAGCCCGGCAGTCTGGTGCGCTGGACCTATCGGGTCAAACTGCCCGACGACAAGAGTGATGACCGCGCCACAACCCAGTTCGTCTATGATGCCCGGCAGGCGCTGCCCCATGCCGGCTGGCAAATCCGGTCGCGCGACAACGCGTCGCCCCAGCTTGAACGCACGATCAACCGTTTCACCCAATTCCTGACGCTGGTCGGATTGGCCGCCCTGCTCGTCGGCGGTGTCGGCGTTGCCAATGCGGTCAAGAGCCATATCGATCGGCGACGCGATGTCATCGCGACATTCAAGGCGGTCGGCGCAACCGGTCGCGACGTGTTTTCGATTTACCTAACCCAGGTGATCGTGCTCGCCCTGGCTGGATCGGTCATCGGGCTTTTGGCAGGCGGCGCCCTGCCATTCATCATCGTGGAGGTGTTCGGCAAGCTTTTGCCGCTGCCGATCGAGCCTGCGCTGCATCGCAATGAACTGGCGCTGTCGCTCGCCTATGGACTGTTGACCGCGCTTGCTTTCGGCCTCTGGCCGCTCGGCCGCGTACATCACGTTCCAGTGGCGGCGCTGTTTCGCGACACTGTATCCAACGTCCGGCATCGGCCGCGCTGGAGCTATCTGTTGGCGACGGCGGCCGTGATCGCGGTTCTGGTCGCCGTCATCATCGGCGCCGCCTACGACAAGCGCGTTGCCACCATTTTCGTTGTCGCCTCGATCGCTGTTTTCGCCCTGTTACGCGGCATCGCCGCCGCGCTGATGGCGCTGGCGCGCCGCCTGCCGCGATCGCCGGCGACCATGCTGCGGCTCGCGGTCACCAATATCCATCGTCCCGGCGCGCTGACGCCCTCGGTGGTGATGTCGCTCGGTCTTGGCCTTGCCGTTCTGGTTACGATCACCCAGATCGACGGCAACCTGCGCCGGCAGTTCCTGGCGGCCCTACCGGAACGCGCGCCGTCCTTTTATTTCATCGACATTCCTTCGACGGAGGCCGACCGCTTCGGCGCATTTCTCAAACAGGCCGCGCCGGGATCGACCGTGGAGGAGGTCTCGATGTTACGGGGACGTATTGTCTCGGCGCGCGGTGTCAAGGCGGAAGAACTCAACCCCTCGACCGACAGCGAATGGGTGTTGCAAAGCGACCGTGGCCTGACCGCAACCGGCGAAATCCCGAAGGGCTCCAAAATCGTGCAAGGCAAATGGTGGGGCGCCGATTACAATGGCCCGCCACTGGTATCGATCGAGAAGAAAATTGCCGACGGTCTCCACCTCAAACTCGGCGATGAGATCGTGGTCAATGTCCTCGGCCGCGATATCTCGGCCAGGATCGGGAACATGCGCAGCATCGACTGGCAGGGTCTCGGCATCAATTTTGTGCTGGTGTTCTCGCCGAATACGTTCCGGGGGGCGCCTCATACACATATAGCAACATTGACCGAGGCGCATCCGGATCCGGCCGACGATGCCGCGATCGTCAAGAGGGTCGCAAACGCCTTTCCGATGGTGACCAGCGTGCGGGTCCGCGAAGCGCTGGAGACGATCGGCGGCGTGGTCACCAACCTGGTGCTGGCTATCCGCGGCGCCAGCGCCGTCACGCTGATTTCGGCCATCCTCGTGCTCGGCGGAGCGCTTGCCGCCGGCCACCGGCACCGGGTCTTTGACGCGGTCATTCTCAAGACGTTGGGGGCAACCAGAGCACGTTTGCTCAGCGCCTATGCCCTCGAGTATCTCTTGATCGGCCTCGCGACGGCGATTTTTGGCGTCATCTCCGGCTCAGTCGCCGCTTGGCTGATCGTAACCCGGCTGATGACCTTGAGCTTCGTCTGGCAGGCAGGCAGCGCGGCCGGCGTGGTGGTATCCGCGCTTCTCGTTACGGTCGGATTGGGACTGGCCGGGACATTGGTGGCCCTGAACCAGAAGCCGGCTGCGGTGCTAAGAAACCTGTGAAGGCGCAAACATAAAACTTATTTTAAAGTTTCTGGCTGGACCAGCCCGCAGGCGCGAAACCTAGCGACATTCGGCCGCGCATGAATGCTTGTGGCGATCGTGTTAGTTTCCCAAATATCAAGGCGAAGACCAGACGCCGTTTCATGAAGCAAAATTAATCTCGGCATGCGCCGGTGTCTGGGATAATTCTAGCAGGCGAGATCCCTTTGCCTGTCAGGCAACAAACAGGAATTCGACCATGTCGGACCTAGACCGCAACTACGCTTCTCCCTTCGGCCGGGCCGCCGGGCGCGTTGACGCCGCTACCGTCGACGCCGGTTTGCGCGCCTACATGCTGCGCATCTACAACTACATGAGCATTGGCCTGGCCATCACCGGCTTCGCCGCGCTTGGAATCTATATGGCCGCCGTAACCACTGAGCCCTCCGGCGCCGCTGCCAAGATCGGCAGCGCATTCCTGACGCCCTTTGGATACGCGATGTTCGTCAGCCCGCTGAAGTGGCTGTTCATCCTGGCGCCGCTGGCGATGGTTTTCGCGATCTCGGCCGGCATCAACCGCCTCGCCCCTTCAACCGCTCAAATGCTGTTCTGGGTATTCTCGGCCTTGATGGGCGTTTCACTCTCCTCGATCTTCCTGGTGTATACGCATACCTCGATCGTGCGGGTGTTCTTCATCACCGCGGCCACCTTTGGTGCGCTGAGCCTCTATGGCTATACAACGCGGCGTGATCTGACCGGGATGGGCTCGTTCCTGTTCATGGGTCTGATCGGCATCATTATCGCGAGCCTGGTCAACATCTTCCTTGGCAGCTCGATGCTCCAGTTCGTGGTTTCAGTGATCGGCGTCATGGTGTTCGCAGGTCTCACCGCGTGGGATACACAGCGGCTGAAGAACGATTACATCTATGGCTATGCGGGCGCCGGCGGTGACGTGGCCGAGCGCGCCTCGATCATCGGAGCCCTGTCGCTGTACCTGAACTTCATCAACCTGTTCACGCTGCTGTTGCAACTGCTCGGCCAGCGCGACTGAGGCGCACCGTCCGTCCAGATCGGAAAGCCCCGGCCGAAAGGCCGGGGCTTTCCTTTTTCGCCGGGCGAAAATAATCTTCGCGAATGTTGTCGCTTGAAATCAGACCGGCCAGCGCCGCCGATCTTCCCGCTATCACCGATATCTACGCGGAGGCGGTCCGCTTCGGAACCGCAACCTTCGAGCTTATTCCACCTGATCTGGCTGAGATGACGCGGCGCTTTCGGACGCTGACCGACGGCGGCTTTCCATACTTGGCGGCAGTGCTGGGAGGGCGCGTGACCGGATATGCCTATGCGGGTCCCTATCGGCCACGTCCGGCCTATCGTTTCACCGTCGAGAACTCAGTGTATCTGGCAACCGCGATTCACCGCCGCGGCATCGGCCGGCAATTGCTGGAACGTTTGATTGCTGACTGCGAGACGCGCGGCTTCCGACAGATGATCGCGGTGATCGGCGATTCGGCCAATGCCGCCTCGATCGGCGTCCACACGGCTTGCGGCTTCCAGATGATCGGGACTCACCCGAGTGTCGGACTGAAGTTTGGCCGCTGGCTCGACACGGTAATGATGCAGCGAAGGCTTGGCGAGGGAGCCACCACGGTGCCGCCTGCTACTTGATGCGGCCTCCTTTGGTTAAACCACGGCCAGCTTGCGGTCGATCACCAGCAATACGCGATCGAGCTCATGGCCGCGGCGCAGGATCAAGCCGCTGGCCGAAATCACGCTATACATGCCCTGCTTGCGTGCCAGCCGCGGATCCTTCTCGATCCGGTAAAGCGGAACTTCCGAGGCGCGGCGGAAGATCGAGAACACCGCGCGATCGCGCAGAAAATCGATGGCGTAGTCGCGCCACTCTCCGTCGGACACCATGCGTCCGTACAAATTCAAGATGCGATTGAGTTCGAGACGATTGAACGTCACCCGGTTGGGCAAAGCGGCCGCAGCGGTCTGGCGCGCCGCGGCGCGTGCCTCGCTTGGATCGGTATCCTCCGAGATCAAACTCACGGCGCAACTCCTATCCTTGTCATTTAACTGATATGATCGCGCCGACTGAACCGCTCCGCAAGGGGCGGTGTTATCGCACCCTCGCTTTCAAGCGGGAAACTTCACCTGGAACTGCGATTTCCGATCCGTCACGGGATCGTTAGTTCAATCATAATACCGCCCCACTTCCGCCCAGCGCGTGCCCTGCTACATTGCGATAAGAATCACCTGCGTTGGCCCGGTCCTTTCGATACCGGATTCCTCAGCCCCCAGCCCCCCGGGGTCGTCGGGACCGGGTCTATCGCAGATTGATCCGTGACTGGACCAACGCGAGTTGGTCCTTTTTCTTTTTCTCGCAGCGTTCAACTCGCGAGTTTCAACGACGGATCGAGACGCGCCGCGGTCTTCCTACACGTCAATCCCATGCCAACGGTGTCTCTGGAGGGTGTCGCTTAATGGAGCGACGTATATGCCGCGCCCAGCATGGCGCCCGGCCGATCCCGGCTTCCATCCTGGACGAAAACGGCCGCGGCATCGACGCCTTCATGCGAAATGTTCTCAAGCGGGACCGTCCAGCTGCCGGCCGTGCCGTTCCAATCGCCGACCTTCAATACGTTGCGAACGACGTTGTAGTACGTCAGTTCACGCCCGTGATTCTCACCACGGGCAATCGAGATCGGCACCGCCTTTGAGATCGAGTAAATCCAGACTTCCCCGTGGGTCGCAGCACTCGTCTTGCCGGCATCGGCGACCGATACCATGATGTGCCCGCCCGAGAGCTTCATCGAAACCGGCACCGACATGACGCCGTCGTTTTTCCTGGTCGCGCCGATCGCCCGCTCGATCCCGGCGCGATCGCTGCCGACCACGTGGACCTCGCCGTTGATAATCGCTTGCGGCGTGTAGACGTCGCGGTCGCCGCGCATCCGCGAATAGGCCTTCTGGCGGGCGGAGAAGCGCGCATCCGCCAGCGTATCTTTCCAGCCGAGATAATCCCAATAATCGATCGGCATGCTCAGCGCGATCACCGAAGGATCCTTGGCCAGTTCACCGATGATCTTGTCGGCAGGCGGGCAGGACGAACAGCCCTGCGAGGTGAAGAGTTCGACGACGGCACGGGGCTCGGTCGCGGCGGCGGGACGGACAACGGCGACGATGGCGCAGACGCCCAAGGCTCCCGACCATCGTGAAATCGAATTCCAAGCCATCATGACCGTCATACTTAAGACCGGGAAATTGCGGTTTGCCAATTCTCGCCGCTAGCACCTGACAGAGCACCAAGCCATTAAGGCTTTCAAAACAGGGTAAAGCAGCCGTTTTTTAAGCTGCCTTCTCCTGCCTCGCTACTCACTTCGCGGTGAGGCTCCGATCACAATCACGCGGCCAGCTTGCGCAACACGTAATGCAGGATGCCGCCGTTCCGGTAGTAATCCAGTTCGTCGAGCGTATCGATTCGGCACAGCAGGGAAATACGCTGCAAGGCACCGTCGCTCGACACGATTTCTGCGGTCAGTTTCTGACGCGGCTTCAGATCACCCTGCAATCCGCGTATGGTTACTTTCTCGTCGCCCTTCAATCCGATCGATTGCCACGACGTCCCGTCCTCGAAGGTCAGCGGCAGCACGCCCATGCCGACCAGGTTGGAGCGATGGATGCGCTCAAAGCTCTGGCAGATCACGGCGCGCACACCAAGCAAACGGGTTCCCTTTGCGGCCCAGTCTCGCGAGGAGCCGTTGCCGTATTCGGCGCCTGCAAACACCACCAGCGGCACACCCTCTTCCTGATACTTCATCGCAGCGTCGTAGATCGACATCTGCTCACCATCGGGCCAGTGCTTGGTCATGCCGCCCTCCGGAATGTTGCCATCGGCGCCCTTCAGCATGAAATTCTTGATGCGGATGTTGGCGAAGGTGCCACGCATCATCACTTCATGGTTACCGCGACGTGTACCGTACTGGTTAAAGTCGGCCGGGCGCACCTGATGCTCGCTCAGGAATTTGCCGGCTGGCGAGGTCAGCTTGATCGAGCCGGCCGGCGAGATGTGATCGGTGGTGATCTTGTCGCCGAACATCGCCAGGATCCGCGCATCGACGACATCCGCGATCGGATCTGGCTGCTTCTTCATGCCTTCGAAGTAGGGCGGGTTCTGCACATAGGTCGAACTCATATTCCAGCGGAAAGTCTCGCTGTCAGTGGTCTTGATCTTGCGCCAGTTGGTGTCGCCCTTGAAGACGTCGGCATATTTCTTCTTGAAGATTGGTGCGGTGACGTACTTCTTGACGAAAGCATTGACCTCTTTTGCGGTCGGCCAGATGTCCTTCAGGTACACCGGCTTGCCGTCCTTGCCATTGCCGATCGGCTCGACGGCAAGGTTCTTCCTGACCGTGCCGGCGAGCGCGTGGGCGACGACGAGCGGCGGCGAAGCCAGATAATTCGCCTGCACGTCCGGCGAAACGCGGCCTTCGAAGTTGCGGTTACCCGAGAGTACGGCAGCCGCCACGATGCCGTTGTCGTTGATCGATTTCGAGATCTCTTCCGGCAGCGGACCGGAATTGCCGATGCAGGTGGTGCAGCCGAAACCGACCAGGTTGAAACCCACCTTGTCAAGATCGGCCTGAAGGCCGGAGTTGCCGAGATATTCGGCAACCACCTGGCTGCCCGGAGCCAGCGATGTCTTCACCCAAGGTTTTGCTTTCAGCCCCTTGGCGACGGCGTTGCGGGCGAGCAATCCCGCGGCGATCAGAACGCTGGGATTGGAGGTGTTGGTGCAGGATGTGATCGCCGCAATCACGACGTCGCCATGACCGAGATCGAAGTCGCGGTTTTCGACCGGATATCGCGCGGCCGCATCTTCGGTCCGCTTGTACTCGCTGGCCAGTGCTGTGGCGAAGCCTTCGGCAACCGCCGGCAGGGCGATGCGGCCCTCGGGACGCTTGGGACCTGCCATCGACGGCACGACGTCCTTGAGATCGAGCGTCAGCGTGGTGGTGAAAACCGGATCGCTCGATTTGGCGCTCCGGAACAGGCCCTGCGCCTTTGCGTAAGCCGCGACCAGCGCGACGCGGTCGTTCTTGCGGCCCGATGTCTTGAGATAGTCGATGGTCGCCGCATCGACCGGGAAGAACCCGCAGGTTGCGCCATATTCGGGCGCCATGTTGCCGATGGTTGCCTTGTCGGCGACCGACAGGTTGTCGAGACCGGGACCGAAAAACTCGACGAATTTTCCGACTACGCCCTGCTTGCGCAGCATCTGCGTGACCGTGAGCACGAGATCGGTAGCCGTGACGCCTTCCTTGAGTTGCCCCTTCAACTTGAAGCCGACGACTTCCGGGAGCAGCATCGACAGCGGCTGACCAAGCATGCAGGCCTCTGCCTCGATGCCGCCAACACCCCAGCCGAGAACGGCAAGGCCGTTGACCATTGTGGTGTGAGAGTCAGTGCCGACCAGCGAGTCCGGATAGGCGACTTCGAAGGTGCCCTTCTTCTTGCCGACCGTCATCTTCTCCTTCCTGGTCCACACCGTCTGCGCGAGGTATTCGAGATTGACCTGATGGCAGATGCCGGTGCCGGGCGGCACGACGGAGAAGTTCGAAAACGCTTTCTGACCCCACTTCAGGAATTCGTAGCGTTCCTGGTTCTGCTTGTACTCCTCGACCACGTTCTTGCCGAACGCCTTGTTGTCCCCGAAGAAGTTTACGATCACCGAATGGTCGATCACGAGATCAACCGGCACCAGCGGGTTGATCTTCTCGGCGTCGCCGCCAAGATTCTGCATCGCGTTGCGCATCGCGGCCAGATCGACCACCGCCGGCACGCCGGTAAAGTCCTGCATCAGGACGCGCGCCGGTCGAAACGCGATCTCATGCTCGAGCGCACGCTTCTTCAGCCATTTCGAAACAGCGACGATGTCGTCCTTCTTGACGGTGCGGCCGTCTTCATTACGCAGCAGGTTCTCCAGCAGCACCTTCATCGAATAGGGAAGCCTCGATATTCCCTTCAGACCGTTCTTCTCGGCGGCGGGCAGGCTGTAATAGACGTAGGTCTTGCCACCGACCTTGAGGGTCTTCTGGCATTTGAAGCTGTCGAGAGAGGTCATGTGAGGCAATCCCAGATTGTCAGTTTATTCCCGAGAATGGTATTATTACACCGGCTGCGGGGTTTCGCCGGCAAGGCCGAAGACGCCGATTGTGTCTCGCGTCAAGTTCCGGCTTATAGAATCTTTCAACAATCGCCGCCACACCGGTGAGCGGTTCGCAGCAATGCGCCATCCATAAAATTCTGATGCGCTACCCCTCCATTGGAGTGGGGCTCGCGATAAGGGCAAGATGCGGCTTTCAGGACGCGAAGTCGATTGTGTGCGGGGCGGCCGCGAGGTCTTCTCCAACCTCAATTTCGAGGTCGTCTCCGGCGAGGCGGTAGCGGTGGTAGGCCCCAACGGATCTGGCAAGACGTCGCTCTTGCGTCTGATTGCCGGGCTGCTCGTTCCGGCACGCGGATCGATAACCCTCGAAGGCGGCGAGGCTGAGCTAACGCTGGCCGAACAAGCGCACTACCTCGGTCATCGCGACGCGCTGAAACCGGCCTTGAGCGTCTCGGAAAACCTCAGCTTCTGGCGCGATTTTCTCGGCGGTGCGGCGTCGGACCCGGCCGAGAGTCTCGCCACGGTCGAGCTCGATCATGCGGCCCACCTGCCGGCGGCGTATCTGTCCGCAGGACAGCGGCGGAGGCTTTCGATTGCGCGGTTGCTGACGGTTTACCGGCCGGTCTGGCTGCTCGACGAACCCACCAACGCGCTGGATACCGCCGGACAGAAGCTGTTTGCCTCCCTGATCGGCGATCATCTGGCGCGAGGAGGGCTCATCATGGCCGCGACCCACACGCCGCTCGGAATCACCGCGCGGACGCTGCGCGTCGGAGACGTCTCGTGACCGCGCTGTCCGCGCTGATCCGCCGGGACATCCGGATCGCGCTGCGCGTCGGCGGCGGCGCCTTGATCGGCGTCCTGTTCTTTCTCACCGTCGTGGTCCTGATGCCGTTCGCCATCGGGCCGGACCTTGCGCTGCTCGCACGATTGGGACCTGCGATCCTTTGGCTCGGCGCGCTGCTGGCGAGTCTCTTGACGCTGGATCGCCTGTTCACGGCGGATCATGACGACGGCTCGCTCGATCTGATCACGATGAGCAGAACGCCGCTGGAACTGTCCTGCGCTGTCAAGGCTGTGGCCCACTGGCTCGCCGCCGGATTGCCGCTCATCATCGCAACGCCAATCCTTGGCTTGCTGCTCAATCTCGACGTCGGCGCAACCGCGGCCGTGGCGCTGACACTGCTCGCCGGCACACCGGCGCTGACCTTCACCGGCATGATCGGCGCGGCACTGGCCGTGACGCTGCACCGCGGCGGCTTGTTGCTGGCGGTTCTGGTGTTGCCGCTGTCGATTCCCGTGCTGATCTTTGGCGTGGCGGCGTCAGAAGCCGCGATCACCGGGCCGTCGTCATTCGGGGCGCCGTTTTCGATCCTGTGCGCTCTGTCGCTGTTCGGCCTTGTGGTCGGCCCCTATGCAGCGGCAGCGAGCCTGCGCCAAGGGCTGGATTGATGCTCATCAACTCTCGCTGAAAGCATTTATGCTGATTGCCTGTAACGCCTTCGGCCATTAACAGAGTGCCATGACGCTGATCGATCTCGCCAATCCCACCCGGTTCCTTGCCTTGACGGCGCGTCTTCTGCCGTGGCTGGTGGTCGCGACCGGGATCCTGCTTGCGGTCGGTCTTTACCAGTCGGCGACGGCGCCCGACGACTATCAGCAGGGCGCCACCGTGAAGATCATGTTCATTCACGTTCCCAACGCCTGGCTGTCGATGTTCGTCTGGGCGGTCATGAGTCTGGCCGCGCTTGGCACACTGGTGTGGCGTCACCCGCTCGCCGATGTTGCAGCAAAGGCCGCCGCGCCGATCGGTGCCGCGTTTACCTTCCTCGCGCTGGTGACGGGCTCGCTTTGGGGCCGGCCGATGTGGGGGACCTACTGGGAGTGGGACGCCCGGCTGACATCCGTGTTGATCCTGTTCCTGATGTATCTCGGCCTGATCGCGCTGTGGCGCGCCGTCGAGGATCCCTCGCGCGCCGCACGCGCCGCTGCGGTGCTGACGCTGGTCGGCGCCCTCAATCTGCCAATCATCAAGTTTTCTGTCGACTGGTGGAACACGCTGCATCAGCCGGCTTCGGTGATGCGAATGGGCGGACCGACGCTGGACCGCGCGTTCCTGATTCCGCTTCTGGTTATGGCGCTGGCGTTTTCGCTGTTGTTCGTCACCTTACACCTGGCGGCGATGCGCAATGAAATCCTGCGCCGCCGCGTCCGAGCGATGCAGATGCTTCAGGCGCAAGCCGGCAAGCCGCGGGCGTGAGGCGATGTCGCTTGGACCCTATACAACCTTTATCGTGGCCTCCTATCTGGCGGTCCTGATTGTGGTCGTGTTGCTGATCGCCTGGATTGCGATCGATTATCGCCGCCAGAAGCAGCGCTTGAGCGACCTTGAATCCAAAGGTTTGGTCCGCCGCTCCGGACGCAAATGACGGACAAAGGCATGAGCACGCCCACAACCTCCAACGACGCTCCGCGAAGCTCGCGCTGGCTGATGGCGCTGCCGCTCGTCGTCTTTGCGGCACTTGCCGCAATCTTCTGGTTCCGGCTCGGCGATGGTGATCCGTCGCGCCTTCCGTCAGCATTGATCGGTCATCCCGCGCCACAAACCCGGCTGCCACCGCTGGAGGGGCTTGCCAATGGCGGCGCACCGGTCCCCGGCCTCGATCCGTCCGTTTTCAAGGGCAAGGTCAGCCTCGTCAATGTCTGGGCTTCATGGTGCGTGCCGTGTCACGACGAAGCGCCGCTCCTGACCGAACTCGGCCACGACAAGCGGCTGCAAGTCGTCGGCATCAACTACAAAGACTCGGCCGAGAACGCCCGGCGCTTTCTCGGCCGCTACGGCAATCCGTTCGGCGTTGTCGGCGTCGATGCCAATGGCCGCGCCTCGATCGAATGGGGCGTTTATGGCGTCCCCGAAACCTTCATCGTGGGGCGCGAAGGCACCATCCTTTACAAGCTCGTCGGCCCGGTAACGCCGGACAACATCAATACGACGCTGCGGGCCGAGATTGACAAGGCGCTGAAGGCGGGCTCCTGAATTGATCGAGCTTAGCCTGGCTGGCCGTGCTGCGCTTCCATTGACAGGTTATGGAACAGCCGCTTGCTCACGAGATGCAGGAAATAAAAACTGAATTTGGGATCCTGCAAACAGAGCTGCTTGACCTGATCGTAGGTGATCCGCAGCAGTTCACCGCTTGCCAAACACTCCACGGTCGCCGTCCGCGCCTGACCGGAATTAAGCAACCCGAGTTCGCCGAACACGTCGCCGGTTTGGAGGTCGACGTTTCGCTCTTTGACGCGAAAGCGGCCCGAAACGATGAAAAACATTTCATCCGCGGACTCCCCGCGGCGGAAGACAGTCTCGCCGACAGCGATTGCCTTCGTCGAACTGAACGGTTTGACCCAGTTCAGGTTCACATCGCCCTTCGTTGCATCCTCGATCTGTTTGATCAGCCGCAGCATCTGCCGCAGTCGCACGACGTTGAGCGGCAGCAGGACGAGGTGCAGAATCAAGACCGGATAGGCGTCGACGGCATAGCCGTAACCGATGAAAAGGAAATTGCTGACGATGCCGGCGACCCGAAGCGGCACCATGGTTTTCATATAGAACGTGACGAAAACGCAAGCGGCGGCCGCGTAACCGAGAAATTCGGCATGACTCATGGCTAGCCTCCCTGGGCAGCCCATTAATAATTGAAATCGGGGCGAGCTTGCCGGGGATTTTCGAAAATGCAAGTCGAGAGGGTCGGCTTGAACGAACGGCAGAGGTCTGGACCGGCCAATGCGCTCGCGCTGCAGCGGACGCCTGGTTTTACGCGCGCCCTTAGGTCAGCGCGCATTCTTTCTGACATCGCCTTCCGCCGCATCGCTCGCTTGCAGCGAAACCGGGTCGAGGTGATGGCGCTTGATCAGCGGCATCTGGGTGATCGCGAACGCCATGGTCAGCGGGATCACGCCAAACGCTTTGAAGCCGACCCAGAAATCGGTGCTCTGCGTGCGCCAGATGATTTCGTTCAGGATCGCCATGGCGAAAAAGAACAGAGCCCAGCGCAGCGTCAGAATTCGCCAGCCCTGAGGCGTGAGGTTGAAAACCTGGTCGAACAGGACGGCAATGAAGGAGCGGCCGAACAAAAGGCCGCCGCCGAGAACGAGTGCGAACAGCCCGTAGATAATGGTCGGCTTGACCTTGATGAAGGTCTCGTCGTGCAGAACGAGCGTCAGCGTGCCGAACACGAGCACGACGACGCCGGTGACCAACGCCATCAGCGGCACATGCCGCGTCACGACATAGGAAGCCGCCATCGCTGCGACGATGGCCACCATGAACGCGCCGGTCGCGACGAACAGGTGGAACTTGGCGTTCGCGCCGAAGAACACGAGCAGCGGCCCCAGCTCGGTAGCGAGCTTGAACAGCGGATGCGGCTGGGTCTTGTCCATTGCTAAAGCCTATACCTCAATTCCCGCGATCGCCTTCGCAAAGTCGTGAGCTGTGAACGGCGCAAGATCGTCGATTCCCTCGCCGACCCCGATGAAGTGCACGGGCAGCTTGTATTTCTCCGAAAGCGCCACGAGGATTCCACCCCGCGCGGTGCCATCGAGCTTGGTCATCACGAGGCCGGTAACGCCAGCGGTACGATGAAAGGCGTCGACTTGCGAGAGCGCGTTTTGTCCCACCGTCGCGTCCAGCACCAGCAGAACGGCATGCGGTGCGGTGTCGTCAACTTTCCGGATCACGCGAACCACCTTTTCGAGCTCGTTCATCAGCTCCGCTTTGTTTTGCAGCCGCCCGGCCGTATCGATCAGGAGCACGTCGCGCTTTTCGTCGCGGGCCGCCGAGAGCGCATTAAAGGCAAGGCTCGCCGAGTCCGAGCCTTGTGCCCCGGCAATCACAGGCGACTTCGTCCGTTCGCCCCAAACCTTCAGCTGTTCGATCGCGGCGGCGCGGAATGTATCGCCGGCGGCGAGCATCACCTTCCGGCCTTCGGCGGAAAATTTCGCAGCCAGCTTGCCGATGGTGGTGGTCTTGCCGGAACCGTTGACCCCGACGACGAGAACGACAAACGGCTTCTTTGCCGCCTCGATGATGAGGGGTTTCGCCACCGGCGCAAGCACCTTTTCGACCTCGGTTGCGACCACCGCTTTGACCTCGTCGGCCGAGATCGACTTGTCGTAGCGGCCATGGCCGACGGCCTGCGAGATTCGTGCCGCCACTTCGGTTCCGAGATCGGCACGGAGCAGCACATCCTCGATATCCTCGAGCATTGCGCGGTCGAGCTTGCGCTTGGTCACGAGATCGGCAACGGCCGTGCCGAGCGAACTCGAGGTCCGCTTCAATCCGCTGGATAGCCGGCGCCACCAGCTCTGTTTCGGTGCTTCCTCATTCATGGCGGGGTGTGTTAGCCCTTTCAAGCGATGAGTGAAAGTCTTGATCGGACCGAAGTTCCTGTACTGACCGCGGAGGAAATCCTCTCCCGCGTGCTCCATCGCGACGGCTTGATGCTGGTGATCGACAAGCCGGCAGGCCTGCCGGTTCACCGCGGACCGAAGGGCGGTCCCAACCTGGAAGCCTCCTTCGATGCGCTCAGGTTCGGCCTGCCGCGGCCGCCGGTGCTGGCGCATCGGCTGGACAAGGACACTTCCGGCTGCCTGGTGCTCGGACGCCATCGCAAGGCCACCGCCTCGCTCGGGCTGTTGTTCAAGCACGGCAGGATTTCAAAGACCTACTGGGCCGTCGTCGAAGGAGGTCCGCCCGTCGAAGAAGGCACCATCGACATGCCGCTTGGCCGGCTCAATCCTGAGCGCGGCTGGTGGCAGAAGGTCGATCCCGACGGACAACCGGCGATCACGAATTGGAAAGTAATGGGTCGCGGCGACGGCCTGACCTGGTTGGCGCTTGAGCCGGTCACCGGCCGCACCCATCAATTACGCGTGCATGCCTCGGCTCAGGGCTGGCCGATCGTCGGCGACAACATCTATGGCAACGGACCGCGGTTCGGCGAGCCGCGCCTGCATCTGCATTCCCGCGAAATCGGCATCCCGATTTCGAAGAACAAGGAACCGGTGCGCGCGGTGGCGCCTGCGCCGGAACATATGCGCGAGCGTTTGCGCATCTGCGGATGGAAGGAGGAGTAGCGCCAAGCGCTGCCGCGCCGATGGGATGGTCCAAGGCGTACTGGATCACCCGGTCAAGGCGGGCGACAGCCGGCTGGGTTAGACGATTAACCTGGCACCATCGCTTCCTCTGATCGCGAATCGCCGTACTTCTCCGGGCATCTCACCGTGGACTGCAACCGGCAGAAAATGTTCGGTGCGGCCCTGGGTGGCGCTTTCGACCAGAACCTGGCGCGTCGCGCCGATTTCCGATTCAAGGCGCCGCCGCAGCGCGGCTTCGCCCGCGTCGCGCAACCGCCTGGCGCGCTCCTTGATCATGCGACTCTCGACCTGCGGCATGCGCGAGGCCGGCGTACCCGGCCGTGGCGAATACGGAAAGACATGCAGGAAGGTCAGGCGGCACGCATCAATGAGATCCATCGAGCGGGCGAACATCGCTTCGGTTTCGGTTGGAAAGCCGGCAATGATATCGGCGCCGAGCGCCATATCCGGCCGCAGCCGTTGCACCTCAGCGCAAAACTCGATCGCCTGCTGACGGGAGTGACGGCGCTTCATGCGCTTTAAGATCAAGTCGTCGCCGGACTGCAGCGACAAATGCAGATGCGGCATTAGCCGTTCCTCCGTGGCGATGGCATCCAGGAGATCGCGGTCGACCTCAATGGAATCGACGGAAGAGATCCGCAGACGCTTCAGTTCCGGCACCTTGCGCAAGATTTGCTTCACCAACTGGCCGAGCTTGGGGGCTTCCGGCAGATCGGCGCCATAGCTTGTCAGGTCGACGCCGGTCAGCACGATTTCGGGATGGCCCCGTTCGACCAGCGCACGAACCTGCGCCAGCGCCGCCTCCACCGGCACCGAGCGCGAATTGCCGCGGCCGAACGGGATGATACAGAAGGTGCAGCGGTGATCGCAGCCGTTCTGCACCTGCACGAAGACGCGCGGCTGCCCCTTCGGCAATACTTCCATGCGAGGGGGCGCGATCTGCCGAAGCGACATGACGTCGCTGACTGCAATCTTGCGGCTCGCTGCAATATCCAGCGCAGCCGCTCCAAAAAGAGCCGTTCGCGCCCGCTGCCAGGCATCGGCCTGCATCTTGTCGTCGTTGCCGAGCACCCGATCGACTTCCGGCATTCCGGCAAACATCTCGGCCTGCGTCTGTGCCGCGCAGCCGGTAACGACGATGCGCGCGAATGGCCGCTCGCGCTTCAGCTTGCGAATCGACTGCCGCGCCTGCGCCACGGCCTCGTTGGTGACGGCGCAGCTATTGATGATGATGGTATCGGAAAGCCCGGCGCGCGCGGCTTCACTACGCATTACCTCAGACTCGAATGCGTTGAGGCGGCAGCCGAAGGTGACGACGTCGACGCTCATGCGACCGAGGCAAACAGCGCCGGGTCGAAATGCCCCTCATATTCGAAGACCGCGGGACCGGTCATCAACACATGATCGTCGCGATCGCGCCATTCGATGGTGAGATCGCCGCCCGGAAGTGTGATGCGAACCGTGCGATTGGCGCGCTTCAGCCGCGCAGCCGCAACCGCCGTCGCACACGCCGCCGACCCGCAGGCCTTGGTCAGTCCCGCGCCCCGCTCCCAGGTGCGGATCGTGATGTGGTCGCGATCAACGATGTGAGCCAGCGTGATGTTGGCGCGCTCGGGAAAGATCGGATGATTTTCCAGCAGTGGGCCGAAACGGCCGAGATCATAGGCCTGCACGTCGTCGACCCAGAAGATCGCATGCGGATTGCCCATGCTGACGACCGAGGGGGTGTGCAGGATCGGAGCGTCGATCGGCCCTATTTGCAGTTCGATGCCGCGCGTATCACGAAATTCTTCGGCGAGCGGGATATCCTGCCAGCCGAACTTCGGCACGCCCATATCGACGGTATAGAGATCGGCGGCCGGCCCCTGCCAGCAATTCAACAGGCCGGCGCTGGTCTCAAATGTGGCGGCTTGCTGGCCGGAAGCCTCGAACACCCGACGCGCCACGCAGCGCATGCCGTTGCCACAGGCGCCAGCCTCCGAACCGTCGTTGTTGTAGATGCGGATGAAGGCCTCGGTGCCCGACAGGCGCGGTGGCTGAAGCACCATCAGCTGATCGTAGTGGACCCCCTTTGGCGAAGCGACCGCACGTGCATCATCGGCCGTGACAGGACCCGGCCGGTCGCGCAGATCGACGACAACGATTTCGTTGCCGATCCCGTTCATCTTGGCAAAGCCGTGGTTGGCGAGCGCGCTCATCGATCCTTCCCGTCACGCCAGAGTTATATGGCGAACGAAGCCGAATAAGCTAGATGTGGGTTTATCTGTGTCCCTGCTCCCCGCCCGGCGGGGATGGGCATGAAATATCCGTAAATATCTATCATGAGACGAACGCCGCGCTCGCATGTTAGACATCCGGGATTCGCGCGTGCGGGCCACGGAAGGCCATGGAGAAGACCCGATGAACTACGCCAGCCCATGTCGTGTTGCCCTGTTCGCCCTGGTCCCGCTGGTTGCCGTCGCGCTCCAATCCGCCCATGCGCAGGCGCCAACGCCGGCTCCTTCCGTGAGCCCTGCCCCGCCGCCCGCCGAAAACAAATCCCCCGGGGATTTGCCGACGACGACGACGCCCACCGCGCCGCCGGCCCCGGTGCAGAAGGCGGATCCCTTTGGCGAGCAGATCACGCTGACCCCGAAAACGGTCATTGCCACGAAGGGCACCGCGAACTGGGACACCGCCTATGAAACCCTGGTTGCATCCTTGAAGACGCTTGCGGCTGCGCTCGAGAAGGCCGGAGACAAGCCGGCCGGCAACTCGATGATCGTCTACACCTCGACCGACGACACCGGCTTTACCTATCTGGCGGAGATACCGGTTGACCAGGAACCGAAGGACCTGCCGAAGGCAATCACTGTTGCCAAATCACCTGAAGGCAAGGCGCTCAAATTCGTCCACCGCGGTTCATATGAGAACATGGACAACACGTACGAGGCCATCACGAACCACCTCGACGACAAGAAGCTGGAAGCAAAAGACACCTTCATCGAGGAATATATCACCAATCCCCTGAAAACGCCGGACGACAAGCTGGTGATCAACGTCTACGTGCCGCTGAAGTGAACATGATGACAAAGCGCACCGTCCTGTACGCTTTCGTCGTTGTGCTAGCCGCCGCGCCGCTCGCGGCGGGAGCCCAGACGACAACGCAACCGTCGCCCGTGATATCCGTGACCGGCGAAGCCCGCATTTCGGTGCCGCCCGATATGGTCCAGATCGACACCGGGGTGACGTCGGACGGCAAGACTGCGCGCGAGGCGTCAGACGCCAACAATGCCACGATGGGCAAAGTGCTGCTGGCGCTGAAGGGAGCCGGCATCGAAGAGAAGGACTATCAGACCTCACGGCTGTCGTTGCAGCCGCAGTACACGGCGGCCAAATCCGGCTCACCGGCCACGATTTCCGGCTATCGCGCCAGCAACCGTGTGACGATCCGCCTGCACGACATCACCAAGGTTGCGAATATGATCGATACCGTGGTTACAGCGGGCGCCAACGAGATCGGCGGCATCAATTTCATGGTGTCGCAGGCCTCAAAGCTGCTCGACGGCGCGCGCGAGCAGGCGATTGCCGACGCGCGCCGCAAAGCGGAGATCTACGCCAAGGCCGCCGGCGTCGCGCTGGGCACGCCGGTCAGCATTTCCGAAGAGGGCGCCGCTCAGCCGCTGTTCCGCGCCAGGGTGATGGGTGGAATGGCGGCAGCCCCCGTGCCAATTGCCCAGGGGGAAGAGACGCTTTCGATCTCGGTTGGCGTGGTCTGGGCTATCAAGAAAGATCCGTAGCAACTTTGCACGTCCCGGACGCAGCGCCTCGTTAGAGGTGCGACGCACGAGGACTCTTCAAAAACTAAATCTCCACCACTTGCCCCGGCTTGAGCGCCACAAAACGCTCGCGCGGAATGTTGGCCTGATCGAGCGCCTCGCCCAGCGCGATTGCGGGCGCGTCGATGGCTTCGTCGGTGAGCCGGAACGTGCCGTGATGATGGGCGAGTGCCTGCGTTGCGCCGCAGTCGGCGAGCGCCATCACCGCGTCAGAAGGATTCATGTGCTGGTCCTTCATGAACCAGCGCGGCTCATAGGCGCCGATCGGCAGCAGCGCCAGCCGCAACGGACCGTGCATTCGCCCCACCTCGCGGAAGTGTTTGCCCTCGCCATAGCCGGAATCGCCGACGGCGTAGATTTTCCCGGCCGGCGTCTCGATGACAAAGCTCGCCCACAGGCATTGGTTACGATCGAACAGCCCGCGCGCCGACCAATGTCGCGTCGGCACCAGCGTGACGGCAACACCGTCGGCGAGTTCCACGCGCTGATGCCAGTCGAAGGCCTCGGCGCGAATGTCGGGATCGGCGCGCCTCATCGTGAGATCGTTGCCAAGCGGCGTGATCACGCGCGGCGAAAACCGCTTTGCCAGCCGGGACAGGGTCACGATGTCGAGATGATCGTAATGGCCGTGCGAAACCAGCACGGTATCGATATCAGGCAAGGCTTCGAAGGCGATGCCGGGATCGTTGCGACGCTTTGGACCCGCAAAGGCGAAGGGCGACACGCGTTTCGACCAGACGGGATCAACGAGAATGTTCCGCCCCGCCGTCTGGATGAGCCAGCTCGCGTGGCCCACAAAGGACAGCCGCGCCTTGTTGCCATCTACCCGCGCCGGCGGGGTATCTGCATGCTGGCTGGGCACCCATTTCGGCCAGACCGCGCGCTTGCGGTTGCCGCCGAACTGCCAGCGCAGCACGTCGCGCAGCGCCTTTGGCGGCACGCCGTCGGGATCGAAGAAAACCCGGCCGTCGAAATGGTCCGACGGGGGCTTGTTACTGGAACCATGCATGAAGGGGATTGGCGGCAAAAACGGCTGTCCTTGCAAGAGGACTGCGAAACCTCCCGGTTCACGATACCGCCATCTGGAACTAGGACGTTTCTTGACTTTTCCGCCTCAAGGGCGTTTAACCCGCCGCAATTCATCGAAAAGAGTGTCCTTTTCGACCCGCCGACCGGTCCTGGAGACCGGAGGTCAACGCCCGACAGCGCGATGCGCCCTCGGGCGCAAAAGTGTTTGGAATCGCGTCATCCCGACATAGATGACGATCTGCTCCCTCGCCCACCCGTCGTGGGGAGAGGTAAAGAAAGAGAAGAGAATTTAAGTGTTCGACAACCTGTCGGAAAAGCTGGGTGGTATTCTCGATCGGTTGACGCGGCGCGGCGCGCTGACGGAGGCTGACGTTGACGCGGCCATGCGCGAGGTGCGGCGCGCGCTGCTGGAGGCCGATGTCTCCCTGGACGTCGTCCGCAGCTTCACCGATCGCGTTCGCGAGCAGGCGATCGGCGCCACCGTCGTCAAGTCGGTCACGCCCGGCCAGATGGTGGTCAAGATCGTTCATGACGAACTCGTCGCCACGCTGGGCTCCGACGGCCAGAGCATCGACCTTAACGCGGTGCCGCCGGTCGCGATCATGATGGTCGGCCTGCAAGGTTCCGGCAAAACCACGACGACCGCAAAACTGGCCCGCCGCCTGGTCCAGCGCGACAAGCGCAAGGTGTTGATGGCCTCGCTCGACATCTACCGTCCGGCGGCGATGGAACAGCTCGCCGTCCTTGGCCGCGATCTCGATGTTCCGACGCTGCCGATCGTTGCCGGGCAAAAGCCAGCGCAGATCGCAAAGCGGGCGTTAGAGGCCGGCAAGCTCGGCGGCTACGACGTCGTGCTGCTCGACACCGCCGGGCGTACCACGCTCGATGAAGAGATGATGACCGAGGCGGCGGAGATCAAAGCCACTGCCAATCCGCACGAAGTGCTGCTGGTCGCGGATTCGCTAACCGGCCAGGACGCGGTGAACCTGGCGCGCTCGTTCGACCAGCGGGTGGGCCTGACCGGCATCGCGCTGACGCGCGTCGATGGCGACGGCCGCGGCGGCGCAGCGCTGTCGATGCGCGCGGTCACGGGCAAGCCGATCAAGCTGATGGGCACCGGCGAAAAGACCGACGCGCTGGAGGATTTTCATCCAAGCCGCATCGCAAGCCGTATTCTCGGCATGGGCGACGTGGTCTCGCTGGTCGAGAAGGCTGCCGCCAGCATCGACGCCGAGAAAGCCGTGCGCACCGCCGAGCGGATGCGCAAGGGCCAGTTCGACCTTTCCGACATGCGCGAGCAGTTGATGCAGATGGCGAACATGGGCGGCATTTCCGGCCTGATGGGCATGATGCCCGGCATCGCCAAGATGAAAAACCAGATCGCCAATGCCGGGATCGACGACAAGATCATCAAGCGCCAAGTCGCCTTGATCGACTCGATGACGCGGCAGGAGCGCAAGCATCCGGACATTCTCAAGGCGAGCCGCAAGAAGCGGATCGCGGCCGGCGCCGGCGGCAAGGTCGAAGACCTCAACAAGCTGCTCAAGATGCACCGGAACATGGCCGACATGATGAAGGCCATGGGCTCGGGCAAGCGCGGCCCGCTCGCCGGCATTGCGCAAGCCATGGGCTTTGGCGGCGGCATGCCTAGCGCGGAGCAGATGAAGGCGCTGGCCGAGAAGATTCCGCAAGGCGCAGGCCCCGCCGGCGTGCCGGCCTTGCCGAAAGACATTCCCGCCGGCCTTCGCACCGGGCTACCGAATTTGCCGGGGCTTACGGGACTGCCCAACAAGCCGACGTTGCCGGGCCTCGCCGGCTTTCCTGGTCCGGGGAAGAAGAAGTAATCGACAGATCAATTCACCCTTATTCGAACAGACATATTCAAGGAGAAGTTCATGTCCGTTGTGATCCGCCTTGCTCGCGCAGGCACCAAGAAGCGTCCCGTCTATCACGTCGTCGTCGCCGACTCGCGCTTTCCGCGTGACGGCCGCTTCATCGAGCGGCTCGGCCATTTCAATCCGCTGATGCCGAAGGACAACGCCGACCGGCTCAAGCTCGACATGGACAAGCTCAAGGCCTGGCTCGCCAAGGGCGCGCAGCCGTCCGATCGCGTGATGCGCTTCCTCGACGCCGCCGGCGTGAAGAAGCGGGAGAAGCGCAACAATCCGGAGAAGGCCGTGCCGCGCAAGGAGCGCAAGGCGCAGGCTGAAGCCGCCGCCAAGTCGGCGTAACTCTTGAGGAGAGAAACGGCCTCGCACTTCAGGACGCACGGCTTTGGCCGAGGTCCTCAGCGCGAGAGTCTTTCCCCTCATACTGAGGAGCGACGTCACCCAAGCACGCCCAGCGACGGCGAGACCGTCGCGAACGGTGCAAAAAACGGCCGCATCTCGAAGGACTGGGCCCGATAATGGCTGGGCAAGTTTGCGTCGCCCGGATCGGCGCCGCGCATGGCGTGCGCGGGGCCGTGAAACTATGGACCTTCACTGAAGATCCGCTTGCGATCGAAGATTACGGACCGCTGGCGACCAAGGATGGCGGACGTCACCTCGAACTGACAAGCGCCCGCGAGGCCAAGGACCATCTGGTTGTCACCTTCAAGGGCGTCACCACCCGCGATGAGGCCGAACGCCTCAACGGACTCGAGCTTTACATCCCACGGGACAAACTGCCGGCGACCGAAGAAGACGAGTATTATCACGCAGACCTGATCGGCCTTGACGCGGTAACCACGGCCGATGAACCGCTCGGGCGTGTGATCGCCATTCATAACTTCGGCGCCGGCGATATCATCGAGATCGCCCCGGAAAGCGGCACGACGATACTCTTGCCCTTTTCAAATGCGGTGGTGCCGACGGTCGACATACCGGGCGGGCGAGTCGTGATCGAATTGCCAAGGGAAATTGAGGGCGACGGCTAGTGTCTCATTAGGAGCCGCCTGATCGCCATTCCACCAGATTGGGAGCGATGACATGAGCAAGACCCACAAAGCCTGGCGGCTCCATGCCCACCACGATCTGCGCTTTGAGGACGTCGACACGCCAAATCCCGCGCCCGACGGCGTCCTGGTGGCAATCGAGGCCGGCATGGTGCTTTCCTATATGGGGCGCGTCATGTCGGGCCAGGTGCCCTACAACCTGCCCCCGATGCCGTTCGTGCCCGGCACCAATGCGATCGGCCGCGTGATTGCGACCGGCGAGAACGTTGGACATGTCCGCAGTGGCGACCGTGTCTTCCTCAGCCCGCATCTGCGCGGCGATGTGCCGAGTGCCGAGCCGCCGCAAATCCTGATTGGGCTGACTGCAACCACGCCGACGCCGGAAGCCCTCGCCTTGCAGGCACGCTGGCGCGATGGTGTTTTCGCGCAGGTTGCGCACTGGCCGGCCGCCTGCATCACGCCGCTCGCTTTTCTCGATGATCGACCCGCCACCGAGTTGATCGCGCTTGCAAAGCTGATCGTGCCCTTCGGCGGATTGCAGCGCACAGGTCTGCGCGGTGGAGCGACCATCATCGTCAACGGCGCGACCGGTTATTTCGGCTCGGGCGCGGTGATGCTGGCGGTGGCGCTGGGCGCGGGCCGCGTCGTCGCTGTCGGACGCAAACAGGAAGTCCTCGGATCCTTGCGCGACAAGTTCGGGCCGCGGGTGATTCCGGCTGTCGTTTCCGGTGATGCGGACAAGGACCTTCCGATCATCCGTCATGCCGCCGGCGGCCATGCGCATGTCGCGCTCGATTTGCTCGGCTCCGCGAAAAGCACCTCGACCACGCTTTCCTGCCTGCGCGCGCTGAAGCGCGGCGGCCGATTGGTGCTGATGGGCTCAGCCGACGTGCCGCTCGACCTGTCGATGCGCGAGATGCTGACGAACGATTGGGAAGTGGTTGGCCAGTTCATGTATGAGCGGCAGGCACCGGGCCAGCTGGCCGCGTTGGCGGCGGAAGGCCTGCTGGATCTGAAGCAAATTCAGGTCACAACGTTTGAACTCGCCGACTTCAAGCGCGCGGTCGATAGCGCCGCGCTGATGCACGGCCTCGATCTCACGGCGGTGGTGCCCTAGCCAGGGATCATGCCGCCTCGGAAGCGGCTCGACGTCATTTCAGAGCCGCCTCTAGTCGACCAGCTTTTTCCTTTTGATTTCTGAAAGACAAAGCGCGATTGAGGGCAATGACTTCACCCTGGCGCACGACTGTTCTGACCCTCTTTCCGGAGATGTTTCCGGGACCGCTCGGCGTGAGCCTGGCCGGCAGGGCGCTTGCCATGGGCGTCTGGTCGCTTGAGGCGCGCGATATCAGGGATTCCGCCACCGACCGCCATCGCAGCGTCGATGACACCCCTGCCGGCGGGGGCCCGGGCATGGTACTGCGGGCCGACATATTGGCCGCGGCAATCGATGCCGCGGCAGTACCGCCCGGCCGGCCGCGCCTGCTCATGAGCCCGCGCGGTCGGCCATTGACCCAGTCGCGGGTGGCGGAACTCGCCGCGGGACCGGGCACGCTGATCGTCTGCGGCCGTTTCGAGGGGATCGACCAGCGGGTGATCGAGGCGCGGGCGCTTGAGGAGGTTTCGATCGGCGACTACGTGCTCTCGGGAGGGGAAATCGCCGCCATGGCGCTGGTCGATGCCTGTGTCCGGCTGTTGCCCGGGGTTATGGGAAGTGCGGAATCCGCCTCGGAGGAGAGTTTTTCCCATTCCTTACTCGAATACCCCCAATATACCCGCCCCCAGGCCTTCGAAGGGCGACCGATCCCCGAAGTGCTGCTGTCCGGCGATCACGCGAAGGTCGCAGCATGGCGGCGGGCGGAAGCAGAGCGGCTGACGCGGACCCGGCGGCCGGATTTATGGGCCGCCCATGAAAACGCGCCAAAAAGCACGACAAAGGAGTGACAAGGTCCCACCTTTGGCTTATACGGGCGCCAATTCCGAGAACTGACGGCAGCTTGGATCGCGAGCCCCCGGACTGGCAGGGCGCGCGCCGCCGATGGAGATTACCAATGAACCTGATTCAACAGCTCGAAAAAGAGCAATTCGAAAAGATGTCCGCCGGCAAGGACATTCCGGATTTCGGGCCGGGCGACACCGTGATCGTCAATGTCAAGGTGGTCGAAGGCGATCGCACTCGCGTGCAGGCCTATGAAGGGGTCTGTATCGGCCGCTCAGGCGGTGGGCTCAATGAGAGCTTCACGGTCCGCAAGATTTCCTACGGCGAAGGCGTCGAGCGTGTCTTCCCGATCATGTCGCCGATGATCGACTCCATCAAGGTCGTGCGCCGCGGCAAGGTGCGCCGCGCCAAGCTCTATTACCTGCGCAATCTGCGCGGCAAGTCGGCCCGCATCGTCGAAAAGTCCGAGCGCGCCGCCGCCGTCAACGAGTAATTCGAGCCGACCCAAGGCTCTCTCGAAAGCGCGGGGCATGCCCCGCGCTTTTTTGTTGTCGGGGTCAAGCCCGGCAATCACGAAGGGAGTTGGTCCGCCACCGATTGATTGTCCATGCCACAGCGCTTGTGTTAGAAATTTAGAATGGTTTCGGATTCAACCAGCATCAATAGCCGGCGCGTCGTCATCGACGATCACGCCCGCCTCCCCGGCCGCTTCTTCGGACGGTTCGCGACGTCTGCGACCTCGGAACTTGCGCGCGCGTTCTGACGCTGCGCTTTCCGCCGCCATCGGCACGATTCCGTCCCTTCCGATTTCCTGTTGAGGAGCTGACGCTCATGTCCAAACCGACGACCCTGTACGACAAGATCTGGAACGATCACTTGGTGCACGAAGCAGAAGACGGCACCTGCCTGATCTATATTGACCGCCATCTGGTGCATGAGGTGACTTCGCCGCAGGCGTTCGAAGGCTTGCGCGCCACGGGGCGCAAGGTTCGAGCGCCCGAAAAGACACTTGCGGTCGTTGACCACAACGTGCCGACCACCGATCGTACGAAGCCGAATCCCGATCCCGAAAGCGCCGAGCAGATCAGGGTGCTGGCGGAGAACGCGAGGGATTTCGGCATCGAGTATTACAACGAGTTCGATCGTCGCCAAGGCATTGTCCATGTCATCGGCCCCGAGCAAGGCTTTACGCTGCCGGGCACCACGATCGTCTGCGGCGACAGCCACACCTCGACCCACGGCGCCTTCGGCGCGCTCGCCCACGGCATCGGCACGTCGGAGGTCGAACATGTGCTCGCGACGCAAACGCTGATCCAGAAGAAGGCGAAGAACATGCGCGCCATCGTCGATGGCAAATTGCCCGACGGCGTCACCGGCAAGGACATTATCCTTTCGATCATCGGCGAGATCGGCACTGCCGGCGGCACCGGCTACGTGCTGGAATATGCGGGCGAGGCCATCCGTTCGCTCTCGATGGAGGGCCGCATGACCGTCTGCAACATGTCGATCGAAGGCGGCGCTCGCGCCGGTCTCGTCGCGCCGGACGAGAAGGCGTTCGAATTCCTGAAGGGCCGGCCGAAATCGCCCAAGGGTGCCGCCTGGGATGCCGCGCTTCGCTACTGGGAAAGCCTGCGCAGCGATGACGGCGCGCATTTCGACCACGAGATCAGGCTCGACGCGGCTAAGCTGCCGCCGGTCGTGACCTGGGGCACCTCGCCGGAAGACGTTGCCTCGATCGCAGGAGTGGTGCCCGATCCCGACAAGATCGAGGATGAGGCCAAGCGCATCTCCAAGCACCGCGCGCTGAGCTACATGGGGCTGAAAGCAGGGACGAAGATCACCGATATCAAGCTCGACCGCGTCTTCATCGGCTCCTGCACCAATGGCCGGATCGAGGATTTGCGCGCGGCGGCGAAAATCGCCGACGGCAAGCGGGTGAATGCCAACGTCAATGCGATGATCGTGCCGGGTTCCGGCATCGTGAAGGAACAGGCGGAAGCCGAAGGCCTCGACAAGATTTTCATCAAGGCCGGCTTCGAATGGCGCGAACCGGGCTGTTCGATGTGTCTTGCCATGAATCCGGACAAGCTCAGGCCGGAAGAGCGCTGCGCCTCGACTTCCAACCGTAATTTCGAGGGGCGCCAGGGTTTTAAGGGCCGCACCCACTTGGTCTCACCAGCCATGGCAGCCGCAGCCGCGATTGCCGGGCATTTCGTCGATGTCCGGGACTGGCGGTAAAACAGCGGCAACCCCTTCAAATCGGGCTATTGAAGAAGGATACCGTTAACCGGACAGGCGCAAGCTATAGGCGGTGAAATCCCGTTCGCGACTGCGTGGGGGACCGTCATGGCAGACAAGACTGACAAACCCGAATTCGTCGATACGATCGGCGACGCGACACGGCAGCGCTACCGGCGCGTGATGCCGCGCGTCAAGGAGCCCGTCGTCAAGCAAGCCCCAAAGATCAGCCATTGGCCGCCGGAGCGGCTCGAGCAATGGCGGATGGAAAATCTGACGCCCTGGAAGATCAAGCCCTGGAAGATCAAGGACTGGATCTGAACGGGCGCACGTCCGGTTCCCCTGAGCGCGCGAAGGCGTCGTTTTCAAAAGGATCAGGCGCCCTTGCGGGGCGCCTGACTCACCTCACCTGACGTGTCTCGAACCTCGACGTCAGGCGCGATGAAGCATCGCCGTCAACGTGTGGCGCTTTTTGCTGGGGTGGCTTTGTTGGCGGGAAACCTAGAAGGCGCCGGCTGAACACGTCATGAATGTGCACGCCACGGATTTTCGCCGCCGCGCATGCGCCGCGTTCGCGCACGAGCATATGACCGTCATCATGGACCTAATCATCCGCGGCCACACACAGGGCGCCAGTGGAAATGCTCCCGACCGTGGTGTTCCGACCGCATCTCATCGGGATCAAGTGCGGCTGCAAGGTCTTTGAAAAATGCCTAGCCGTGGGTCCAGACGCAGGTCATATGCGGCACGATGACCGTGCCGCTCGGACGGTACTCCTGCGCATAGGAGGCACGACACACCCGAACCGCATTCGGCCCGGGGTTGTAGCGGGGATAAACATCGTCCGGCACGACCTGACGGTGCGGGTAAATGCGAACCCGCCGCGACGGACGAGCGGCCCCTTCGGCCGGGCGTGCGGCGAGATCGTCGGGCGTCAACGTTTGCGCAACGCGCGTACCCTGCGGCGCGGTCTGGGCTTCTGCGCCCGATATCAGCAGCACGAAAGTGCCCGCGAAAACCCCAGCTATCGCCAGTTTGCCGATACTCATCGTCACGCGCGCCCCGCTTCGGTCATCTGTGCCTACGCTCTCCGATTGCCGGGACAAGGTCAACATCAAGGCCGATCTTTTCCGCCCCATCGTGCCGGGCAGGCCTTCATCCTTTTGCGGCAAAGCAGGTTCCTGCACTGTTGAGCACCGAGTGTTTCGGCCGCCGCGTGCTGATGCGGAATCGGCATCAGTTCGGCCTCGACGAAGGACATGGCTACCATTGAGGGAGAGGCGGTTTGAGGCGGCTTTTTTGCCCTTTTACGCGAGCGGCATTCGCGATAAAACTCGCCCCGCAATTGCTTTTCGCCCATCCCAACCGAGAACTGTCATCCTCATGGAAAAGTTCACCACGCTCGAAGGCGTCGCAGCGCCGCTGAAGATCATCAATGTCGATACCGACATGATCATCCCCAAGCAGTATCTGAAGACCATCAAGCGCACGGGGCTTGGCAAAGGCCTGTTCTCGGAACAGCGCTACAAGGACGACGGCAGCGAGAACCCGGATTTCGTGCTCAACAAGCCGGCCTACCGCAACGCCAAGGTGCTGGTGGCCGGCGACAATTTCGGCTGCGGCTCGAGCCGCGAGCACGCGCCCTGGGCGCTGCTCGATTTCGGCATCCGCTGCGTGATCTCGACCTCGTTCGGCGACATCTTCTACAACAACTGCTTCAAGAACGGCATTCTGCCGATCCGTGTTGCCCAAGAAGATCTCGACAAGCTGTTCGACGACGCCGAGCGCGGCGCCAACGCAACGCTGACCATCGATCTGCCCAATCAGGAAATCCGCGGCCCCGACGGCGGCACTGTGAAGTTCGAGATCGATCCGTTCCGCAAACATTGCCTGATGAACGGGCTCGACGACATCGGCCTTACGATGGAAAAGAAATCGTCGATCGATGCCTATGAGGCCAAGCTGAAAGAGCGCGCCTGGGCTTAAGTCTTATTCGACGCGTTTTCTCACGCGAACCGGCTTGCACTTTCGCTCGAAAACGCCATGCGGACTGACATCGTCACTTTCTGGCACGGCCCGCTGGACGCCTTGCGCAGGCTATGCCTGCGTTCGCAGGTCGCGGCTGGCCACAAAGTGACGATCTACAGCTTCGATCCGATCGCCCAATTGCCCGAGGGCGTCGATAACGCGGAAGCCGAACCGATCCTGCCGCATTCCTTTGCGGAACGGCTGCGCCCTATGACAGATGGGGTCTGGATCGACCGGACCATGCTGCAATTCTCGGATTTTTTCCGGATGCGGCTGATGGCGAAGCAGGCAGGCCTCTGGCTCGATGCCGATGTCCTGCTGCTAAGGCCTGTCGAGATCGACCCGGCAAAACCCTATTTTGCCTGGGAGCAGCCGCGGCAACTCGGCAATTCGGTGCTGTATCTCCCCTCAGCCGATCCGATCGTTACCGCCTTCGAAGCCTTGATGGCGCAGGACGAGTTGACGCCGGACTGGCTGTCATTCCGGCATCGCTTCACCTACATGCTGCACAAATTGCGCGGGACAAGGCGCATCTCGGACGTGCGGCTCGCGATCTTTGGTCCCGCAGCGCTCACGGCGCTTGCCCGCCGCTCCGGAGAATTGCAATACGCCCTCCCCAAGAAGTCGTTTTACGCCGTGCATGCCGAGCCGAAGCTGTTCTTCGAACCACGGGACTTTTCGCCCCTGGTGGGCGACGGCGAGATCATCGGTTTTCACATCTCGCCGAAAGGCCGTGGCAACCAGCCGCCAGTGCCAGGCAGTCTGCATGCCTGGGCGGCAGCGCGATTTGGTGCCTAAAGAAGACGCCCGGCTTTGTCTGACCCGGTTGCGCCTAGTTTGATCCAGCGCAATGCCGCTCCCGAGACGGCGGTCCAGAATGCATTAAATCTTTTTCTGAGGCGGAGCTTCGTCATGACAGTCCAGGACACTTCTCCTTCCGTCCTTGAGCGCCTGACCCATACCTTTAATGATTGGCTCAACCACCGGCGGGAGCTGAACGAGATGCGTCAGCTCGACCCGGTTGAGTTCGACCGCATCGCTCACGATCTTCAGCTTTCGCCCGCTGACCTGAACGAGCTCGTCGACCGGGGACCGCACGCTGCGGACGAATTGCCAAGATTGCTGGTGGCTCTTGGCATCGATGCCGAGGCCTTGGCGCGGGTCGAGCCCGTGGTGCTGCACGACATGGAGCGTGTCTGCGCGTTGTGCAATCACAAGCACGAATGCGATCACGATCTAGCGGCAGGGACCTCAGCCGAGCATTATCGGGAATATTGCCTCAACGCGTCCACGATTGCGGGTTTGAGTCAGGAACCGGGACAACGAAAGACAAATAGCTAATTTCTCATCGCAGCGATTGAATCCGCGATCGCGATCGTGCGGCGCGCCATGTCTGCATGCAGACGCTCCACCATCTGGCCGTCGAGCGAGATGGCGCCGCGTGCGGCATTCTCCGGCAATTCGAATGCCGCGATGATCTTGCGCGCCCGCGCCACTTCTTCCGGCGGCGGCGTAAAGATGACATTGCAGGCCTCGATCTGGCCGGGGTGAATCAGCGTCTTGCCGTCAAAGCCAAGATCGCGTGCCTGCGCGCATTCCTGATTGAAGCCTTCGATGTTGCTGAAGTCACTGTAGGGCCCATCGAGGATTTCGAGACCGTAGGCGCGGGCTGCCAGGATGCAGTGGATGATCATCGGCAGCATGATGACGCGGCCGGGCTGCATGCGAATGCGCGTTTCGCGCGAAATATCGTTGGGTCCGAATACAAAGCCGGCCAGCCGCGGCTCGACATCGCGCGAGGCCGCCGCGAGTTCCTCGGCATGCAGCACCGCACGCGCGGTCTCGATCATCGCCCAGACACGGATCGACGGGTCGGCCTTGGCTTCGCGTAGCGCGCCCGCAATGGTACGAAGATCGTCCAGGCTCGACACCTTCGGCACCAGGATGGCGTCGGGCTTGGCACCGGCGGCCATCCTGGCATCCTCGGCCCAAAATGGCGTGTCCAGCGCATTGGTCCGGATCCAGACCTCCCGCTTGCCAAAGCCGCCAGCTGCGATAGCTTTCGCAATCTGCTCCCGCGCCAGGGGCTTGGCATCCGGCGCGACAGAATCTTCGAGATCGAGGATGATGGCGTCGGCGGCAAGAACGCGCGCCTTCTCCAGCGCCCGCGAATTCGAACCCGGCATGAACAAAAGGCTGCGGCGCGGATGGGTCATGATTTGATTCCCTTCGATTACGAACTCTTGTAGCGCGGCGCCAGGCTCTGCAGGGACACGCGCTGGAACCGCCGGAGTCCTATATAGCTTGAGCATGCGAGCCACGGCTTAACACCTCGATCGGCGCTTCGAAAGGCTTGTTCCACCCGCCCGTATATGATTAGCAGCTAATGTAGCGACACTGGCGTTCCTCCCGAATGCCAGAACCGGGACAGTAGCGATGTTGACCTTCCCGAAACGGCTCCTTGAGGGCTATCAGACGTTCCGTACCCAGCGGCTGCCCACCGAGCAGTCGCGCTACCGCGAACTGTCCGAACGCGGCCAGTCCCCCGAAGTAATGGTGATCGGTTGTTGCGACTCGCGCGTCTCGCCCGAGGTGATCTTTGACGCCGGTCCCGGCGAATTGTTTGTGATGCGCAACATCGCCAATCTCGTGCCGGTCTATCAGCCGGACGAGAACGCCCATGGCGTTTCGGCAGCGCTTGAATTCGCCGTCAACGTGCTGCGGGTGAAGCACATCGTGGTGCTCGGCCACGCCCAATGCGGCGGCATCCGCGCTTTCGTCGACAAGATCGAGCCCTTATCGCCGGGCGACTTCATCGGCAAGTGGATGGCGATGTTCGTCAAGCCCGGCGAAGTGGTCGAGCAGCGCAGCCACGAGAGCATGCAGCAATTCATCGTCCGGATTGAGAAGGCCGCGGTGTTCCGCAGCCTGGAGAACCTGATGACGTTTCCCTTCGTGCGCAGCAGGGTTGAGCACGGCGATCTGCAACTGCATGGCGCCTATTTCGGCGTGGCCGAGGGATCCTTGTTCGTCCTCGATAAGGTGAAGAAGGAATTCCTGAGCGCGCGGGAGAACGGATAGAAGATTGCGAATGGCCGGCAGCCGGAGCGGCCTTGCCCCATTATTCCTTGTTCGTCCTCGCTATTTTTCACCGTGATCGCTGCCCCAGCGATCGGACAGAGCCAGCATCAGTGTCGAGATCACGAACACCAGGTGGACGGCGACCAGCCAGGCGAGCTTTTGCGCGTCGAACACGGCATCGATGTTCATGAACGCCTTCAGGACCTGAATGGCTGAAATCGCGACGATGGAGGCGAGCAGTTTCTGCTTCAGACCGGCGAAATCGACCTTGGTCATCCAATCCGGCCAGTCCGGATGGCCCCCCGGATCGATCCGCGAGACGAAGTTCTCATAGCCTGAAAAGACCACGATCAGGATGAGGTTGCCGGTCAACGAGACATCGATCAGGCTGAGCACGCCCAAAATGATGTCCGTCTCCTTGGCACTCGGCATATGGACCACGAATTCCCACAGCAAAATGCAAAACTTGAGCAGCAGCGCCGCGAGGCTGATGACGAGACCGAGGTAAAACGGCGCCATCAGCCAGCGGCTGTTGAACAGGATGCTCTCGAAGCCCTGCTCGACGCGCTTCAGCACAGGGTTGGGTCGATAGGGAGCGGGTTGTTCGGTCATTGAGATCCCCGGTTCCGCTCCTGGCCCTTAGGCCGCCCGTTTTTTCGCGCGAAGCAGCTTGCGGTTGATCAGCACTTCCGCAATCTGGATCGCGTTCAGGGCCGCGCCCTTGCGGAGGTTGTCCGACACGCACCACAGTGCAAGGCCGTTCTCCACCGTCGCATCCGCGCGAATGCGGCTGATATAGGTGGCGTCTTCTCCGGCGGCTTCGTAGGGCGTCACGTAACCGCCCGGCTCCTGCTTGTCGATGACAAGGCATCCGGGCGATCGGCGCAGGATATCGCGCGCTTCGTCAGGCGTGATCGGATTTTCGAACTCGATATTGACGGCTTCGGAATGGCCGACGAACACCGGCACGCGCACGCAAGTCGCGGAAAGCTTGATCTTGGGATCAAGAATCTTCTTGGTCTCCGCCATCATCTTCCACTCTTCCTTGGTGTAGCCGTCCTCCATGAATACGTCGATCTCCGGGATGACGTTGAAGGCGATACGCTTGGGGAATTTCTTGTTGACCACGTCGCTGTTGGTGTAGATCGCCTTGGTCTGCGAGAACAGTTCGTCCATTGCGTCCTTGCCGGCGCCCGACACCGACTGATAGGTCGCAACCACCACGCGCTTGATCACCGCCTTGTCGTGCAGCGGCTTCAGCGCGACGACGAGCTGCGCCGTCGAGCAGTTCGGATTGGCGATGATGTTCTTCTTGGTGAACCCCGCGGTCGCGTCCGCATTGACCTCCGGCACGATCAGCGGAACGTCGGGATCCATGCGCCAGGCCGAGGAGTTGTCGATGACGACCGCGCCGGCAGCGCCGATCTTCGGCGACCACTCCTTCGACACCGAGCCGCCCGCCGACATCAGGCAGATGTCGACATCGGAGAAGTCATAATGCTCGAGCGCTTTGACCTTCAGGGTACGGTCGCCATAGGAAACCTCGACGCCGACGCTGCGGCGTGACGCGAGCGCCACGACCTCGTCAGCGGGGAATTTGCGCTCATCCAGAATGTTGAGCATTTCCCGCCCGACATTGCCGGTCGCGCCGACCACTGCGACTTTGTAACCCATCGTTCACTCTCCGACGAAAAAAGCCCGCCTTCCGCAACAAGCAGAAACGGAAGAAGTGGCGCTTCTATGCGAGAAGAATTCTCGCATTGATATCGCTTCACTTTTTCAACTTGTACCCACCGCTGTACCCACACAGCTTTGAGCCGTGATGATCCGGCGTGATCCAGTTCTTAAACCCCATTGACCGGCTGGAACGCAAGGCCTAGTTGTCGCGCGTCGTGAGGTCGAGAGCGCCCTTTTGGGGATGCACGTGATCGCCTTGGGCAGAGGGATGCAGGCCATATGGTCCCCTCGGTGTCCCGTTGAGCCGGGCAGCGAGAAGATGCATGTCCGAGCCATTATCCCTGTCCCCGGAAGGGGCCGCCGAATATCTCAGCCTCTCCAAGCCAACTATTTACCGCCTCCTAGCCGCTGGCGCGCTCACTGGTAAGCGTTGCGGCTCCCGGACGTTGATCGATGGCCGTTCGGTCCGGGCCTTTTACGCGGCCCTCCCTGACTTCGTGGCGGGCACTCCAATCCCGAACGCGCCGCATATGCTCAGCGGTCGGGTGCGCCGGAGGAAAACTTGAAGCCGTAGTCGCGCTCTAGCTCAGCGATGATTTCCGCCTTCTGTTCGGGGGTCATCTGCTTTCTGGGAACCTTGGGCATCAGTTTGATATGGCGCCCCTGCGGCCAGTGATCCAAACAGAAAAACTTGGCACGTGCGGCATCAAGCTGGGCGAAGTACGCGGCCAGTGCTTCCGGCCCGGCGGCCTTGGGCGGCCGTTTAACGCGCGAGCGTGCTTCGCGCATCATCACTTGATATGCGGCAAGCCTCTCCGGCGTCACTTCGATTGCTTTGGCCCTCATGGCGATCTCCTAAAGCAAGTCTGTCAGCCATTTTGCTTGTCGCGTGTAGCCTTTGACAGGCTCTCCGCGATTGATGCGGATTAGCTTTGGGCCGGACCATCCGAGTTTGCGCATCACCTTGGCGAGGCGCATGCCGTGCGCGGGCTGTTGATTTCTCGGCTCAATGCCAATGGCTTCGCCGAGCAACCACGCCGATGCTGCCCGCTCTTCGTCATCCGTGACGCCATAAAATCGATTGCCCGAATGCGGCGAAAGATCGTGCAATGCGTCTTCCCAAGGATCGATCTCTGTGCGCTTGTCACGCTCGGCACGTGCATCGGCCCAGAACTCTTCCGGCAACGCGATACTTTCGCCGGTCTCTTCAAGTTCAACCGCTTCCGCCCAAAGGTCGTCACGATACTTGATGATCTTCGTAACGTCGATTGAACGAAGCACATCAGCGGAGAGAAATCGGCGGTTCTCTCCCGATGCCGCACGCAAATAGGCGTCATCGTTCGTAGTGCCCCATTGGACGGCGGTGCGCGGCGCGCTGATCGGATTGCGACCAAACGCGCGACGGACGCGATCATTGCCACGGGACAGGCTTGCCTTGAGCTTATTCCAATCCGCTTTAGTGATGCCTGAAAGCTCGGGGCTCTCTTGCGCCCACATCCCGCGCAAGACCTCTTCCACTTCCTTTGCGCTGAGGCCGATGGTTGATTGATCCGTAAAATATTCCTGACCGTAGAGCGCGCTGATCGCACTCGACTTGTTGAAGCCCTCCGGGCTCTGCAACACAACCATATAATCAAACTTGCATCCTGGCACTCGAATGCGACGCACGGAAGCCATCATCACAATGCGCGAGATGGCGCGATTGAGTGGCGTGTCTGGCGTGTTGAAATAGTCGGGAAGCAGTCGGCTCGTGCGTTCTATGCCATCCCACTGCGGCAGGCTCGCGAAATAGCTCTTGATCGGATGAAAGCCCCGCATCGTGCACATGCGCCTGACAGCATCATCCATGTTTTTTGTGGACGGCTCGAAACGAAAGTTCTGGCGGACAAGCTCGCGAAGCGCCAAGACCCTGTCGTCAGAAATCTCGCCGACCTCATCGCGCATCATGCCTCCGCCGATCAAGTACTCACCCCGAAAAATATTATAGCTACAATCAATGCCGAGCTTTTTGATCGCGATCATCGAATTGTAAAACGTGTCAGAGGGTCGCGCATTCGGGCCGCTTCCAACGTAGTCGGCGAACTCGTCAGGCAGTTGCGTGCCGAGCGGCACAAGCAATGCATTCGCGCGGACTGGGGACTGTGACATGATGCAACCTCTCAATTCCGACGAATACGGGATGCGCGATGACGAACGATGCCAGCGCGCTTGTCGGCGCGGGCTTCGCGCTCTTGGATATCGAATTTCTTTTCGGCGATGTCGTGGAGTGTGGACGCGAGACAATGCGCCGCGTGCGCATCAATGAACTCGCGTTGCGTGGAGAAGCCCGAACCGGCGGCTACGATCAAATCAAGATGCTGCTCCGCCTTGAACATCGCATCCCAAAGCGGACGCTTGTCTTGGCTTTTCACTCGCTGCTTCGAAAGCTGCGCTTTCCGCGTGAGGTAGTCGTTACGTGCCGTAAGGACTTGACCGTATTCCATTCGCGCAATGTAGAGACGATGCTGAACTTCTCGCGAATAAGCGTGCGGCTCCAGCGCCTCTATATCTTCATCGCTTAGTTCGGACTTTTCGATGGCGTTGTAGCGAGCAGAGAACCACCTGCGATAACGATCCTCATCCCACATATGATCGCGAAGGCGTTCGAGCCGGTCGAGCTTGTCGCCCAGCATCGCGATCTTGCGCGGGCTCGGCGGCTTCGGCGGCATGTAGTCGGGCGGATGGCCGAACGCGTCTAGTCCGATCTCTGCAAAAAGTTGTTCTGATGCGCTAGGCATGGTGCTTCCTCCGGGCTGAGCTTCCGGGGGACACGGATGCAGATTGGCGTTGAGATCGGCGAGCGGCTTCGCGCGCGAGCGCACGCTCTCGCATCTTCGCACGCGCGGCGTTTTGCTCTTCGATGGCTTCGACGGATTGACGCGCCGCGATCACTTTGAGGTCGGATCGCATGATGGCGACAAGGGCGCGCTCGGCTTTTGAACCAAGTAGCCTTGCGGTTTCACGTGAAGTCGGGTAGATCGCGTTCATGGCCGCCTCCATCGGTCAGCATCTCCGGCGTCGCGATATTGCAAGCATCGCGAGCCAGCTTTTAACGGGTCGCGTTGTCGAGGCGCGACCCGTTTCAATTTTCACTCATCGTCGTCGGGCTCTTCGAAAATCACTCTCGGCAGGTGCGTCGCGTAGCGGTAGGCCTGCTCCAGCTTTTCGAGTTCGCCCGGCTTGAGACGGCCGGGCAGATATAAGCAATTCGGTGGCACGTCATCCGCTGTGGCGACGCTCTCTCCGTCATCGGGTGCAGGCTCATCAAACAAAGGGCCTAGAAAAGCATCGTCACTCATCGTCTGACCCTGTCGGCAACGCGCTCTTTATCGAGCCAATTGGAGACGCGCTGCGCTTGTCGGCCGGACCGCGAAGACGCGATAAGAGTTCCTGCTCCAGCGGGGATAACGCACGGCCTGCACGTTCGCTCGCCGTCGGTTGATATGGCGTACCTGTCGCAGGCTGGCGAATGACGCGCGGCGGCTCCGGTGCTGGCGCCGGCATCGTGACGGGATCAAGCTTATCCTTGATCGGCTCGGTTGATGTTACGTCGCTCTCAATCTCCGCTATCGTAGCGTCTTCGATCTTCTCGGCCTGCTTCGGGCCTTCGATCACTGCGACCGGCGCGGGTTGGCTTGAGAACATCTTCGGGCTCGGCGCTGCGGCGACCATGACGCCTCCGGCAATGCGAGCATTCATATCGATATCGATTTTCGACTGTCGCTTGTATCGCGCGGAGTGCGCGGCCAAAATGCCAAGCACAAGATCAGTTGCCGGTGGCGTCCAAACCATTTCGGGGACAAGATTGCCGTTCCCGTCGCGTAGATACTTGTCGCGATCAGTGAGCCCAAGCAAATCGCGCATGCCTTCGTCAAGCCAATCGGGGTTTAGCTTATAGACCGTTTGGCCCTTGTACTGAGCAACTTGCCAAACACCATTGAGCGCGCGATCACGCGCGGAGGCCTCGATATCCTCGATTGATCGCGAGATGGCGCGGCGCGTGTGACGATGAAACCAATCCCATACGCCCGTGAACTCAAAATAGAATTCTGAACCCGTGACCTTGTTGGCTTCATCCCGCCGTGAAGCAATCTCCCACTCTCGCGGGGTTTCCTCATAAATGCCAACGCGTGCAGCCGCCTTCTTAATCATCATTAAGTCGCCGAGCGCAGTCAGGTATGCAGCGAACATCTCGGGAGACTTTTTCGTCATCGGGCTACTCCCTTGCTCTGTCGCTTCAAACAACCGGCCACGAAGGCCCGGTGCCTTTGACGCTCGCGTTCTGCGTTGGCTCGCGTTCGTATTTTTGCGCACGCGACGCACGCCGCGTTGCTAACATAGCGCGGCGATGTATGGCCCATCGCGCACGGCTCGCCTGTCGTAAACTTGATTTCTCCAGCCACGAGAGCAGCGAGACGGGCAGGATAAGAGTAAGGAACCTGCATGGGGACATCTCACAAACTCAGCGGCCGAAATAAACGCGTTTGCTCTTTTGCGCTCCCCGAGCCGTTAAGTTTTGCTCCAGCGGCCAAACACGCAGGCCTGCGGGCTCGGGCTCTTTCGCCTTCGAAGCAAGGGCTCGCTCTGCATCACGCATCGCAGCGTCGCGTACCAAGCTTTCATGCGTGACGCGGTCGGTGTTGGCGCTCAGCCATGCTGCAATCGCCTCGCCGTTGGCGCGCTCCGCGTCTTTCAGCGCACGCGATGCCTTCACAACGTTACTTTGTGCGGCGGCAAGAGCGTTGTTCGCTTCTGCCAACACCATCGGCTGCCTAGCGATGGCGAGCGCCTTGCGTGCCGCCATCAGTTCGGCTTCATGTTCCGGCTTGCGATCCGCCTTAGTTTTCTTTTCCAGGGCGGCGACTTTGTCGGCGAGCTTCTTCAAGCTCTCGTCAGCCGATGGTTTCGTCTGGCCGTTGTTCGCAGCAATCGCAGCCTGCAAAGCTTGCTGATGTGTCTGAGGCGGGTTGAATTTATCTCGGGTTGCAAGTGCCGTGTGATATGCGGCCTCTCGCTCGCGCACGGTTATACGTGCCAAAGCCAAATTCTCTTCGGCCTCGCGCTTCGCGGCGTTGGCGGATACGACACCGAAGAGCTTTTCGCGCCTCACATCGTCAAGCTGTTCGATCTCAGCGGCGAGCTTATCGAGATCACTGCGAACGTTGCCGAAAGCGTCAAAGATTTCCAACATCGGGAACTCCCATTTTCAGTAGCAGGCCGCCTCGCCCGGAGACCGAAGTAAGACGGCCCGCGTCATAGCCGCGTGCGGCACTTGCGAGGTACATCTCACGGCTAGTCGGTTATCGACGTGCCTCGCCGCGCGGCGCGATCTGTTGAACGGCTCGATTGCTGTCGCTCGGAATTTTCGCTGGGTTCGCGTTGACGTTCCGCATTCCATGGGCGGGCTTGATCGGCGCGGCACTGATCGTGCGGTTCGTATTGACCATCGACGCCTTGACATCGACTGGCGCGACCGGGCGACGCTTCGCAGCTGTCGGGAAATACTTCGGTTTCTCGGCGGGCAGCAATGACGAGCCTTGAAGCGAACTTGTGTCGCCGTAACCCACTTGCGCCTTAAAGCGTGACGCTACGATTTCCTCAGCCATATGTTGGCCTCCTATGTTGATCGTTGCTAGTAAGAACCGAGCGGGCCGCTCATGCCGTCCATCCACGGACCGGATACGGCCGGGCCGTTTGCTCCGGGCGCAGAAGTCCCATCGCCCGGACTTCCGGGAAGCGGCGAGCCATTCGGCATCTTGACGTTCTGCGGCGCACGCATTGGCCAATGTCGCGATTTTCTTCCGGGGGACTTCCTGACGTGAACGCTATGTTCAACGTGCTTTTCAACGACCGGCCTCATCAGACCCTCCACAATTCAGACGCACGCACGCGCGGCGTATTCTTGGCCAAGACAAATGCGACCTCATCGCCCGGTACCGGCGACATGCCGCGCACGACAGACGCGCTAAACCAAACGTCGCCTTCGGGCGGCCGTTCGATGAACCCGTAGTAATTGCCGTGCTCGTGGTCCCATCGGATGATCTTGATGCGACCGCGCAACATTTCCCTGTCAGCCATTGGCCTCGCCTCCGCTCATCACGACAAGGCAAGCGCGAGCGCAAGCACCTTCGGGCAACTCTTCGTCGGCGATCTCAAACGCGACACGCATACCCACGCGCGGCGGAACTGAGCGCGGCCAATCGGCGATGGACACGTACAACGGTTCGCCGCCATCATCCGGCTTGATCATGCCGTGGTCACTAGACCACGAAGTAAGCACGCCCATCATACGATGACCCTCACATCGTAAGCTTGAAGCCGATTGTTGCCGCCGATGTGTGTTTTGCGCGTCCTGATTTCGAGCTTGGCACCGATGTACGGCACGCCCTCGACGATGTCGGACGCGAACACAAGAACGTCGCGTTCGCCGACCTCCGGCTTAGCGAAGCCATAGGCTCTATGGCGCGGCGTCGCAGGTATCCACTTTATGAGTTCGGCTTTCATGGCGATCATTCGCTCAGCTTGCGCTTTGATGCGGGCAACGACTGGCCGCCGACCTTGTGACCGATGAACGAATGATCGAAGCCTTCGGCCTCGCTCTTGGCTTTGTCGCGTGCACTCAACCGACCGGCGGCGCGCAGATGCTTCGATGCATCCTCAACATGGGCCACGATACCGCGTTGATGCGCGTGCTTCGCGCTCGTTCCCATGCCGTCGTGGATATTCGGGCTGAGGGCCGTCTGAGAGAGCTTGCCCGCCGTCTCATCGTCGATGCTCTGACCGTGGAGATATGGATGGATCGCGCCGGTTGTCTGGCGCTTCATGCCGCGCGAGATCGGCACTGCGCCGACTTTCTTCGGTTTGCCGCTGTCTCTGGCAAGGTTCAATTGACCGTTTTGAATGCGGTTTCCGTTAGCGAACCGAATTGGCTTGTTCATGTCATCGCCCCCTCAATGGTTGACCTGAAATTGTTACACCCGCTGCTTTCGCCAATGACGTGGCGAGCTTGGTGGATTGGCGTATGATCCGCAGTTGCTCGGCCTGCCGCGCAGCGGCGTCGCCGTTTTTCCAGCTTGGATGCCAAGGGTTAGTGGATGGCTTCGTCGCGTCCGCACTCGGCTCTTTCTTGATTGCCTTGACGACTTGCCCGACCTTGAGACCGCGCTCGGCGAGTTTCGCAGTCAATGCGCTCGTTCCGTGCTCTCGGGCGAACGCTGCTTGCGCGTCGGCGTTCGTGAAGACTGCCACGTCTTCATCTTCCTCGCCCTCCGCTTTCGGCTCGGGCTGAAACCAGTGCGGCGATGTCTCACGCTGCTTTGGCAGCCAGAGCGACAGCGGCTCGTTGACCTCTTCGTGCGCGTAGCGGGCTCGCACATCGGGGATTGCGCTCGGATGGACCCTGTTTCCATCGCAGATGAATTTGATGTCTTCGAAGTCGAGCACGCTAGCCATTGGGGATTACCTCGATCTTTTGGTTACGTGTTTGATGAGTTGCGGATGATCGCGAAGCCACTGTTCAAGGTCGGCAACGATGACGCGACGCTTGGGCCGCACGCCGTCGCCGATCAGGTGAACCCGCAGTGCGCCGCTCTCCACGGCTGGCTTGATGACGTTTTCAAAGTGCAAGCCAGTTGCGCTCGCGCATTGTGTCGGCGAGAGCGCAATCCTGATCGGCAAGAGCTTGTGTTGGCGCGACATCGTGAACCCTCTCGAATTGACGGGCTCGCGCATGGGCCTCCACGCGCGAACCGATCTGTCAATGTGCGGTGATTTGAGGGGGTGACCTTGACGGGACTTCGCCTACCCATCATCGCCGAAGGTCTCGGCGTTACGGTTTCGTGCGGCACGGCACCATGGCCTTGCGGCGGATGCGACCACGCGCATCACTCGAAACGTCGCTCTATTTTACTGCACGCACTCTGCAATACAACTAGCAACTTCGGGTGGTCTAAGCGTGCTCATTTCCGACATGTGAAAGTGCGGAAACCCCGATTTTTGCAGGGTTTCGCGCATGTCGCTGTTGAGGCTCTGCGGCGAGGTCGAGGGGAAGCGGCGGTTTTGTGTGAGGGCCTTTTCAAGGTCATGCGGCATGTGGCCCGCTTGGTTCTGATTGGCCGCGCGGGCTCCTGGGCGATGCAAAAGCCGCCCAGCCGTAGTGCTCTAACCTACGAACGGCTTGTAACCGTTGTAACCGCAGATGTAACCGAGCGGTTACGGGTTTTCGTCAATGGGATCAACTTTGTAACCGTGTAACCGCGAAATACACGTATCAAGAGTTTTTACCTTTTCCAAAAGTCTTTGGAGGGCAGGGTTACGCGGTTACAGCGGTTACAAACTGCCTCCGGCTACCTTTGGCTTGGTCAAACGCTGAGGAAAAGCCTATTCCGGGGCGGCGTTAACTTTCTGTTAACCATATAAGTGTCTGTAATTACGTGTTAATCCGCTCTCATTAACCTCTAAGCCCGGATTAACTATGCGATTGTCGACTAAGTCATTGAATAGGCGTCGTTTTTGGCACTTATGCCCACTCATGCGTTCGACGCATATCGTGCCTTATTGTGTTCTGTTAACCCCCTGTTTACCCTAATTTAGGAATACACTTGACCTCGAAAAACGCAATGAAATCAATTCACTAATTCGCCCATCGGGTGTTATGGAACATTGGATCGTTTGTACGCTAACGATTATTTCGGATTTTCCGAAGCCGACTTGCAGCCGTGGTTAAGAGAGGGTGGAAGTAAGCTATGGGGTAGCTCCCATCAACCCGGCATGAACCAAAACCGCTATGCCCCCCTAGCGTCCACGCACTTGTTGAATGAAGAGCCCAAAATCCCAGAAAAATAAAAACGGGTTGGAAACTAGAACCCCCTCGCCTCATCTAGCCGCGTTGTACGTGACACTGGGTCCTGTCTTACCATGCACGCCGATGTCGTCTCCAAGGTCGCTCTGACGCGTACCGCTCGCCATGGCTTCGGGCTGACATCAGCCCCGCCATCACCAAGCCTTCATTAACCCCATGTACTGCACGCGCTGGTGGCGTCACCCGACGTACCGTATCTTCAACCTATGGCTTCGATCCTGTCTGAAAAAGCACGGCTTGCACGGGCGCACTTCGCCCTGATCGAGCCGGACTATCGGCCAGTGATCATCCCAGCCGATGAAGGCGAGATCATCGCAGAGCCAAAACCAACTCCGGCCGCCAAGCGTTCGACGAAGAAAGCCGATCCCCGATCACGTAGGTACGGCCTCATACGCCGTGTTATCTTCGACGACGGCTTGCCAGCAATGGGCGATGGTTACGACGGTGACGCGGTTCCAATCGACAACAGCGACGAATTTTGAACCAACCTCCGCGAGGCAGCTTTCGTCATACCGTAGAGCAGGTCGCCACTGGGTGCTCCGGCTCGCGCCGTTTCGCTAGCGGTGTGATCTTGCACGACTGATGATCATGAGCGGCCGAACGATCACGGCGCGAACCTATCGTCAATGAAGTTGCGACCTAACATTTTCGTGGGTTGTACCGTAGAACATTAACACGTTCACCATTCACGGCGATATCGTTTCTAAGGGTCATTGTCCGACCGGCTCCGATGTGTAGCCTTCCGCGCAATGCACGCGTTTTGCCTGCATCAACCTTTGAAGCCGGAGAACTCTCAAATGACGACCTACACAGTATCTCGGAAGATCAACGCTGCATTGGCGCGGCTGTCGGACGCGAACGCGAAGCTTCTTGACACGCCCGGCATCTATAATCCGCGCACCAAAGAGGATCGCGCCAAAGCGTTTATGAATAGGTGCGCCTACGATGAGCGCCGCATGGCCGTTGAGGCACTATGCGCGGCTCTACAGGCTGAGCGAGAGCGTGGGGAGGCCGCGTGATGACGACGCGCTATCGCGTGCATCCGCGCCGGGCCTATGACGGCGAAGAGCGCGACATTGGGACGGATGTCCCTATCACGGAAAACAACGTTGTCGCGATCCTGACGGCGGCAGGTTTGAAGCCAGAGCTTGACGATAGCATTTCTATTTTCAGGCGCGAGGCTCCAGACTAACTTCGGGCTTTTTGACATCGTAAAGCCTGTTGCAGGGGCGGACGCGGCGCGTTCTAATGGGCCGCCATGTCTCCGAAACACCATCAACCGCCGATCTCCGGCGGAGATCGCAAGGCACTCAACAAAGAGCTTGCCAAGGCGCGCGTGATGACGGGCATTTTCGCCGAGCGCTCAGCGGAGCTTCGCGAGCGTGGTGAGGCACTGATCAAGGAAGCCGATAGCCTCGCTTGCCAGTCGTGGAACGAACGGATGTGGAGCGATGGCGGCCCCATCGATCCGAGCCCAACCGTGGATCAAGCCGTCAACGGTGGCTTCCCATGGCTTGAGATCGAGTGCAGCCGGTGCAAGGCAAAGCGTGACGTTGACCTCACGGCCCTGCCCCACGTCGATACGACTTGCATTCACGATCTCGCCAGCCGTCTTGTGTGTGCGAAGTGCAAAGCTGTCGGCAAGCGGCCCAAGGCAAGGTTGCTCCAGCTAATGCCGCGCTCGCGATATTCTACGCTAGAAGATTAACACATTCACCATACCGCACGTATTCTACGGTAGAAGACCGCTCCTATTGCAATCGGACCGAGGGCGCGCACATTGAGCGCACGAGACGCCCATTTTCGCGTTGCTTCGATAGGAGCCAAGGATGTTGATGGACAACACAATTCAATTCACGCCTTCCCGTGCCCAGATGAAAGAGCGCGGGAACAGATACTCCGCAGCGGCGAGCGCGCGGCGTCATGCATTGGCTGGCGTGAATGCAGCGTATCACGCATTGGAGATCGCGCACTACGTCGCCGAGGCCAGTCAAAACGACGAGGCGATGGTTGCGGAGTTAGAGGCGGAGGACGCCGTCATGGCTGCGGTGGAAGCTCTCACTGAGGCGCAGACCCAATACGTTGAAGCGTTCCACAACTATGTGCTTGCGCCGGGAGACGCTGCATGATCAGCGTCGCACGCATCCAAGCGAGAGACCGACGCCAAGCAGCTATCCACGAGGCCGGGCACTACGTCATTGGGCGATGGCGCGGTGTTGGCATTCAGTGGCCGATGATCTGGCCTACCAAGACGCCGGACCTGAACTCCGAAAAGACATGGGTTGGACACGTCCAGTTCACACCCAATATCAGGATCAGCGCCGAGAACGGGCGGCTCATTGGCGTTGCGGGCGCGATAGCTGAGAACTTCACCCGCGATCCCTAAGGTGATGACTACCTCCTTGAAGAATTGTTTTGGGAAGAGCCCGAAGTGATGTCCGCCACGGATTGGCAGTTTGCACGGACCGCTCCCGGCCAGCCTGATCGCAAGCTCATGCGAGCGGTCGAGCGCGTGCACGCGAAGTTGAGGGGCGGTATGTGGTCGGAAGTTTGTAAGGTCGCCCGCAATTTGATCGTTGAGACGCGTGAAGGCTATTCGTGATCAAGCGCGCCCTCCCGATCCTCCCCGTAAGGTTGCCAATGGCTTCATCAGGACGATGCGCGCCGACTTCGACGAAAGTGGCGCAATGAAACGCGACGCAATGCCCCGCATCAACTCAGCATCCTTCGGGAGTATCAAGCGCCGGGCGAAAAGCCATTGCATCGGGATTAGTCGAGATAACAGACTGCGACCGTCACGATTGCGAGCGACCAGGGCCGCTGCTCTTCGCCAGCTTTTCAAGAGCCGAAACGCGGCGAGCTAGACTGCTTGTTCGTTGGACTAACAAAGCAATGCAGACGCAAAGAAAGACGATATCGTAAATGCTTGCCGGTGCGGCATGTACGTCTCCCCAAAACCCAGACAGCGTATCCCACACGATGCTACTCCAGCCCTGCGTTTCGTGCTAACCTGACATCTAAAGCCTATCACGCGAACGGAGTTTCGAGCATGAGAAAGCTCAACATCATTCCTAAGATCGGGACAAAGCGGCGCGCTAAGTTGGACGCGATGATCCGACTGCACCCGCAGAAGGGTGCGGAGCAGTGCGAGCTAGAAGAAATCGATGGGAACGGCGGATGGGGCACCTATAAGAACGACGGCGCCGAATACGCGGATTTTCTAGGGGGCAAGCTTCACATTTGGGGAGAAGGCAAAAGCCGCCGGTACTGGATTGAATTGCCGCAGGGTCACTACGCTGCCATGCGTTGATGGTTTCTTTACCCGATGCGGCGACAGTGCGCACGGGCTGCGTACCACGCCTAAGCCGTTGCCGATCTCAACCCGGCGGCGGCTTTCGTCTATTGGCCACCGACGCGTTCTTCGAACTTTTTCCTGCCCCTAACTACTGTCCGGTCTGCGCACGTTCTAAACTGACGGCGTGTCGCCGAACTTACCCGCAAGTGCTTCGCGGATAATATCTGCCTCAATTTGAGCGGATGCCATGAGGCCCTTGATCTCTTCAAGTCGCTGCCAATACGCATCCCAGCGTTCGGCCCCAACCGCAGACCGAAGGTCATCCTCGCTTACTGGCATTTGGCCGCCCCACTCTTCGAACCTGCGAAGCTTATCAGCGCGCTCTTCAATATCTGAGACACCCCGGCTGCGAGGCGAGTTCTTTGCGGTGCCAAGCATCCACGTTTCCCAGTGGTGGCCGCCCTTCGATTGATTGCAGGTGCCGCACGATGGCACCAAATTCTTGGCGCAATGAAAATACCCTGACGGGCGTTTGTTCTTAACAATTGCAAAGAAGTGATCCAAGTCGGAGCCTTTAGCACCACAGTAAGCGCACTGGTCACGCGCGATGCCAAACTTTTCCAGCCCCTCTTCTAATTGATCGGCGTCCGAGCTTCGCGGAATTATCGCTTGGACAAACACCGCAGCGAGCGAAGAGCTTCTGCCGGTTATCTTTGGCCGACCCGCCATGCTCGTCTCTCATTGCTGGTGATTTTCTAGTTGGCTTAAACTCGATAATCGCGGATCGCGCTTTGGTCGAGATCGGAAGCAGGCACGAGTTTGTAGTGGCGCTCTTCGACAACCTTAACAAGGTCTTTGACAACGGTCAGTTCGAACATCGCAATGCGCTCTTCCGACATGAACTGAACAGAGATTGCTCTGCATCGCATTCCGACAAATTTTTGCGCGCACCAAGAAATGTCTTGTTTGGTTTGAACGACGCTAATTTGATCGCTACCACCTTTCGCTTGCACGGGCATGACGTAATGACAACCGTGCTTATCGATCCCGAAATAAAGTTCGTCGATCTCAATCTGACCGATCCCCTTAACCGAAGTTCGAAGATGATTTTGAAGCGAATAGGTGGTTAGCCCGAGAAACGTATCGATAAGTCGATTGTATCTGACAATCGCGAGAAGGGCTTGTTCGTCGTCTAAGGCATAGGCGCGAATGATTTCCGGGGTCGCGTCGGGAATTTTGATAGTAACCGCATCAGAACGGGGAAGAATGCGGTTCAAGGTTACCAGCACAAAGGCATACTTGGCTCGACCGGCACCTTCGATGATCCATTCTTTTCCCTTCGGCTGGGTCTTTAAGATGGAAGCAGGCATGTCCGTTCGATAGCGAAGGGAATAGATTACGTCCCCTAGATTTTTCGGCACATCGATCTTCAAATGTTTGGATACTGAAACGATTTCATCGCGGTCGAACTCGAAACGGACTGAGCCCGGCTTGTAGTGATCCGCGAAAATGCGTTCAATCAGAGCGATATAACGGTTCTCGACCGCCTCTCCCTTAGCCATGCAACTCTCCCAAGGCGCGAAGTCGAGCCGCTTCCGTCTCTTGCTGTGTTCGTTTCCGAGCGCCGCTCTTCCGGTCTCTGCGACCATTGGGAGCGGCTACCTCGAAGTACTTAGCCGCCTGTGACATTTCCATCGAGAGAAGAGCTTCGTCGCCAAGCCGAATTGTCTTTCGCGGGCGACCCGGCTTGATGCCAAGGCCTTTAGCTATCTCGCTCCCAATTGCCCGAGCCAGAGCAGGCGGTACAGCGTTCCCAACCTGCCGCGCTCCGTGCCACTTGGTCGAATGCAAACGAAACCAATCGGGGAAGCCATGCAGCCGCGCCATTTCTCTTACGGTGATACAGCGTGCATATTTGTAGTGTATTGGTCGCGGGCTCGTAAAAGCACCTCTAGCACCGTCAGTGCCTGCTCTCAACGTGTTGGAAAGTCCCTTCGCTGGCAGACGGAAGAACCTCGAAATTGGCTCGACCGAACCTGGCTCCGTGCGCGCGAACCTTTGCTGGGAAATTACCGAATGTCCCGTTCTCCATGAAGAAGTCAGAACTGACGGGTCCCAGTCTCTAACGTAGCCATAGTGCCAAGCGTCATTCGCCAAGCACCGCATTTCGCTGGCGTAGGCGGATGGCTTATTCCATTTCGCGGGGCGAACGCTATCACCGTGTTCCAAGGCCGTGTACTTATCGGCATCTGGCAAGTCGCTAAGCGCATCGGCGCAAGTCGGGCCATGCGGCAATCCTAACGCGAGTTCGTCGGCAGCACTCGTTGTTCGCCGTGGATAGTCTGGCAAACGAACGCCTTTCTTCGCGCCGACTAAAATCAGGCGCTCCCGATGTTGTGGAACGCCGAAATGAGCGGCATCAAACACCTGCCACGGCAAACGCACGTTGTACCCGGCTTCCGAAAATGCGGCCACAAGCTCATCCAAGAAGGCACGATGTCGTCCGACCGTCAGCCCCTTCACGTTCTCAAAAACAAATGTCTGCGCTCGCAATTCGCTCACAAGCCGAACAAATTCAAGAACGAGTGAGTTTCGCGGATCGTCGAGAACGCGATGCCCTATCAACGAAAAGCCCTGACAGGGCGGCCCTCCAAAAACGCAATCGACCTGCTGATTGCCAATCCCAGCGGCTCGCCTGATTTCCGCGCCGGTGATCTCTGCGACGCTTTTTGGAATGACCGCGCAATTTGGAAAATTGAATTTGTGAACCGCACAGTGGATCGGATCGATCTCGACTGATGCTACCACGTCGAAACCTGCCTGCTCAAAGCCGAGCGACATACCGCCTGCGCCCGAAAACAAGTCAATCCCAATAGGCCGCGCCATCGTCACCCCAAATCAAGCTCCAGATATCGACAGTAGCGCAACGCAACCCTCTTGCTTCCTGCATCGTGCGTTGCTCACAGAAAATCTTTTAACCGTCTCCGTACCCTGTCCGGGTTGGCGGTTTCGCACTGCCAAACGGTAAGTGCATCCCACCCTGCGGCCTTCAACTTCGCCCGAACCTCAACGTCGCGTTGGATGTTGCGGGCAATTTTCGGTCCCCAATATTCCGGCCTACTTTTTGGTAACGCACCCTTCTTGCAATTTCTGTGTCCGTGCCAAAAACAGCCGTTGACAAAAACGACCTTGCGTAAGCGCGGAAGTACAATGTCGGGTGTTCCCGGGAGGTCTCGCCTGTGAAGCCTAAACCGAAATCCTAACGCATGGATGATACGGCGGACGGTTTTTTCAGGCAGTGTGTTCTTCGTTCCCACACTTTGCATTATTCGACGGCGTTGGGCGGGAGTGCGGGTATCTGCCATCGAGTTCAGAACCGTCCATTTCGCTGCGGAACCCGATACAAATCCTCAGCCTACGTTGTGCTTGCGCAAATCGGTAGTCGCGCTGACTACCATCCCAAACCGTTGGCTTCAATGCTTTAAAGGTGCCTTCGCGCCGCTCCTGATTTGGAGCTTACTCCCTTGTCAGAGTGCGGCGACCTCGTAAGCCATACCGAGCGAAGGACACACGCGGGCGTCGCCGCTTTCATAAACACCGTAGACGTAATAATCGGTGCCCCAAGTCTCTTGGATTGCCCAGATTTCAACGCGCCCGCTTTTGTAGATAAGCCACATCTCAGACCTCTATTAGACAGACTGCGTGGCGAAGTCGGACCACGCTTGAAGCATTGGTCGCAGTGTGTGCAGTTGGTCGGCTCGGTCATAGTGCTCATAAGCAAGTTCGGTCGCGGTGCGCCCAGCCGCATGCGCCTTGGCAAGCTCGCGCATCTCTTTCGAGTATCCGGCGGCCTTCGCCCATGATGTGAACGATGTGCGGAAACCGTGCACCGTCACGCCGGAATTAGGTCGAAGCGCGCCGAGCTTGTCATTCAAGGCATGGTTCGGGAGTGCACCAAAGATCAGGCCGGATGCTTTGCGCTTGCCGAGCAGCGCAAGTGCGGCGGCCGAGAGCGGAACGGCATGTTCTTGACCTTCCTTCATTGATCGTTCTTCGCGCCCGCCGGGAATGATCCAAGCACTGCCAACGATCTCGCTCCAGTCGGCTTGCCGAGCTTCCACGTTGCGCCCTACTGTCAGAATTGCGAACGCCAGCGCACGCGCTGAGGGCGAGCCATCGGCGACAAGCTCAGCCATGAGCGCGGGCACGTCTTTGCGGTGCATGGCAGCCCGTGGCGTGCTCTTCGGAGCGGCCGGTATCAATTCCTTGATGATGTCTTTGAGGGCCGGGTTTGGAACGTCATTTGCTCGGGCCTCTTTCGCAATCGCATGGTTGAGCACAACCTCAATCCGGGCGCGCATCTTCTCGGCGTTGGTGAGCGCATCGCCCCAGCGGGTTTGCAATTCCTTCTCAACGTCCTTGTGCGTGATTTCATCTGCCCATAGGCCGCCGAGCCTGCCAGTTTTCAAGCGACGATAGTTGTCAGGCTCGCGGCTCTTCACCTTCCACTCCGATACTGACCGCTTCGCGATCAGGCTATCGACGACATCGGCGAAGCGCATCCGCTTCGCGCCAGTTCCCGGCGGGACATCCGGCTCGCTCTCGGGCTCCACGGGTTCGGGTGCTGACTTGATGACGGCCAAACCACGGCGGGGAATGCGTTGTTCGTATCGCCTCCCTGCGAAGGCGTTGCGCTTATTGCGAGCCTCGGTCAGCCCGACCCCATGGTGATAGCTGCCAAGGCTCGTTGACCGAAAACTTACCCCGTCTCTAAATTTGTAAATCCAGAGCGCCGAACCGCTCCTGATCTTTAGGGAGAGGCTGGCACCATCGTGCAGGGTTTGGTTCTTGCCGCTGGCAATGGCTTTTTTGATGTCGGCCGGTTTGAGGGGTTCGGCCTTCGCCCGTCGCTTCCGTTGTTCGGTGATATTGCGCATTCGAATGGGCTCCAAATGTACCCACATTTGTACCCACAATATGCTTGTCAGCCCGATCCAACAAGAGCCGGTATGAGAAACGGAACCCTATATAAGCTATTGGTAAATGATACGAAATTATCCGGCATGATCCGGAGTGAGAAAGTCTTAAAATTTCTATGCGAGAAACGCCGTTAAGACAACGTCAGGCCGATCATTACACCGGCTCGCGCGGCGGCGCCTCATCCTTCATGCAATCGAACCGAAATCGCCATTTCGTACACCCGGCACTGGTCAGCTTTGCCGACGAATGCTGTGCAGCGCTGGCCCAACTGATCGCCTATGTGGGCGCGCTCACGCTTTTTACTATTGCCGGCCTGCATTTTTGGGACCAATTGCAGTTCGAGGATGCGGCCGATCCGGCCAATCAGCCAACCCTTATCCTGGTCCGCTCCGGGACGTCCGTGGCAAACCCGATTGATCTAGACGAGAAATCAGGTGGTTACGGGCCGACCCCCGACCCAGCCGGTTGCCGTGAGATTAATCGCCTTTGGGCTACGCCAAGCGACGGGCGGGCCGATCTGAACAGCAGGGGTTGCGGGACAGCCACCGCCCTCTCAGCGGACTGGGTCACCGACACCGAAAATCCTCGGTTGCGCGGGTCCCTATGACGGGCTTCCCGCCAAGGGATTGGTTTTCATGCAACTTTTTTGACTTGCCCCGGCTTTTCTCGCCAACTGTGGCCCGTTTGACCTTGTGACGGCGGACCCTGCCGCTACAATGGCGAACTGAACCAAGGCGCCTGCCTGAAGAGGATACGATGACTCCAAGATTTGCTGCCGCCAACAGAATTGCGGCGCTGTTTGCCGCTGTCGCCATTGGCGCCGCAGGCTTCGCCGCTTCGCCGGCCGCCGCGCAGACCAATCCGCCGCAAAAGCTCGCCCCTAAAGGAGCCAAGCGTCAATACGACAGGTCTGGCCATCTCTATTACGGGCCGAGCGGGCCGAACGTGTCGTACCAGCAAGGGCCGCACACCCGCGTCTTCGTCACCAAGCGCTCGTGGCTCGATGCCGGCACCGAGGTCCTCCCGGGGGACCGCAAGTTCGCCGACTACGCATTTCCGCCGGAAATGGGCTATCCGTCGTTTGCGCGCGAGAACCTCAACCGTCCGATCGACCGCCAGCCCCTTAACCCGCCTTCCGATATGGGCGGCTTCAGCCCGTGGATACCGCTCCCCCCGTATTGAACCCGAAGGAGCGGGCTTAGTCGGCATAGCGCCCGCAAATGCGGGCGTTTTGCCTAAGCGTGCAGCGCCTGCAATTCCTTCAAGATCGCTTCGCCCATTTGCGACGTCGACACGGCCGTGCCGCCGGCCGATTTGATGTCGGCCGTTCGCATTCCCTTGGCGAGCACGGCCGCGATCGCCGCCTCGACCTTGTCTGCAAGCGCGCCGAGTTCGAAGGAATAGCGCAGCGCCATGGCGAACGAGGCGATCATCGCGATCGGATTGGCGAGCCCTTTGCCTGCGATATCGGGCGCCGAGCCGTGCACCGGCTCGAACAGCGACTTGCGCTTTTTCGTCTTGGCGTCGATCTCGCCGAGCGACGCCGACGGCAGCATGCCGAGCGAACCGGTTAGCATCGCCGCGATATCCGACAGCATGTCGCCGAACAGGTTATCGGTGACGATGACGTCGAACTGTTTCGGCGATTTCACCAGATTCATGCCACCGGAATCCGCCAGCTGGTGCTCGAGCTTTACGTCCTTGTATTCGCGGCTGTGCACCTGCGTGACGACCTCGTTCCAGAGCACGCCGGACTTCATCACGTTGCGCTTTTCCATCGACGTTACCTTGTTGCGGCGTTTCCGCGCCAGATCAAAGGCAACGCGCGCGATGCGCTCGATCTCATAAGTGTCGTAAACCTGGGTATCGATGGCGCGCTTCTGGCCATTGCCGAGGTCGGTGATGGTCTTCGGTTCGCCGAAATAGACGCCACCGGTGAGCTCGCGCACGATCATGATGTCGAGACCTTCGACGATCTCGCGCTTGAGGCTGGAGGCTTCGGCGAGCGCCGGATAGCACACAGCCGGCCTTAAGTTGGCAAACAGGCCAAGATCCTTGCGCAGCCTTAGCAGCCCGGCCTCCGGGCGAGCCTCGTAGGGAACGCTGTCCCATTTCGGCCCGCCCACCGCGCCAAAGATCACCGCATCGGCCGCCTTGGCCTGCGCCATGGTCGCATCCGTGATGCTTTGCTTGCTGGCATCATAGGCGGCGCCACCCACCAGACCCTCTTCGGTCTCAAATTGCGCAATCCCCTGCGCGTTGATCCAGCCGATCAGCCGCTTCACCTCACCCATCACTTCGGGGCCGATGCCGTCGCCGGGAAGAAGCAGCAGTTTGTGAGTCGCCATGATCTAGAGCTCCGATTCCGAAGTTCGCAAGATATCGCGGCAACCTCTGATGCGAACTTCGGAATCAAAGGAGCTCTGGCAATCGATCGATTCTGGTACGGCTTCGAATTTGGAGTTCCTGCCCCGAAATCGCAGAAACGCTGACAGGAGCTTCAAATTCGCCGCACCGAGCGCCTGGCGCTGGTGTCATGCCGCGCCTGACCCGGACATCCATCTAATGAACAACGGTGGATTGCCGGGTCAAGCCCGCCAATGACGGAAGGAGGAAATTCAGCGCGGAGTGCTAATGCGGCGTTGCGCAGATGGCAAGACACCATTGTCCGGCCTCCGCCTAGGCAACGGCGCCCCGGTTCGCCACAATGGCATCCCACCGGAGATTCACGTGGCCCTTGCCGATACGTCCCGTCAGCCTGACCGCCCCGCTCGGCTGATCCTTATTCTGTCGTTGGCTCCCACCATCGGCCTTGGCATCGGGCGCTTCGCCTACTCTCTGGTGCTGCCGGACATGCGCGACACGCTGGCATGGTCGTATTCGGTGGCCGGTTTCATGAACACCGTCAACGCTGCCGGCTATCTCGCCGGCGCTTTGGCAGCGGCCAGGCTGACCCGCCGGTTCGGACTGCCTGCCGCCGTGCATTGGAGTACGATCGCCTGCATCCTTTCGCTGGCGCTGAGTGCGATTTCGGGCAATTTTTTCGTGTTGAGTTTCGCGCGCCTGCTGGTGGGCATCGGAGCGGCGGTTGCCTTCGTTGCCGGCGCGGCGTTGGCGGCGCGAATTGCGCAGACACACCCCGCACGAGCCGATTTTCTGCTCAGTCTGTTTTACGCCGGACCGGGGCTCGGCATCGTGAGCTCGGGACTGGTGGCGCCCTTTGTGCTGAAGGCGTTTGGAGCAGGTTCATGGTGGATCGTCTGGTGGGCCATGACGCTGCTTTCCACCGTGCTGGCCGTTCCCTTGATGACCGCGCGCTTCGATAGCGGCACCCGCCTTTCCGAAACCAAGCCTGCGCAGTTCCCGATCCGGCCGATCCTGATCTACCTCATAGGCTATTTCCTGTTTGGCGCGGGCTACATCGCCTACATGACATTCATGATCGCCTATGTCCGCGATGCCGGCGGAGGTGCGGTGGCGCAGAGCGCCTTCTGGTGCCTGCTGGGCATGAGCGCGTTCGTCACCCCTTGGGTATGGCGGGGCATCCTCGCATGGAACAGCGGCGGCCTTTCCACCACCATCATCCTTGGCGTCAATGCGATCGGCGCATCCTTACCGCTGTTCGGCCATTCTGCGCCGATGCTGACGGTGTCGGCTCTCGTGTTCGGCGTTTCGTTCTTTGCGATTGTCGGATCGACCACGGCCTTTGTGCGGTTCAACTCGCCGCCGGATGCCTGGCCGAAGGGGATTGCTGCCATGACCATTGCCTTTGGCATCGGCCAGACATTGGGGCCAACCGTGGTCGGAGCCATCACCGACAGGTTCGGCAGCCTGTCCTATGCCTTGAACGCGTCGGCAGCGCTGCTGGCGCTGGGGGCAATCGCAGCGGCGTTTCAACGGCGATTGGCCTAATCCTGACCCTCGCTCCGGGAATGCGGCGATAGCCGCATTCCCGACTGACCCTGCGGGTCAACTGCCGCTGAACGAATTGTAACCCTGGTCTTCCCAGTAGCCGCCCTTGTAGTCATTGGTGACCTCCATCGAGATCACGTATTTCGGATTCTTGAAGCCCAGCTTGGTCGGCACGCGGATCTTCATCGGGAAGCCATAGGCGCGCGGCAGGATTTCGTCGGCAAACCTGAAGGCCATGATCGTCTGCGGGTGCAGAGCGGTCTCCATGTCGAGCGGTGAATTGTAGCCATCCTTGTCGGCACACTGGAACCAGCAATATTTGGCGGTTGTATCGGCCCCGATCACCTTGAGGAAATAGCTGAGCGGCGTTCCGGTCCAGCTTCCGATCGCGCTCCAGCCTTCCACGCAGATATGGCGAGTGACCTGCTTCTGCTGCGGCAGCTTGTAGAGTTCATCCAGCGTCCAGGCCTTCTTGTTCTCGACAAGGCCGCTGACTTCGAGCTTCCAGTCCTTGCCGTCGATATCGGGCGCGTCGTCGACCTCGTAATAGGCGTTGAACGGGAACGGCTTGGTGATCGCGCTTTCCGGAAAAGTGGGCGCCAGTGCGTGAGGGTTGAAGATAAAGGCCTGCACTGCATCGTTGAACTTCGAAACCTTTTTGAGCATTTCCTCGGCCGAATCGGAATCGATGACGTCGCAGCCGGTGAGAAGCGTCAGCGCACCAAAGCTTGCCCCGCCGGAGATGAAGCGCCGACGGGTCAGATCCGGCATCAGCCTGGTCGCATCCCTGACCAGCAATTTCTTGTCGACGCCGGGAATCAGAAGCTTGCGAAGTCGGCCCATGCGTTTGCTCCGTGAAGGTTAGTGGCCGATGATCATGGCGCGCAGACTCTTCGGCACCAGAACCGCCAGAAGAACATGGATTGCAAGAAAGGCGACAATCGTCGACATGCAGAAGAAATGCACATATCGAGCTATGTCATAGCCGCCGAACAACGCCGTCAGATACTGAAACTGCACCGGCTTCCAAATCGACAGTCCCGAAAGCACAATGACAATGCCGACGGCGATAATGCCGGCGTAAAGCAGCCTCTGCACCTGGTTATACTTGCTTAGGTCATCGTGCGAGAGGCGGAAGGTCAGCGCCGCCACCGCGTCCGAGATCACGCCGCGCGGCGAAATCGGCAACAGCTTTTTCTTGAACCGTCCGGTCACAAAGCCCGTAACGAGATAGGCAAGGCCGTTGACCATCAAGAGCCACATTGCCGCAAAATGCCAGAGCAGCGCGCCGCCCAGCCAGCCGCCGAGGGTGACTGTGCGCGAGAATGTGAGCGAGTTGAACAAAGGCGATGCGTCGTAGATTTGCAATCCCGACATGATCATCAGGATGATGGCGACGGCGTTGGTCCAATGCATCACGCGTACCCAGGCCGGCTGAATGACCCTGGAGGCGGTTGCGGTGCGCTGCTCGGCGGCTGCAAGGCTGGTCATGATGTCCCGTCGCTGAAAGCCTACTGACCCATATACGCCGAAAACTTCCGCTCCGTTACTGCCGAAACACCTCCGAACGGCCGGGAAATCTGCCGACCGCCCCGGAAGGGTGGTCACAAAAAAGCGAGCCGGGCGTCCCGGCTCGCGAGGGTGGCGGTTAGGACGCCGGGATCAGGACGGTGTCGATCACATGGATCACGCCGTTCGACTGATTGACGTTGGGGATGGTGATGGCAGCGGTGTCGCCCTTGGCATCGACGATCCAGCTCTTGCCGCCATCCTTCTTCACCGTCAGTTCCTCGCCTTCCACCGTCTTGAGCTTCTTGCCGTCGGTCAGATCGGACGCCTCAAGTTTGCCTGGCACCACGTGGTAGGTCAGGATTTTGGTCAGAGCCGCCTTGTTCGCGGGCTTGACGAGATTGTCGACCGTACCGGGCGGCAACTTGCCGAACGCCGCGTTGGTCGGCGCGAAAACAGTGAACGGGCCCTTGCCTTCCAGCGTCGATACCAGACCGGCGGCCTTCACCGCTGCAACGAGCGTGGTGTGGTCCTTCGAGTTCACGGCATTCTGGATAATGTTTCTGGACGGATACATCGCCGCGCCGCCGACCATCACGGTCTTCTCTTGCGCGCCGACCGGCGCAACGAAGCTTGCGGTCAGGGCTAGGGCACCAAAGGCAACAGCAGAAAGCAAGTCAACACGCTTGGACATCGAAAGGTCTCCCGAATGATTGATGTGGCTCGCGGGCATCCGCGGCCGATGAGGGCAACGGCGACGAAGGTCTCGGGCTCGCGCCTTGGGGATGACCCCGTCGTCGTTGGGCCGAGCTACGGGAGTTTTCGTGAGGGGTTTCGAACAAAAATTCTTTGCGCCCAGTGAAACTATCCGGCCGCATGAACGTGTGCTGCCGCGTCGGCCTCACACCGTGCGGCCCGCGCTGGCTCCTTCCTTGCGATGCTTTTCGTCAGTCGCGATTGGCCGGCGTCTGGATAAAACCCCGGTTCCAAGTCGGGCTGATCAGGATTTCGTTGACGCAAACCCGCGGCGGCAGGCTTGCGACGAAAGCTATGGTCCGCCCGAGGTCCTCTGGTTGCAGCATCTTCGCCTTTTCCTGCTCGGAAGGCACAACCGGACGCTGGTTCAGGATCGGTGTTGCCACCTCACCCGGCGACAGGCAGCAGGCCCGCAAACCGTTGACGCATTCGTCCATGTTGAAGGAGTGGGTCAGCGCCAGCACGGCATGTTTGGTGGTGGTGTAGGCCGGGCCCGGCATCTTCGATACGTGGCGGCCAGCCCACGACGCCACGTTGATGATGCAGCCGTCCTTTTGCGACCGCATGGCGGGGAGCACGGCGCGCATGCAGTAGAGAACGCCATTAAGGTTGATGTCCACCAGCTTGTTCCAGCCTTCGAGCTCCATGTCCGCCCATCGCCGCTTGGGAACATTGATACCGGCGCTGTTCACGAGGAGGTCGATACGTCCGTAATCGGCCACAATCCGGCTGGCAGCCTTTTCAACGTCGGCCGCAACGCTCACGTCGAGCGGAATGGAGCTCGCCTCGCCACCGCTTTTGCCAATCTTCGCAACGACGGTGTCGAGGGCGTCTTTCCGGCGTCCTGACACCACCACTAACCAGCCCTCGGCGGCGAGGGCCTCAGCCCCGGCCTGGCCGATGCCGCTGCCGCCGCCGGTGACCCAAGCCACGCGTTTGCCGTTATTTGCCATGCGAACCGTCTCCGTTGCCTTCTAAAGGGCCTCTTTGCTAGTGAAATGCCGAGAGATAAGAGATGATGCGGCCGCTAGCGCCGCTCTTGCCGATCGGAATGATGCATGAATGCGCAGCACAAAACCACCGTGAACGCCAACCTGTTTTCCCGGCTGTTCGACGGCGTCGACGATCCGCGCCGCGTGGCCATTGAAACCCATGACGGCAAGCACATCAGCTACGGCGATTTGATCGCGCGCGCCGGACAGATCGCCAACGTGCTGGTCGATCGCGGCGTGAAGCCGGGCGACCGGGTTGCCGCGCAAACCGAGAAGTCGGTGACCGGGCTTGTGCTCTATCTCGCCGTCGTGCGCGCCGGCGCGGTCTTCCTGCCGCTCAACACGGCCTATACGCTCAACGAGCTGGAATATTTTATCAGTGATGCCGAGCCGTCGCTGGTGGTATGCGACCCCTCAAAGGCTGCCGGGATCGCGGTGATCGCAGCAAAGGTCCACGCCAGGGTCGAAACGCTCGGGCCGGACGGCAACGGATCGCTGACGGAAGCCGCCGACAAGGCGCAGTCTGCCTTTGTCACCGTGCCGCGCACGAACGACGATCTCGCCGCCATCCTCTACACTTCCGGAACCACGGGGCGTTCAAAAGGCGCGATGCTGACGCACGACAATCTGGCGTCGAACTCGCTGACGCTGGTCCATTACTGGCGCTTCACCGACAAGGACGTTCTGATCCACGCGCTGCCGATCTATCATACCCACGGCCTGTTCGTGGCGAGCAACGTTACGCTGTTTGCGCGCGGGTCGATGATCTTCCTGCCGAAGTTCGATCCCGATCTGATCATCAAGCTGATGGCGCGTGCCACCGTGCTGATGGGCGTGCCGACCTTCTATACGCGCCTTCTGCAGAACCCCGCGCTGAACAGGGAAACCACCAAACACATGCGGCTGTTCGTGTCGGGCTCGGCGCCGCTGCTTGCCGATACGCACCGGGAATGGTTCGCCCGCACCGGCCATGCCGTGCTCGAGCGCTACGGCATGACCGAAACAAACATGAATACCTCGAACCCATACGACGGCGAACGCGTTGCCGGCGCGGTGGGCCATGCGCTGCCCGGCGTTTCGGTGCGCGTCACCGATCCGGAGACCGGCAGAGTGCTCGGCGCCGAAGAAATCGGCATGATCGAAGTCAAGGGCCCGAACGTGTTCAAGGGCTATTGGCGGATGCCGGAAAAGACCAAGGCGGAATTCCGCGACGACGGCTTCTTCATCACTGGCGACATCGGCAAGATCGACGCCAAGGACTACGTGCATATTCTCGGCCGCGGCAAGGATCTCGTGATCTCCGGCGGCTTCAACGTCTACCCCAAGGAAATCGAGAGCGAGATCGATGCCATGCCGGGCGTGATCGAATCCGCCGTGATCGGCGTGCCTCATGCCGATTTCGGCGAGGGCGTCACCGCGGTCGTGGTCTGTGAGAAGAAAGCCAAGGTCGACGAGGCAACCGTATTGAAGGCACTCGACGGGCGATTGGCAAAATTCAAGATGCCAAAGCGCGTGTTCGTCGTCGACGAACTGCCGCGTAACACCATGGGCAAGGTGCAGAAGAACGTCTTGCGCGAAACGTACAAGGATATCTACGCGGGCAAATAGTCCTGATACGAACCAGCGGCGGGGCAGGGAATGGTAAGTCGAGACCTAGCGGATAGGCTCGTCCTATATTTGCAGGACGCTGAAGATGCCCTGGAGCGCGCAAGTCGCGCTGCGTCCGGCTTTCCTAAAGAAGAACGACTGAAGTTCAGCGAGGTGATCTACGACCTTATCGCGGCTCTACAGTCCGACGTCTGGAAGCCCATCTACGATGAGTACCCTGACCTTGCGCCGGAATACGAAAGCTTCGAGCCGCCGACCATCTGCAGCGAATTGACTTGGGAGGAGGTTGAACTCCCGCCGGAACTGACCGAGGACGACGTCGACGAAATTCTGTTCTCACTGTTGAGGTCACATTGGCAAAAGGTCGCGCTCGTTCTCGCCAACACGCGCGATATCTGCTATATTGAGGGATTCTCAAGCGACTACGAGATTTTTGCTGCACGGCTTCGCTGGCTGTCCGACAAGGACAAAATCGAAGGTATCGGCGATTTGCGGATGTGGCGCCACAGCGAGGTTCGGCTGAAAGACTAGCTAACCGCCGTTCCACAGGCTGATCGCAAAGCGCGTGCCGACGATGAGGAGATACGTCCCGTAGGCCCGCTCGAGCGTCTTTTTCGACAGCGCGTGCGCGACCTTCACGCCGAGAGGGGCGGTCAACAGGCTCGTCGGCATCACCAGCACCGCACCGATCAGCGAGACGTAGCCGAGCGCAAGGGGCGGTTGTAGCGCCGCGACGTCGGGATAATGGGCGGCCGCCGGCCAGCCAGCATAGATATAGCCGAGCGCCCCCGGGATTGAGACGAGTACCGCGATCGCGGACGAGGTCGCAACGCCCTGATGGATCGGGCGGCCGTAGAACGTCATCAGCAAATTGGCAAACAGCCCGCCACCGACGCCCATCAGCGTCGCCAATAGACCGACAAAGAAGCCGAACATGCGCATAAACAGCCCCTTCGGAAGATCGTCGCCGAGCTTCCAGTTCTCGTTGGCGGTCAGCAGCCGCACGGTCGCGAAATAGGCCACCAGCACGAACACGATCTTGAAGAGCCGCTCCGGCGCATAGCGTGCGATCACGCTGCCGGAAAGGACGCCTATCAGAATTGGCAACCACCAGGCATGCAGGACCCCCTTGTCGATAGCACCTCGGGCGTAATGGGCTCGGTAGGAGCTGATCGAGGTCGGAATGATGACGGCAAGCGAAGTGCCGACGCAAAGCGGCATCCGCACCTCGAGCGGAACGCCGGCAACGCGAAAACACTCGTAAAACACCGGCACCAGAATGGCGCCGCCGCCGATTCCGAACACGCCGGCAAGAAACCCGGCGAGCGCCCCGACGGCAATCAGTAATGCGGCCAGTTCAAGAACTTCCGAGACGTTGAGTCCGGCGATGGTCATCGTGCCCCAATTCCTGCACCGGTTGGGTGCGCGTTCATGAATCGTGCTTCAGGTATACCAGCGATACCACGCCGCGCCTTTGTTCAGTCCCCCAATAATGCAAGGCTCATCTGAAGCTATGAACTCACGTTCGCAGAACAGGGATTCTGCCATTGCACTGGCTGTTTCGACTTCGTAAATAGAAATCGTCTACCGCGATCCCAACGAAGGGCTCTTCGCGGAGTCCCGCCAAACCGTCAAAGCGCCCCCCGATGACCGCCAGGATCGAAAGACCGCTTTCTCCACACATACAAACCTATCGGTGGACGCTGACGATGTTTCTCTCCATCGTCCATCGCGCGACCGGAATAGCGCTTTATGTCGGCACCTTGCTGCTGGCGTGGTGGCTGATCGCGGCCGCGTCCGGCCCGACCGCCTATGGCCATGTCCATGACTTCATCGCAAGCTTCATCGGGCGCCTGATCGTATTCGGATACACATGGGCGCTGCTGCATCATTTGTTCAGCGGCATCCGGCATCTCGTCTGGGACCTGGGCTACGGCTTCAAGGCAAACGAGCGCGAAACCATGACCTGGGGCGCACTGGTCGCCGGGATTTCGGCAACCGTGTTGCTCTGGATCATCGCCTATATGATCGGAGGCGGCCGATGAGCGCGCCCAACGTCGTGAAATCGATGCGGACACCGCTTGGCCGTGTTCGCAGTCTCGGATCTTCGCACTCCGGGACGACGGACTTCTGGCGTCAGCGCATCACCGCGGTCGCCATGGTGCTGCTCATGGTGCCGGTGATTGTCGTGGTGATGATGATGCTCGGCAGCAACCATGCCGGAGCCGCGCAGATGCTCGGCTCGCCGCTGGTTGCGATCATCCTGCTGCTCTTCATCGTCGCCAGCACCTGGCATATGAAAATCGGCATGCAGGTTGTGATCGAGGACTATGTGCACCACGAGTCGCTGAAGCTCGCCGCGATCATGGCCAATAATTTCTTCTCGTTCGCGGTCGCGCTGGCCTCGATCTACGCCATCCTCAAACTTGCGGGCGGAGTGTAACAATGAGCGCGGGCGGAAACGGTTCGGCGGACGGCAAGGGTGGCCCGGCCTCCAGCCGCAAGGCCTATCCCATCGAAGACCATACCTATGATGTCGTGGTGGTCGGCGCCGGTGGCGCCGGCTTGCGCGCCGTCGTCGGTTGCAGCGAGGCCGGGCTTCGCACCGCCTGCATCACCAAGGTATTTCCGACCCGCTCGCATACGGTGGCCGCCCAGGGCGGCATCTCCGCTGCACTTGGCAACATGCATCCCGACGACTGGCGCTGGCACATGTACGACACCGTCAAGGGTTCGGACTGGCTCGGCGACCAGGATGCGATCGAGTACATGGTGCGCAATGCACCCGAGGCGGTTTACGAGCTCGAACATTGGGGCGTGCCGTTCTCGCGCACCGAGGACGGCAAGATCTATCAGCGGCCCTTCGGCGGCATGACGTTGGACTACGGCAAGGGCCAGGCGCAGCGCACCTGCGCCGCCGCGGACCGCACCGGCCACGCGATGCTTCACACGATGTATGGTCAGGCGCTGCGGCATTCGGCCGAATTCTACATCGAGTTCTTCGCCATCGATCTGATCATGGATGATCAGGGCGCCTGCCGCGGCGTGATCGCATTGAAGCTCGACGACGGCACGCTGCATCGCTTCCGCGCCCAGACGACGATTCTCGCGACGGGCGGCTATGGCCGTGCTTACGCCTCCTGCACCTCCGCCCATACCTGCACCGGCGACGGTGGCGGCATGACGTTGCGCGCCGGTCTGCCGCTCCAGGACATGGAATTTGTCCAGTTCCACCCGACCGGAATTTACGGCGCAGGATGTCTCGTCACCGAAGGCGCCCGCGGCGAAGGCGGCTATCTCGTCAATTCGGAAGGTGAGCGCTTCATGGAACGCTATGCGCCCTCCGCTAAGGATCTCGCCTCGCGCGATGTTGTCTCGCGCGCGATGACCATCGAAATTCGCGAGGGCCGCGGCGTCGGCAAGAAGAAGGATCACATCTTCCTGCACCTCGATCATCTCGACCCGAAGGTGCTGCACGAGCGACTGCCCGGCATTTCCGAATCGGCGAGGATCTTCGCCAATGTCGACGTCACGCGCGAGCCGATCCCGATCGTACCGACCGTGCACTATAATATGGGCGGCATCCCGACCAACTATCACGCCGAGGTGCTGACCAAGAAGAACGGTGATGACAACGCCGTCGTGCCCGGCCTGATGGCGATCGGCGAAGCGGCCTGCGTCTCGGTGCACGGCGCCAACCGGCTAGGGTCGAACTCGCTGATCGATCTCGTGGTGTTCGGCCGTGCGGCCGCCTTGCGCTGCGCCGAGAAGATCACGCCGAACGGCAAACAGGCGGACTTGCCCGCCGATTCCGCCGACAAGGCGCTCGGCCGGCTCGATCACTACCGCCATGCGGCGGGCGGCACGCCGACCGCAAAGCTGCGCGAAAGCATGCAGCATGTGATGCAGAACAACTGCGCGGTGTTTCGCACCGGCGAGGTGCTGAACGAAGGCCAGAACCTGATTCACAAGGTGCATGGCGGAATCGGCGATATTTCCGTCTCGGACCGCTCGCTGGTCTGGAATTCAGATCTGGTCGAAACCCTCGAATTCGACAATCTGATCGTTCAGGCCGTGGTGACGATGGATTCCGCGGCCAACCGCACCGAAAGCCGCGGCGCGCATGCGCGCGAGGATTTCGCTGCCCGCGACGACCAGAACTGGATGAAGCACACCCTGGCCTGGATGGACGACAAGGGTAACACCTCGATCGACTACCGCCCGGTGCACAACTACACCATGACCAATGAGGTTCAATACATACCGCCCAAGGCACGGGTGTATTAGCGAGACTGTCATGCGCGGGCAAAAGCGCCGAGCGCGTCTTTTTGCAAATGACCGGCGCATCCATCCTTCGAAAAGCGATGGAGTACCGGGTCAGGCCTGGCAATGACGAGCGAAGGATCGAGGCGATTAAGATGGTTGAATTCGCACTTCCGAAGAATTCGAAGATCACCGGTGGCAAGGTATGGCCGAGGCCGGCCGGCGCCACCGAAGCGCGCGAATTCAAGATCTATCGCTGGAATCCGGACGACGGCAAGAACCCGAGCATCGACACCTATTACGTCGACACCCATGACTGTGGCCCGATGGTGCTGGACGGGCTGATCTGGATCAAGAACCACATCGATCCGACGCTGACGTTCCGCCGCTCCTGCCGAGAAGGTGTCTGCGGCTCCTGCGCGATGAACATCGACGGCCAGAACACGCTCGCCTGCACCAAATCCATGCACGACGTGAAAGACGGTGCGGTGAAGGTCAATCCGCTGCCGCATCAGCCGGTGGTCAAGGATCTCGTACCCGATCTCACCAATTTCTATGCGCAATATGCCTCGATCGAGCCATGGCTGAAGACGACCACGCCAACCCCGCAGCGCGAATGGCGGCAGAGCCATGAGGACCGCGAAAAACTCGACGGGCTTTACGAGTGCATCCTTTGCGCCTGCTGCTCGACCTCCTGTCCGAGCTACTGGTGGAACAGCCAGCGCTATCTCGGCCCGGCCGCCTTGTTGCAGGCAACGCGCTGGGTCAACGACAGCCGCGACGAGTCGACCGGCGAGCGACTCGACAACCTCGAAGATCCGTTCCGCCTTTATCGCTGCCACACGATCATGAATTGTGCCAAGGCCTGCCCGAAGGGGCTCAACCCGGCGGAAGCGATTGCCGAACTCAAGCTGAAGATGGTGGAGCGGCAGGTCTAGCCGTTACGCCTTGCGCATGCCGCATCGATCATTCTGAACGCATGGTCGATCGGGGCCGGAAAGCATCTCGCGGCGGACGATCTCAACGGAACCGCGTTCCGGCTTTCCGGATGATGCCCGAAGCTGGGAACAACACTTGGCTGCCGCGGTTAGCGCCTCGGTCCTGCTGCGACTGAGTGATGATGATGTGATGCCGATCGATCCAGCCGAAGATCCGCAGATTCCGCCCGGGCATCCCACCGAGCCGCCGCCGGAAGATCCGCCCGGAAATCCGAGGCCGGACATTCCTCCGCCGGTGCGCGAGCCCGGTGAACCGCAAAGGCCGAATGAACTGCCCGGCGAACTGCCGGATGAATTGCCGGCACCCGTCCCGCCCGGCCCCACCTCGCCGCCGCCGCCGGCCATGGGCGCATGATGTTGGGCACGTGATCAGCAAGCCTTCGGTCGCGGCGTGCCGCCGATTGCCATTTGATCTGACCTCTGAACGCGTGATGAACAGAGATGCGTTCAGGCAAGCGGCGCAGTGCCGCAGATAAATCCATGTTCCCGTTTGATACCCGCCACAATCCGGCCTAACGCCTGTCTGTTGATCTCCGGCGTTTGTTGATTCAACTCCTTCCAGATTCTGTCTCCGCCACGACCACCTTCAAGAACTTCGCCGGGACCCAAAGCACATGACAAAGCTACGACTAGCGCTGCTTGCCACAACCGCATTGACGGCCATGCAACTGGCGGGCTCCCCATCGCATGCGCAAAGCGCACCGATCGTGGTGGCGCAGCAGAGAGAAGAACCGGGCTCCGAGGGCAAGCCCAAGCAGCCGCCCAAGGAAGCGCCGAGGGGGACGCCGCCGGCACGACCCGGAGCGCCGCCGACCCCGCATCAGCCCCCGCAGCCGCAACACGCCCCGGTCCCACCCCAACATCAGGCTCCGCCGCCGCCGCAGCACCCGGCAGCGCCACCACCGCAACGACCGTCGGCACCTCCACCGCAGCATCCGCCGGCACCGCCCCCTGCGGCCGCGCCTCATGCGCCGCCGCCCGCGGCTGCACCTCACGTTTCGCCCCCTGCCGCAGTCCCTGCGCCTGCCGCACCGAAGCCGCCCGCCGCGCCGTCAGTACAGCCACATGAGCGCGAACGGGAAATGGAACGGCAGCAGAAGATGGCGCCGCCGCAACAGCACCCGCCGACTCCGCCTGCCGCGCCTCAACAGACGCCGCACGCCACTCAGCCACCGGCCCCCCCGACGGCTACGCCTCAGCAGGCGCCCCACACGGCTCAGCCACCGGCACCTCCGGCGGCCACGCCTCAGCAGGCACCGCACACGGCTCAGCCACCGGCACCTCCGGCGGCCGCGCCTCAGCAGGCGCCGCACACGGCTCAGCCACCAGCGCCTCCGGCGGCCACGCCTCAGCAGGCGCCTGGCGCAGCACCGGGAGGCCAGACGTCGTTGCCGCCGGCAGCAGCCACCATGGCGCACCGTCCGCCACCGCAGGTGACCGCGCCATTGCCGCCGCCGCCAGCCCCGCAGAACCTGACGCCGCTCCCGGCAAATCCGGCCGCGGCACAGGGCCCGCGGCGGATCGAGGACTTCCGCAATCAACGGCGCGAAGTCCAGGAGGGCGGCCGTACCGTCATCACCGAGCCCGGCCGCTTGATCGTCCGTGATCCCTCGGGCGAGGCCTTTGTCCGCCACGACGAGATGGAGCGTTTCCGTTACGGCGCGCGCAACATCGAGACCCAGCGCGTCGGCGGCGAGATGCGCACCATCGTGGTGCGGCCCGATGGCTCGGAGATCATTACGGTGCTTGCGCCTGACGGTTCGCTGTTGCGCCGGATCCGGCGCGGGCCGCGCGGCGAAGAGTTCGTCCTCATCGACAACTCCTATCGCGATCCGCGGGCGGTCGGCGGCTTCTATGTCGCTCTGCCGCCGCCGGTCATCCGCATCCCCTACGATCGCTACATCGTCGATGCCGCGGACGCCCCACCCGATCTAATCTACGAGACCATGGAGGCGCCCCCGGTCGAGCGTATCGAGCGCCGCTACACGCTCGATGAAATCCGCTACAGCCCGAACGTGCGCATGCTGATGCCGAGCATCGACGTCAACTCCATCAACTTCGACCTCGGCTCGTGGGAGATTGCCCCCGACCAGGCCGCGAAGCTTCAGGTGATCGCCGACGGCCTCAACCGCGCCATCCAGCGCAATCCGCGCGAGGTGTTCCTGATCGAGGGCCACACGGATGCAACCGGCAACGACACCGACAACCTGTCGCTCTCGGACCGCCGCGCCGAATCGGCAGCCGAACTGCTGACCCAGCAATTCGGGGTGCCGGCCGAGAACCTGACCTCGCAAGGCTACGGCTCGCAATATCTGAAGGAGCAGACCAGCGGGCCGAGCCGCATCAACCGCCGCGTCACCGTCCGCCGCATCACGCCCCTGCTCAACGGCGGCACCGCGTCATTGCCGCCTCCGCCGCCTGGCACCGTGCCGCCGCGCTAAGCAGGCCGCCCGAAAATCAAAATGGCCGGGATCGCTCCCGGCCATTTTTGTTGAATACAGAGCTTCCGCTCTACTCTTTATCGCTTTCGAGCCGCAGGATCGGCGAACCCTCCCCGATCGAGATCAAGCCCGATTTGGCGTAGACGCCGAGCTTGGCGCGGGTATCGGTGATGTCGAGGTTCCGCATGGTCAATTGGCCGATGCGGTCTGCCGGCGTGAAAGCGGCATCCTCCACCTTCTCCATGCTCAGACGCTCCGGCTGATACGTCAGGTTCGGGCTTTCGGTATTGACGATCGAATAGTCGTTGCCGCGACGCAGTTCGAGCGTCACCTCGCCGGTGACAGCGCGTGCCACCCAGCGTTGCGCGGTTTCGCGCAGCATCAGCGCCTGCGAGTCGAACCACCGTCCCTGATACAGCAATCGCCCAAGGCGCATGCCGCTGATCCGGTATTGTTCGATGGTGTCTTCGTTGTGGATGCCGGTGACGAGACGCTCATAGGCGATGTGCAACAACGCCATGCCGGGCGCCTCGTAAATGCCGCGGCTCTTGGCCTCGATGATCCGGTTTTCGATCTGGTCGCTCATGCCGAGGCCATGCCGGCCGCCGATGGCGTTGGCTTCAAGAAACAGCGCGACCGGATCGGCAAAGCTCTGCCCGTTCAGTGCGACCGGCTGGCCCTCCTGAAAACGCACAATGACTTTCTCCGCCTTGACGGCGCAGTCGTCGCGCCAGAACGGCACGCCCATGATGGGATTGACAATCGCGATGCCGCTATCGAGGCTCTCGAGATCCTTGGCCTCGTGGGTCGCGCCGAGCAGATTGCTGTCGGTCGAATAGGCCTTTTCGGCGCTCATCTTGTAGGCATATCCGCTCGACGTCATAAAGGCCGACATTTCCGCCCGGCCGCCGAGTTCGTCGATGAACTGCTGGTCGAGCCAGGGCTTGTAGATCTTGAGGCTCGGATTGGTGAGCAGGCCGTAACGGTAGAACCGCTCAATGTCGTTGCCCTTGAAGGTCGAGCCGTCGCCCCAGATGTTGACGCCGTCTTCCTTCATCGCCGACACCAGCATCGTGCCGGTCACCGCGCGGCCAAGCGGCGTCGTGTTGAAGTACGAGATGCCGCCCGTCGAAATGTGGAAGGCACCGGACTGGATGGCGGCGATGCCTTCGTGGACCAGTTGCATCCGGCAATCGACGAGGCGCGCTTTTTCGGCGCCGAACTCGCGTGCTTTTCGGGGAATCTCCTCGTAGTCGGCCTCGTCCGGCTGGCCGAGGTTTGCCGTGTAGGCAAAGACGCGGGCGCCCTTCTGCTTCATCCACAACAGCGCTGCGCTGGTGTCGAGACCGCCGGAAAAAGCGATGCCGACTTTCTCGCCCTTGGGAAGGCTTTTCAGGATCGTACTCATGGAGCTTCCAATCGGTCGCAAATTGGCTGTTGCCGCCTATTTGAAGTTCCTGCACCACCAGCGACGGGTTAAATGCAGGAATTCAAATTGAGACGCGGCACCAGATGTTCGAGGCCGCGAATATCAGAAACTGCAGCAACGGGCACGCATTAATAGCGATTAAGGCTTACACGGACGGTTTTTCTCTGACATGACGGCCGCGCCATCGTTGCAAGACCCGATATCCGGGCCACGCCAGCCGCGTCAGCGCCGCATCGACCGCCTCGTCGGTGAGCCGGGTCGAGGGCCAGCGGTAGATATAGCCGTGCATCAGCCAGATCACCAGAAATGTCACCAGCCCCGCGATGGCGACATCGCTGAAAAAATGGCCGCCAAAGGCCATTCTGAGCAGGCTCGTCGTCGCGCCGAACACGGTTGCGGCGGCGTAGGCGGCGGGCCGCCATGCTGGCGGCGCGAGCGCTGCCGGCGCATAGGTCCAGAACGCCGTCGCGCCTTCGCCCGAGAAGAACGAACAATTGTGCGCGCAGCGCCCGCGCGGGTCCCACCATGGCACGAAAGTCTGGGTGCCGTTGAACTGGGTCACAGTGATCGGACGGGGCCGTCCCCAATAGCTCTTGAAGGTGAGATTGGTCAGCACACCCGCGGAAAGAGTGAGCGTCAGCAGAAGAAAGACGATCGCGCGGCCCGACACCAACAGAGGCCGATCCGGACGCGCCAGTTTTACAACCACTGCGACGATGGCCGGCAGTGCAAAGCCCCAGGAAATCCACATCGCCCCGTCACGAGCGATCACCGCGAGCGTATTGGACTTTACCGGAAACGAGTGGGTCGGCGGGTCATAGAACAGCGACGCCAGTTTCAGATCGAGTTCGGGATAAATCCCGAACAGCAATCCGACCACAAGCGCCAACGCCAGCGCGATCATCAGCCCGGTCCGGTTCATGGCGCGCGGTTTAGCCGAGACCGCACGGAATGAAAAGACGCCTTCACGAGGGTGGGGGCGAAGGTGACTGTGACGGCATGGGCGGAGGCGGCCGAAGCTTCGGCGGCGGCAGACGCCAGGCGCCGGCATTGCGGCCTGCGATCATCCAGTACACGACGCCGGCGACAATTCCCGCCCCGGTCATGATTTCGAGATGCCGCCGCACGATGCCTTCGAAGCGAAGCTGCTCGGGATCGAAGGGGACGAGGCCGAGATAGCACGCGAGCCCGACCAACCCGCCGCCGACCGCATAGGTCAGCGCACCGCGGACATTAAAGGCTTCGGTGATGGCCGCCACGACCATCGCCGGAACCAGCGCAAAGCCACTGACGAAGATGAAGCCGAAGCCCAGGACAACGTTCAAGACGCCGGGATCGACCGGTCCTGCTCCCAGATCGGAGAACTCCGGAAACATGATTGCGGCGACCACGATCATTCCCGCCACAAAGCTGGCAACGAGGAAGGCGAAGAGAATGACGAACAAGCGGCCGATCAGCGCCATGACGAACTACCATCGCATCGGCCATTGCGAGCCAACGGGTCGCGCGAAATACGCGCCCGATGACAGGCTCGGCGATCAAATCCAGCAAAGTCAAACAGGATGTGGATCGCTTCGTCACTTGCGCGCCGCGCAATGACGGAAGGAACCGCCGCCATCTTCAATCCGTCATAGCCATCGCGCGCAGCGCCTGCCGTTCGCGTGCCGACAGCTTTTCGGTCTCCGACTTCAGCTGGCCGCATGCGGCGAGGATGTCGCGGCCGCGCGGCGTCCGCACTGGCGACGAATAACCCGCGTTGAAGATGTACTCGGAGAATTTCTCGATCTGCTGCCAATCGCTGCACTCATAGGCCGTACCCGGCCATGGGTTGAACGGAATGAGGTTGATCTTGGCCGGAATTCCCTTGAGCAGTTTCACCAACAATTTGGCGTCTTCAAGGGAATCGTTGACGCCCCTGAGCATGACGTACTCGAAAGTGATGCGCCGGGCGTTGGAAGCGCCGGGGTAATCGCGGCAGGCCTGCAGCAATTCGGCAATCGGGTATTTGCGATTGAGCGGCACCAGTTCGTTACGCAATTCGTCGCGCACGGCATGCAACGAGATCGCGAGCATCACGCCGATCTCCTCGCCGGTCCGCTTGATGTTTGGCACGACGCCGGAGGTCGACAGGGTGATGCGTCGGCGGGAAATGCCGATGCCTTCGTTATCGGCCACAATCAAGAGGGCGTCCCGCACCGCATCGAAGTTATAGAGCGGCTCACCCATCCCCATCATCACGATGTTGGTGACGAGGCGATTGCCATTCGGCGTCTCGCGATCGATCCAGTCGTTGAGCCGGTCGCGTGCCACCATGATCTGGCCGACGATTTCGCCCGCTGTGAGATTGCGCACCAGACGTTGCGTGCCGGTATGACAGAACGCGCAATTGAGCGTGCAGCCGACCTGCGAAGATACGCACAACGTGCCGCGGTCGGTCTCAGGAATGTAGACGCATTCGACTTCGTGCGCTTTCTCGAGCTTGTCGCCGCCCGGCAGGCGCAATAGCCACTTGCGGGTGCCGTCGTTGGATATCTGCTCGGCTACCACTTCGGGCCGCGCCACGGTGAAGTGCCGCTCGAGTTCCTTGCGCATCTCCTTGGAGATGGACGTCATCGCTTCGAAGCTCTGCGCGCCGCGGACATACATCCAGTGCCAGAGCTGCTGCACGCGCATCTTGCGCTGCGCCGGCGCGATCCCGAGCCCGCCGAGTTTTTCGGCAAGCTCCACGCGCGATAATCCGATCAGCGAGGGCTTTGCAGGCGGCACATAGGATTCCAGCGGCACTTTTTCCAAGGCGACGTGGGCCGAAGCGTGAGTTTGGCCGGAAATGCTGGTTGTTGTCTCGATCATGGCCATCACATAGGCCTTCCGCGACCTCGTGGAAAGGCATCAATACGCGGATTCAAAGATCGAAAACGACCTAGCGGCGGCAGTCCTGCGCGACCCGGTCCAGCGCCTGCGAAAGCCCCTTGAGGGAGAAGACGTCGGTGGTTTCCGTGCCCCTGGCGGAGACACCTCTGACGGTGATATCGGCGGCCTTGCGCATGGCTTCCACCATCCGCTCCTCCTCGGCGGCGTTCTTGATCCAGAGGCCGTCGCCCTGCGTGTACATGGCATAGGATGCGCCGCCGACCTCCAGGGTCGATTCGGATCCCGGCTTCAGCGTGTAGCCGATCATGATCGAGACCTCGTTGACGACCTTTTCGGCGGGACGGGTGGAGATGAAGGCATAGGCCGGATCGCGCGGCCGGTTCGGCGGATTGGTTTTCGAGGAAGACGGCTTTGCCAATGCAAAGCAAACCTTCTTGCCGTTTGGCATCGCCATATAGGCGCCCCAGGTGCCAAACTGGCCAATCAGCGTCGGCTCGCTGCTACCGGCTACCGCAGGCTCGGCCCTGGCCGTCGTGGGTTTGGAGCTCTTCGCGTTTGGCTGCGCCAGGGCATGGGTTACACCGGCGCAGAAAAGCGCCGCGGCAATCGAAGCTGTCAGCATTCCCCGCACGGACATCGCGAAATCTGGTCCCGCATCATTGTGACTGGAAGATGGCCCGCTACCGCATGGTCACAGCTGCGATGGATAGACGGTAAGCGTCCGATTCGGAAGGGTTTGGCCGCAGCTTTAAGACTTAAGTCCGGCCCTTCGAACGCGCCGCTCTTTGGGCTTCCCACTGCGCATCGGTCCAACCCAGCAGGTCTTCCGCGCCCGAGGAGCGCAGATGTGCGCCGCCGTCCTGCACCACCATTTCGCCGTTGATGTAGCCACCGGCATCAGAAATCAAGAAGCTGGCGAGGTCGGCGAGTTCGCGATGTTCGCCGGTGCGGCCAAGCGGATTGCGCGCGGCCCAATTCGAATCGCGTCCCTCGGGGCGAAGCTGGCCCGTTGCACCCGCGGTTGGAAACGCGCCCGGCGCGATCGCCACTGTGCGGACGCCCTTGGGCCCCCACTCGACGGCGAGACTCTTGGTCATCGCCAGCACGGCCGATTTCGCCATCGCCGACGGCACGGTGAAGGCTCGCCCGGTAATGGTCGACGTCGAAAGGATGCTGAGCACCACGCCGTTGTGACTCGCTTCGATCCAGCGCCTGCCGGCGGCCAATGTGCAGTACATCGTGCCATGCAGGGTGGGAGCGAGGATCGCGTCCGCCGCCCGAAAGGATAGCTGCTCAGTCCGGGCGAGGAAGGTGGCGGCCGCGTTGTTGACGAGAATATCGAGCGGCGCGTCACGCCAGATGGCTTCCATCATGGCTTCGACGGCAACGCCATCGCGGATGTCGCACGCAAGCGCCCGAACCTTTGCGGCAAGCGCTGCGCGGATGGTGGCAGCGGTCGCCTCGAGCACCTCCAGCCTGCGGCCACAGATGATCAATTCGGCGCCGAGCTCCGCGAACCTTCGGGCCATCGCGGCGCCGAGGCCGGAGCCGCCGCCGGTGACGAGGATGCGCTTGTTTTTGAGCAGATCTTTTTCAAACATTGTTCTATTCCTCAGGCCTATTTCTCGGGTCTATGTCCTTCAGCCGTTCCAGCATTCTATCAGCGAGACGACCGGCGGCAGATCCGAGACGGATGGATTGCTTCGTTTCGTCCGCAATGACAAATTAGCCGCATCGACAGTGCGTCTGAAAACCGGTGGTGTCCATGAAGGCCATTCTGTGCTCGCAATATTGCGGTCCCGACGATCTCGTGTTGACGGAGGTGCCTGATCCCGTGGCCGGACCGGGCGAAGCCGCGATCGTGATCAAGGCCGCGGCACTGAATTTTTTCGACCTGCTGATGATCCAGGGCAAGTATCAGGTCAAACCACCCTTCCCCTTCTCACCGGCGGCCGAAGTGGCCGGCATCATCGAGAGCGTCGGCAGCGGCGTGACAGGCTTGAAGCCGGGCGATCGCGTCATCGCTTCCTGCGGCCATAACGGCGCGCGGGAAAAGATCGCGCTGCCGGCGACATCCATCGTCAAGATTCCAGCGGAGCTCGATTTCGACCGTGCCGCCGGCGTCATCATCACCTACGGCACCGCGCTGCATGCATTGGAGGATCGTGCGAGCCCCAAGCCAGGCGAGACACTCGCGGTTCTGGGCGCGGCCGGCGGCACGGGGCTGGCCGCCTGTGAACTCGGAAAATTGCTCGGACTGAAGGTGATTGCCTGCGCCTCATCCGATGAAAAGCTTGAATTCGCCAAGGCGCATGGCGCCGAACTCGGCTTGAATTACGCGACTGAGGACCTCAAGGAAGGGCTACGCCGTCTCACCGGCGGAAAGGGCGTCGACATCATCTTTGATCCGGTCGGTAGCCACTATGCCGAGGCCGCTCTGCGCTCGATCGCCTGGGAAGGCCGCTTTCTGGTGATCGGATTTGCCGCCGGCGACATTCCGAAAATGCCGCTCAACCTCGCGCTGTTGAAAGGCTGCGACATCAGAGGCGTGTTCTGGGGCGCCTGGGCGAGGTTAAATCCGGAGAAGAACCGCGCCAACCTGGAGCGGCTCGTACAATGGGCGGCAGAAGGCAAGATTTCCTCCCATGTCGATCGCACTTTCCCGCTGGCGCAGACCGCCGATGCGCTGAAGGTACTCGCCGGCCGCAAAGCGATGGGGAAAGTGATCCTGCATCCGTGATGCGGCCGACGTTCGTGACGGTTGAGCGACGTCATTAACGATGATTAGATGACGCGGTACCGATTCGCCGGCCGTTGGCCACGCAAGTTGTGCCAACTTGTGTCAGCCTGGGGAGCTTGCCACAGCTTCTCCGCATTTGAGCCACGTAGACGCCGCGAGTCGGCCGGCAACGTCGCGTTGCAATGCCTAAATGAAATCAAAATATCTCCCAAATCGAGACCATGAACGTCGCTTTTTGGTCGGATTCAAAATGCGTTTTAAAGCTTTCAGTAACGGGCAGGGGCGCTGAACTGATGCTGCCGGCATGCCCGACGTTGCGTAGTAATGGGAGGCATCACCATGGCGCAGGGGAGCCGCTACAACCCGTACGATACTCCGTATGACTCGGACCACGCCTCATATGAAGACCGGTACGCACAACCGGTAGACCTTGACACGTTCGGCTCGCAATTGAGGTCGCAACATCCTTCGCGATCTATCGCGACCCGCGAGGAATTCCTGCCAGACGATTCCGTTCCACTTTTTCTGTCTGGTTCCGACGATGAATTGCTCTCTTCGAAATTTGCGCGTCCGCGCAAAAGGGGCTCGCGGCTGCTGAAGACCGCCGCCTTTGCAGGTGCGGCGCTGGTCGCGACGTTCGTTGCCGTCAAGAATCCGTTCCCGGTCTTTGCCAACGCGACAGCATCGCTGATCGGCTCCGCCGATATTCGCCAGGCTGCGGCACCGGCAGCCCCGCCGCCTCAGGCGGCCGCAGCCGCGGTGGCAAGCACACCGGCGATGGTCGCGGGCCCGGCGCTGGCGACCGCGGCGCCATTGCCCTCGCGCGATGAAATCGCACTCGCACTGAAGACCGCGCACCAGAATCTGGCGCCCGCGGAAGTCCAGCAGCCGACCACGACCGTGGCGACGGCCGCACCTACGGCCATCGTGCCCGTGGCCCCTCCACCAGCGGTCCCGGCAACTGCGCCGTCAAGGCGGATTGATGCGGCCGAACTCGATAGCCTGATGACCCGGGCCAGGGCCATGCTCGCATCGGGCGATATCGCGGCTGCACGCCTGCTGCTCGAGCGCGCGGCCGAAGGGCAGGATCCCGCCGCAGCGTTGATGCTGGCCGAGACCTACGATCCTGCCGTGCTGGGATCACAGGATATCCGCAACATCACGTCGGATCCCGCAATGGCGCGCAACTGGTATCAGCGCGCCGCCCAGCTTGGCTCGACTGACGCGCAGCGGCGCCTCAGTCAATTGCAATAATCGTCTTCATTCAGGGGTAGACAACATGCGACGTTTGATTGGTATGGCACTTGTTGCCACGATGCTGGCGCTCGGCTTCGCGGCACGCGCAGAAGAAGGCACTGTTGACCCCGCCAAGGTGTCCGACAGCCTCAAGGCCATATTTCAGTTCGGCTCCGCTTCAACCAAGCAAGCGTTGAATGCCAACACCGTGACACTCATCACCGGGACGATCGGCGGCACCTATGTCCAGATTGGCGCCGACCTCGCCTCCGTGCTCGACGACGGAAACAAGTTGCGCGTACTTCCGATCGTCGGGCGCGGTTCCGTACAGAGCGTCGCCGACATCCTGTTCCTGCAGGGAGTCGACATCGGCATCGTACGCGCCGATACGCTCGACTATCTCGAGCGCAAGGGCTTTGCGAAGGACATCAAGAAGCAGTTCACCTACGTGACCAAGCTCTACAACGAGGAAATGCAGATCATCGCGCCGAAGTCCATCAACAGCCTGAGGGACCTTGAGGGCAAGACGGTGAGCGTCGACCTGCCGAACGGCTCAACTTTCGTCACCGTGTTGACGGTGGCCGAGCGGCTCGGAGTGAAGGCCAACTGGGTCTACATCGAACAGCGGATCGCGATGGAGAAGCTGAAGAATGGCGAAGTCGACGCTGTGATCGTCGTCGGCGGCAAGCCCTACAAGTCGGTTTCGAACTTCAAGAATGATGGCCGCTTTCATCTCGTGAAGGTGGACTATGAGAAGCCGTTGCAGGGCGATTATCTGCCGGCCACCCTCACCTCCAAGGACTATCCCAACCTGATCGCGGAAGGTGAATCGGTGGACACCATCGCAGTGCCGGCGTTGCTCGCGGCCTATAATTGGGCGCCCAATACCGACCGCTACCGCAAGATCGCCAATTTCGTCGATGCGTTCTTCACCAAGTTCCCGCAATTCCAGCATCCGCCCTTCCATCCGAAGTGGAAAGAGGTTTCGCTCGCTGCGCCCCTGCCCGGCTGGACGCGACTGCCGGCCGCCCAGCAATGGCTCGACTCGCATGGCATCGAGCCGCTTTCCCGCAGCAAGTTCGACGCGTTCCTGAAGCAAAGCTCGGTGGCGGGAAAAATGCCGTCGGAGGCGGACAAGGAAGCGCTGTTCAAGCAGTTCAAGGCGTGGGAAGTCGAACAGAATGCCCGCGCCCAGGCACCGGCGCCGAAATCGCGATGATGCTCTAAGAAAGAAAAGCAGGGAGAGCAGCAGGGGGCCCGACGTGACCATCGCGTCGGGCCCCTTGATCATTTATGCGGGGCTGGTCGATCAGACCTTCGATGCGAGGCTCCGTTTCAATGCGGCGCGCGCAGCCTCGCGATGCTCGATCGTGATGTGAGCCGCCACCAGACGAATCGCTGTGGCGAGCACGGCGGCATCATCGGTGAAGCCGAGCACCGGCAGCATGTCCGGAATGAAATCGAACGGCAGGATGAAATAGGCGATAGCCGCTAGCAGCGCAGCCTGGACGTGGCGTGGCGTATTGCGGTCGAACGCGCAGTAATAGGCGCTGAGAAGGTCTTCCGCGAAGGGCAGACCGGCGGCGACGCGCTTGAACTTTGCCCAGAAGCGCCGGCGCACGCCTTCGGGAT
>NZ_DAIDJE010000098.1 GCF_027451485.1 Bradyrhizobium sp.
CGACGTCTCCGTCGATGATGGTTCTACGCGGGTAGCCGCCTGCGTGGCCTTTAGTGACCGGATGTGGAGACAAAGTTATGGGTATCTTCGACGCGCTAAATACCTCGGTGGGTGGCCTGCAGGCTCAATCCTTCGCGTTGCAGAATATATCGGGCAACATCGCAAACGCCTCCACCGTCGGCTACAAGGGCATTAATACCAGCTTCGAGGATCTGATCCCGGATGCGCTGACGGTCGACAAGCAGGTCGCCGGCGGCGTCACGGCGCACGCCCAGCAGACCATCACCAGTCAGGGAACGGTCTCGAGCTCGACGGTCGCAACCAACATCGCCATCAACGGCGACGGCTTCTTCAACGTGCAAAAGCCGACCGGCGTCTCCGATAACACACCCACCTTCAACGGCGTCACGGACTATACCCGCGCCGGCGATTTCCAGGTCAATGCCCAAGGCTATCTGGTGAACAGTGCCGGCTACTACCTGATGGGAGTCAACGTCGATCCGAAGACCGGCAATCCGTTGGGCAACGTGCCGACAGTCCTGCAGTTCAACAATAATTTCGTGCCGGCGCAGGCGACGACGGCGATTCAATATGCAGCGAACCTGCCGACGGTTCCGGTGACTGTGGCGAGTCCGAACGCGACGCCCGGATCGATCACCGCCGCCGGCGGCCTCAACCAGGCCGATTTCGGCATCAACAATCCGGTGGTAGCGGGAACCCCGGCGCAGCCTTTCGTCAACGCGTTCGTGACGGGCAATACGGCCCAGGACGCCTCGGCCAACAAGATCACGACAACGACGCCGCTCAGCAGTCTGCCCACGGCGATCACCGGTGGTGACGTCGTCGTCAACGGTACCACTATTACGTTTTCGAACAGCGCGACCACGACCGCGCCGCCCTACAATATCGACACGACGGGCGGCACGGTTGGCGACTTACTTACGACAATCGACAAGATCACCGGCAACACCACTAACGCAAGCAGCATTACCAACGGTCAGGTCACGTTGAACACAGGTTTGAATAATGACCTCAAGGTCACCACCGACACCAGCGGCGTCTTCGCGGAACTCGGTTTCACCAGCCTTCCGTCGGCAGCGCGTACGGGCGGTGGATCGGTGGGCACAGGTCTTGTGGTCGGCAATAACGTCACCACCTTCGACAATGAAAGCATCAGCGGCGGCGCCGTCACGGTCTACAACTCGGCAGGCACTCCGGTGAACGTGCAGCTTCGCTGGGCCATGACGGACAGCTCCAGCCTTGGCGCTGGCCACGCCAACACCTGGAATCTGTTCTACCAGAGCAACTCGACGGCGACAGGCAGCCAGACGGCCTGGACCAACGTCGGCACGAACTTCATCTTCAACTCCAACGGCGTCTTGACGAGCCCGGCAGGCGGCGGCGTCACCATCCCCAACCTCACGGTCAATGGTCAGCAGGTCGGAAACGTTTCGTTGAACTTTGCGACCGGCGCGTTGTCGCAATTCGCCTCGACCAGCGGCACTGCGACCATCGGCCAGGTTACACAGAACGGTTTTGCCGCCGGTCAGCTCCAGTCGGTGGCCATCAACAACTCCGGCCTCGTCGTCGGCACGTTCTCCAACGGGCAGAATATCGATCTCGCGCAGATCACGCTGTCGCACTTCAACGGCACGAATTACCTGCAAGCTCTCGACGGTCAGGCTTACGCGGCCACCGAACAGTCCGGCGCCGCGATCCAGGGCGCATCTGGAACGATCTCGGGTTCGTCGCTCGAAGGCTCCAACACCGACATTGCTGACCAGTTCACCAAGCTGATCGTGACCCAGCAGGCGTATTCGGCCAATACCAAGGTGATCACCACGGCCAACGACATGGTTCAGAGTCTACTGTCGGTGATCCGCTGATCGGCGGCTCGCCGATGTCGGCGTAACCTAATTAGAGGCGGCATTAAAGATGGGTTTGAGTTCTGCCCTTGCCACAGCGATGAGCGGACTGCGGGCCAACCAGGCTTCGCTTGCGATTACCTCCGGCAATATCGCCAACGCGCAGACACCGGGCTATGTGGCCGAGACGCCCAATCAGAGCGAACTGGCGACCGGCACGGGCGGCACCACCGTCCAGGTCAATGGCGTCACCCGCGAACTCGATGTGTTCATCCAGAATCAACTGCGCACCGAGACCGGCGGAGCCGGTTTCGCCGACCAGATGTCGAACATCCTCGGGCAATTGCAAAGCGTCTATGGCACCCCGGGAGGCACCGGCACGCTGGAAACCGCCTTCAACAGTTTCACCAGCGCGTTGCAGGGCCTGTCGAGCAACCCCGGCGGCCTGTCGGCGCAGACCACGGCGCTCGGCGCGGCGCAGACACTGGCGCAGCAGCTCAACACGACTTCGCAAGGCATCCAGACGCTGCGCTCGAACGTCGAACAGGATATCGGAACGTCGGTTAACCAGGCGAACGCGGATCTGACCAGGATTGCCTCGCTCAATACCCAGTTGCAGGGTCTGGGTCCGAACGATCCTTCGGCCGCCACGCTGGAAGATCAGCGCGACAGTGCCATCAACGATCTCGCGAGTCTGATGGACGTCAAGGCGGTGACCGACGGCGCCAACCAGGTCAGCGTCATGACCAACTCGGGCGTTCAGCTCGTCAGCGGCAGCCAGGCCTCGCAATTCGCGTTCTCGTCAGCGGGCACGCTGAGCCCGACCTCGCTCTATAACGCCGATCCGATCAAGAACGGCGTAGGTTCGCTGACGATCAAGCTGCCGAACGGTGCCAATATCGATGCGATCGCCAACAACGTGATCAGCTCGGGACGTATCGCGGCCGATATCCAGTTGCGCGACCAGACGCTGGTGCAGGCGCAGAACCAGGTCGACCAGCTCGCCGCGTCGATGTCGAGCTCGCTTTCCGACCTGACGACGCAAGGCACTGCAGTTTCTTCGGGTTCGCTGTCCGGGTTCACACTCGATCTGAGCAATTTGCAGGCTGGCAACTCGATCAATCTGACCTACACCAATGCGCTTGGCCAGCAGCAGCAGGTGAAGGTGGTCGCCGTGACTGATCCGAGCGCGCTGCCGCTGGCGAGTCCGACCGGCACCAGCCCGCAGGTGATCGGCGTCAACATCTCCGGCGGCGTGGCGTCGGTAGCGTCGCAGCTCAATGCAGCGCTCGGGGCGAGCCATCTGCAATTCTCCAATCCGTCCGGCAACACATTGCAGCTCGTTGCGAACTCGGCCGACAATGTCACCGTCAATTCCGCCTCGACGACAACGACCGTCACCTCGCCGACAAGTGGTAACCCGCAACTGGCCGTCTTTACTGACGCCGGTTCGCCCTACACCGGCGCCATCACCGGCAGCGGCTCGGAATTGACGGGGCTTGCCGGCCGCATCGAGGTCAATCCCGCGCTGATCGCCAATCCGTCGGCCCTGACCGTCTACAACACCAATCCGCAGACGCCGGCCGGCGATAACACGCGCTCCAATTTCCTGTTTTCCCAGCTGACCTCGGCCACGTCGACCTTCCTGCCGCAGTCCGGCCTTGGCTCATCGAAGGCGCCGTTCAACGGCACCATCGGGAATTACCTGCAGCAGTTCCTGAGCCTGCAGGCCAATGCGGCCGCCTCCGCGACCAGCTTGCAGCAGGGGCAGGCCGTGGTCGTCAGCACGTTACAGCAAAAATTCGATTCGACTTCCCAGGTCAGCATCGACAGCGAGATGTCGAACCTGATCGCGTTGCAGAATTCCTATGCCGCCAATGCGCATTGCATGTCGGTTGTTCAGTCGATGATGCAGACCCTGATGCAAGTCCAGCTGTAAGGCGATCAACATGAGTATCAATAGCATCGGTTATAGCGGTTCGCTGTTCGGCCAGGCGGTCCTGAACCTCAATAATCAGCTCACCAATCTCTCCACCCAACTCGCGACCGGGCAAAAATCGACCACCTATGCCGGCATGGGCATCAATGAAGGCTTTGCGGTTGCAGCGCGCTCGCAGCTTTCGAACATCTCCGCCTTCGGCGATACCATCACCAACGTGAATACGATCATCGGTGCCGCCAATACCGCATTGCAGTCGCTGACCAGCATCGCCACGACGGTGCAGGGCGATGCGTCGACCACCTCGCAGGATCTCAACAGCACCGGACAGACCATCGGTCAGGACAATGCGCGGAGTCAGCTCATCTCGATGGTGGGCATTCTCAACACCCAGGTCGGCAACCGCTACATCTTCTCCGGCAGCGCGATCAATACGCCGGCCGTTGCATCCGCCGACGCCATTCTCAACGGCAGCGGCACCCAGGCTGGCTTAAAGCAGTTGATCGCCGAGCGCGCGCAGGCCGACGGCACCACGGGCCTCGGCCGCCTGCTGATCTCGAGCCCCACCACGACAGGTGTGGCGCCGGCCACGACAACGTCGTTTTCAGTTTCGGAGGACGCGGCCGGCTCGCCGTTCGGATTGAAGCTGAGTTCGGTGTCATCAACGCTGACCGGTGCGACGGTCACTGGTCCGTCCGGTTCGCCGGCATCGGTCTCGTTTTCCTTCGGCTCGACGACCAATCCGAGTCCTGGCGACCAGGTGACCGTCAACTTCAAGCTTCCCGACGGTACGACCTCGTCGGTGACGTTGACGGCGACAACCCAGAATCCGCCGCCGACCGGCAGTTTTCTGATCGCGACAACGGCCGGCACACCCGATCCCGCCACAACCGCGCAGAACTTGAACACCGCGTTGAACTCGGCGATCGGGACTCTGGCCAACACGACGTTGGTTGCGGCGTCGGCCGTGGCCGCGGGCAATGACTTCTTCGATCCGTCGAGCAGCGCAACTGGAGCAGTCGCAAAGGACCAGGAGGCGACGCCGCAGCCGATTACGAGCGCGACCTTGCTCTCGGGCGCGGCAGGAACGGCCTCGCTTTCGAGCGGCTTTCAGAACGGCGACAGCATCACCGTTAACGGCACGAGCATTTCGTTTTCCACGTCGTCGCCCACATCCTTGAGCGGGCCAACCTACAATATCAATCCCACCACCGGCACCGTCGGCAACCTGCTTTCGGCGATCGACTCGATCACCGGTACCACGACGCCGTCGTCGATCGACGGCGGCGCCATCACGATCAATACGCCAAACGCCGCCAATTTCTCGATTTCGGCCTCGTCATCGGATCCCAGCGCGCAGTCAGCGCTTGCGGCCTTGGGTTTTTCCTCGGGTGCTGGCACCGCGACCACGACTGCGTCAGGTACGGCCATTAGCGCGATCCAGCCGCCGCTGCGCGTTTCCGGTTCGCCACTGAGCAGCGCAACCTCGCTCGTCAACGGTTCGGCCAACACGGTCGCCTGGTACACCGGAAACAATTCGCCGGACCCGCGCGCCTCGTCGACCGCACTGGTGGATTCGGGGATTGCGGTTCAATACGGTATGCAGGCCAACGAGCAGGCCATCCGTCAGCAGCTTGAGGGCGTAGCGGTCTACGCCGCCATGACGGAATCGCCGACTGCGACCAATTCGCCCGCGCAGGCGGCGGCGTTGAGCTCCCGTATCGCGACCAACCTGACGTCCCAACCCGGACAGCAACAAATCTCGGACATTCAAACCGATCTGGCCAATGCCCAGACAACGATGCAGGCGGCAAGTGCCCGGCAGTCCCAGACCCAGACCCAGCTGCAGAACATGGTCGACGCGACCGAAAACGTCTCGACCGAGCAGGTGGCGAGCCAGATTCTGGCACTTCAGAATGCCTTGAGCGCCTCCTACCAGACGACTTCCATCCTCTCCAAGCTGACGCTCACCAATTTCCTCCCGGCGGGGGGATAACAGGCGTCATGGCCTGAAAGCAGCGGCGAGGCGTGCGCTGCCGGCGCACCGTAAAGCTTTCGTTAACCATAGCTGTTTACGTCTCTTAATACGGGTTAACGCCTCGTTAGCTGCCGGTGGCGCTCTCTTCTCGTTCCGCCCGGCCGAGGAGTTGTCGGGAAATGGGGTCTTGGCGATGCTGCACGGTAGCGTTCGATTCCAGGTAGCGGAGAAATCCGGTGTTGGCGCGCGGTCGGGCCCCGCGATGGCTGAACTGTTCGTCCCGCTCGATCGGCTGCTGGCGGGGGGTGGCGATTCCCGCTTGGCGGTGAGTGCTGCGAGCGGCTTGAACGAATATGGCTGTCAGCCAATGCCTTGCCCGGAAACGCTGAGCTTTTCGTCGAGCACTGCGACCTCGATTTCCCAGCGCGCCTATGACCGCGCGCAAATGGCGCGGGAAGACATGATGCGGTCGGCAATCGACATCGGAATCGAAGCGGCCTTCGACGAGCGCATCGAGGAGATGCGCAACGAATTGCGGACCCATTTTGCTCTTCCGCCCGCGCTCGCCGACGTCGTGTTCTCTCCCTCCGGCACGGATTCCCAACTCCAGGCGCTGTTTCTTACCCGAAAGCTGCTCGGTCCCGAACTCGTCACGGTGGTGGTTGCGGCTGACCAGACCGGCAGCGGAACCGTCAACACGGCGCGCGGCTGCCATTTCAGCGCCGCGACGGCCAATGGCGGCCGGGTTCAGAAGGGAGAGCCGATTGCCGGGCTCGCGCAGGCCGTGACGAGCGTCGCGCTGCCGCTGTTCGACGAAACCGGCGAGGCGCGATGCTATTCCGCCAGCGACTTGAACGTGTTCGAAGCGGTCGAGCGTGCCGTCACCGGCGGCAGCAAGGTGCTGCTGCAGGTCATGGATTCCTCCAAGTTCGGCTGGCGAGCGCCGAGCGATGCTTGTCTCGAAGCGATCACCGCCCGCTGGCCGAGCGAGGTGCAGATCGTGGTCGATGCCTGCCAGATGCGTCTGGGCCGGGCGCGGCTCAAGCGATATCTCGAGCGCGGCTATATCGTGATCGTCACCGGATCGAAATTCTTCACCGGCCCGCCGTTCTCTGGCGCGGTGATGGTGCCGGGTCGCTTCGCTCGCCGTCTTGATGACGCCAGCGCCGTTCCGCCTGGGTTCCTCGAATATTCGAGTTGCAGCGACTGGCCGCAAAACTGGCCGAGCCTGCGGGCGCGCTTTCCGGTTCGAACCAATTTTGGCCAATGGCTCCGCTGGGAAGCGGCGGTCGAGGAGATCGGCGCCTACTACCGCGCACCTGACTCATTTCGAATGGCAGCGCTCACCAGTTTCGGCGAAGCGCTCGAACGTCTGATCGCGGCATCTCCCTCGCTTGCTCTCTTGCCCTGGCAGGACGGGCCCAAGGATGTCGCCGACGAAGAGTTGGCGCAGCGAACGATCTTTTCGTTCACGGTCCGGCACGGCGGCCGCATGCTTCCGCTCGCCGAATGCCGGAAACTCTACCGTGCGCTGGCCGGTCATGCCGGCGAGTTGAAGCCGGCGGCGCAAGCCTGTCTCATTGGCCAGCCGGTTGCGTTGGGCGTTTCCCCGGGCAGCGATCCGTCGCCGTCGGCGGCGCTGCGGATCAGCGCCAGCGCACGGCTCGTATCCGAGGCGTGGTCTCCGAACGCCGACGTCGCGCACCGCAACCTCCAGCGCGCCATCGGCGATGCCGGCACCGCAATTGCCAGTCTGGAGTCCCTGCTTGCGGGGGCCGACGGAATCAAACCAGGGGACTTATCCTATGGGTCATGACACGCCTGGCGCCGCGCTCGCGCAGTATCCGAGCGCCGACCGGATCGGCTTTGCGCGGTTGACGAAAATGGCGTTTGACGGGAGTGACCTCCGCCCGTTGCGCGATCAATTGCTTGAACGGTTGACCAAAGGGACCGCAAGCGCGGGCGAGGGCCTCGATCTGTCGCTGATCACCCAGTTGCTCGGCGACAAGCAGGCCGGGATGGCAATCCAGTCGGAAGTACTCGGCTTTCATCAGCTCTACCGCTCGCCCTGCTCGTGGGAACAGCCTAAACTGCGGGTGCTGGCGCTGGCGGCGGCCATCGACATGGGCGGTAACACGCCGATCGAATTTCTCCTGGAAAATTCCGGAATCGAACTGCAGACGCTCTATGTCGTTTCCGGTGTCGATCTACCGGCGCCGCTACCCGAACATGACGTGGCGATCGTGATCGCCTCGGATTCGGAGGAATGCGTCGAGGCATTGCGCAAGATCGACGCGGTGGCCGCGCGGTGGCCGCGCCCGCTGCTCAACCGGCCAAACCTTGTGCGCAATCTCGATCGAGACAAGCTGTATGGCCTTTTACGCGGTGTGGCCGGTCTCGAAATTCCCGCAACCCTGGGGGTGACCCGCGAACAGCTGGCGCCGATCGCCCAATCGCGAGCGGATCTTCCTTCGCTCGCCGACGAACTCAAGTTTCCCATCATCGCGCGGCCACGTGGTTCGCACGCCGGCGTGGGCCTTGTCAGGATCGATGATGCCGCAGCCCTTGCGCGATACCTCGGCGAGCGTCCCGAGCCGGCGTTCTTCGTCTCCCGATTTGTCGATTATTCAAGCCCGGACGGCTCGTTCCGCAAGTACCGCATCGTGTTTATCGACGGCAAACCGTATGCCTGCCATATGGCAATCGCCGATCGCTGGGACATCTGGTATCTTAACGCCGGCATGGCGTTCAGCGCCGAGAAGCGGCGCGAAGAGGAACGCTTCATGCGTGACTTCGATCATGACTTTGCCAGGCGCCACGATGATGCCCTGGCTGAAGTCGCGAGCCGCTTGGGTCTCCATTACTTCACCATTGATTGTGCCGAAAACAAGAACGGCGAACTCCTGATCTTCGAGGCCGACAACACGGCGGTGGTCCACAACATGGATTCGCCCGACGTCTTTCCGTACAAGCCGCCCCAGATGCGCAAAATCTTCGATGCCTTCGCCGCGATGCTGGTTTGCGCCGGCGC
>NZ_DAIDJE010000099.1 GCF_027451485.1 Bradyrhizobium sp.
CGCCAGTGTCTGCGCCGCGCCGAGCGCCGTGGTCTGCGCCGACAGGCCGCCGGGGTTGCTCGACAGGCCCTGCAACGCGCTGGTGAAACTGTTGAAGGCGGTTTCCAGCGTGCCGGTGCCTCCCGGGGTGCCATAGACGCGTTGCAATTGCCCGAGGATGTTCGACATCTGGTCGGCGAAACCGGCTCCGCCGGTCTCGGTGCGCAGCTGATTCTGAATGAACACATCGAGTTCGCGGGTGACGCCATTGACCTGGACGGTGGTGCCGCCCGTGCCGGTCGCCAGTTCGCTCTGATTGGGCGTCTCGGCCACATAGCCCGGTGTCTGCGCGTTGGCGATATTGCCGGATGTAATCGCAAGCGAGGCCTGGTTGGCCCGCAGACCGCTCATCGCTGTGGCAAGGGCAGAACTCAACCCCATCTTTATCCTCGCCTTGAATTAAGTTACGCTGACATTAGCGAGCCGCTGGTCAGCGGATCACCGACAGCAGATTCTGAACCATGTCGTTGGCCGTAGTGATCACCTTGGTGTTGGCCGAATAGGCCTGTTGCGTCACGATCAGCTTGGTGAACTGGTCGGCGATGTCGGTGTTCGAGCCTTCGAGCGACGAACCCGAGATCGTGCCCGAGGCGCCCTGGATCGCCGCGCCGGACTGTTCGGTGGCCGCGTAAGCCTGACCATCAAGAGCTTGCAGGTAGTTCGTCCCGTTGAAGTGCGACAGCGTGATCTGCGCCAGGTCGATGTTCTGCCCGTTGGAGAACGTGCCGACGACGAGGCCGCTGTTGTTGATGGCCACCGACTGGAGCTGTCCGGCGGCAAAGCCGTTTTGCGTGATCTGGCCGATCGTCGCCGTACCGGTGGTCGAGGCGAATTGCGACAACGCGCCGGTCGCAAAGTTCAGCGTAATGTCACCGACCGATTGGCCGTTCACAGTGAGACCAGGGATGGTGATGCCGCCGCCCGACGGACTGGTCAGGACACCATTGGAGTTGAAAACGAAGTTCGTCCCAACGTTGGTCCATGCCGTCTGGCTGCCCGTGGCCGTCGAGTTGCTCTGATAAAACAGATTCCACGTGTTGGTATGTCCGGGACCGAGGCTGGCGCTGTCGGTCATGGCCCAGCGGAGTTGGACGTTCACCGGCGTGCCCGCCGAGTTGTAGACCGTGACGGCGCCGCCGCTGATGCTCTCATTGTCGAAGGTGGTGACGTTATTGCCGACCACCAAGCCAGTACCGGTCGATCCGCCGCCGGTGCGGGTCGCCGACGGAAGGCTCGTGAAACCGAGTTCCGAAAAGACGCCGCTGGTGTCGGCGGTGACTTTGAGGTCATTATTCAGGCCTGTGTTCAGCGTGACCTGACCGTTGGTAATGCTGCTGGCGTTACTGGTGTTCCCGGTGATCTTGTCGAGTGTTGTAAGCAGGTCGCCAACCGTGCCGCCGGTCGTATCGATATTGTAGGGCGGCGTGGTCGTGGTCGCGCTGTTCGAAAATGTAATAGTGGTACCGTTGACGATGACGTCACCGCCGGTGATCGCCGTTGGCAGACTGCTGAGCGCCGTCGTTGTCGTGATCTTGTTGGCCGAGGCGTCCTGGGCCGTATTGCCCGTCACCGATCCGTTGACGTAAGGCTGCGCCGGCGTTCCAGCTACCACCGGATTGTTGATGCCGAAATCGGCCTGGTTGAGGCCGCCCGCGGCAGTGATCGTTCCGGGGGTGGCATTGGGGCTCGCCACCGTGACCGGAACCGTCGGCAGGTTCGCGGCATATTGAATCGCCGTCGTCGACTGCGCCGGAACGAAATTGTTGTTGAACTGCAGAACCGTCGGCACGTTGCCCAGCGGGTTGCCGGTTTTCGGATCGACGTTGACACCCATCAGGTAATAGCCGGCGCTGTTGACCAGATAGCCTTGCGCATTGACCTGGAAATCGCCGGCGCGCGTATAGTTGGTGACGCCGTTGAAGGTCGGCGTGTTGTCGACAGTGCCGGTCGGCTTTTGCACATCGAAGAAGCCGTCGCCATTGATCGCGATATTGGTTGCGACAGTCGAGCTTGAAACCGTCCCCTGGCTCGTGATCGTCTGCTGCGCGTGGGCCGTGACACCGCCGGCGACCTGCTTGTCGACCGTCAGCACGTCCGGGATCAGGTCCTCGAAGCTGGTAGAGATACCCTTGTAACCGACGGTGGAGGCGTTTGCGATGTTGCCCGATATATTCTGCAACGCGAAGGATTGAGCCTGCAGGCCACCTACCGAGGTATTTAGCGCGTCGAAGATACCCATAACTTTGTCTCCACATCCGATCCCTAAAGGTCACGCAGGCGGCTACCCGCGTAGAACCATCATCGACGGAGACGTCGCAATCGCCGTGCCAACAGCGAGATTCCTGTTATTTCAGGTAGTTAAACAAAAATGCCCCGGTCTTGAGACCAGGGCACATTTGCCGGGGCGGCAACAATTACCGGGTGCAAAGTTCCGCGAACGGCGGATTCGCGTTCAACTCGCGGTCGGCGCCGCCGGGTGGAAAACCAGTGCGTAGCCGTCCATGCAGTAGCGTAAGCCCGTCGGCTTCGGTCCATCGTCGAAGACGTGGCCGAGATGGCCGCCGCAGCGGCGGCAATGTACTTCGGTGCGCAGCATGCCGAAGGTGCGGTCTTCCCGCTTGCCCACCGCATTCTCCAGCGGCTGGTAGAAGCTGGGCCAGCCGGTGCCGCTTTCGAACTTTGTCTCCGAAGAGAACAGCGCAAGGTCACAGCCGGCGCAGGCAAATATGCCCTTGCGGTGCTCTTTCAGGAGCGGGCTGGTCCAGGGGCGCTCCGTGCCTTCCTTGCGCAGGATTTCATATTGCTGCGGGGTGAGCTGGGCGCGCCATTCCGCCTCGGTCTTTTCGACCTCGAACTTTTCCGCGGCGTTGGCGGGCTCACCGCGCAGCCAGCGTAGTGCGCCGAAACCGAACAGTCCGGCAGTGGTTGCAAGCAGAATACGGCGATCGATCATGGGAGCGTCTCCGTCTCGAAACGGGCAGGATGTACCTTTCCAGATACGGCGACCAGCCGGGAAAGTTACACTCGTCGGGTCGCCAATGCTCACTTTCTTGCGAGCGGGCGGACAGCGAAACGGCCGATCAGGAGCCCCCCTCGCCGGGTTCGGCCCCGACCGGGGTTGGCGAGCGTTCGGGCTGCGGATGGTCGTTGTTGCGTTGCGGCCTCGGATTGGGCCGAGATAGCGGTGTGCGCGGCCGCGGTGGCCGTGTTCCAGCCAGGCGGTTGGCTTCCACGAGCCGCGCCTCGCGGATACGCTCCCGTTCACGCAAGCGTTCGCGATAACGGGCGAGCGCGCCCGCGGCGGCCGAGCTGCCGCGCGACCACATGCCTATCAAATGTCCGGCGACGCGACCGGTGAGGCCGCCCGCCCACACCAGCTCGAACGGAGAAAACAGCCGCCAGCGATCGTCGCCCCAGAGAATGCTGCGGGCGATCAGCTGTCCCGCCATCGCGGTCGTGCTCAAGCCCTGCCGGCCGAAGCCGCTCGCCACCCAGAGTCCTTTGCGCAGCTGACCGATTTGCGGCATGCCATGCACCGTTTGCCCGATTGCGCTGCCCCACAGATCCGCCACCTGAGCCCGGGCGAGCTGCGGAAAAATCGTCCGGATGCGCCGCGCAATGGCGGGCGCGAACCGATGAGGGCGCGCATCCCAGGTAGTCTCCGGGCTCGCCCACATCAAGCGATCGCCGTCGACAATGCGGAATTGGTCCACGCGGTCGGTGTCGATCACCGATCCCTTGAAAGCGATCATGTCGGTGAGACGTTCGCCGAGCGGCTCGGTGATTCCGGCATAGCGCCAGACCGGCAGCAGCGTCTCCGACAGCCGCCGCGACGGCGCCCCCAGATGAACGTTGCCAGCGAGAACGATGTGCGATGCGCGCAATCGCGCCGACGGCGTGACGATCCGCTTGCGGATGCCCGATGCGTCAATGCCGACCACCGGCGTTTCCTCGAAAATTCGCGCCCCTGCCCGCTTCGCCAGCGCAGCAAGGCCATGGATGTATTTGCGGCCATCAACCTGAAAGGCTTTCGGAAAGTAGATGCCATGGAAATAGCGGTTGGTCTTCAGCTGCGCTCGCACCTGATCGACCTGCCATCCCTCGACTTCGGTCGCGAAATCCTCGCTCAGCATTTGCAATTCGCTGATCAGGCGATCGCCGGCATCGACATTGGAAACCACGAGAGCGCCCTCGCTCACGCTGATGCCTGGCATCAGTTCGTCGGTCGCCTGTGCGTGAACATATTCGGCGCCCTCTTTGGACAACTGCCAGAGCTCTTTGGCGTCCTCGAGACCGACGCGCGCAATCACGTCCTTGATCGCAAGATCATAACCCGGCATCACGGTACCGAGCAGGCCGCCCGAAGCGCCCCAGCCGATGTGACGGCCCTCGAGCACGACGACGCTGGCGCCAAGACGCGCGGCCTCGAGAGCGACCGTCAGGCCAGCAAGCCCTCCGCCGACCACGCAAATGTCGGCATCCACATCGAAGGTCAACCGCGCGCGGCTGCCATCGAGCCCGCCGCCGTCCCCGGTCAGTATCTCGCTCATGCCGTCTACTTACGGGATCAATCTAGCGCTTGTCACCTTGTCCTTGGCCGCAACACAGTAGATTAATTTGTCGTTGCTTGAATCGAATCGGAATCCGTCATGCGCCGTCTGATGCTGTTGCGGCACGCCAAGACCGAAATTGACGCGCCGAGCGGCCGCGACGAGGACCGCCGGCTCGACAGCCGTGGCCGCCACGATGCAGCCCAGATCGGCCGCTGGATCAGCCGCCATCCGCCTTTTCCGAGCCACGTTCTGGTCTCGCGCGCGGCGCGCGCTGTGCAGACCTGGGAGATCGCCTGGGAGGCCATGCGGGACGCCATGCCTGCGCCCGAGGTCCAGCTGACGCCGGAACTCTACGGCGCCGACGTTTCCCAGCTGCTCGAAACCATCCGCAACGCCTCCGTCACCGATCCTAAGCGGCTGATGCTGGTCGGCCACAATCCCGGAATGCATGAGCTTGCGACCGCGCTTGCGGGCCACGGCGATGCCGCCGGGCGCAGTGCGCTCGCCGACAATCTGCCCACGGCAGGCCTCGCCATCATCGATTTCGATATCGATGACTGGAGCGATGTCCGGATCAGGCGTGGACGGCTGGAGCTGTTTATCAGCCCCAAACTGATCCGGCAGACGTCGCGCGAATAAGGTTCAGCTTCTGACGCGCGTTGCTTCTCGTTTGTGCGATGCGGTCGTTCACCAAACGTCGGTCTTCGTCCAGGGATTCACTTCTGGTTATGCTAGATTCGTTCGGAGGCAGGTTCCGGCACCCGGGCCGACGCGGCGAATTTGAGGTTCCCAGGGTCTCGCAACGGCCTGCGAACTTTGGAATCGGAGCTCCAGGGAGGCGCAGATGTTCAGTTCCATTCTCGTGCCGCTTGATCTCGCCGACACCGATCTGGCGCGGCCCGCACTCGCAACCGCGGCAACCCTCTCTCAGACCTGGAACGGCAAGGTGCGGCTTCTCAACGTCATGCCGATGACCCCAGTGATGCTGGCGGAATATGTGCCGGCCGATTTCGACGTTCAGCAGCGGGAAACCTCGGAAGAGGCACTTGCCATTGTGGCCCGCGAGTCGGGGATCGACGCAAGCCGCATCTCCATCGCCGTGCGCCAGGGCGGCATCTATCACGAAATCCTGGAGGAAGCCGCTGCAGTCAAGGCCGACCTGATCGTGATGACCTCGCATCGGCCCGCCATGCGCACCTATTTTCTCGGCTCCAACGCCGGCCATGTCGTTCGCTACGCCAAATGCTCGGTGCTGGTGGTGCGACATTGAAGCAAGCCGGGTCTTAATCCCTAAGGCAGCAGGGATTCCGGCAAATCGTCGAACGTGTAGGTGAGAGGGCGGTTGCGCCGGATGAAGCCGCCGACCTGCCATGCAAACAATGCCGCAAAGCCGATCAGAAACAACGCGCCGGCCCATTGTCCCGTCAGTAGTGATCGCAGCAGCAGCCCGGCCATCGCGATTGCGAGCAAGGCCACGCATACGATTGCAGCGCCATAGAGGCGCGGGTGAAGGCCGCCGGTCAGAACGGCCTCGCTGCCCGCTTGCGCCATCCGCCGGTGTAACTCGATAACGAAAGCGCGGTAGTCGTTGTCCTGAGGCACCATCAGCGCTGCGGTCTGCCAGCTGGTCGAGAAGATCGGGAGCCATCCGCCCCCTGCCTTCGTGAGATCGGCGCGAAACCTGCGTGCCTGCATCGATACCGGACGATAGGAAAGCCGCACACTCGCGATTTCCCGATAGTCCCAGACGCCCGCGCGACCGCCAACGTGCCATGACAGCCCCCGTTCGGTCAGCTCAAACTGATGCGCAGAGCCGACCAGCGAAGCCTTGTAGGCGTAGCGTATACCGGCCGGACCTGACGAGTTGGGCTGCGGCGGCGGCAACGAACCGCTTCTGGCGTAGCAGAATGTTTGGAAGATGGAAGCGAGCCTCATCAAACGGCTTTCTTTGGCCGAGTGTCGTGGTTCTGACATTCGTATCATGTCGCGGCAGGAGTCTTACGAATGGCAGAACCAAAAACAACGCAGCGGCAGTCAGAGGCATCACACAAGCTTGCGCCGATCGCCTGCCCTATTCTACAACCGCACCATGCCCAAGACGACTCCCTTCCCGAGCCGCATTATCCTTGGCGCCGCCGCGATTTCCGGCGTGCTGCTCGCGCTCGCCGTGCACATGCTGGGCGCAAGGTTTGGACTCGATCTCGGCGGCTTGTGGCGATCCGATGCCGGCACTTTGATGCCGGCGGGCAGCGCGCTCGCATGGTGGCTGATCGCAACGGTCGGATTTTGCGGCGGCTATTTTACGGCTTCGCTGATGCATAGCGCAGCGTCAGGGCAAATTCCGCAACGGATGCAACATTTCCTGATTGCGATCGGTGTCCTGGTGCTTGTGGGCGCCGGCCAGGCCGCTTCCGGCCCCAGCTCCGTTCCGACCTTCGCCGGCCTCCTCACGGGACTCGCCGCGCTTGGCCTCGGTGCCGTGATGGCGTTTTGTGGCGCTCACTTCGCGCTGCGCAAGGCGTGACTTCGACTTCG
>NZ_DAIDJE010000100.1 GCF_027451485.1 Bradyrhizobium sp.
AGACGCAAAATGCTCTTGTCGGTCAGAATCTCGCGCTGATCAGCCATGAGTGCCTTCACAATTTTAGTCTGGGTTTAGTCTGGGGAAGTGCTCGATGAGAATCATTGGGGTCGAGCTACGCTGCGGCACGCCACAGCGCGAAATTCGTTGACCAATCAGTAGCTTGTTGGGAGGGCGAGAGTATGGCGGCGCACAGGAGAAAACCGTCGAAAAGCCGCGAATTCATACTACGAATCTGGTGCTCATTACGCGTGGGCTGTATGTCGATGACGGGGCCCCGACGCGCTTTCTTCCTCAATGGAGGTCGAGATGCGGTACGTTCTCGTCAAAAGGTAAATTGTCCGGCGACGGCGTTCGTTGGGTGTGAAATCCGGCGGCACGTCGTCGCCGCGACTCTAGTAATAACGCTTACCCTGCTCGCGCTCGCGTTGGCGCGCCTCGATCCAGCCGGCCATGATCCGGTGCGGGTGAGTTAGCTTGCCGGGACCTAGAGACCGGCGGTCAGCAGGCAGGCCGCGGCGAGGCTCTCTTCAGGTTCGGACGGCACAATGTGCCGTGATCGGATTCCCAGCGAACGCTGCGGCGAGCAGGTCCACGCCGTCGTCGTGCTGAAGACCCGGCATCGGCACAACGCCGAAAGAATTGACGGAATTCCCCAATACGCAAATCGCGGGCTACAAATGTCCCCGCAGCGTGTTCGCTCCGGACAACCCCTGCGCCCTCGAGGCTGTCCAGGGAAGCCTTAGGTGAACCACTGCGAATTGGACGGTGGCCTGGTCGCCATTTCGTACTCCGATGCCGTAAGTGCGACGAGATCGTCGACCGCGAGCACTCCCGTCACGCCTGAGGTGGAATGTCCGCCACTCCAGATGTCGCGCCAGCGCTTCGGGCGGTTTTCACGGGCGCCGATATCGATGTCCTTGCCGATGTCGATCGCGCCGCGCGCCGGCAGATCGTCGGGATCGAGGCCGGCAGCCTCGATCGAGGGCCGCAGCATGTTGGTTTGCAGGCCGGTGAACGCCGTCGTGAGCAGAATGTCGTCGGCGGTGCTGTTGACCAGCATCTGCTTGTATCTCTCATCTGCCAGGCTTTCGCGCGTTGCGATGAATTTGGTACCCATATAGGCGAGATCGCAGCCGAGCGCTTGCGCCGCGAGCAGCGCATGGCCATCGCTGATACCGCCGGCGAGTACGATCGGGCCGTTGAAGAAGCCACGCACGGCGCGGACGAACGCGAACGGGTTGAGCCAGCCGGTCTGCCCGCCGGCGCCAGCGGTAAGCAAAACGAGCCCGTCGGCACCTGCCGCGACTGCGCGCTCGGCATGACGGATCGAGGCAACGTCGGCAAAGACAAGCGCGCCCGCATCGTGCAAGGGGGCAAGCACAGGCTCGGGCGAACCGACCGAAGTGATCACCATCTCCGGTCGGTGCCGCAGCAGCACGGAAAGATCCTCATTTAGCCGCGTATTCGAGCGATGTACTATCAGGTTCGGACAGATCGGTGCCGTTGCTTTGCCGCTCGCATCGGTATGCGCGTGCAAACGTCGCTGTATCTCGTCAAGCCACGTATCGAGTTCTTCCGTCTGGCGGCAATTCACCGTCGGAAACGAGCCGATCACGCCGTTGCGGCACGCAGCTACCACCAGTTCGACGCCGGAGACCAGAAACATCGGCGCTGCGATAAGCGGCAGCCGCAGGCGATCACGGAAACGAGCGAGAGGATCAGCATCTGACAATTTGCTTCTTCCGCGCATTATTGTTTAGCGTTGCTACAGATTGGCACAAAGAGAGCCAAAGACAAAGACGGGAGGAGAAGGTATGAGCAATCCGCTCTATGCATTTCCAACAAGCTGCGATCAAACGTTACGCGCGCTTGCGCGTTACCCGTCGCGCACGGCTTTCGCTTGGCCGGGCGGCTCGCTCAGCTATCAGAGCGCAACCGACTTGATCGGACGGATGCAAAGCGTGTTCATGCGACTTGGTTTCGTGCCGGGCACTCGCGTCGCTTTGCTTACCGCCAATCGCGCCGACACCTGGTGCGCGGGGATCGCCGCCCAACTGTCTCGGCTTTCCATCACCTGGCTGCATCCTCTGGGCTCGCTCGACGACCAGCTGTTCCAGATCGAAGACTCCGAGGCACAGATGCTTGTTGTCGACGGCATGACGTTCCGCGATCGCGGCGGTGAGCTGGCGGCAAAGGCCACGGGACTGAAAGCCGTGTTCACCCTGGGCTCCGCTGGGTACGGCATCGATTTATTGCAGGCGGTCGAGTCCACCGGCAGCGCCAGTCCGAGGAACTTCGCCAATCATGACGACATCGCGATCTTAAACTACACCGGCGGCACAACGGGAAAATCGAAGGGGGCGCTGCGGTATCACCGCGAAGCCAGCGGCTCTGCCAACGCGATCCTCGCGGACTTCGAGATTCCAGAAACTCCGCGCTATCTCACTGTCGCGCCAATCAGCCATGTTGCAGGCACCAAGGTGCTGCCGACGCTGATGCGCGGCGGCACCGTCCACATGCTCAAGGGTTTTGATCCCGAGGCCGTGTTGAAGACGATCGAGCGCGAGAAGATCAACTTCACGCTCTTCGTGCCGACGATGATTTATGTCATGCTGGATCATCCTTTGCTCGGCAAATCCGACCTTTCCTCGCTCGAACTGCTGCTCTACGGGGCGTCGGCAATGTCGCCGAGTCGGCTTGTCGAAGGTATAGAGCGGATCGGACCGGTCTTCTCGCAGCTTTACGGCCAGACCGAATGTTATCCGGTATCGGTGCTGCGCAAGGCAGACCATGATCCGAAGTCGCCGGAGCTTTTCACATCCTGCGGCTTCCCGACCGCGGCTTGCCAGATGAAGATCCTGGATAATGACGACCAGGAAGTCGCGAACGGCCAGCCGGGCGAGATCTGCGTTCGCGCCGGTCACGTGATGGCCGAGTATTGGAAGCGGCCGGACATCACGGCCGAGACGCTTAAGAACGGCTGGCTGCATACCGGTGATATCGCTCGTAAGGACGAGCGCGGCTACATATTCATCCTCGATCGCAAGAAAGACATGATCGTATCCGGCGGCTTCAACATCTTTCCTCGCGAGATCGAGGATGTGCTGTCGCAGCATGAGGAGGTGGCGATGGTCGCCGTTATTGGGGTACCGCACGATAAATGGGGAGAAGCGGTTACAGCGGTCGTCGTGGCGCGCGAGGGTACGAAGCCGGATCCGGACGAACTCATTAATCTCGTGAAGACAAAAAAGGGTTCAGCACACGCGCCGAAGCAGATCGAGTTCGTCAGCGAACTGCCGATGACCGGCGTCGGCAAAGTCGACAAAAAGGCACTGAGAGCCAACTTCTGGGTCGGCCGTGACCGCATGGTCGGATGAATTTCGCCTTGGGAAGGCTTCGCACCTTACGCAACTTCACGGTAACCCGACTGCTCCCGAGAGCGCCGGAAATCGCGCATTCGCAAGCTTATGCAGGAACGCAAAATGCCGACGCCGTCATGTCCAAGATGCGCGAGCTCCCCATCAACGATTTCATCGCCACGACCGGCAAGCTGCGCATTGATGGCCGCGTAATGCGCGAGATGTACCTGTTCCAGGTGAAGGAGCCCAAGGAATCGAAGTCAGAATGGGAGCTCTACAAGCTGGTGGCGAGCGGCGTTAGCGCCTGCGGGCGATCAATTCTATAGGAGCAATGCGGCCTCCTGTAATGTTGTCGATCATGTTCTGCACCTTCTCGGGTGTGTTCCTGCCCATTAGAATATGAAGGCCGAGCGGCGGCGGCCCACCGGAAGCGGCCGCCTTTGCCCGCAGGTCGGCGAAGAATGCAAGAGCGTAATCACACCGATTGCGCTCCGCGATGATATCGAATCCGGCCTTTTGCAAAGCGCTCTTGTATCGATCGCTACCTTCAACTGCACTCGAGCCCGCAGTTGTCGCCCAGGGTACGGGAAAGCTGATCTCGCCAGATCCCGTTCGCATCACATCATAGATGCCGAAGAGTGACCCGGGTCTCAATACGCGGGCCACCTCGCCCGCAAGCGTCTCCTTGTTCTCAATGTTCATGCCGACATGCAGCATGTACGCGCCATCGAAGCTCCTATCGGTGAACGGCATCGCCAGTGCGCTGCCTTGACGCAGGGCGACGCGTTCATCCAGCCCAACCCATTTGCAGAGGGTGTTGCCGGTTTCGACATACTCTGCTGTCAGATCGATCCCCGTCACCTGACTGCCGTAGCGTTTGGCAACAAAACGAGCAGGGCCGCCCAGACCGCATCCGACATCCAAGACCTTCGTCTGGGAGCTGAAGGTCAATTGATCAAGAAAATCCTCGGATGCCTTGCGGCCGCCAATGTGGAATTCATCGACTGGAGCAAGATCATCGATCGTTACTGCATCCGCAGACTTGCCTTGCAGGGCAAGACCAGAACGTATGGCTTCAGTAAGGTCGCCACGCCTGTAGTGCTTTGATACATCGCTCAGCTCTGGCATCAAGCGGCTCCCGATAATCGACGAGGATGCGCTACCATATCGAAGGACGGAATTATGAGACACACCAGATTTGAGTTGCTTGACTGCCTATGAGCATCGTGAGCGGGGCGGGCGTCACGGTTTGTGAGAGGCTGGCATTCAAAATCCTCCATACCGAGCGACATCTGGAACGAGAGACACGTGGCGGCCCTCGGTGCCCTGAGCTATTCTGGCGATCACGGTCTTGTCCACGTAATTGGACCGGGGGCCTTCCATGAACACGGAAATTGGTTCTGCTGTCGATTTTTATGAACGCCATCCGATTTCGTTGGAGATAATCCTCACCAGGCTGAAAGCGGAGCGTGGACACCTCGACAGTGTTGCACCCGAGGAGTTATTCCCCCATGACCAGGATCACTACGGCGGGTTAGCTGCCAATGATGCCTTGGCAGAGCGGGCTCAGATCACCAAGGGCTCTCGCGTTGCAGACTTTTGCGCCGGACTTGGTGGTCCCGCACGCTACCTGGCGCACCGCTACGGTGCCGATGTAACGGGTATCGAGTTAACCCCGGCGAGGGTCAGGGGAGCGGAAGAGTTGACGCGTCTGCTCGGCCTTGAGAGCAACGTTCGCGTCATCCAAGGCAATGTTATGGAAGTCCCCTTACCTGATGGCTGCATGGATGCAGTTGTGAGTCAGGAGGCTCTTCTCCATGTGCCCAATAAGGGGCGCGCGCTTGCCGAGGCTTTCCGAATCCTGAAACCGGGTGGGCGGATTGCCTTTACCGATTGGGTTGCTCATCGTCCTCTCTCTGAGGCGGATAAGGAATTGATGTGGCAAGGCATGGCAGTCTCAGATCTCTACGACCTGCAGACTTACGCCGAACTGATCAAGAAGGCCGGGTTTACCGTTTATTCGGTCGAAGATTTGACACCCGATTGGGGCAACATCCTCAAGCAGCGGCTCGCTATGTACAAGAAGCTTCGAGAGGAGACGCAAAAGGCTGGCGCACCTGCTGGCCATGATGCGTTTTACGAAAGCTACGTGCGTTTCGTCGATTTGGTGAAGGACGCCGTACTCGGTGGCGGACGCTTTGCAGGCGAGAAGCCGAGGTAACATTGGTTTTAAGCTCGTCGGTCAGCGTCAATTTGACTGAGCGCGGAAACCCAGCTTTGCCGGGTCGAGGATAGCGAACAATATCGCTGCGGGAACCAGGCGGCGAATGAGCTATGCGATTTCATCCCGGTCAATTGCAGTCCGATCAACATGGATCAGTTGGGCGCACGGCTGGCATTGATGGGGCGAAGACCATGACCCGCTTCGCGTTGATGACAGCCCAATAGCCGTTTCATTGGTCTATGACATGATGGCTAATCCGGCCGACCATCCATGAACCCCGCGTGGCGGTGCGCGGGCGCTAATCCGCGCTTGGCAGCCGTCGCATGGTGAATTCGATGGCGCCGCCAGGCAATTCACGCCAGCGTTCGACCTCGGTCATATAGGCGGCCTTTGGGTATTTGTTAAAAAACTGTCACGGGCCGTTGCCCGCCTGTGCGCGGTAGAAACGGTCGTGCTAACCTCGCACCTCGGAGGGTAGCGGCCGTTAGCTTATTGGAGGCACAGTCCCCGTTAAAAAACGTGGTCCATGGGTGCATGCGAACTTGAGAGTGGTGACGCCGTCCCTACGGTGATCCCGATTAGGAAGATGACGATCGGCATAGCCCAGACCCTCCTGCCCACTATCGGATGGAGGATTTGCGATGCCCAGGAAGACGACCGGTGACCGCCCGGAATTGAATCCGGTCAATGTTGGCGCTGCGGCCGTCGACATCGGATCAAAAATGCATGTGGCTGCGGTCAACCCGGCCTGCACTGACACGCCGGTACGTGCGTTCGGCACATTTACGCAGGACCTGCATGATCTGGCAGACTGGTTCAAAGCCTGCGGCGTGACCAGCGTCGCGATGGAATCCACCGGGGTCTATTGGATCCCGGCCTATGAGATTCTCGAGCAGCGCGGGTTCGAGGTCATTCTGGTCAATGCGCGTTACGCCAAGAACGTGCCTGGCCGCAAGACAGATGTCAGCGATGCCGCATGGCTGCGCCAGCTGCATTCCTACGGTCTGTTACGCGGCAGCTTCCGCCCTGATGCCGAGATTGCAACGCTGCGCGCCTATCTGCGTCAACGAGAACGACTGGTGGAATACGCGGCCGCCCATATCCAGCACATGCAGAAGGCCTTGATGGAAATGAACTTGCAGCTTCATCACGTTGTCTCAGACATTACCGGCGCAACCGGAATGCGGATCATCCGCGCCATTGTCGCCGGCGAGCGCGATCCAGACGTGCTGGCCACCTACCGCGATGTGCGCTGCCATTCCTCTATCGAGACGATCCGGGCCGCACTGGTGGGTAACGATCGAGACGAACATGTCTTCGCGCTGACCCAATCGCTGGAACTTTACGACACCTACCAGGCCAAGATGCTCGCCTGCGACCGCAAGCTGGAATCCTTGATAGCGGCGCTGGCTGACAAAGGAGCCAAGCCGATTGGCAAGCTCCCCAAGCCGCGGGTAAAGACCAAACAGATCAACACACCGTCGTTCGACGTAAGAACCGCTCTATACGGTGTCCTCGGCGTCGATCTCACCGAGATCCATGGGTTGGGTCCGTCACTTGCGCTGAAGCTCATTGGTGAGTGCGGCACCGATCTGCGGGCTTGGCCGAGCGCCAAGCACTTCACCTCCTGGCTGTGTCTCGCACCGGGTAACAAAATCTCCGGCGGCAAGGTACTCTCTTCGCGCACACGGAGATCCTCCAGTCGGGCAGCGGCGCTGTTGCGGCTGGCGGCCACGACCATCGGGCGGAGCGATACGGCGCTCGGTGCATTTTATCGTCGGCTGTCCTCTCGTGCCGGCAAGGCGAAGGCCGTGACGGCGACCGCTCGCAAGATCGCGGTCCTGTTCTACAACACCCTCAGGCACGGCATGACCTACAGGGATCCAGGTGCCGACCACTATGAGGAACAATATCGTAGTCGTGTCCTCGCCAATCTGAAGCGGCGCGCCAAATCGCTGGGCTTCGTTTTGCAAGCTGTTCCGTGCGACGCTGAGGTGGCTGTTTCTTAGGAAGGCCCGGGCTTTCTCTCGGGCTTTAACTCGGGGGAGGGAGAACGTCTCACGCACGAAGCCGTCCGAGCGTCCGGCCATCCGATCTGCGAGGTCCCGTGGACGGGCCATGTCGCCAACTCCAACAATACGACACCCTTCAGATATGTCGGTTCTGGTGCATTCCGAGTCCTCGATTGGTCTCCCGAACTTGAAGTTCCAGGGGCCGGCTCATAACTTTTCTTGCGATCGAGTGCCGTAGGAGGACGGGATGGCTGAGTGGCGGTATCAGGTCAGGTTCGATGTAGACGATCCTGCGACGTCAGAAGCGATACGCCAGAAAGCGCCGGCATTTACCCCGCTTTTTGAAGTGTTGGCCCGCCATCACGCTGTGGTCAAATGCCAGTTTGCTGCATTCGCGGACTATGTCGCTACAGCGGAAAAGCAGGGAACGGAAAATAATCCTCTCTACGAGTGGACGAAGGCAACGATCGAAAACCCATCGAAGAAAGAAAAATACCTGAAGTCGTTCACTGTCTATGTGGACGACCAGGAAGTCTATGATGGTAAGATTGCAGATGCCTTGGAAGCGGAGCTTCGGTCCCTCCCCGGCGGGCTAATAGGGCGAGTATCTAGGTACGACACCAATCCCGCGAACAACCCCCAGACGCCGAAGCGTCCCGATGCAGCTCGTTAGTCGCCGGAGATCTTTTTCTCATGCGCAGCTACGATGAGTTGGGACTGCTCAATCTGCGCTTCAAGGCGCCCGATTTCAGCCTGCGTCTCCGGAAAGACGTCGCCGCCAGCTTCATTACCCGCCTCTAATTCATCAAGCAGGGCGCGATTTTCGGCAATGCGTCGTCGGTGCCAGTCGATTTCGGTTTCATCATCTTCCATGAAAAAGGGAACGAATCGCCGGCCAAGATTGTTCCCGTCGCCAGGTCAATGCTCGCAGGGAGTTAACTCACGGTCGTCAGCATGCTCGATCAGATGATGATTACGATCGCTTGCGGGCATGAGGTGGTTTTGGGGCGGATGACAGACTTGGATAGTTGGGTATGCGAGTCTTCGGTCAGAAGACCGACCTGACTAAGGAGCCGTTCAAATCAGCTTTGGTGAGAGACTTGGACACTGCGTTGCAGACATCGGAGCGGCCAATTCGAGGAGATCAGTGTAGATAACGTCACCGCGAGGGTCGTGCGCTGAACGCACTCAATGATATGTGTCGCCATTACAGCATTCAAGCGAGCTCGGCCAGCAACCGCTGATCGCCATACAGACGCAGGAAATGCAGCAGGTCGGAGAGGCCGTCGCCGAGTAGTGTGACATGCGATCGCATGACTTGGCCGGCTTGCGCTGCATCGTTACGAAAAATGGCCTGCATGATCTGCTCATGCTCCGGAATGGAAGATTCCATGCGACCCGGCTGGAAAGTGATCGCTCGGCGGTAAGGCGATATCTTCACGGTCAGTCGGCGCAGTTCATCGCGTAGGATGCGGTTTTGACTGGCGGCCGCGATGGTTTCGTGAAATTCGAGATTGGCCTCGTAGAATCGTTCGGCGTCGCGCGCACTTGCCGCGGCTGAACAGGCCTGATGCGCCGCTTCCAGGTGCTTTTGTTGATCGGGACGAATGCGCCGCGAGGCCTGAGCTGCCGCCAGCGCCTCCATTTCGGCGGCAACGCTGAATGCATCGAGCAGATCGGCAATCGAAAGCTGGGCGACCTGCAATCCCTGTCGTCCGCGTGACACCACCAGACCGCTCGCGGCCAGCCGCTGCAAGGCTTCACGAACAGGCGTGCGCGAAACGCCGAAATGATCGGCGAGCTGGCGTTCGTCCAGGCGATCGCCTGGCTTGCGCTGGCCCTTCAGAATTTCAAGTTCGAGCCGATGCACGACATTAGCTGAGAGGGATTCCGGCTCGTCGACGGAGCCGGCAGGTCCGGCATTCGGTAACGCATCCGGGATCGTCATCATGTGTTTTCCGCCGAGTAGAACCTGTTGGCAATCGATTCGCTGAGCGCCACCAGTCCATAAAGCAGAAGCCCGCAAACGCACAGCACAACAATCGCGGCCATGGATATCTCGGTGTCGGCACGCGCGGTGGCAAAGATAATGAGATAGCCGAGCCCGGCCTGGGCGGTGATGAATTCGCCGATGATGACGCCGATAATGGAAAGCGTGATCGCGATCTTCATGCCACTAAAGATATAGGGCAGCGCCGCCGGAAATCGAACGCTGGTAAAGATCTGCCATTCGCTCGCGGTAAGTGCCCGGCAAAGCCGGAGCATGCTCTTATCAACGCTGGCGAAGCCCGCCGCCGTCGAGATCACCACCGGGAAGAAGGCGATGAAAACGGCGAAAGCGATGCGCGATTGCGATCCAATTCCGAGCCAGATGATAAATAGCGGCGCCAGCGCGATCTTCGGAATCAGCTGGAAGAAGATCAGATTGGGATAGAGTGCCTCGTGGGCGAGGCGCGAATAGGTAATAATGATTGCAAGCACGATGCCCAGCAGCGTTGCGATTACAAAACCTGCGGCTGATTCCACGGTGGTCGGAACGGCGTGCATCAACAGGATGTCGTAATGATCGAAGATGTATTTCGTGATCGAAGCCGGGGAGGGCAGAATGACCGGCGGGATGTGGGCCAGCGTGACTGCGATTTGCCAGGCTGCCAGCACGATTCCTGCGAGCCCGAGCGGCAGACCGGCGCTTCGAAGGCGCGTCAGGCCGCTTCCGGCGCTGGTCGCGGGAGCCGCGATGATCGCGCCGGTTTCCGTTCCGGTGCCTGTCGATGAAAATACGCTTTCTGCCATGGCGCTCACTCGATCACGCCGCCGCGCGCGGCAGGAGGTTGCGAAGCCTGCCCGCCATGCGCACCCTCGATTGTCAAGCGCAGTTGCCGACACACGCCTGCGAATTCGCTCGTTTCCTCGATTTCGAAGCGCCGCGGCCGTTCGAACGGCATTTTCATATCGAGCATGATGGTCGAAGGACGGCCGCCCATCACGACAACGCGGTCGGACAGGAACGCCGCTTCGCGAATGGAGTGGGTCACGAAGATCACGGTCTTCTTGTAGGTTTCGAGAATTTCTGATAGCGCGACGTTCATCTGGTCGCGGGTGATGGCGTCGAGCGCGCTGAACGGTTCGTCCATCAGCAGGATGTCGGGGTCATGGATCAGTGCGCGGCAGATCGCCACGCGCTGCCGCATTCCGCCGGAGAGTTGCGCAGGTTTCTTGTTCTCGAAATCCGAGAGGCCAACCAACGCCAGCAGTTCCCTGGCGCGCCTGCGATAGGGCTCGATCGGCAATTTGAGAATGCGAACCGGAAACAGGACGTTCTCGATCGCACTTTTCCAGGGCAACAGCGTCGCATCCTGGAAAATAATCCCGATGTCGCGGCGCGGCTCCTTGATCTCCGATCCGCCGAGCAGGATCGAACCGCCGGTTGGCCGCTCCAGTCCTGCCATCATCATCAACAGCGTGCTCTTGCCGCAGCCGCTCGGGCCGAGAAGGGAGACAAATTCCCCGCGTGCGATGTTGACCGATGCGGACGCCACCGCCTGCACGGGAGCCTGCCGCGTGAAGTAGGTCTTCTGTACGTTATTGACCGATACCAGCGGCGAGGCGGCTACTACAGAATTAGGCGCAGGTTGTATGGCCAGCATAGACAGGCGATCCGCTTGCAGCGTCAGCTGATATATTTACGGAACGCGGCTGCGTTCTTTTCGGAAGCAGCGAGCTCGTCGGCGCTCAGCTTCAACTTGCCGACGAACTTGTTGGTGAACAAGGTGTCCGTGTCGGGGCGCGTGGCGTCCTGGCCGGCCGCGTATTTGACCACGAGATCGGCCATGGTGCCGACCTTCTTCGGGTCGGCGTAGCCGAAACCATGTTCCTTCACCTCGGGAACGAGGTTGGTAAGATTGGTCAGGCCGAGGCCGATCCGAGAATACTCCTTGCCAGTCGAAGACATCGCCACCTCGCTATTCGCCTTCAGGAAAATGTCGACGGCCTCGTCGAAGTTCGTCATGGTGAAGCGAATGGCTTGCATGGCGCCTTCGACGAACGCTGCACAGAGCTCGGGATCTTTTTCCAGCCGCTGTGGCTGCGTGGTGAGCGACTGGCCGTAGAACTCGATCCCGACATCCCGGAACAGCATGAAATGAACCTCTGTGCCGAGCGGCGCCAGCGAGGGGACGGTGCTGGTGGCAAAGGCCGAGACCGCATCGACCTGTTTTTCCATTAGCGAGCGCTCGCGAACCTTGCCGTCAAGCTGCACCATCTGCACCTTGCCGAGATCGAAGCCCGCTTTATCGGCATAAAGCGGCAGGAACGGATATTCTCCGGAGGTGACGCTTGCCCCTAACTTCTTGCCTTCGAGGTCCTTCGGCTGCTTGATCGGCGAGGCAGCGAGCAGGCCGATACCCATCAGCGCGTCGTAATTGATCTGGCCGATGCAGGTGATCGGAAGCTTCTTGGCGGCCTGGATGATCACGGTCGGCGTTGCCGCCATGCCGAAGTCGAAGGTGCCTGCGCTGACCGCTTGCGCTGCCGCCCCAGATCCCGATCCGCGCGCCACGCTGACGTCGAGGCCGGCCTTCTTCCAGAAGCCTTTGTCGCGCGCGACATACGCGAACAGGTTGGGTCCCTCCGGAATCCAAGACGTCGTGAAGCTCACTTTCTTCGCGCCCTGTGAAAGCGCGGGCGTTGCCAGCGGAAGTCCTGCGGCGCCAAGCCCGGCCGCCGCCATGCCCTTCAATACGCTTCGACGTAACATCATCGATCTTCTCCCAACCGCTCCGGTGATCGCCGTTCGTCTCGTCCGGGCATACCTTCATCTTCAATGGCAGGGGAAGCAAGGGCTATTATGCCAAAATGATCTATTTGCATCCAAATTGGTCATAATGCCCGCGGCGGCGACATAATTTGAGGACGATGCCCTTTATTGTATGTCAAAACCGTGCTTACTAGGGCAAATCTCGTAAATAACCAAATTCTTGTATGTCGATGAAACCCTTTGAGGTTCGAAATGCCCACTTCGATCGGCTGGTGAATACCTCCGGTCTGCGCTGGATGGGGCAGAACACCAATCACGCCAAGCCGCATCCGGCGGTAATCGAGGCAATGGAACGGTGCATACGAGACGAAGAATTTCACATCTATGCGCCGCCGGCCGGGCTTGAAGAACTCCGCCAAGGCATCGTCAACGATCTGGGCCTCAACGGCCATGCCGCGCTGGTCTCGGATGGCGCGGTATCATCACTCTATCATGTCTGCCACACGCTTCTGCGGCCGGGCGATGAGTTCATCACCACCGATCCGACTTGGAATTGGCCGATGGCCTTCGCACGCTCGGTTGAGGCGATCGTCACGCAAATTCCAATCTACGGCGCCGAACACGGTTATCGCCTCGCGCCCGAGCGTCTGGCCGCCGCGATCACGCCGAAGACGAAAGTCGTCTATCTCGTCGATCCAAATAATCCGCTGGGGACCGCCTGCACCGTGGCCGAGATCGAAGCGATCGCCGCCATTGTCCGGCGCGCCGGGGCGTACCTCATTCACGACTGCACCTATCGGCATTTCGCTCACGCCCACGAACTGGCGGCGCGGCACTATCCGGAGCGCACGCTCACGATCTACAGCTTCTCGAAATGGCTTGGCCTCGCCGGACTGCGTGTGGGCGCCGTCGTCGCTGACCCCGACCTGATCGAACGCCTCGCGACTTCGCCGCCGAACAATCTCGGCTCCAGCATTCTGTCGCAGCGCGCGGCGCTTGCCGGACTCAAGATCAAGGCCGAATGGTTTCCGGGCGTGCTCGCCCAGCAGCGCGTAAATCAGGCATTGATCCATGATGCGATGAAAAAGGTTCCTGGTCTGGAAATGCCGGTGTTTCCGTCCAACGGCAATTTCATCATCATCGAATGCGAAAAGGCGGGGGTGCGTCCGGAATCGCTGGTGGCTGCGTTCCAGGAGCACAAGATCATGATCCGCCAGGGCGGCTATCACACGCCCAATTTCGGCGATCGTTTCATCAAGGTTTCAACTACTGTGCCGTCATCCTGGGTCAAGGAGTTCGTGGCGCTGCTGCCGGAGATGGTGGAGCGTGCGCGGGGCCGCAACGAGCCCGTCAAGCTGTTTTGACCCATCGGCGGGCATCCGAAAGATACGGAGAACGACATGGACTTGGGGTTGAAAGGCAAGACGGTGCTGGTCACCGGCGCGTCGCAGGGAATCGGCGAGGGCGTCGCCCGCGGCTTTGCCGCGGAGGGTTGCGATCTTCATCTCGTCGCACGCTCCGCTGAACGGCTGGCGGCGATCAAGTCGGAGATCGAGGCGTCACACACAGCCAGCGTGACGGTTCATCCGCGCGATCTGACCGCGCCCGGCGTAATTGATCCGCTAATCGAAGCCGTCGGCAATATCGACATCCTCGTCAATAATGCGGGCGTCATTCCAAGCGGCAGCCTGTGGGACATCGACGAGGCCAAGTGGCGCGCCGGGTGGGAACTGAAAGTATTCGGCTATATCAACCTGACGCGCGCGGTTTATCCCCGGATGAAGGCGCGCGGCGGCGGGGTCATCATCAACAATATCGGCAACGGCGGCGAAGTGTTCGACCCGAACTACGTGGCGGGCACCACCGGCAATGCCAGCCTGATGGCGTTCACCCGCGCAATGGGCGGGCACTCGCTGGACGACAATATCCGCGTCGTCGGCGTCAATCCCGGACCGGTCGATACCGATCGCATCTATAAGATGCTGAAGAAGCGCTCGATGGAATGGTATGGCACTGAAGACCGCTATAAGGAATTGCAGGACCGTTATCCGCTGAAGCGGCCGGCGCATGTTCACGAGATCACCGATCTCATCGTGTTCCTCGCGTCGTATCGCTCGGGCTACACCTCCGGCACGATCTTCACCGTGGACGGCGGCATTGCCTCCCGCCGCTCCGTGATCTGAGTGGAATGGCCATGAGTTTTGCCAAGACCAGCGACGGGATCAAGCTCTTCTTCGAGACCGCCGGCTCCGGCACGCCGATCATCTTCGTCCACGAATTCGGCGGCAGCCATTGGAGCTGGGAGCCGCAGCTCAATTTCTTCGCCCGCCGTCACCGGTGCATTACTTTTGCGGCGCGGGGCTATCCGCCGTCGGACGTGCCGGGTTCGGTCGAATCCTATTCGCAGGCCCGCGCGGCCGATGATATCGTCGAGGTGCTGGATGCCGCCGGGATCGACAACGCACATGTCGTGGGTCTGTCGATGGGCGGCTTTGCCGCGCTGCACGTGGCGCTCCGGCATCCCAGGCGCGTCTTGTCCGTCGTTGCGGCCGGCGCGGGCTATGGCGCCGAGAAAGTTCATGAAGATTATTTCAAGGGTGTCTCTGCGCAGGTCGCTGAGAATTTCGAGAAGCGCGGCTCGAAGGATTTTGCGCCGATCTACGCCGAAGGCGCCTCGCGCGTGCAGTTCCAGGAAAAGGATCCGCGCGGCTGGCGCCTGTTCGCCGATCGCCTGGCGCAGCACGATGCGAAGGGCGCGGCCAACACCATGCGCGGGGTACAGATGCGCCGGCCTTCGCTCTATGATCTCGAAGCCGAGTTTCGCGCCATGCAGACGCCGGTGCTGGTGATGGTCGGCGACGAAGACGATCACTGCCTTCAGCCCGGTCTGTTTCTCAAGCGCACAATTTCACGCTCGGGCCTCGCCGTGTTTCCGAAGACGGGCCACACGCTCAATCTTGAGGAGCCTGATTTGTTCAATTGGCACCTCTCGGAATTTATAGCGCAGGTCGAGGCGGGCCGGTGGGGGCGGCGCGATCCGCGTGCCGACCCTGCGCAGGTCATGCGGACCGATTGAGGCCGCGCACATGCCGGTGACCTCACCAGCAAAGCTCATCGACGCCGATCGCCTATGGGCGCGACACATGGCGCTGGCGCGGTTTGGCGCGCGCGAGGACGGCGCTGTCGATCGTCCCGCGCTCTCGGTGACAGAGAGCGAAGCGAGGGCTCAGCTCGTCGCGTGGGGGCGCGAGGTTAGCCTTTCGCCATTCACCGACCGCATGGCCAATCTGTTTCTTCGCCTTGAGGGGCGCGACCCGTCTCTGCCGCCTGTGCTGGCCGGTTCTCACATCGACTCGCAGCCGACGGGTGGAAAATTCGACGGCGCGTTCGGCGTGCTGGCCGCGCTCGAGGCGGTTCAGGCCATTGCAGCGCAGGGCGGGCGGCCACTTCGTGCCATTGAAATCGTCGCATGGACGAACGAGGAAGGTTCGCGGTTTGCGCCGGGCATGTCGGGCTCGGAGGTTTTCACGGGGAAGAAGAGCCTCGACGAAGCCTATGCGAGCCGTGACCAGGCCGGCATCCTGCAAGGTGACGCCGTGCGCGACGTGCTCAGCCGTGACGTTGACATTCCCCTGCGCGACTCCGGCTTTCCGATCCACGCCTATATCGAGCCGCATATCGAGCAGGGGCCGCTGCTCGAGGCGGCCGGCGTACCGATCGGCATCGTCACCGGGATTCAGGGCACGCGCCGCTATCGCGTGAAGGTCACGGGCGAGGCGGCCCACGCCGGCACTGCGTTTCGTGCCGAGCGGCGCGACGCGCTGATGGCCGCGGTGCGGATGATCGCCGCAATTGATCGCGCCACGCTCAAGCCTGACGATACCAAGCTGACCGTCGGCCTGTTCCAGGTGACGCCTAACGCGCCCTCGGTCGTGCCGTCGGAGGTGCTGTTCTCGATCGACCTGCGTCACCCCGAAAACGAGGTCGTCGATGCGATGGACCTTCGGATACGCGAGATCGTGGAAGCCGAGCGGGGGCCCTGTACCGTCGAACTCAAGCAGATCGCGCACGCGCCGTCGCTGACTTTCCCGGGCGAGATCCGCTCCCTGATCGTGGCCGCGGCTGCTGGCGAGGGCATTCCGGCCATGGATATCTATTCGGCGGCCGGGCACGACTCGCGCCAGCTTCATTATGTGTGTCCGACCGGAATGATCTTCGTTCCCTGTCGTGGCGGCATTTCGCACAACCCCGCGGAATGGGCCGAGCCGGCGCATATCGCCGCCGGCGCAAAGGTGCTCGCCAACGTCATTTGGCAACTTGCCCGGTAGCGGGCGTTGTTCGGCTTTGCGTCATCATTGCACTCACACGTTCGCGGACTGCCGATTATTTTGCCGGTGGAATCTAGCTTAAAGACGCGATAGGCGGGCATGAAAATTAAGCGCTTTCGATCCGAGTAAATCGTATTCAACCGATAGTTCGCGCCCTCGGAGCGCATGGAACGGGCGGCACTTGCAGAGCGATTGATACAAGACGCAGAGGCTATTCACGGGCAGATCAACTCGGTGCTCGCCCCAAAAACCGAGCAGCACGCGCGCGGCGGCGAGTGACTGAACCGTCGGGGCGAGGCCACAAAGAACGCTGCTCTCGGCACCGGTCTGCCTGGCGCGTCAACCATGACAGCCTATGGTCTGCTGATCGGCTCCTCGGCGGCATTGATGGGCATCGGCGGTGGACTGGTCGCAAACGTTGCCCTCAGCCTTTACCGGTTCCCAATTCATGCCGCGATCGCGACGGCTTCGGGCGTCGGGCTGTTCGTATCGATCCCCGGCGCATTCGGCTACGTCGTTTCTGGTTGGGACCATCCCGGCCTGCCGCCGCTGTCCGTTGGATATGTTTCGTTGATCGGATTTGCGCTCCTGACGCCGCTCAGCCTGCTGACCGTCCGCTTCGGCGTCAATCTCGCGCACCACATGCAAAAGCGACAGATGGAAGTCGCGCTGGCCGTCTATCAGGTCCTCATCAGCTTACGCTTTGCGGCATCGCTTTGATGCCTTGTGTCCGGCGCGGGCTGATTTCAGAAATCACGCAAGACGATCTTTTCTGATCCAATCACGATTTCTCCATACCTCGGCTGCACCAGACCTGTGCCCCACTTGTCAGCACCCCATTTAGCCTCGCGAAGAGCATTCGATACTTCTAGTTTCCGAATCTCGCCGTTGGAATTAACGCGCGCCTGGCGCGCGAGGACGCAAAACCGATCCCTACCAGCTATGCTTCCCAACCCAGCCAACTCACGCGTGAACGTACGAGCTGATTTGTATGTCGTTGAAATTTCCCAAGCCGCTCTTGTGTGACATCGGGCAAATCACGGCTAATCCAGGCGCAACGCCGACTGGCCCTGCAGGACACCGCGATTGCTTGGATTACGACAACTCCAATCTAGCTCTTCAGGAACCCGACCGATCGCTGCGAGCACGCTGCGAGACATGCCATGGCAGAAGTAAACGCTCGGCATAGTTCACGAGGAAAAATAGCACTGCGCCGACGATCCCGAGTAGCAGCAGCGAAACGAATACTCGAACCGTGTCAAATTGCCCCTGCGCCACCAGAATCTGGAAACCGATTCCGTAGTTGCCTGCGACGAATTCGCCCACGATCGCGCCGACTAGAGCGAGGGAGATTCCAACCTTCATTCCGGCAAACAGGCTCGGAAGTGCGCAGGGAAAACGGATCTTGGTCAGCACCGCCCAGGGAGAGGCCTTGGAGACGCGCGCGAGATTGAGCATATCGGGGTCGACCGAGCGCAGGCCTAGCACGGAATCGATGACGATCGGAAAGATTGCCAGCATCAAGGCGATGGCAACTTTCGGTTCCGGACCGGTACCCATCCAGATCACAAACAGCGGCGCGAGCGCCACTTTGGGGATCGAATTCAGCACGACCAGCAGCGTGTAAGCGGTTCGCTCAAGAAACCGCGAGTAGATGATGCCGACCGACAGCGCAACGCCGAGCACGACGGAGAGTCCGAAGCCGATCAACGTCATGAGCAACGTAAAGGCCAGATGGCGCAGATAGAGGCCCGGCGCCTTGAAGAATTCAACCACAATGACCGACGGCGCCGGCAAGATCAGCGGCGAGGGATGAAATATCCACACGCCGATCTCCCATAGCAACAGAGCGGCGGCGATCACTACGAAGACGTCCCGGGTCTCGCTTTCACCGCCAATTAGCCTTTTGAGGAACGCCATCATTCCTTGAGAATCCCAAGCTCGGCGAAATGATGCCGGATGCGTTGCACAAAGGTTGCGAATTCGGCGCTGTCGCGGACCGCAAGCCGGCGCGGCCGCGGCAGATCGACCGTGATGGTGTCGACGATCTTTCCCGGCGTCTTGCTCATCATCACCACGCGGTCGGAAAGGAACACGGCTTCCACGATCGAATGGGTAATGAACAGAAGCGTTTTCCGCGTGTCCTGCCAGATTTGCGCGAGTTCGACGTTGAGATCGTCCCTCGTCATCGCATCGAGCGCTCCGAACGGCTCGTCCATAAGCAGCAATTCGGGATCGGCCAGGAGCGCCCGGCAGATGGAGGCGCGCTGGCGCATCCCGCCGGAGAGCTCGAACGGGAAACGGTCCTCGAAACCGGCCAGCCCAAAGCGCTTGAGGAGCCCCATGGCACGGGCGCGTTCGGCTGCGCTCGGCTTGCGCGTAAATTCAATCGACAGCAGCACGTTGTCGAGGATGGTTCGCCAGTCCAGCAGTACGTCGCGCTGAAACACCACGCCGAGCCCATCGGGCGGCCCGTTCAGCGGGCGGCCGGCGATTTGCACCGAACCGGCGCTGACGCCTTCCAGCCCGGCAACCAGCTTCAGAAGCGTACTCTTGCCGCAGCCCGACGGCCCGACGACGCTGACGAACTCATGCGGCTTTATATCGAGATTGATGTCGACGAGCGCCGGAATGGGACCGCGCGCCGACGCATAGGTCTTGCCAACCTGGCTGAGCGAGACATAGGCGCCGGCCGCATTTGCCGCGGCGACCGCGATTTCATTCGACGAGCGCATTCGTATAGTAGTCCGAGACGTTCCAGCCCGCATTGACGACGCCGGCCGCCTGCATCGATTTGAGCGCGGCCTCCCAATCCTCTTTCGCCTGCCAGCCAATTGGCTTGCCCTTGCTCGCCGGCGTGTCGAAATAGTCGAGTGTTAGCTTGATCTGGCCGAGCAGGATCTTTGGATCGAGCCGCGCATCCGGCCGTTCGGCGATCATCGCCCTCACACCCTCTTCGGGATTTTCGCGCAGCACCTGCCACGCGCGCTGCTCGACCTGGATCAACTTGTGCAAAGCCTGGCCCTTGGAAGCAATGGTATCTTCGCGCGCCACCAGACCATAGCTCGGGAAAGCGATGTTGGCGTCGGAAGCGAGTAGGCATTTCGACGGCCGCGACTGGTCGGCGATTGGTAGCGCGGAGCCGACCGTCGACATCAATCCGTCGGCGCGCTTGGCGATATAGGTGCCCCACAGCGCGGCCGGGTCCACCACGTCGACCTTGAGATCGTTTCGCGTCAGCCCGCCGGATTTCAGGTAGTCATCGATGAACGGCGCCCACGGGCTGGCCGCAAACACGACCACCGTCTTGCCGCGAAGGTCGGCGACCTTGCTGACCGGAGAATCCTTGTCCACGAGAACGCACAGATCGGTCTTGCGCTGGAAGGTGGCAATCGACTTGATGGTCGCGCCCTTGGCACGCGCGGAGCCGACCAGCCCGACCTGCACCTGTCCGACATCAGCCTGACCGGCGTTGACGAGCTGGATCGTGTTGCCCGAGCCGCGGCCATCTTGGATGTCAACGTCAAGGCCGGCGTGCTTGAACCAGCCTTTGTACTGGGCGAGATGCATCGCCGCCTGCACGCCCCATGGAGAGAAGTCCAGCCGGACTGAAAGTCTATCGGCGGCCGATGCGCCGCCTGCCGGCAAGCCGGCACAGGCGACTAGGAGCAGCGTCTTCAGTAGCCATCGTCTCATGTCTTCGTCCCCGGTTTGATCGAGTCCATCTCCTCAACCCTTCGCACCCGCGAGCGGCGATCCAAGCAGATAGCCTAGCACGACGTCCACGATATGCTGACGGCGCTTGTTGACGCGCCTGCGCGACGCCAGGTCCCGCTCGAGCAGCCACGAGAGCGTGTGCTGATTAGAGAGGAAGAAATAGGCGAGGCCCGAAATCGACAGGTAAAGATCGACCGCATCGACGTCGGAACGGAAGATGCCCTCGGCCTGGCCGCGCCTGAGCAGGATCTCGATAGTATCCAACAATCCGCTATAGAGCGGCTTGATCGACCGCGAGCGCTTCAAATACTCGCCAAAATGAATGTTCTCGACGCTCATCAGCCGTATCAGCTCGGGCGTCGCCACGAAGTGATCGAAGGTGCTCTCCACCAGCCGTCTGATGCCCTCGACGGGCGGCAGTTCGCGTAGATCTTCGTCGTGCTGCTGTTCGCGCAAGCCAGCGTAGATGCCTTCGAGCACCGCGAGATAGAGCGCCTCCTTGGAGCCGAAATAGTGATAAATCAGGTTCTTGTTAACGGCGGAGTGGCTGGCGATGCGATCGACGCGGGCACCGCTCAGGCCATGAGAGACGAATTCGTTGCGTGCCGCGTTGAGGATCCGGGATCGGCTCGCTTCGGGATTGCGCGTCGCCTTGTGGCGCGTTGCCTTGCGCGCGCCGGCCTCGGCCAACTCAGCCACCATGACGCGCGCCCTCGGAAATACCGGAACGCGAGGCTCGAAGCCGCGCCGTCGCCGCCACGTCGAGCTCGCGGGAGGAATCCAGCACGACGCCGTGCCGTTCGCTGGCGTAAGCCGCGGTGATCTTGCCGTCGAGCACGTCTTCGACGACCTGGCTCGGGTCACGCTCCAACGGATCGCCGAAGCCGCCTGCGCCCGCCTGTTCATGGATGATCAACGTATCCTTGCCGATCCGCGTCGTGATCTTGCCGGGCAACGCGGTGCGCTCGTTGCCGACTTCCATAAAATTGCGCGACTGGGCGCCGGGTGCGCCGCCGGCAAGACCATAAGGCGCAAACCGCACGCGGTCGGTGCGCATCTGCAACAGCGCCTCGTCCGCGAGAATCCGATAGCTCCGCCGGATTCCAACGCCGCCGCGATGGCGGCCGGCGCCGCAACTATCTTGTACGAAGGAATAGTCCTCGATCCGCACCGGATGCTCGGCCTCCATCACTTCGACCGGCATGTTGGAGAGATTTTGCGATGCATTTGTTATGGCTTCGACGCCGTCCTTGTCCGGACGCCCGCCCCAGGCGCCGCAGATCATGTCGACGATGATGAAAGGCTGCCGGTTCGGTCGCAAGCCACTGATGCAGATCACACTGTTGCCGCCCTCGCCGGCCGCGGGCACCCGATCCGGCACGATCTGCGCGAGCGCGCCGAGCATGGTGTCGAACACGCGATAGCCCGTCAGCGCCCGCGCCGCGCATGGTCCCGGCATCACAGGATTGAGCACGGAAGCTTCCGGCGCCTTCACCTTGATGCAGCGAAATAGCCCAACATTGTTGGGCAGATCCTTGGCGAGCACGCAGCGCACGCTGAGGTACGTCAGCGAATGAGTGAAGCTCAGCGTCGAATTAAGTGCACCGCGGACCTGCGGCGAGGAGCCGGTGTAATCAACGAAAAGCGTGCCGTCGTCATTGACCGTGATCGCGACCTTGATGGGGATCGGCTGATCCGAGAAACCGTCATCGTCGATATGATCGACGAAGCGATAGGTACCCTTGGGCCAGTGCTTGATCTCCGCGCGGGTCATCCGCTCCGCGTAGTCGAGCAGCTCTTGCATGTACGCATCGACCTCGTCGGCGCCGTAACGTTGGATCAGCTTCTCTAGGCCGCGCTTGCCGACCTGGGCAGCGGCGAACTGCGCCGATAGATCGCCCCAGACGCGGTCCGGCACACGTACGTTGATCCTGATCAGCGCCTCCAGTGTCTTGTCGAGCACGCCGCGGTCGTACAGCTTCAGGGGCGGAATGCGCAAGCCCTCTTGGTAGATCTCGGTGGAGTCCGAGGCATTCGACCCCGGTACCCGGCCGCCGACGTCGGTATGATGGCAGATCACCACCGCGAACGCGCGCCGCGCGCCACCATGGAAGATCGGCACGAACATGAAGATGTCGGGCAGATGCATGCCGCCGTGATAAGGATCGTTCATGATGACGACGTCGCCTTCGTGAAGGTTGCCCTCGAACTTGTCCATCACAGACGCCATCGCTTCAGGGATAGCACCGAGATGTTGCGCGATGGTTTTGGCCTGAGCGACCATGTGGCCATCGCCGGCGCACAACGCCGCGGAGAAATCCATCACGTCCTTGACGATTTCCGATCGCGCGATGCGCACGACGGTATACGCCATGTCGTCGGCGATCGAATCGAGGCCGCTCTTGATGACGGCAAAGGTGATCGGATCGACCTTCATGGCGCAAACTCCAGCACGATACAGCCGATCGCATCCTTGTGCACGCGCGCGTCTGGCGGCACGACGATGGTGGCGTCGAATTCTTCGATGATCAGCGGGCCCGATCGCGGCTTGCTGTTGATCGCCGAGCGGGCGACAACATCCACTGTGCGGGCTGGCTCGCCGCGGGCAAACGAAATCTGCCGCGTCCCCGCTCCGGGAGCGCCACGGCGCGGCGCAATCTTCATGCCGCGGAAATCGAGCCGGTTGTCGCGCAAACCTCTTCCCGCGACGCGAACCTTCATCAGCTCGATCGGCGTATGGTCCTGGTAGCCATAGGTCTTGAGATATTCGGCGACGAACCGCTCGCGGATTTTCGCAAAATCCTCGCCTTCAAAGGGGACGGTGAGTTCGGTTGCCTGCCCTTCGTGGCGCAGGTCCGCTTCCCACAAGAAAGCCGTGCGCTCGGCGCCATAACCGTCGCGGGCGAGCTGCGCAGCGATCTGGGCCTGCAGTTTGTCTTTGATGACACGGAGATCGTCGGCCGTCATGACGTCGATCCGCCGGCCCACGGTCGCTAGACCAGTGTGCTCGACGTCGGAAGCCAACATACCGAGCGCGCTGAACACACCCGACATCGGAGGCACCACGACGCGCGGAATACCGAGTTGACGCGCAAGGTCTGGGGCATGCACGCCGCCATTGCCGCCGAATGCCATCAAAGTGAGATCGCGCGGATCGCGGCCGCGTTCGATGGTGACGGCGCGAACGGCGCGCGCCATGGCGGCATTGGCGACCGCGCGGATGCCATGCGCGGCATCGGCGGACGGCAGATCGAGCGGGCCGCCGACATGGTTGCGGATTGCAGCCTCGCTGCGCGAACGGTCGATCGCAAGCTTGCCGCCGGCGAGCGAATTCGGATTGATAAATCCGAGCATAACGTTAGCGTCGGTTACGGTCGGCCGATCGTTGCCGAGGCCGTAGCAGGCAGGCCCCGGCATTGCGCCCGCTGATTCAGGGCCGACCACGAGCAATCCACCGCGATCGATCGCCGCCAGCGACCCTCCGCCCGCGCCGACTTCGGCTATGTCGATCGCGGGCACTTTCAGCATGTATCCGCCGGCTTTGACGAAGCGGCTCGATGTCGAGATGCCATCGCGAAATTCATATTCCGACGTCATCGTCGGCCGGCCATCCTCGATGATGACGGCCTTGGCCGTGGTGCCGCCCATGTCGAATACGATGACATCGCGGTCGTCTCGGGCAAGGCCGAGACGCGCCGCGCCAACAACGCCGCCGGCCGGGCCCGAGGCCACCACCATGACCGGCTTTTCGCAGGTCACGTCGGCCGCAAGCATGCCGCCGTTTGAGGTCATCACGAGAATCGGTGCTTTGATGCCGACGCCGAGCAAGCCTTCCTGCAGGCGTTGCAGGTACGCACGCATGGTCGCGAGCAGATAGGCATTCACCACCGTGGTGCTCGTGCGCTCATATTCCTTCATCTCCGGCAGCACGGCACAGGAGGTCGTGACCAGAAGCTTCGGAAAGTGTGCGCGCAGGATCGCTGCCGCTTCGAGCTCATGGGCGGGATTACGATAGGCGTTGATGAAAACGACCGCGACCGCCTCAATGTCTTGCGCGGCGAGTGCTTCGCCGGCGGCGATGACAGTCGCTTCCGACAAGGGCTCGACGACCGAACCGTCGGCCGCCATGCGTTCGTTCACCTCGAACCGATGGCGCCGCGGCACCAAAGGCGCCGGCTTGTCCCAGGTGAGATCGAACATGTCGGGCATCCGGATGCGCCCGATTTCCAGCACGTCGCGAAAGCCATGCGTCGTGATTAGACCCGTGCGCGCACCCTTTCGTTGCAGGATGGTGTTGGAGCCGACCGTCGTGCCATGCAGGACCTCGGCCACCACAGCCGGATCGATCGAAAGTTCGGCGAGGAGTTGCGCGACCCCTTCGACCACCGCCATGCTGGGATCGGCGGGCGTCGAGGAAATCTTGCTCTGATGGATCAGGCCCGTATCGGTCAACAGCGCGATGTCAGTAAACGTACCGCCGATGTCGACGGCAATTCGAACACGGCCAATCCCGTCCATCTTTACCTCTATTGACTAACCAGTTAGTTAGCTAATCTCGAACGAGGATACCTGTCAAGCGGGGCGCGACTACTGACTGCGATTTCAAGCGATTCCCGGCGGCGGAAAGTTGGACGGCGCCTGGCTTGGCCAGCGGTTCTGAGCGAATTAGGCGCTGCCGACCCGGCTGAGTCGACCAAAGGACCCTGGTCTTGCGGGACATGACGGTCTCCTTTCGAGTCCCAAAAGCGACAATGAAAAATCATGGGCAAGCGCCCCGTTTAAATCACGGGGCGCGCACGGCTCGATGCCCCGCATTGGGCCTGTTCACACCTTGAAATTACTTGCGCCCTCAACAAAAGAGGCGAACAGTTTCGTCGTCCCTGCGATGGAGACGTCGATGAGCACTGATAAAGCGAGCTCTTCCGACCCGGCATTGCGCAATCTCGATGCCGTCCTTCCCGAACTTGTCGAGCTCTACAAGGATGTCCATTCGCACCCCGAGCTATCTATGCAGGAGATCCGGACGGCGGACTTGGCGGCCGACCGGCTTCGTTCCGCAGGCTACGAGGTCACGACCGCGGTCGGGAAAACCGGCGTTGTCGGTCTGCTCCGGAACGGCGAGGGGCCGACCGTTATGCTGCGAGCTGACATGGACGCGCTGCCGATCCAGGAAGCGACCGGCCTCCCGTATGCCAGCAAGGTGACGGCGAGGGATAAGGAGGGCAAGACGGTGCCCGTCTCGCACATGTGCGGCCACGACATGCACGTCACCTGGCTCGCAGGCGCCACCAAGCTGATGGCGGAAGCCAAGACTTCTTGGCGCGGTACGCTCATGGCGGTCTTTCAGCCGGCGGAGGAAACGGGCGAAGGTGCGCAAGCCATGATCGACGACGGTCTGTTCAAACGCTTTCCGAAACCGGACGTGATCCTGGGCCAGCATGTCATGGTCGGCCCTTCTGGCACGGTCGCCGGGCGCGCCGGCGCGATTACATCCGCGGCGGACAGCTTGCAGATACGGCTGTTCGGGCGAGGCGCGCACGGCTCGATGCCCCAGGCCAGCATCGATCCCGTCGTGATGGCCGCCTCGACCGTGCTGCGGCTGCAGACCATCGTATCGCGCGAACTGGCCGCCGCCGACGCTGCCGTGCTGACCGTGGGCGTCCTGCAGGCGGGCACCAAGGAAAACGTCATTCCGGACGAGGCCATCATCAAGCTCAACGTCCGGACCTTCGACGCCGGCGTGCGTGCACGGATGCTGGCTGCAATCGAGCGGATCGCCAATGCCGAAGCGGCCGCTTCGGGTGCGCCGCGGCCGCCGGAGATCACGACCATCGACCGATACCCCCTGAACGTGAACAACCAGGAAGCCACCAGCCGGGTGGTGGACGCATTCCGGGGACACTTCGGCGCCGAGCGCGTTCGGGCGACGGGACCGGCCCCCGCCAGCGAGGACTTCGGATCGTTCGGGTCCGAATGGCACGTGCCTTCGGTCTTCTGGTTCGTCGGCGGTACCGATCCGGAAGTTTACGCGAAGGCCAAGCAGGCGAACAAGATTAACGAACTCCCGGTGAACCATAGCCCCAAATTCGCGCCCGTCCTCCATCCGACACTGCAGACTGGCGTCGAAGCGCTGGTGGTCGCGGCCCGCGCCTGGCTGCCGGCATAAGGAAAGTGAAGAAAGCTGCGTCATGGACAAGCTACCTATCGTGCTCGACCTGACCGGGACTTTCGTCTTCGCGCTTAGCGGGGGGCTGGCGGGGACCAAGGGGGGGCTGGACCTGTTCGGGGTCATGGTCTTGTCCTTCGCAGCGGGGAATTCGGGAGGCATCACCCGCGACCTCCTGATCGGCGCGGTGCCTCCCGGAGCGGTCGGCGACTGGCGCTATCTCGGCGTATCGCTTCTCGCCGGTCTCGTTACCTTCTACTTCTCGCCCCTCATCGTGCGGATGTCGCACGCGGTGCTGGTTTTCGACGCGGCGGGACTTGCGCTTTTCGCCGTCGCAGGTTCGTCGAAGGCGCTGTCGTTTGGACTTAATCCGGTGATGGCGACGGTACTCGGCATGGTCACCGGGATCGGCGGCGGCATGGTGCGTGACGTGCTCCTCGCCGAGATACCGACCGTGCTGCGCGCCGACCTCTACGCAGTCGCGGCTCTGGCTGCGGCGGCCATCGTGGTGATCGGCCATATGCTGCAGCTACCTGTCGCCGCCGTGACGGCCATCGCGCTGATTTCATGCTTCCTGCTTCGCGTCATGGCGATCAGACGCGGTTGGCGGCTTCCGGTCGCGAAATGGGTCGAACGACAAGATTTGCGCAACCAGAAGGAGGACTCGAAGTCTACCGGGCTGCGCTAGGCGTCGTCGGCTGCGGAATTCATGCTCTGCGCGGAGTCTGGAATGGCAAAAACAGTCGTCGAGGCGCGCAAGCACAGGTTCGAATTAGCTCTTCACAACCCACTCGACAGCCTGGGGTAAGCAATACTCATGATCCGGTAGCCTTGACTGCGATAGCCTCCAATGCGTTCGACATTGCCTTGATCGACGTTGGTTGATGTTGTGAATGTCGGACGCTTTGGGGCAACCGAATGTTTCCTTTCGTCTTTTTTTATTTTCCGGCCCAGGGTGCACTGTTATGCGACTTCGCGGGGATAGTCTGAATGGACATCCGTGCCGAAGTTTCGCTGCTCAACTCACTCAGTGACGAAGAGACCAGGCTTGCTCTAGCGATCGCCGCCGCCGGCCGTCGCGGGTTCCATTTCCCCATCGAAATCCCCGGGCAGGTCCGACCTTTTAAATTTGCGTAAGGTCGTAATCGTACCGTCTTTTGTAATAATGAAGGTCCGCGGTGTGGCGCGGCAATGACGCCGCCACCACCTCAATCGCCCGTGAAAGAAATGCAGCCGTTGTGGTCGAGGCGCTGCGATTCGGCACAAATAAAATCCAGCACTGTCTGTCTTGATCCTTGAATGGATCAGTTTCTGCTCCCGTGACTACCTTCCGGTGGAAAACGCCCCCCTCCGTCGGGAGGTCACGATCTTTGCTGCGTAGTAGATCGCTTGCTGCGTCGCTTATCGGAGGAACGTCCTCTCGCTCCGCCTCTTATCCTTCGTCTTACAGCTGATAAGGAGAAGGCCATGAAGGTGACTACGATCATGTTCGCGTTCGCGCTTGCGCTATCAAGTAGCGCGGCAGTCGCCCAGGGTGGTGGTGGTGGTGGCGGCGGCGCAGGTGGTGGAGCGGGCGGCGGGGGTGCGGCGGGAGCTGCCGGGGGTGGAAGCTCTTCCGGCGGCGCCGCCGGCAGCACACTCGGCGGCAGTTCCTCTGGCATGTCTTCGCCAAGCGGAAGAGGAGGCGCGACTGGCACTACAGGTATGGGAGCTGGCGGCACGAGCGGCGGAACAAGTTCAGGCCTGAATGGTGCTGCGACATCTGGTTCGAACGGCGGTCGGGGAAACAATCACTGATCTCGAGAGCGCCGCGCTATCTGGTCCGACGCGGCTTTCCAGCTGTTCGTTCAGCAGCCGGGGGGCCGCTTTCAGTGCGCAGGGCTGTAGCTCGGCGCCCAACGTTGGCTCTGACGCAAATTCGATGATCGTGTGTGGTTTTATGGCGCGCCAATCAGCCTCTCGAGCTTGGCGCGCCCATACATCTGCCGTTTGACAAGTTTGAGCTTTGTGATCTGAGCCACCATTTGGCCGTTGGACCAAGGTTGCGTGATGGCGGCATGTACCGCGGACTTCGTCGTGGGCAACTCCGTCGCGTCCGTGTTTCGGATCATGGCTTGGAAGCGGTCAATGTGGATGCGAGCATCGGCCAGTGTCGGAACCGCCGTTTCTTTGGTAGTGGCCGTGATGGTTTCGCCCTTGGTCAGGTGGTCGCGCTTCGTCGTCACCGCCAATTACGAAAGGTTCCTACCGCCAAGACGATCGCGAGGCTAATTGTTGCTCGGTCATGTGCTCAGCGGACATGCGCAATGCGATCTCGGTCGTAAGTCAAGTGCAGCAAGGGGCGATATGAAATCGCACGGGGAGCTCCGCCGTTCCGCAGGTCCGCTTCCCTGTCGCGCGTTCTATTGAATGCCTCCTCCAAACCATAGAACAGCATCGTCATGGGGGGCCAAGCACGCAACTTACAAGGACCCATCGGGCCACGATGTTGGCGAGAGCATGCTGCTTCTCCTACTTCGTTGACTTCGGTCTGCGAGCCATGTTCGGTTGATGGAGCAAGCGTGTAGGCGTTGTCGATTGGTTCTTGCAGCTGCGAATTTCACTGGCTTACACGGCAGCGCGAGCGCGAATGATTTGAACGGAGCTCCCGGCGCATCGATTGTCGTGACCTGAAGGAGCAGCGTGGTTGTGTGCTGATCGTAACTTAGGCCGAGTTTCCCGGCGCGCATCATGCCGGAACGTTGGTCGCCGCTGCCCGTTGGCTCGAACATCCAATGATGGAGAGCTTTATGGCCATGGAAGATCGTGAGTTTGGAAATCTGATCGGCAGTGACAAGGTGGAGGGGACTGCGGTCTACGGTGCAGACCAAAGGAAGATCGGTTCGATCCAGCGCGTGATGATCGACAAGATCAGCGGCAAAGTGTCCTATGCCGTTTTGAGCTTTGGCGGATTTCTCGGGATCGGAGACGACTACTATCCGTTGCCGTGGCAGTCCCTGAAATACGACAACAATCTCGGCGGCTACGTCACCGGTCTCACCGACAACCAGCTGAAAGGTGCGCCCAAATACGCAAACGACAGCTCATGGGATTGGGCCAATCCGACCAGCGCGAAGTCGGTGGATGACTACTACGGCGCGCCGAGACTCAGCTAAGCGCAAGCTGCAAGGCGACGGATTCAAAACAGCCCCGGTGCCTGATGGCTCCGGGGCTTCATCATGAGCAAGGTATGTCCGACTTGCTTTCCGTTCCGGCCATCATCGTACGCGTCCCGCAGCGCCGGCGACGGGCCGGTTCAATTTCTTCCCCAAGGGCCGCGAGGGCCCCGTCGCCACGGGACCGCATTACGTCTGAAAGATCGCGGAACGAAACGGCTCGCCAGCCTTTCATTATTTTTGGGACGGTGATGGCGCGGAGCAAATCGCATCAAAACAATGCACAAGCCGAGCTTAGCTTGGGCGATCACACCAGCGAATGGCGGAAGGAGCGCAGATGGGAGACATAAGTTCATACGCGACACTTTTTGCGAGCGACCCGCAAAGGGGCATCAGCGCAGCAGCGGAATTTGGTTTGAATGCGTTCAAGCCCATTCTGAATTTTCAGGTTCTCATGCTGAGGATGTGGGCTGACAGTATCGAGAGGTTGGCAGGGAGTTACGAAACGGGAGCGGACGAAGTCGCGACAGCGGTCAAGGAACAGGCTGAAGCGAGATGATGCCGCGTAAATCAGCGGTTGAGCAAAGTCCGCCGGCTGGAGATCATGAAGCGCAAAGCGACCCTCCGGCTGGCTCCGCTTTCTGAGAGCAGACGAAAAGGCCGCCAGTGAGGCGGCCTCGTTTGCGTTGACCTTGTCTGAATGAGGTGCCGACCTCGGTCCACTTTATCACTTCGCTCCGTCGCCGGCCCTGGACCTGGCTGAGCGAACCCTGACCGGCTTATCCCTGAACCAGCGTCCGTCCATCGCGCAAGCCATCAGCATTCCGATGCCCAACACAAACACACTGCTGCCCAACACAAACACACTGCCAGCAAGTGCAGAAAACATCTTGGCCTCCATCGCCGCCGTCGCGTGTTCGACTTCAATTCACAACGGCGCCGCGAGTTCGCGCGGCTTGTTGAAATTCAAAGACTGTCGTTGGGCAGCAACAGGCAGAAAAACTGGCGTGCGCAAATGCAACAGTCGCCATAGCAAAAGTCAGTGGTCTCAGGTTCCAAGCTGAAAAAGCGTCGACTCAGGCGTAGTGTTCGTTTCAAGCTTACGCCGCGGGGGACTTATGCCGTATTATTCCTTCGATCTCGTCGTTGGCGAAGAATGTAAACACCAGGGCGGTCTGATCCTGGAAAATCTCGATTTTGCCTCTGATCGCGCCGAGCAGCTTGCGGATGAATTGCGGGTTGTTCTCCCGGAAGAATTGCGCGATCCGGGTGACCGACGGGCAAGTGACAGGGCTTTATCGCACGCCGCTCGATCCAGTACCGTCATGGATGCGGCTCCGTGACTGAGCAGAAGGCTTACGCGACATGTCCCTGGTTTCAGTATTGATCGGCATCCTGATCATTGTGGTCGTTGGCGCAATCTGCTTTTGGGCGATTGATCGCTTCGCGCCGGACAAGCGGCTGGCAAACCTGCTGAGGCTACTTGTGGTGTTGATCTGCCTCGGCGCAATTGTCCAGCGCCTGTTGATCCTGACATACTGACGCTTTGACGCGCGGGCTTCGAGCTTCAAAGCGCAGTATATCTATATGTGCGGCGAGTTAGCTCCTGGATGTGAGCGCGTCGAGCGCGTGGACAAATAAAATTCCGAAACTGGCGATAAACATTGTACCGGCAACGGCGGACATCATCACTCAACTCCATTTCGATTGCATGGATTTGAGCGACGAGGGCCTGCACAGTCAAAGAATATCCGAATGGGCGCGTGAGATCGGTCCGTGGTGGTGCGCTTCAGTCACAGCGGCATGACTGCAACACGCGGAACGCTGGTGGTCATCCAGCGGGACAAGTCGAATGA
>NZ_DAIDJE010000101.1 GCF_027451485.1 Bradyrhizobium sp.
CTCAAGGGACGGGCGGTGGAGGCATGAGCAAGCAAGCAAGGCCAGGGCTGCGCCCCCATGGCCCATTGGGACCCGCGAAGGGCAGAGCCGTCGGCTTCCTTTCGGAAGCGGGTCTGGGGGCGCTCGCCCCCAGTGGGTCCAGGGCAAAGCCCTGGCCTTCCTCCCGATGACCCGCGATCTTCCCGTCTGGATCACCCTGGTACTGATCCTGGTGATCGCCGCCCTGCTGGGGGCAGCCAACCTCGCGGGCAACCCCTACGTCCCCACCTATGTCGTCTCCCTGGCAGGCAAATACCTGACCTATGCCATGCTGGCGCTGGCGGTCGATCTGGTCTGGGGCTTCGCCGGCATCCTCTCGCTCGGCCATGCCGCGTTCTTCGCCCTGGGCGGCTACGCCATGGGCATGTATCTGATGCGAGAGATCGGCCCGCGCGGGGTCTATGCCAACCCGCTGCTGCCCGATTTCATGGTGTTCCTGAACTGGAAAACCCTGCCCTGGTACTGGCGCGGCTTCGATATCTTCCCCTTTGCCGTACTGATGGCGTTGCTGGTGCCGGGCCTGCTCGCCCTGGTATTCGGCTGGCTCGCCTTCCGTTCACGGGTTTCCGGGGTCTATCTGTCGATCATCACCCAGGCGCTGACCTTCGCGCTGCTGCTGGCCTTCTTCCGCAACGACATGGGCTTCGGCGGCAATAACGGCCTGACCGATTTCAAGGACATCCTCGGCGCCGATCTGCACGCCGATAGCACCCGTGTCGCGCTGCTGTGGATCACCGCAATTCTGCTCTGCGGGCAATTGCTGGTCTGCCGCTTCCTGGTGCGCTCGCGCTACGGAAAGGTGCTGATCGCGGTGCGCGACGCCGAATCCCGCACGCGCTTTCTCGGCTACCGCGTCGAATCCTACAAGCTGTTCGTCTTTACGCTGTCTGCCTGCATGGCGGGCGTCGCCGGCGCGCTCTACGTACCGCAGGTCGGCATCATCAACCCGTCCGAGTTCGCGCCCGCAAACTCCATCGAGGCCGTGGTCTGGGTCGCCGTCGGCGGCCGCGGCACGCTGATAGGCGCCGCGATCGGTGCAATCGTCGTCAATTACGCCAAGACCTATTTCACCTCCGGTCCGCTGGCGCCTTACTGGTTGTTCATGCTCGGTGCGCTTTTCATTCTGGTGACGCTGCTACTGCCCAAAGGCATCGTCGGCACCTTCAATTCGGGTGGGGGTTCGTGGAAAGCAAGTCGCTTGTTTGGCAACGCCGAAAGTGCGGCGACTGAAGACGGCGTCAGCGAACCTCATTTGGCGGAGTGAAAGCGATGGATGTGAGAGCTACTTCCGCACTGCTTTATCTCGACGGTGTGCACGTCTCGTTCGACGGCTTTCACGCGATCAACAACCTGTCGCTGACGCTCGAACCCGGTGAAATGCGTGCCATTATCGGCCCGAACGGTGCCGGCAAGACCACCATGATGGATATCATCACCGGAAAAACAAAGCCGGACGACGGCACCGTGCTGTTCGATGGGGTGACTGATCTGACCCGGCTCGACGAGACAAGGATTGCCGAACTCGGAATCGGCCGCAAATTCCAGAAGCCGACGGTATTCGAGAGCCAGTCCGTCGAAGACAATCTCCTGCTCGCCCTCAACGTCGATCACAGCGTCAGGGGCACGCTGTTCTGGCGAGGCAGCAAGGCCGAGGCCGAACGGATCGATCGCGTGCTTGAGACCATCCGCCTGAAGGACGCGCGCCGCCGACTGGCCGAAAGCTTGTCGCATGGCCAGAAGCAGTGGCTCGAGATCGGCATGCTGCTGGCTCAGGATCCGAAGCTGCTCCTTGTCGATGAGCCGGTGGCAGGCATGACGGATGTCGAGACCCATCAGACTGCGGAGTTGCTGAAACAGATCAACCGCGATCACACGGTCATGGTGGTTGAGCACGACATGAGCTTCGTCCGCGAACTCGGAGTCAAGGTGACCTGCCTGCACGAAGGCACGGTGCTGGCCGAAGGCACCATCGACCAGGTGTCGGCGAATGAGCGCGTGGTCGAGGTTTATCTGGGACGCTGAGCCATGCTGAAGGTGGACAATATCAACCTCTATTACGGCGCGGCGCAGGCGCTGCGTGGCGTCTCGATTTCAGCCGAGCCCGGCAAGGTGACCTGTGTACTCGGGCGTAATGGCGTCGGCAAGACCAGCCTGCTCCGCGCGATGGTCGGTCAATATCCGATTTCGAGCGGATCAATCGTATTCGACGGCGCCGATATCAGCGGCCTGAAACCTTACGAACGCGCGCGCAAGGGCATTGGCTTCGTGCCGCAGGGGCGCGAGATTTTTCCACTGCTGACGGTGGAGGAAAACTTGAGGACCGGATTCGGCGCCTTGAAGCGGGAGGACCGCAACATTCCCGACGACGTTTTCTCGCTCTTTCCAGTTCTACAATCGATGTTGGGGCGCCGCGGCGGCGACCTTTCGGGGGGACAGCAGCAGCAATTGGCGATCGGGCGTGCGCTGGTGATGCGACCGAAATTGCTGCTGCTTGACGAGCCGACCGAAGGCATTCAGCCGTCGATCATCAAGGACATCGCCCGCGCGATCACTTACCTGCGCAGCCTCGGCAACATCGCGATCGTGCTGGTCGAGCAATATCTCGACTTTGCCTGCGAACTCGGCGACAACTTTGCGGTCATGGACCGCGGCGCGGTGAAATACGTCTGCGATCGAACCGTCCTCGATCCGAACGAAATCAGCCGTCAGATGGCTTTGTGAGAGGCCTCGACGGCGCCGCTGCTGGGAGGGTTGGGGCCGGATGCAGAACGACACGACAAGCCGGAATGCGGCGCTTTTTGCGGCCAACCGGGCCAGGGGCACGGTGCGCTTCAATGTGGCGCACGTCGATGGGTTGACGCGCCGCCGGCAGCTGCATGAGGCAGGATCGTTGCGCGTTCGCTTTCCCTCGCCGGAAGATGACGGGCTCTCCGCGGTGTTGGTCAACACCGCCGGCGGTATTGCGGGCGGCGACCGCTTCGATATTGATGTCGCAAGCATGGGCGATGCCCGGTTGACCGTCACGACGGCGGCGGCAGAAAAAATCTACCGTGCGGATGGACCGGCGGCAGAATTGAACGTCATGCTCAAGGCCGAAGGCGGTTCGCATCTGTCATGGCTGCCGCAGGAGACGATCCTGTTCGACCGGGCGCGTATCCGCCGTCGTTTTGAAATCGAACTCTCCGAGGCAGCGTCGCTTCTGCTCTGCGAGATCATCGTGTTCGGCCGCACCGCCATGGGCGAGCGAATCCAGGCTGGCGAATTTTTCGACTGTTGGAGGTTGCGTCGAGGCGGTCGGCTGGCTCTAGCCGAAAATATCAGGCTCGATGGCGATATCGGCAGCAAACTCGCAAGTCCTGCGATCGCCAAAGGTGGTGTGGCGATCGGTATCGCGCTGATCGTACCCGGCGACGAAGCGCTGGTTGAGGGCATCCGCGAACTCTCGCAAACCTTCGGCGGTGAAGTCGGCATCTCCGCATGGAATGGATTTGCAATGGCGCGCTTCTGTGCCCAAGATGCGACCCGGCTCCGCGCCGATATGGCGGCTGTGCTCGGCCGCGCCTCCGGCTCGGCCCTGCCGCGGCTATGGCTCAATTGAGGGCGTTCAATCAATTCTGGATCAATCAATCACGGTGCCCGCATGAATCTTTCTCCCCGCGAAAAGGACAAGCTCCTGATCTCCATGGCCGCGATCGTCGCACGGCGGCGCCTCGACCGTGGCGTCAAGCTCAACCACCCCGAAGCAGTCGCCATTATTTCGGATTTTATTGTCGAGGGCGCGCGCGACGGCCGCACCGTAGCCGAATTGATGCAGACGGGTGCGCAGGTGCTCACCCGTGCGCAGGTGATGGATGGAATTGCGGAAATGATTCATGACATTCAGGTGGAAGCCACATTCCCGGACGGCACCAAGCTTGTCACCGTGCACGAGCCGATCAGGTGAAGGTAGCGCGTCCATCACCGTCGTCATGCCATCGGTTGGGCCGGGCATCCACGTGTTTCTTTTCGACGAGACAAGACGTATGGCCGGGACGAGCCCGGCCATAACGCAGTCCAAATCTTGCGAGGTGCCCATGATCCCCGGTGAACTCTTCATCAAGGACGACGAGATCGAACTCAATGCCGGCCGCAAGACGGTGACGCTATCGGTCGCCAACAGCGGCGACCGTCCGATCCAAGTCGGCTCGCATTACCATTTCTTCGAGACCAATCCGGCGCTGAAGTTCGACCGCAAAAAGGCGCGCGGCATGCGGCTCGATATTGCGGCGGGCACTGCGGTGCGGTTTGAGCCGGGGCAGACCCGCGACGTGCAACTCGTCGCACTTGCCGGCAAGAAGATCGTCTACGGCTTCCGCGGCGGCGTGATGGGAAAGTTGTAAGCAGTTTTGGGGCCAGAACATGTCCGTGAAAATCAAACGTTCCGTCTACGCCGACATGTTCGGCCCGACCACCGGCGATAGAGTGCGGTTAGCCGACACCGACCTCATCATTGAAGTCGAGAAGGATCTCACGACCTATGGCGAGGAAGTCAAATTCGGCGGCGGCAAGGTGATCCGCGATGGCATGGGCCAGTCGCAGGCGACCAACAAGCAGGGTGCGGCCGATACTGTCATCACAAATGCGCTGATCGTTGATCACTGGGGGATCGTCAAGGCCGACGTCGCGATCAAGGAAGGCATGATCAGCGCGATCGGCAAGGCCGGCAATCCGGACATCCAGCCGGGCGTGACCATCGTGATCGGACCCGGCACGGATATCATCGCGGGCGAGGGCAAGATTCTCACCGCTGGCGGTTTTGACAGCCACATCCATTTCATTTGCCCGCAGCAGATCGAGCATGCGCTAATGTCTGGCGTGACTTCGATGCTCGGCGGTGGCACCGGCCCTTCGCACGGCACTTATGCGACGACCTGTACGCCGGGTCCCTGGCACATCGCGCGGATGCTCCAGTCGTTCGACGCGTTTCCGGTCAATCTTGGCATCTCCGGCAAGGGCAATGCGTCGCGGCCGGCTGCGTTGGTGGAAATGGTCAGGGCTGGCGCATGTGCGCTCAAGCTGCACGAGGATTGGGGTACGACGCCAGCGGCGATCGACAATTGTCTGTCTGTCGCCGACGACTACGATGTCCAGGTGATGCTGCACTCGGATACGCTCAACGAATCCGGGTTCGTCGAGGACACCGTGAAGGCGTTCAAAGGCCGCACCATTCACGCTTTCCACACCGAAGGGGCCGGCGGCGGTCACGCGCCTGACATCATCAAGATCGCAGGCCTCAAGAACGTGCTGCCATCCTCGACCAATCCGACGCGGCCGTTTACCCGCAACACCATCGACGAGCATCTCGATATGCTGATGGTGTGCCACCACCTCGACCCGTCGATTGCGGAAGACCTTGCTTTTGCCGAGAGCCGCATCCGCAAGGAAACGATTGCTGCCGAAGACATCCTGCACGATCTCGGTGCGCTATCGATGATGTCGTCGGATTCGCAGGCCATGGGCCGGCTCGGCGAGGTCATCATTCGCACCTGGCAGACCGCCGACAAGATGAAGAAGCAGCGCGGCGCCCTGCCGGAAGACAAGGGCAAGGACAATGACAATTTCCGCGTCAAGCGCTACATCGCCAAATACACCATCAACCCCGCGATCGCGCACGGCGTTTCAAAATTAATCGGCTCGGTCGAGAAGGGTAAGCTCGCCGATCTCGTGCTATGGTCACCGGCCTTCTTCGGCGTGAAGCCCGAATGCATCATCAAGGGCGGTTCGATTGTGGCTGCGCCGATGGGCGATCCCAACGCCTCGATCCCGACGCCACAGCCGGTGCATTACCAGCCGATGTTTGCCGCCTTCGGCAAGTCGCTGACCGCGTCCTCCGTGGTGTTCACGTCGAAAGCTGCCGTCACCGGCGGTCTCGCGCGCAAGCTCGGCATCGACAAGACGCTTTATCCGGTTCAGAACACTCGCGGCAGGATTTCCAAGAAGAGCATGATCCATAACGGCGCGACGCCGAATATCGAGGTCGATCCGGAAACCTACGAGGTACGCGCAGACGGCGAGCTTCTCACCTGCGCGCCAGCCGAAGTTTTGCCGATGGCGCAGCGCTACTTCATGTTCTAAGCTTGCTCGCTTGTAAGCTGATTTTGACGAGAGCCGGGGAGAACATTCGTGATCTACGTTATTGCTACCACGCAAATGAAGCCCGAGGGGCGCGAGGCCTTCATTGCGGGTCACAGGGAATGCATCGCCGAGACGCTGAAGGAAAAAGGCTGCGTCTCATATGAGGGGCATATCAGCATTCATGATCCGAACATCTATGTTGTCGTTGAGCGCTGGGAAACCCGCGATGATCTCAATTCCCATGCACGCGCCCCGCATATGAAGAAATGGCGGGAGATTTCCACGCCGTTGAAGGTCTCGACCGTGATCGAGGTCATCAGCGACGGCAAGGTCGAGAAGTTCTAAAGGGCTTGAGAATGATCCGCGCCACGCAGGTCAAGCCGCAGCATCGCTGGACGGAGGCTGCCGCCGATACGGTTGTGCTCGATTTCGACGATCGCCACCGCCGGCGGCTGGTGATGACGGGCACGCGCGGGCTGGGTTTTCTGCTCGACCTTGAGAATGCGGTCGCCTTGCGCGGTGGCGACGCGCTGGTGCTGGAAGATGGCCGTTTGGTCGAGGTGGTTGCGGCGGCGGAGCCGCTTCTGGAAATTCGCGGTCGCGACGCACAGCATCTGGTTCGCCTCGCCTGGCACCTCGGCAATCGCCATGTGCCGGCGCAGATCACCGTGCGGGGTTTGCGAATTCGGCGCGACCACGTCATCAAAGCGATGGTCAAGGGATTGGACGCGCGGGTGATCGAGATCGAAGCGCCGTTCGATCCAGAGGGCGGCGCTTATGCCGCCGACGGTCACGGGCACGCCGCTCATCAATCGCATGACCATGCCGCGCATGACCATGCTGCGCAGGGCCATGAGTCGCACGATCATCATGACGCCCACGGTCATCGCCACACGCATGGCCACGGCCATCATCATCACGACGAGCATTGTGGTCACGACCACATCGGCGGCCATCATCATGCTCATGAAGACGAGTGAGCTCTCGGGCGGCGGGCAGCAGGACCCGCGGGACGCTGCCGTTGCGAATGAGGCGGCGGCGTCCTCTTCATCCAGCCTGTCGGAAGATGAGGCGGGCGCGCTCTACCGTTTGATGACCTGGCTTTCGCCGTCTTTTCCGGTCGGCGCCTTTTCCTATTCGAGCGGCATCGAATGGGCGGTCGAGGCCGGAGATGTGACGGATGCTCTGTCGCTCAGGCGCTGGCTCACTTCGATGCTGACGGACGGTGCTGGTCTTTGCGATAGCATCTTTCTGGCGCATGCGCACCGCGTCGCGTCGTCTGGTGACGATGCGCGGCTTGCCGAAATCGCCGAGCTTGCTTTCGCCTTTGCAACCTCTCGTGAGCGCCATCTCGAAACTACGGCGCAGGGCAGGGCGTTTATCGAGATCGCGCGCGCCGCATGGAATATGGCTCCGCTCGACCGGCTGGTAGCGGCTTGCGAGGTTTCTATCGTCTATCCCGTTGCGGTTGGCCTCGTCAGCGTCGCGCACCATGTTCCGCTCGCGCCGACGATTCATGCGTTTCTGCATGCGGTAGCTTCGAACTGGATATCGGCCGGCGGGCGCCTCATTCCGCTTGGACAAACCGACAGCCAACGCGTACTGGCGGAGTTTGAGCCGATCGTCGCAGCAACCGCCAAGCGTGCGCTCGAGGCATCTCTCGATGATCTCGGCAGCGCAACTTTTCGCGCCGATATCGCCAGCATGCGGCACGAGACGCAATATACGAGGTTGTTCCGGTCGTGATGGGCCGCCCTGCGGTCGTACCAGGCAAGCGAGCGGCACGTGCGCGAGCCGCGACCCATCGCAAAAGCCGGGTGCCAGTTATGTTGGATGAAGTCCAACGAGCTTCAGAATTGAATTGGGTGGTTATGGCTCTCCGACTTCGCGGGGACGACAATGGAGAAGATTCGAGATGGCTAGTTCACACGGTCCGCTTCGCGTCGGCATTGGAGGTCCGGTCGGGTCGGGAAAAACCGCCCTCATGGACCTGCTCTGCAAGACGATGCGCGAGCATTATGACATCGCGGCCATCACCAATGATATCTATACAAAATGGGATGCCGAATTTCTGGTCCGGTCGGGATCACTGACACCGGATCGGATCGCAGGCGTCGAGACCGGCGGCTGCCCCCACACGGCTATTCGCGAGGATGCCTCCATGAACCTGGCGGCAATCGCCGACATGCGAGCGAGGTTTCCAGGCCTCGACGTGGTGCTGATCGAATCAGGGGGCGACAACCTCGCTGCCACTTTCTCGCCGGAGCTCGCGGACCTGACCATTTACGTGATCGACGTGGCGGCCGGCGACAAAATCCCGTCCAAGGGAGGTCCAGGCATTACGCGCTCCGACCTTCTCGTCATCAACAAGATCGACCTCGCGCCTTATGTCGGCGCCTCGCTGGAAAAGATGGACACCGACACCAGGCGGATGCGCGGCGAGCGCCCGTTCGTGATGACTAACCTAAAGAAAAGCGAGGGCCTCGACCGCATCGTTCGCTTCATTGAGACCAAGGGCGGTCTCGAGGCGAATTAACCTTAGCGTTGCGCTCGGCGGCATCTGGCGGAACCAAACGGGGCTGCATCGGTTAATTTCCTCCGACGCCATTAACGTATCTTGCGTGGTAGTCATTTTGTGCGCCGTGCTAGACCGACCTTGCCAACTGTTATTACGTTAGATGAATCCGACTTTATGTCACCGCATGGTTGCCCTCTGCAGGCTTCGGATTTTTGGCCGTTCGGGTCACCATCAGATAGTTCTATAGTTCTTCATCAATACTTGCTGTTTGAGTGAACGAGTGGTTCGGCTGGGTCTCATCACCGGTTTTATCGCGCTGATCGGAGTTCTGCTCTCCGGGCTGGCCGCCTATCGCATCCACGGTCAGGAGGTGACGGTCGACAGCATCGCGCTGGCGCGGGCAATTGACGTTCATGCGAGCCTCGTCCAGGACCGTCTCACCGAGCGCGAGTTGCTGGCCCGCGTGGCATCGGGACTCTTCCGTTCGCCGTCGGTCATCAAGGCTAATATGTTGCAGCCGCTGCGCTCATCGATCTATGCCTTCAAGACCGATTTTGTGGTGGCTTCGTGGGTTGCTCGCCTGAAGCCGGAGGAGATCCCGGCCGCGCATACCGAGCTTGCCAATGCCGGATTCCCGAATGCGACCATCCGCGGTAACGGCGGCGTTCCGCTGCAGGCATCGAACCTCTCGCGTACGGTCGACGTCGTGATGGATGTCGAGCCGCGCAATGCGGAAACGATGGGCTTTCCGGGCCGCAGCCTGGATCGGGATCCCATTCTCGGGCCGATGCTGGACCGTGCAATGTCGGATCTGAGACCGGTGGCGTCGGATCCTCTTCCGCTTTTGCGCAAGGATGGACCGATCGGCCTCGTCCTTGCTGCACCAGTGCTTCAGGATAACGGAACGCAGCCGGCTGGGTTCGTGACTTTCTCCTACGAGCTTGCTCCCCTTATGCTGACCAACGACGACCTGTCGCTGTTTTCGGTTGCACTGAAGGATCCGCGAAGCGACAACAGCGAATTGATGGCGACCGAGAGGGGCAACGTCATTTCGCGATCGCTCGACTCGCGCGGTCGGCCCGTTGTCCGCAAGGTCTCGTTTGGCGGTCGGGACTGGACACTGACTTATTACGCCAAGACCGCCACCATGAATCGGGCCATGCAGACGGCGGCGATCGTGGCAGCCATCGGCCTTGCCCTGACCGCGATTGTCTGTGGCCTGTTCGGTTACGTCGCCTATAACAACTTACGACTGAGCCGCGAAATCCAGGTGCGGATCGGCTTTGAGCGGCGCCTGACCGCGGTCATCGATGAGCTCAACCATCGGGTCAAGAATATCCTGGCCGTGATCCAATCGATTGTGACGCGAACCCTGCGCCACGGATCGGATATCGATACCGCCCGCGAACTTTTGATCGGTCGGATTCATGCGATGTCGAACGTGGTTTCGCTGCTGAGTGAAAGCCAGTGGCAGGGCGTTGACCTGAAGGGGCTGTTCGAAGCGCGTGCAATACCTCATGCGGACCGGATTGCCATTTCAGGCCCGGAGATTGTCGTCAGCGCCCGCGCGGCGCAGTCGCTATCGCTGTTGTTCTTCGAACTGGCTTCGCATTCCGACGAGGGCCTCTCTCTGGTGGGCAAGCATCCGCACATCGTCGCGCACTGGGAAATCACCGGCTCTGATCCAGATGCCATGTTTCATTTCCGCTGGGAAGAATTCAACACCAGTGAGGCGACCCGGCGTCCCGACAGCGACTTCGGCCTCATCCTGCTCGACCGCGTGGCCCCCGAGGCGCTCGGTGGAACGTCCAAGCGATATTTCACCGACGTCAGCTATGTCTACGAATTGACGGCTCCGATGGAGACCGTCGTCGACATGTCGGAGAGAGATCGGACCGAGAAGTTCTCCGCGCCGCTCAAGCCGCGCTAACGGGCAAAAAAACATTCACTCCGGTCTGACGGCGATCGCCAGACCGGAATGATGATGTCTGCCGTCAGCCAAACGAGGCTAGCCGCTGCCACCGATCACGGCCCGCACGGTTTCGTCGGGGCCGAAATCCTCGGCGCCTTCGACATAGAGCAGTGCGGAAAGTTTGGATCTTGCGCGGTTGACCCGGCTCTTGATGGTGCCAACTGCGCAGCCGCAAATCGCCGCGGCATCTTCGTACGAGAAGCCGGATGCGCCAACCAGTATCAGCGCCTCCCGCTGGTCCTGCGGCAGCTTGTCCAGCGCATTACGGAACTCCTCGAACTCCAGATGAGCGCTTTGCGCCGGCTGCGTTTTCAGCGTCTTCGCATAGCTGCCCTCGGCGTCCTCCACCTCACGGCGCCGTTTCCGGTAGTCCGATCGGAACAGGTTTCGCAAAATCGTGAACAGCCACGCCGGCAAGTTTGAGCCCGGCTGGAAGGAATCTATGTTGGCAAGCGCGCGCAACAACGTCTCCTGCACGAGGTCATCGGCACGATCACCATTGCCGGAGAGGGAAATTGCAAAAGCGCGCAGACTCGGTACCGACGCCAGGATGTCGTCGCGGAGTTGATCGGTGAGAGGCATTATTCCCCTCCGTCATTTTTTTCGCCCGCAGTCCCCACGTGGGGATTGGCCTCGGGAACATCAAGCCTGCGGATCAACTCTACAAAGCGATCGGGTACGCCCTGACGGACGACGTCATCATACATGGCGCGCAGCTGGTGGCCGATTCTGGACTGAATCTCGGCATTCAGCCCGCCCTGCTTTTTTGCTTCCTTCATATCCTGTCCCGCGCTCCCCCGAGTGTTAAGCTTTTGTATTTTCACGGCTAATCCTCGAATCACCCAAGCGTTTCGCCTTCGCTGCCAAAGGCCTAATTCGATGTCCTGATAAAAGTTCCTTAAAGAGTGGGAACTTTTCGTTTGTCCAGGCGTAATTGTGGGGCTTGGGGATTGTCGGGTCGGCCCCCAATTCGAAGGTTCGACCCAAGAAAGATGGAGTGGGGATGTCCCGTTCACAGCTTGTTGCCGAACACTTACCGTTGTTGCGCCGCTATGCTCGTGCGTTGACCGGAAGCCAAGCCTCCGGCGACGCGTATGTTGGCGCCATGCTAGAGGCGCTGCTTCAGGATCAGTCGCTGCTCGATGAAAGCCACGGGCCGCGCGCCGGACTCTTCCGGCTGTTCACGCAGATCTGGAATTCGGTCTCGATCAACGAAGATCCCGATGTCGCGACATTGCCGATGCCGCCCGAGCGGCGGCTTTCAAACATCACGCCTCTGCCGCGCCAGGCTTTCCTGCTGTTGTCTCTGGAGGGCTTTTCCGAGGAGGAAGTCGCCTTCATTCTCGATGTTGATGTGGCCGAGGCGCGCCGGCTCGCCGATACGGCGGGACGGGAAATGGCGGCTGAAATTGCCACTGATGTGCTGATCATCGAAGACGAGACTTTCATCGCGATGGATCTCGAGAGTCTCGTGAAAAACCTCGGGCACCATGTCATCGGCGTGGCCCGCACCCACACCGATGCAGTGGCGCTGGCCAAGAATAAGCGGCCGGGTTTGATATTGGCCGATATTCAGCTCGCCGACGGCAGCTCGGGGCTCGACGCCGTCAATGAACTGCTGCGAACCTTCGAAGTGCCGGTGGTGTTTATCACCGCGTACCCCGAGCGCTTCCTGACCGGGGAACGGCCGGAGCCGGCATTCCTGATTTCGAAGCCATTCCAGCCGGCGATGGTGTCCGCCGTCGCGAGTCAGGCGCTGTTCTTTCAGCGCAATTCGCGCAACCGCTCGCCGAAAGTAGCTTGATAAGAAGGCCCGGAGAAAGCGGCCTGACAAGAATTACCTCAGGGAGAGCGAGACGGAAGCGCCGAAAGCGCGTCCGTCTTTTTGCTTGCGGCCCGCCTAATTCCGCGCGGAATGGCGTCCGACCAGAAGCAGGATCCCGCCGATCTGCGGCAGCAGCGCCAGCAGGACAAGCCGAAGCATCGCGAAATCTTCAGCGGTCGGCCGCAACATACCGCCGGAAGCCCATGTCACCAGCTTGATGGCGGCATCGCTTTGGGGGTCGGCGGCTTGCGCAACCGATGCCACCGCGGCATCGAGCATCTGGCGACGCTGGGCGACCGTTGCTTCACGCTCCCGGCAGAATTTGCCAACGCCACTTTTGCATTCCCGGTCACGGGCCGACATGGCGTCGGTCAGCGCTTCTTGCGCATTTGCAACCGCCGGTGTGATACGCGAGGCGCGCGCCGTCGTCACGTCGGTAATGTTGGTAGACGCAAAGCCGATTCCCGCCGTGACCGCGAACACGAATGTCATGAGCCAGACCGCCCAGCCGAGGGTGGCCGTTGCGCGCTGCCCCCTCTGCCAAAGGCCTGCAGCGCAGGAAGGCATCACGAGAGCGACCAGATCCGCAGCCACGCCAACGGCGAGGAAAAGCCATCCCGCGATATCGCTCGAACCCAACGACCGTGCAAACCAGCCGTTGATCGTGACTCCCACGCCGGCCAAGGCAAGCGCTGCGATCGACAACAGAACCGGCGCAAGCTGCCTTCGCGACCTGATGGCGGGTTCAATGGGGGGCCCTGGGATTGTCGGCGGCGCGGCGGATGGCTCGGCCACGACATCGTTCGCAGGCAGGAATTCCGGCGGGATCAAAAACTCCGCGGGTAATAATGACGAGGACGACGAAGATTCGGCTTCATCGCCGGTAACTCCCGCTGCTTTCGGCGCTCGCTTGCGTGAGCGGCTGGCCTTGGCGCGCCCGGGCGCTTTCCGGTCACGCTTTTTCAGCCGCGCCTGGCGAAGGGGAATCACTGAAGCAATGGTGTCGTCCGCCATGGAACCGCTCCTGCCGGCTTGCTTTGGATCAGCGGCAGGCAGAGCCATGCCTGCGCGTCGACACCTAAGATCAAGGGGAATTCCCCGTCTAGGAACGAGACGCAACAGTCGCCAATTCATTTTTGCGGTTGCTGGTTTTGGGGCGTTTCGCGTGTTGTCGGCGAACAGAAAATGGTGGAAAACGCGCCTTGCGATCCTATCGAGACTTTTTGGAACCGGATTGCATCTCTTTCTTCATCTCGATGCAGGTGAGAAGATCGAGATAACTCGTGGTGCCCAGCGCACGGGCGTCGGATTGGCATCGGTTCCGTATCGCGGCGGAGGTCGATGGCCAGACGCCATCGAGCTGATCTTTTGCAGCCCGTTCGTCGTGCTCGCAGTCTGCGCGGCTCTGGGCCGGTGTTGACCGCAACATTTTCGCATCGTTTTCCCTCGACCGGCATATGGCCTCGACGTTCAGCTTCGGCTCCCGGCCGAACGATGGGGGAGCAAAGACGGTCAGCGAGACGAAGAAAGCGAGCAACGCTGGAGCCTGCTTCATGTCGATCGCTCGCGCGATGAGGAATGCAAGAGAACCCTCCAGGCGGTGTCTCGGTTCCGACGGCTGGCGGAATGCCGGCGATCTCGCGTTGAGGGCCTCCCGCCCATTCAGGACCGCGTCGAGGCGAAGCGGGGCTTCTCCTTCTCGACAGAGTTTGCGCTCACCGCAGCGTCGGCATTCGTGATCTGCGATCGGAGGCTTGCGATATCTTCCTCCTCTAGCGTCTCCTTTTGCAGCAGCAGCGCCGCTGTCTTCTCGTGAAGCGTGCGATTGGCGGTGATGATCGCAACCGCCCGCTCCAGCGCGCGGCCAACCAGATCGCGGACTGCATGGTCGATCAGCCGCTCCGTCTCGTCACTGAACTCGCGGGCTTGGCCACCGCGGGGATCTTGCGCAGCGAACATCGGAGAACGCTCGCGGTCGTAGGCGACATGACCGAGCTTCTGGTCCATTCCGTAGCGCAACACCATGCTCCGCGCGGTGTCGGTCGCCTTGACGAGATCGTCGGCCGCACCCGTCGAAAGGTGGTGAAAGAATACAAGCTCGGCCGCGCGCCCACCAAGCAGGACGGCCATGCGGTTGTCGAGTTCGTCTTGTGTCATCAGGAAGCGGTCCTCAGTTGGGCGCTGGATCGTGTAGCCGAGCGCGCCGATCCCGCGGGGAATGATCGATACTTTGTGGACCGGATCCAGACCAGGCAGGCTCATCGCCACGATGGCATGCCCCAGTTCGTGATAGGCGACGATCTGCCGCTCCTTCGGAATCAGAATACGGTTTCTTTTTTCAAGGCCGGCAACGATCCGCTCGACCGCCGCGGTGAAGTCGCGAAGCTCGACACTGTCCGCATGCCGCCGCGTCGCGAGCAGCGCCGCCTCGTTGACGAGGTTGGCGAGATCAGCGCCGGTGAATCCGGGAGTGAGCTCCGCGATCTTTTCAGGGTCGATGCTGGTTGCAAGCACCGCTCTCTTCATGTGGACTTTCAATATCGCGATGCGGCCCTTCTTGTCCGGACGGTCGACCAGAACCTGGCGGTCGAAGCGCCCGGCCCGCAGCAAAGCCGGATCGAGAATCTCGGGTCTGTTGGTTGCACCGATCAGGATGACTCCGATCGACGGATCGAAGCCGTCCAGCTCGACTAACAGTTGGTTGAGCGTCTGCTCCTTTTCGGCGTGACCGCCGAATCCATAGGCGCCGCGGACCCCGCCAAGCGCATCGAGCTCATCGATAAAAATAATCGCGGGTGCTTCCTTACGGGCCTGCTCGAACAGATCTCGCACCCTGGCGGCGCCGACGCCGACGAACATCTCGACGAATTCGGAACCGGAAATCGAGAAGAACTTGACTCCTGCCTCTCCCGCTACCGCGCGCGCCAGCAAGGTCTTGCCCGTGCCAGGCGGGCCCACCAGCAGCACGCCCTTCGGCACCCGGGCGCCCAGCCTGCCATAGGTCTTTGAATCGCGCAGGAAGTCGACGACCTCCTTCAGCTCTTCCTTGGCTTCGTCTACGCCCGCCACGTCGGCGAAAGTGACTTTGGTATTCTTTTCGACGTAGATCTTCGCGCGGCTCTTGCCGATCGCCATCAGCCCGCCGCCGCCCTGCTGCGCGAAACGCCTTACAAAAAGCATCCAAACAGCGAAGAACAGAAGTGTCGGGACGATCCAGGACAGAATGTCCGCAAGCCAGGTGTTCGGCGCCTCGCCGAAATAGGTCACCTTGTGCTTGTCGAACTCGCCTGCCAGGGCCGGGTCGACCCGCGTCGTTTCGAAGCGCTTGGTGCCGTTCTTCTCGGGCTGCTTGAGTACGCCCTCGATGGTGTTTTGCGCGACCCAGACCTTGTCGATCTTGTTCGCATTGAG
>NZ_DAIDJE010000102.1 GCF_027451485.1 Bradyrhizobium sp.
TTTGAACTTGGCGGCCGCGAAGCCTAACGCCTCGTCCCAGGAGACTTCGCGCCAGGGATCGTTGATGCTTTCGCGGATCATCGGCTTGAGGATGCGCTCCTTGTGGGTCGCGTAGCCGTAGGCGAAGCGGCCCTTGACGCATGAGTGCCCGCGGTTGGCCTTGCCGTCCTTGTACGGCACCATGCGGATGACTTCCTCGCCGCGCATTTCGGCTTTGAACGAGCAGCCGACGCCGCAATAGGCGCAGGTCGTGATCACCGAGTGTTCGGGCTGCCCGATCTCGATCACGGACTTTTCGGTCAGCGTCGCGGTCGGGCAGGCCTGCACGCAGGCGCCGCAGGACACGCATTCCGACCCAAGGAAGCTTTCGTTCATGCCGGCCGAGACGCGGCTGTCGAAGCCGCGGCCTGAGATCGTGAGCGCAAAGGTGCCTTGAACTTCTTCGCAGGCGCGAACGCAACGCGAGCAGACGATGCACTTGGAGGGCTCATAGGAGAAGTACGGATTCGACTCGTCGATGGGCAGCCAGGCAGGGTTGGCTTGGCCGTTGGTCTTGGCGAAGACGTGATTCTCGCCGTCATAGCCGTAGCGCACGTCGCGCAGGCCAACCGCGCCCGCCATGTCCTGCAATTCGCAATCGCCGTTGGCCGCACAGGTGAGGCAATCGAGCGGATGGTCTGAGATGTAGAGCTCCATCACACCTTTGCGCAGCTTCTTCAGCCGTTCGGTCTGGGTGTGGACCACGAGGCCCGGCATCACCGGCGTGGTGCAGGAAGCAGGCGTGCCGGCGCGGCCTTCGATCTCGACCAGACAGAGCCGGCACGAGCCGAAGGCGTCGACCATATCGGTGGCGCAGAGCTTTGGAATCTCGGTGCCGGCCTCCATCGCGGCGCGCATGATCGAGGTGCCCTCAGGTACCGTAACGCTCTGACCATCGATGGTGAGCGTGACCATGGTCTCGGATTTGGAGCGCGGGGTTCCGAAGTCGGTTTCGTGGATCAGCGACATGGCGATCTCCTTAATTCTATTCCGCAGCCTGGAGGCTGGTCGGGGCCGGGCCGAAGTCTTCCCGGAAGTGGGTCAACGCGCTCATGACGGGGTAGGGGGTAAAACCCCCAAGCGCGCAGAGCGAGCCGAATTTCATGGTGTTGCAGAGGTCTTCGACGACCGCGAGGTTCTGCTCGACGCGTTCGCCGGCGCGGATCCTGTCAATGGTCTCGACGCCGCGGATCGAACCGATCCGGCACGGTGTGCACTTGCCACAGGACTCGATGGCGCAGAACTCCATCGCAAAGCGCGCCTGCTTCGCCATATCGACAGTGTCGTCGAACACCACGACCCCGGCGTGGCCGATCAGGCCGTCGCGCGCGGCAAAGGCCTCATAATCAAAGGGGGTATCGAACAGCGCACGCGGGAAGTAAGCGCCGAGTGGGCCGCCAACCTGGACCGCGCGTACGGGCCGTCCGGTACGGGTGCCGCCTCCGACGTTATCAATGAGTTCGCCGAGCGTAATGCCGAAGGCGGTTTCGAACAGGCCGCCATACTTGACGTTGCCCGCAAGCTGGATCGGCATGGTGCCGCGGGAGCGACCCATACCGTAGTCAGCGTAGGCTTTGGCGCCGCCGGCGAGGATGAAGGGGATAGCGGCGAACGACAGCACGTTGTTGATTACCGTCGGCTTGCCGAACAGACCCTTGTGCGCAGGTAACGGTGGCTTGGCGCGCACGATACCCCGCCGGCCTTCGAGGCTTTCCAGCAGCGAGGTCTCTTCGCCGCAGACATAGGCGCCGGCGCCGACGCGCACCTCGAGGTCGAAGGCGTGCTTTGAGCCGCAAACGCCAGAGCCGAGATAGCCCGCGCGCCGACCCGCCGCGATTGCAGCATTCATCGCCTCGATCGCGTGCGGATATTCCGAACGGATGTAGACGTAGCCCTTGGTGGCGCCCACCGCGATGCCCGCAATGGTCATGCCTTCGATCACCACGAAGGGATCGCCTTCCATGATCATGCGGTCGGCAAAGGTACCGCTATCGCCTTCGTCGGCGTTACAGACGATGTATTTCTGGCCGGCGCTGGTCTGCGCCACGGTTTTCCATTTGATGCCGGTGGGGAAGCCTGCGCCGCCGCGGCCCCGCAATCCAGACGTCGTGACGTCAGCGAGAATCGCATCGGAGGTCAGCGTCAGCGCGCGCTCGAGGCCCTTATATCCGTCGTGGGCCCGATAGTCGTCGATCGAACGCGGATCGATGATGCCGCAGCGGGCGAAGGTGAGGCGGGTCTGGCGTTTCAGCCAAGGAATTTCTTCAGTAAGGCCTTGCCGCAGCGCATGCGGGCCGTCCTTCAGAATCGCATCCAGCACGGATGCCGCATCGGCTTCCTTCACGGGACCGAATGCGACGCGGCCCTTCGGTGTGGCGACCTCCACCATCGGCTCCAGCCAATACAGCCCGCGTGAGCCGGTGCGGACGATCTCGATCGTCGCATTGCGCTTGGCTGCCGCTTGCTCGAGTGCCGCCACAGTCTCATCGGCACCCACCGCAATAGCGCCCGCATCGCGCGGGATGAAGATACGCAAGCTGCTCATTGTTGTGCCTCCGCGATCAGTGCGTCGACGCGGGCTTCGTCCAGCATTCCAATCACACGGCCATCGAGCATGGCGGAGGGCGCCGTGGCGCAAAGCCCGAGGCAATAGATCGGCTCCAGCGTGACGCGTTCGTCGGCGGTCGTGTTACCGAGCTTGATTCCGAGTTTGGCTTCCGCCCGCGCCGCCACCGCGTCTCCGCCGGCGGCCTGGCAAGCTTCTGCGCGGCACAGTTTCAGGACGTGTTTACCGGCAGGCTTGCGACGGAAATCGTGGTAAAATGTAAAAGTGCCGTGCACCTCGGCCCGCGACAGATTCAGCGCTTCGGCGACCATGGGAATGGCGGCTTCCGGCACGTAACCAAATGCCTCCTGAAGCGCGTGCAGGATCACCAGCGTCGCACCTTCGACATGGCTGTTTTCCGCGATGATTTCGGCGCCACGCTGGGCGTCCCACGATTCGTAGACGGACATGATCTGCCTTCTCTTTCAGTATCTTATCACTGTCTATTCAAAGACGGAATCGTTCTATGAATCAATAAAGCCGTCTCATGCTGCGATAGCGAAAGACAATCGATAGAAAAATGATATTGGTTGATAATGAGTTTCAATGGGCGCCGGTTTCGCCGCCTCTATGAGCGTTCATTCTGTGCGCCGGCGACCACTTTCGATATGGGACTTTTGGCCCAATTTTGCGAGGCCCAGGCCATGATATGCGTTACCCTTGAAACTGTTGGGGGGCGTCTTGATCGACAAGCTTGAACTGCTGCTGGCGTTGGCCAAGGAACGCCATTTCGGGAGGGCCGCGGAGGCCTGCGGCGTCACTCAGCCGACGATGTCGACCAGTCTCAAGCAGTTGGAGGAAATACTTGGCGTGATGCTTGTGCAGCGGGGTTCCCGCTTCCAGGGCTTCACGCCGGAGGGCGAGCGAACGCTGGATTGGGCGAGGCGCATCGTTGGAGATGCCCGCGCCATGCGCCAGGAAATCAATTCGCTCAAGGACAAGCTTTCGGGCGAAATCCGGATCGCGGCAATCCCGACCGTGCTCGGCATGGTCGCTTCGCTGACGACCCCGTTCCGCGCACGTTATCCGGACGTCCGGTTCCGCGTGGTGTCGTGCACGTCGGCGCAGGTGCTCGGCCTGCTTGAAAATCTGGAGGTCGATGCTGGCCTGACCTACATCGAGAACGAACCGATCGGCAATGTCCGGACCATTCCGCTGTTCAACGAAAGTTATCGCCTGCTGACCTCCCCGGAGGGGATGTTCGGCGATCGCAAGCAGGTGACATGGACAGAGGTCGGCCAAGTTCCGTTGTGTCTGCTGACGCCCGACATGCAGAACCGGCGCATCATCGACCGCGCGCTCAAAACGGTGGGGGCTGAGGCGACGCCGACTCTGACCTCGAATTCGCTGCTGGTGCTCTACACCCATGTGAAGACCGGTCGCTGGGCGAGCGTCATGCCGGCGAAGCTGGCGGAAACCCTCGGACTGGCTGACAAGGTCCGCAGCATCCCGATCGTCGATCCCGTGGTCGATTACAGCATCGGGATGGTGGTTCCCCAGCGGGATCCCATGACGCCGTTGATTGCAGCCCTAGTTCAGATCGTCCGCGAAGTCGCCCCGTCGCTGCAGTGATGGGTTGATCCGATCAGGCCGCGGCGGCCGTGGGTTCTCCCGCTTTATCGGCAGCCTTTCTCGGCAAGGTGACCCGGACCACGGTGCCGCTGCCGAGCTTCGAGCGCAGCCGCATCGACCCGCCATGCAGGCCGGCGAGGGAGCGCGCAATCGCAAGCCCTAATCCCGAGCCGTGATACGTCTTGGTCAGCTGGCTTTCGACCTGCTCGAATGGCCGGCCCAGCCGGCGCAGCGACTGGGACGGGATGCCGATCCCGGTATCGGCAATCAGCAGCACGACCGAATCGGCGACCTCGCGACTGCGGACGACGACCCTGCCGCCATCGGGCGTGAATTTGACGGCGTTGGAGAGCAGGTTGACGATGATCTGCTTGGTGGCGCGGCGGTCCGCAACGATCGAGATCGGACCTTCGATTTCCGCATCGAGGTCGAGATTCTTGTCGTCGGCGCGGCCCGAGACCACGCGCAGGGACTCGGCGAGCGTCTTCGACAGGTCGAGTTCTTCCAGGTCGAGCTTCATCCGGCCCGCTTCGATCTTCGACATGTCGAGAATGTCATTGATCACCTCAAGCAGGTAGTGCCCACTGGTGAGGATGTCGTGGCAATATTCCTGGTACTTCTCCGAGCCGAGCGCGCCGAACATGCCGCTTTCCATGATTTCGGAAAAGCCGATGATGGCGTTGAGCGGCGTGCGAAGTTCGTGGCTCATATTGGCGAGGAACTTCGACTTGGTTTGGTTGGCTTCCTCGGCGCGGGTTTTTTCCTTCGAATATTTTTCGGCGAGGTCCGCAAGTTCGATCGCCTGCCGCTCCAGTTCGCTCTGCGAGCGCTTCAGGTCGATGACGGTGGCCCGCAGCCGGAGATCGTTTTCGACCAGCTTCTGTTCGTGTTCCTTGATCCGCGTGATGTCGGTTCCGACCGACACATAACCGCCGTCCTTGGTCCGCCGCTCGCTGATATGCAGCCAGTTGCCGTCATCGAGCTGTGCCTCGAAGGTTCGCGCGCCCGGCGCCTGATTGGCGATCTCGTGCAGGCGGGTGCGCACCTCGGGCATCCGGCCAACCTCGATCACGGTCTCGTAGGACGTGCCCGGAATGACCGCCGAGTCCGGCAGCTTGTGCAGGCGCTGGAAATGCGAATTGCAGAGCACGAGGCGGTCGCTGGCGTCCCACAGCACGAAGGCTTCGGGAATGGTCTCGATCGCGTCGCGCAACCGCAAATCGGCTTCCACGGTCTTCTCCGCGAGGCTCTTCTGTTCGGTGATGTCGACGGCAATGCCGATCAGATGCAGCCCGGCATCCGCAGCACCCTGGCTGAGTTCGCAGCGCACGCGCAGCCAGATCCAGTGGCCGTCGGTGTGCTGCATGCGAAAGGTGTGGTCGATGTAGTTGATTTTTCCAGAGATCAGCTGGTCGGCGATCTCGAACAGATCAATGTCGTCCGAGTTCACCAGCGAATTGACCTCGCCGAAAGTGAGGAGGTCGCTGCGGTTCTCCAGCCCGAGCATGGTGAACATCGACTGCGACCAGAAGATCCTGCCGCGCGAAAGATCCCAGTCCCACAGGCCGCAGCGGCCGCGGTTGAGCGCGGTGTCGATGCGCCCGCGCACGGCGTCATTGATGAGATCGCCCTCCCGGGCGCGGGTGGACTGCCAGTGGAATGCGAAGCCGAGGATCAGTACGACGAAGCCCGTGGTCGCGGACAGCGTCACCGACAATGCGGCATCCGAGCGCCAGATCGAGCCGAGCTTTTCCTGAATGACCACCACCTGGCCGGACAGCGATCTCACGCCGCGCCGGACCATCAGCGCGCCGCTGCCGTTCGGCAGCGTGACGTCGATGGCGTCGCTGGTTTGCCGCGAGCCGGCCGACGGCACCGCGGCGCTGACGATGTCGAGGAGGCTGGAGGAATCTCCGATGGCTGACTCGATCGGAACACGGGCGAGAACCCGCTGGTTCGCGCCGATCACGATGACATGCCGTCCGCGGGCCGTTGCCCAGGACGGAATCAGTTCCGGCAGCAGCAGCTGAAGCCGCTCGAAAGCCCCGCGCTCCTGCTTTGTCGAAGCAATGCGATCGATGCGGTCGGCAAGGAAATCGGCCGCCGCCTCGATTTCCCGTTTCATGGCTTCGCGTTTTTCGTGCGTCTGGTTGATCACCTGCACGAAGGCGCCGAGACAAATCGTGATCAGGAACGCAATGATCAGTATCGGTACTGCACGACGGAGCGCAGGCTCCGCTAACAACAGCCTGTGATAGGCTGGTTTCGCGATCGATTGCGCCAATCCCTTGATCGAATCGGATTGGACGCACGCGCTCGCCGCGTGTGCGCGCGCCATACCGGTTGCCCCCTCGGAAAGCTTTGCAGAACCCACCCCGTTCGAGAAGAATCGCCGCCTCCCGAATCAGATTCATTTGAATCCACTTTTCCGGGGCTGTCGAGAGTCAACGATTCGTTAAAGCAAATAATTATTGTCCACGACGAATCTCGCCTCGGAAAAGCACGCAAAAAGCCGGCCAAGTTGAGTCCGAAGCAAGAACGCGCGTGGCAATTTCAAGTCCGTTTACGCCTTCGCCGGTTCGGCGTGGCTGATGACGCGCTTCACGGTCGGAAACGCGCGGCGCAGCGCGCGCTCGATTTCGTCGACGCATTCGTGAACCTTGATCACGCTCATCGAGGGCGCCGCACGGCAATGGAAGTTGACGATCTCGCCGGCGTCAGTGTCGCGCACACGCACATTATGGATGTCGTGGATGGCTCCTCGCGCTGCGAACTCGGCGAGCGCCGCGCGGATCGTCTCCACCCGTTCCGGCGCGGCGTCGGCGCCCACCGGCAGTTCCGGCTCCAGCGGCTCGATATGGATATCGATTTCCACCACTTCGCCGAACTCGTCGCGAATGTTTCGCTCGAGTTCGTGGGTGACGTCGTGGGCGGCCGTCAGCGTCATCTCGCCATCAACTTCGAGGTCGATGCTGACGGTGAGCTTGTCGCCGAGGTCATGTACCGTCACATGGTGGACCGCGACCCCGGCATTGCGGGCGATCACCATGATGCGCTCGCGGACGCTTTCGTTGTCGAGGGCGACCGGAACTGCGGTGAACGTCAGGTCAGCGTCGCCCAATGCTTCGGAAACGGCGCGTTGAGCCTTTTGCTTGATCTCGTCGACGCGGTCGATCGGATAGGTGCGCGGCACTTGCACGATGGCATCAATGAAATGTGTCGCGCCGACCAGGCGCACCCTCAGACGGTCGACGCCGGCAACGCCCGGAACGCCCTGGATCGCGGCTGTGGCTCGCTCGGCCGCGCCTTCGGGGGCGCGGTCGGTCAGGGTTTCGACCGTCGAGCGGGCGAGCCGCATGCCGAGCGCCGCGATGATGACCGCAACCGTGGCGGCCGCGGCCGCGTCGCCCCATGAATAGCCGAGGGCCGAAAGCGCCAGCCCCACGATGACCGCAACCGAGCCGAGTACGTCGGAGGCAAAGTGCAGGGCGTCGGCGGCGAGTGCCTGGCTCTTGGTCTCATGTGCGGCGCGATGCAGCGCCCGGGCGCGCCAGAGATTCACCGCGATGTCGAGGACGAGCACGACGAAAGGCACGGCCGAGAGAGTCGGGGGCGAGGTGCCATGGCGCAGGCGGCTGAAGGATTCGACCAGGATGCC
>NZ_DAIDJE010000103.1 GCF_027451485.1 Bradyrhizobium sp.
GCCGGTATCAAAGCCCGGCGCATCGACCGGCGGATCGCGCGCCAGCTGCGCGATGGCATCCACTGCCGCTTTCTTCATTTCCTCGTTGATAGCGGTGGCGCCCACATCGAGCGCACCGCGGAAGATGAACGGGAAGCACAGCACATTGTTGACCTGGTTGGGGAAGTCGGACCGGCCCGTGCATATCATGGCGTCAGGGCGGGCCTTTCGCGCCTCCTCCGGCATAATTTCCGGATTTGGATTGGCGAGCGCCATCACCAGCGGCTGGTCGCCCATCTGCTTGACCATCTCGGGCTTCAACACGTTGGGCGCCGAAAGGCCGAGGAAGATATCGGCGCCAGGAATGGCGTCGGCAAGCGTCCGCTTGTCGGTCTTCTGCGCGTAAACCGACTTCCAGCGATCCATCAGCTTGGCGCGCCCTTCGTAGACCAAGCCCTCGATGTCGCAAACCCAGATGTTTTCGCGCTTGGCGCCCATCGACACCAGAAGATTGAGACAGGCGAGCGCCGCAGCGCCCGCGCCTGAGCAAACGATCTTGACGTCAGACAGCTTCTTTCCGTTCAGGAACAGCGCATTGGTGATGGCTGCGCCGACGATGATGGCCGTGCCGTGCTGATCATCATGGAATACCGGGATTTTCATCCGGGCCTTGAGCTGAGCCTCGATCTCGAAACAATCCGGTCCCCTGATGTCCTCGAGGTTGATGCCGCCGAAGGTCGGCTCGAGCGCAGCGACAGTTTCGACCACGCGCTCGATGGTGTCGGCGGCGATCTCGATATCGAACACATCGATGCCGGCGAATTTCTTGAACAGGACAGCCTTGCCTTCCATCACCGGCTTGGACGCCAACGGTCCGATGTTGCCCAGACCGAGCACGGCCGTACCGTTGCTGACCACCGCAACCAGGTTGGCGCGCGAGGTAAGAGAGGCCGCTTCCGTCGGGTTGTTGGCAATTTCCGTGCAGGCGGAGGCGACGCCGGGAGAATAGGCCAAGGCGAGGTCGCGCTGGTTCGCGAGAGGCTTCGTGGCCTGGATCTCGAGCTTGCCGGGCCGCGGCAGCCGATGATAGGCGAGCGCGGCAGCGTGAAGGTCGTCGGAATAGGACATTCGCTTCCCCCCGGGTTTGCTATCGTCCCGGAAACAATCGATCACATTGGTATTTTGAGCTTCAGCTTTGCGGAAGATTTAGCCGGATGTGAAGTTCGCGCAACTGTTTCGGCGTGACCTCCGAAGGAGCCCCCATCATCAGATCTTCCGCCCGCTGGTTCATCGGGAAGAGCACGACTTCGCGCAAGTTCTCCTCGCCGCATAACAGCATGACGATGCGGTCTATGCCGGGCGCGATACCCCCGTGCGGCGGAGCGCCGAGCGAGAGCGCGTGCAGCATTCCGCCGAATTTCGCTTCCAGCACGTCCTCCGGGTAGCCTGCAATCGCAAACGCCTTCTTCATCACATCGGGGCGATGGTTGCGGATTGCTCCCGACGACAGCTCGGTACCGTTGCAGACAATGTCGTACTGAATGGCCTTCAGGCTCAGCAGCTTTTCGTGATCGTTCGGATCGAGCTTCAGGAACTCTTCAGGCTCGATGTTCGGCATCGAGAACGGGTTGTGCGAGAAGTCGATCTTCTTCTCTTCCTCGTTCCATTCGAACATCGGGAAGTCGACGATCCAGCAGAACTTGAACTGGCCTTTTTCGATCAGGTTCAACTCTTCGCCAAGCTTGGTGCGGGCCGCCCCTGCGAACTTCCAGAATTTGTCGGGATCACCAGCGACGAAGAACGCCGCATCGCCCTCCTTCAGTCCGAGTTGTGCGCCGATCGCTTCCGTCCGCTCAGGCCCGATGTTGTTCGCGAGCGGACCGGCGCCCTCGCCGCCCTCGCGCCAGAAGATGTAGCCCAGCCCTGGCTGGCCTTCGCCTTGCGCCCAGGAGTTCATCCGGTCGCAGAAGGCGCGCGAGCCGCCGCCCTTGGCCGGAATCGCCCACACCTGGTTCTTCGGATCTTCCAGCATTCGCGCGAACACCTTGAAACCGGAGCCGCGGAAATGGTCCGAGACGACCTGCATCTCGATCGGATTACGCAAGTCCGGCTTGTCGGTGCCGTATTTGCTCACCGCCGTTGCATAGGGAATCATCGGAAACTTCTGCGTGACCGGCTTGCCCTCCGCAAACTCCTCAAACACCCCGCGCATCACGGGCTCGACCGCGTTGAACACGTCTTCCTGCGTGACAAAGCTCATCTCGATATCGAGCTGGTAAAATTCGCCCGGCGAGCGGTCGGCGCGCGCGTCTTCGTCGCGGAAGCACGGCGCGATCTGGAAATAGCGGTCGAAGCCAGCCACCATGGTCAGCTGCTTGAACTGCTGCGGCGCCTGCGGCAGCGCATAGAACTTGCCAGGATGCAGCCGCGAGGGCACCAGGAAGTCGCGCGCGCCCTCCGGTGAGGAGGCCGTGAGGATCGGGGTCTGAAACTCGAAGAACCCCTGCTCTTTCATGCGCTTGCGGATGGAATCGATGATCTGGCCGCGCTTGATGATGTTTTGATGCAGCTTCTCGCGGCGAAGATCGAGGAAACGGTACTTGAGCCTTATGTCTTCAGGGTATTCCTGTTCCCCGAACACCGGCATTGGCAGCTCTGCCGCTGGGCCTAGCACCTCGATGTCGGTGGCATAGACCTCGACCAGGCCGGTCGCCAGTTCGAGATTGTCGGTGCCTTCGGGGCGCCGCCGCACCTTGCCGTCGATCCGAACCACCCATTCCGAGCGCAGCTTCTCGGCCACCTTGAACGCGGGCGAGTCCGGGTCGACGACGCATTGCGTCAGGCCGTAATGGTCGCGCAGGTCGATGAACAGGACCCCGCCATGGTCGCGAATGCGATGGCACCAACCGGATAAACGCACGTTTTGACCGATATCGCTCTCCCGGAGCGCGCCGCAGGTATGGGACCGGTAACGATGCATCGAGTTTCCATCAATCAAGTGTCGGAGGATCGAATCGAGCGGCCTGAAAAGCCTTCCCGAAGAGGCTGTGGGTTTAGCCGAGGCTTTCGGAGGCGGCAACCGCCGCCCCAACAATTTGGAACAGCAGCCTCCCCGCCCGGAACACGGTCAGCGAGCCGATTGTCTAATCCCCGCATATGCCTATCTTCCTAATATGACCGTACACTTCCCCTTCCAGAACACCTATGCCGCGCTGCCGGAGGGCTTTTTTGCCCGCGTTGCGCCGACGCCCGTGGCCGCACCCCGGCTGGTCAAGCTAAACCGACCGCTGGCAGCCCGGCTTGGGCTCGATCCGGATATGCTCGAGAGCCCTGAAGGGGTGGAAATCCTCGCCGGCAAGCGTGTTCCGAACGGTGCCGACCCCATCGCCATGGCCTATGCCGGACACCAGTTCGGCTATTTCGTGCCGCAGCTCGGCGACGGCCGCGCGATCCTGCTTGGCGAAGTCGTCGATCTCGACGGCGTCCGGCGCGACATCCAGCTCAAAGGCTCGGGTCCCACTCCCTTTTCTCGCCAAGGTGATGGTCGGGCCGCGCTTGGCCCTGTCTTGCGCGAATATATCGTGAGCGAGGCCATGGCGGCGCTGGGGATTCCGACCACGCGATCGCTTGCCGCGACGATCACCGGCGAAAGCGTCATGCGCGAGACGGCGCTGCCGGGCGCTGTACTGACCCGCGTGGCCTCCAGCCATATCCGCGTTGGCACGTTCCAGTACTTTGCGTCCCGCGGCGACACGGAGGGCATCAAGCGTCTTGCCGATCATGTGATCTCCCGACACTACCCGCATTTGGCTGACGCTGAGCACCCCTATCACGCTTTACTGGAGGGCGTGATCGCTCGACAGGCCGACTTGGTCGCGCGCTGGCTCCTCGTTGGCTTCATCCACGGTGTCATGAATACCGACAACACGTCGGTTTCGGGCGAAACGATTGACTACGGCCCATGTGCCTTCCTCGATCACTACGATCCCGCCGCGGTATTCTCCTCAATCGATGAGCAGGGCCGCTACGCCTATGCCAACCAACCGCGTATTGCATTGTGGAATCTGACCCGGCTCGCCGAATGCCTGCTGTCGTTGTTTTCGGATGATAAGGACCAGGCGGTCGACCAGGCTCAAGCCATCCTGGGCGACTTTCCAGGGAAGTTCACGGACGCCTATCAGTCGGGGCTACGGCAAAAACTAGGCTTGTTCTCCAGGCGGGACGGGGATGAGGCGCTGGCGCAAGACTTTCTGGATGCCATGGCCAAGGCGAAGGCCGACTTCACTCTCACGTTTCGCCGCTTGAGCGATGCCGCCGAAGATGCCAGCCGGGATAACAACGTCCGTCAGCTCTTTGCAGATCCCCTCACCTACGATGAATGGGCGGCACGCTGGCGACAGCGGATGGGAGATGAGGCACAAACGCCAGCCGAACGCGCATCCGCGATGCGGGCCGTCAATCCGGCTTACATTCCCCGCAACCACCGTATCGAGGCGGTGATTCAGGCCGCCGTCGGCCGCGACGACTTTGCGCCGTTTGAAGAGCTGCTTACGGTTCTTTCGAAGCCCTATGAAGAGCAACCGCCGTTTGCCGACTACGCCGCCCCTCCGGAACCGGATCAGCGTGTGCTGCGGACATTCTGCGGCACATGAATCGTTAACCTTTCGCCGAACATTGGTTGGATGACGCAGCGCCAACCGCCGAAAATTAAGGAGCGTTCAATCGCTTCCCAGCAAACCTGCCGGATTGCTAGGGGGATCTTTGAGTGGACGCACTGGTATTCGAATTCATGGGATTGGCGATGCTTGGCCTCTGCGTGATCGTACTTGCCGTGCCCGCCAGCCGGAAGCCATCAGACCGCCACGCCGGCGATATCTGATCGGCTCGCCCCGGAGAACGCGAGAACGGCTCCTGCGTATCGGCAGCCGTTTGCCTTGAATCATGCCGACAGCATAGAATTCAGGTCTCGATTTCGCCGCAAGGCCCTTGACATATCAGCGCTTTCGGCCGAACGCCCTTCGGGAAAGCGTGATGGACCGTTTATGGATCTGATTACTACGACTGCGGAACTCTCTGACCTATGTGATCGGCTCGCCAAGCACCGGGTCATCACGGTCGATACCGAATTCCTTCGCGAGACCACCTATTATCCGCTGCTCTGCGTCGTGCAGATGGCGAGCGCCGACGAAGCTGCGGTAATCGATGCGCTCGCCGAGGGCATTGATCTCAAGCCCTTCTTCGAACTGATGTCCAACGAGGAGGTGCTGAAGGTCTTTCACGCCGCCCGGCAGGATATCGAGATCGTCTGGCACCGGGCCGGCATTATTCCACACCCCATCTTCGACACCCAGGTCGCTGCCATGGCGCTCGGCTATGGCGATTCGATCGCGTACGACCAGCTGGTCGAGCGCGTCACCGGTCATCGCCCCGACAAGACCCATCGTTTCACCGATTGGTCGCGGCGCCCGCTGACGGCAGAGCAGATGCACTACGCTCGGGCCGACGTCACCCATCTGCGTGACGTGTTCGCCGCGCTCGATGCCGATCTCAAGAAGCGAGGCCGCAGCGAGTGGGTCAGCGAGGAAATGGAGGTTCTCACGAGCCCCCGAACCTATGACTTCCACCCCGAGCGCGCCTGGGAGCGTCTGAAAACGCGGGTGCGCAAGCCGAAGGAACTGGCCGTGCTGATCGAGGTTGCGGCGTGGCGCGAGCAGGAAGCGCAAAGCCGTGACGTGCCGCGCGGACGCATCCTGAAGGACGACGCTGTCGGCGATATCGCGACTCACGCGCCGACCAGTCTTGAAAAGCTCGCCAGTCTCCGCTCGCTGCCGAAAGGTTTTGATCGGTCGAAATGGGGCGCTGACATTGTTGCCGCGGTGCAGCGCGGCTTGGCGCGCGATCTTTCGAAGCTGCCGAAAATCGAAAAGCCGCGCGGCAATTCAAATGGCGCAGCGATCGTCGAACTGCTCAAGGTCTTGCTGCGCATGACCTCGGAACGCCACGCCGTTGCAAGCAAGGTGATCGCAACGGTTGATGATCTCGAACAGATTGCGGCGGATGACAACGCCGACGTCGGAGCTTTGCACGGCTGGCGGCGCGAATTGTTCGGCGAGGCAGCGCTGGCGCTCAAGCAGGGGCGGCTCGCGCTCGCGATCGAGAGAGGGCGAGTTGTAAAAGTGGATCGGAACTAAGCTGCACGTGCAGCTTGGTTTCGAGACTCGTCATTTTCACCGATCTGCCGGAGGGCGCACGGCGGACATCGTCAAGAAATTGGGCAGCGCCGAAACACGCGCTCCAAGGTTCCGAGGCCCCCCGCCTCTTTGTTTGCCGCGGAAGGTGAGGCCGAAGCCATCGCTGGCCTGACCGCCCAGCCACGCCAGTAAATTGCCAAGGCGGCTGCCGCTGCGCCAGCTGAAAGATCGGACAGAGGGGGTCCAGGCGATCGGAGAGAGGCTCGGTATGTCAGCCAATGGGCCACAGAGTTTGCATACGGGTCCGCGTCGCGGAAATCCAAACCCCAGGGACATTACAGGAACAGCCCTTACCTGCCGTGGGTAGGCGCCGTCGATGATCGCCCTGCCCGCCTCGTCCAACATCATTCCCAGAAATCGGCGCGCCCCCCGGCCGGCGCTGATTCGCCTTAAATGGGCTGGATTTTGGCGTGGCTCGGCGACAGCATCAATCGCGTTAACCTAGCTTCAAGGGCCATTGGCACCCGTGTTGTCGCCAAGCCACACCCGCGGACGGACGACGCCTAAAGCTCCTGTTCGGATTTTCCCAAACTGCCCCAAAAGCTTGCTAAGGCGCAAAATTCGTGTTGCAATCTTGATCACAATCGGAATTCGGCCGATCGACTGTGCGTTTCGCGACTAGGAAATTCAGCAGACATCCGGAAGGCCCGCTTGTGGCGCGGCACGCAGATCGCGTGACGCGTCTTCTTTATGTCTAGACCAGGAGACAGGCGATGCAAAAAGGCACCGTCAAGTGGTTCAACCCGACGAAGGGTTATGGGTTCATCAAGCCGATGGTCGGCGATAAGGACGTGTTCGTCCATATCTCGGCGGTCGAGCGCGCTGGGCTCACCACCCTCAACGAGAATCAGGTGATCGAATACGACCTTGTTGAGAATCGCGGAAAGACTTCTGCGGAAAATCTCAAGGTCTCCTAAGCCTCGTCACAATCCGTGTAAGCAATCCTGATGTACCCCCGGCCCTGCCGGGGGATTTTGTTATTTGTTATCTTCCAGTCGGCCGCGGCGAGATCAAGGTGCCGGCGGCATCGGTATCGCCGCTCAGCCGGCAGGTAGCACCATCCAGGCGAAGTTTTCCGCTGGCCAGAAGCCGCAAGGCCCCCGGGTAAATCTGGTGCTCGATCGCGAGAATTCGTGCCGACAGCGTCTCCGGCGTATCGGCGTCACGAACTTCCACCACGCCCTGCATCACAATCGGTCCCGCATCGGTTTCCGGTGTGACGAAGTGGACGGTGGCTCCCGAGACTTTGACACCGGCTTTCAGAGCCTGCGCCTGCGGATCAAGACCCGGGAACGATGGCAGCAGAGAGGGATGGATATTGAGCATCTTGCCATACCAGCGCTGCACGAACTCGGCGGTGAACAGCCGCATGAAGCCGCCAAGGCAAATCAGATCGATCCGGTGCGTGTCGAGCGTCGAATGCAAGACCGCCTCGAACGCGGCGCGATCCTTGCCGAATGGCTTGCTTTCGATCGTAACGGTTTCGACACCTTCCTCGGCCGCCAGAGCAAGTCCGGGCGCGTCGGCACGGTTTGAAATCACCAGCGCGATCTCTGCCGGAAAACTGTCGGCGTCGGCCGCCTTGATCAAGGCGAGCATGTTCGAGCCACGTCCAGAAATCAGAATGGCGACGCGGGGCTTCGCGCCCCCGCCATGCGAGCCGGCTTTTACCATGAGAGGTCGAGGTGGCCGTTATAGACCACCCGATGTTCGCCCTGCACCGGAATGACCTCGCCCAGCACCGCGACGCTCTCGCCGGCGTCCGTGAGAACGCGTGAGACGGCTTCGGCGGCTGCGGATTCGACGACCGCAATCATGCCGACCCCGCAATTGAAGGTGCGCAGAAGTTCAAGCTCGGCAACGTTGCCCTGTTCCGCAAGCCACTTGAAAACCGGCAATACCGGCAAACGGGCCAAATCAATGCCGACGCCGAGATGCTTCGGCAGCACCCGCGGGATGTTGTCGGTGAACCCACCGCCGGTGATATGCGCGAGCGCTTTGACCGCCCCGGTCTCGCGGATAGCCCGCAGGCAGGACTTCACATAAATCTTGGTTGGTGCCAGCAAGGCACCACCCAGCGTCATGACCGGCGAAAACGGCGCGGGCGCATCGAATCCCAAGCGCGAAGCTTCCACGATCCTTCGTACCAGCGAAAAACCGTTGGAGTGCACACCCGACGAAGCCAGCCCCAGCACCGTATCCCCGGCCACGATGTCGGCGCGCGGCAGTAGCGAGCCGCGCTCGGCGGCACCGACGGCAAAGCCGGCCAGATCGTAGTCGCCTGCCTTATAGAGCCCCGGCATTTCGGCGGTTTCACCCCCGACTAGCGCACAGCCGGATTCGCGGCAGCCCTCCGCGACACCGGCCACGATCGAAGCGGTCGCCTCCGGATCAAGCTTGCCGCAGGCAAAATAGTCCAGAAAGAACAGCGGCTCAGCGCCCTGGACCACGAGATCGTTGACGGACATGGCCACAAGATCGATGCCGATGCCGCCATGCAGTCCGGTATCGATCGCAATCTTGACCTTGGTACCGACTCCGTCGGTTGCCGCCACCAGAATCGGGTCCTTGAATCCCGCAGCCTTGAGATCAAACAACCCGCCAAAGCCGCCGATTTCGGCCTGGGTGCCTGAGCGCGCTGTGGCGCGAACCATCGGCTTGATCAAATCGACCAGCCGGTTGCCCGCATCGATATCGACCCCCGAATCCGCGTAAGTGAGCCCGGTTTTGCGCTCGGCCATGACCTATTCCAGTTGATGACGGCTGGGTTACGTCGGATTTGGCTCATGTGCAATGGTAGCGAGCGCCTACTATGTAGACAACGGCCGGCCCGCTCCGCAAAGCTGGGATAACTTCAAGGAATCAGGCCGGTAGCTGGGAAACGACCGAGTTGAGTATTCCAAATATCATTACGCTGGGGCGCATCATCCTGGTGCCCATCATCATCTGGGCCATTGCTTCCAACCAGATGGAAATCGCATTTGCAATCTTTGTCATCGCAGGCATTAGCGACGCCGTCGACGGATTTCTGGCCAAGCGCTTCAATATGGCGAGCGAACTGGGCGCATTGCTCGATCCGCTCGCCGACAAAGCCTTGCTGGTGTCGATCTATGTGGCTCTTGGCATCTGGGGAGCGGTCCCCCGATGGATTGTCATTCTTGTCGTCTCGCGCGATTTCATGATCGTGGCAGCTGTGATTGTGTCATGGCTGTTCGACAAACCCGTCGAAATGAAACCGCTGATGGTTTCCAAGCTCAACACGGCGGCGCAGGTCGCGCTGGCGGCCACGATCCTGGCCTCGCTCGCATTCGGGTTCAAACCGATGCCGTATGATGCCGTGCTGATGGGATTGGTGACGATCTTTACTTTGGCCTCCGTGTCACTCTATCTCGTCGAGTGGGTACGGCATATGGGCACCATCGAGGCACGCTAGATCCTTTTCGGATCGGAGGCATTTTTAATTCGGTTAGCATTTGCCGAGACTGGTACGGCGACTTTGAAGTTCCTATGCTGTCGCCGTGGTCTCGTTATAGGAACTTCAAAGTCAGAGCCGCCCCAACTGATATCAGTCGCTGGAGTTCCTTTGATTCCGAAGTTCGAATCATTGGGGCGGCGATCGTTTTGCGAACTTCGGAATCGGAGCGCCAGGTGCCCAGCCGCGTTCAACCTCGTCAACTCGCATTTGCGTTGTCCCACGCGGAAAGCTTTACGCGCGATGATTTTCTCGAGGGGCCGGCGAACACTGCGGCGCTCGCGCTGATCGATACCTGGCCTGATTGGCCAAACCGCGTAATGCTTCTGCTCGGCCCGGAAGCATCCGGCAAAAGTCACCTCGCCGCGATCTGGGCCGAACAATCCGGCGCGCGCTCGATCTCAGCCCACGCGCTGACGTCATCGGAAGTCCCGGGCGCATTAGCCACGGGCGCACTTGTGATTGAGGATATCAAGGCCGGCGATATAGACGAACGCGCGTTGTTCCATCTGCTGAACCTTGCGCGGGAAGACGGCGCCTTCGTCCTGATGACAGCGCGCGTGGTGCCGGCCAGGGTCGAGTTGCGCGACTTGCGATCGAGGCTGCGAGCGGTACCGGCCGTGCAGTTGATGCCGCCGGACGATCATCTGTTCCGTGCTTTGATCGTCAAATTCAGCGCGGATCGGCAGCTCGCCATCGATGAAGCGATTGTGAGCTATCTCGTCTCCCACATCGAGCGTTCCTATGCCGCCCTGCGGCATGCCGTCGAGTTACTGGACACCGAAGCCCTGCGGCTTGGCAGGCCCGTTACCAGGGCTCTGGCAGCGGAGTTGTTCCGCGGCAACAGCTGACGGAGAGCGCTTCCCATCTTGACGGAACGTGGGACGGGAACATCAATGTCATTGAAACGTCACCGAGAAATCGGATGGTCCCCGCCGCCTTTCCGGGGCTTGAGATGAAATGGATCGAAACTTCATGGATTCCCCCCAAGCCATTGTAATTCCTGAGAAAGATACCCCCACCTCCAGCGCTCCCGCGGCCGGCTCCAGCCCCGAGCGTTTCATCAACCGGGAACTTTCGTGGCTACATTTCAATCGCCGCGTCTTGGAAGAGTCGGTGAACCCGAGCCACCCCGCGCTGGAACGCGTCCGCTTCCTGTCGATTTCTGCCAACAATCTCGACGAATTCTTCATGGTCCGCGTTGCCGGTCTCAAGGCTCAGGTGCGCGAAGGCATCACCGAGCGCAGCCCGGACGGGCTCACCCCCAGCGAGCAGCTGGCGCTGATTAACGAGACGGTTTCCCAGCTTGCCAAAGACCAGCAGGCGATCTGGCGGGACCTGCACAAAATTCTCGCCGACGTCGGCATCGTCCTGGTCGAAGGGCGGGATGTAACCAAGCCCGAGCGCGCCTGGATTGAGGATCACTTTCTCCACAACATCTTCCCTCTGCTGACGCCGCTGGCGATCGACCCGGCGCACCCTTTTCCGTTCATCCCGAGCCTGGGTTTTACGGTTGCGCTGCAACTAGCACGGACTTCAGATGGCAAAGCGATGAATGCGCTCATTCGCATGCCGGGCAAGATTGACCGTTTCATTCGTCTGCCTGCGGGCAAGGATGGCGCGGTGCGGCTGATCACGCTGGAACAGGCGACGGGCCTGTTCATCGCCAGACTGTTTCCCGGTTATACCGTCAAAGGCCAAGGGGCGTTCCGCATCATCCGCGACTCTGAACTTGAAATCGAGGAAGAAGCCGAAGACCTCGTTCGTCTGTTCGAGACCGCGCTCAAACGGCGGCGCCGCGGCTCAGTCATCCATCTGGAAATGGAAGCCAAAATGCCGGAGGAACTGCGGGCCTTCGTGCAGCGCGCGCTTTCGGCATCCGACGACGAGGTGCTGCTGGTCGACGGCGTGCTCGCCATGAACGAACTGTCGCAACTGACCCGGCTCGACCGGCCGGACCTGGAATTCACGCCGTATGTGCCGCGTTATCCCGAGCGCGTGCGCGATCATGGCGGCGATATCTTCGCCGCCATCCGGCAAAAGGACCTCATCGTCCATCATCCGTACGAATCTTTCGACGTCGTCGTCCAGTTCCTGCAACAAGCGGCGCGCGACCCGGACGTCGTCGCTATCAAGCAGACGCTCTATCGCACCTCGAACAACTCGCCGATCGTGCGTGCCCTTGCCGAAGCAGCGGAAGCGGGCAAGTCGGTGACGGCGCTGATCGAACTCAAGGCGCGCTTCGACGAAGAAGCCAACATCCGCTGGGCGCGCGACCTCGAGCGCGCCGGCGTGCAGGTGGTATACGGCTTTATTGAATTGAAGACGCACGCCAAGCTCTCGATGGTTGTCCGCCGCGAAAGCGGCAATCTCACCACCTACGTCCATACCGGCACCGGCAACTATCATCCGGTAACCGCGCGCATCTACACCGATCTGTCTTATTTCACATCCGACCCGATCATCGGCCGCGACGCGGCACGAGTGTTCAACTACATCACCGGCTATGCCGAACCGAGCGACATCGAGAAGATGGCGGTGTCCCCGCTCACCTTGCGCAAGCGGATGCTCGAGCACATTCGCGGCGAGACCAACTTTGCCAAGCACAACAAGCCCGCCGCGATCTGGCTGAAGATGAATTCACTGGTCGATCCCGAGATCATCGATTCGCTTTACGAGGCCTCTCAGGCCGGCGTTTCGATCGAGCTTGTGGTGCGCGGGATCTGCTGCCTGCGCCCGGGCATTCCCGGCCTTTCGGAGAACATTCGCGTCAAATCGGTGATCGGCCGCTTCCTGGAACACGGGCGAATCTACTGCTTCGGGATGGGACAGGGCCTGCCAAGCGCGAAGGCGGCTGTGTATATCTCCTCGGCCGACATGATGCCGCGCAACCTTGATCGCCGCGTCGAAATTCTCTGTCCATTGCAGAATCCAACGGTTCATCAGCAGGTTCTCGAACAAATCATGGTCGCGAACCTGAAGGATACCGAGCAAAGCTGGCAATTGTTGCCCGATGGTTCCTCAACGCGTATGAAGGCCGCCAAGGGCGAGGAACCCTTCAATCTGCACAATTACTTCATGACGAATCCGAGTCTGTCTGGCCGTGGAAAGTCACTCAAGGAATCATCACCGCGTCGTCTCACCCGGCGCGCCGACCGGCAGCCATCGTCATAGGGAGAGCGGGTTGTGAAACGGGCGCGCAAACGCGCCTCGAGCGTCGCAGTCATCGATATTGGTTCAAATTCGGTGCGTCTCGTCGTCTATGAAGCGATGGCGCGCAGCCTCATCACGATCTTCAACGAAAAGGCGCTGTGCGGCCTTGGCCGCGAAGTCCAGTCCACCGGCTTGCTCGCCCCGGATGCCGTGACCAAGGCGTTGACCTCGCTGCGCCGCTTTCGAGCGCTCTGCAGGGTCATGAACGTTAGACGCGTCCATGCGATCGCAACTGCCGCCTGCCGTGATGCCAGCAACGGGCCCGATTTCATTGCCAAAGCCGAGCGCATTTGCGGGACGAAGATCGATATTCTCTCCGGCCCACGCGAGGCGAAACTGTCCGCGCTCGGCGTCATCTCCGGCGTTCACCGGCCCGACGGCATCGTCGGCGATCTTGGCGGCGGCTCGCTGGAATTGATCAGTGTCCACGGCAACCGCGTGCATGGCGGACTCACGCTTCCGCTCGGCAGCCTCGCGTTGCAGGACTTGTCGCACAAATCCCTGAAACGAGCCGAACGCATCGTCAAATCCGAACTGTCCGAGATCGAGCAAATCCGAAGCGGCCGCGGCCGCACGTTCTACGCGGTGGGAGGTACCTGGCGCGCCCTCGCGCGCATCCACATTATTCAGAGCGAGTACCCGCTCGGAGTGATGCACGGCTATTCCATTCCGGCGCAGGATGCGCTCGATTTTGCACGGCGGCTGCGTCGCCTGGTCTCCACGAACATGCTGGCTGATATCGAGGTCATCGCCGACGCCAGACGGCCGCTACTCGCTTACGCCGCTCTCGTGCTCGAATACATCATCCGCGTTGTCCGTCCCAAAACGATCGTGTTTTCGACCTTCGGCGTGCGCGAGGGGCTACTGTACGAGATGCTTCCCGAGACGGAACGCGTCAAGGACGGCTTTCTCTGCGCGGCCCAGAAACTCAATGAACTGCTGTCCCGATCGGCACGCCACGCCGAAGAGCTGATCGAATGGACCGATCGCTTTGTGCGGGTCGCCAAGTTGCACGAGACCGAGGAAGATCGCCGTCTGCGGCACGCTGCGTGCCTTTTGTCGGATATCGGCTGGCGGGTTCATCCCGATCATCGCGGTGAGGAGACGCTCAACCTCATCACCAACGGAAATTTTGGTTCGATCAGCCATCTGGGCCGAGCCTTTGTCGCCCTGTCGGTGTTCTACCGCTATGCCGGATTGAGCGAACAGAACGAGCCGCCGGAAGCCGTACGGCAAATGGTACCTCCTGCGATGCTTGAACGCGCCCGTATGCTTGGCGCGGCGTTCCGCGTCGCCCATCTGATATCGGCAGCGCGACCCGGTGTGCTTCCGGCCACCCACTTTCGCACCCAGGGCCGCAAGCTGATGCTGGTCTTCGAGCACAAGCTCGTCGATCTCGTTGCCGATCGCGTCGGTAGCCGATTCAAGCAGCTCGCGCGGCTCGTTGGCCGCTCCGGATCAATCGTCAGGCGCTAGAATTCCAATTCCGAAGTTCGCAGGCGGTCGCTGACGCGAATTTCGGAACGAGCTGTGACTTTTGGTCTTCCGCGTAGCGACATTGCATCGATCATGCCGATTGCTAAGTGGGCGGCTCGTGTCGTCTCAGCCGCCGGCGGCGCCAAACCGAACCGGCAACCAGCACAGTGATCACACCGATAATCGACGCCAGGTATCCGAGGGCATCCTGCGACGGCACGCCGATCTCTGCCAATTTCGTATCGAGATGAGGGGCGATCGTGCCGTCGAACCATCGATGCACCCAGGGTTGCATCGCCGGATCGCTTTCGATCACTCCGCCAGCAATCCAGCCCAACAGCAGCGCGCCCATCCCCACCAATATAGGAAAACGATCGAGCACGGCCATGATCAGCGCGGCGCCCGCGACAATCATGGGGATGCTGATGGCAAGACCGAGGATGAGAAGCGAGAGCTGACCGTTGGTGGCAGCCGCAACCGCAATCACATTGTCGAAGCTCATGACGATGTCGGCAATGGCTACAATGCGGATGGCCTGCCACAGGGTGGCGCCTGCGGCGACTTCCTCGTCCTCCTCTTCCGGCACCAGCAGCTTCGCCGCGATCGCGAGCAAGGCGAGACCGCCGACCAGTTTCAGATAAGGCAGTGGCATCAGCCTGGCGACAACGCCGGTGAACATGATCAAGAGCACGACGGCAATTCCGGCGCCGATGATCATGCCCCAAAGCCGGTGGCGGCCATGCAGGCCACGACAAGCCATGGCGATGACGAGTGCGTTGTCGCCGGACAACAGAACGTTGATCCAGATGATCTTGCCGACCGCAAGCCAGAATACCGGCGTCTGCACATCCACCCGCAACTGCCCGAAAAAGCCGCTGATGCCGGCATCAACGATCTGCAACGGCGCGTTCACAGCGTGCCCCTTTGAGACGGCGCGCAAACCGCGCCGTCAACTAGTGGTCCGACTTTAGCATCTGCAGCAGGCAGTCTTGCGAATGTTGGAATCAAGCAACCACTAAGTGCGGCTTTTGGACTTGAAGTTCCTATGACGAACTCGCGGCGAGACTGACAGGAACTTCAAATTCGCCGCACTAACCGACAATCTCATTGCCGGAGAAGAATTGGGCGATTTCGATGGCGGCCGTCTCCGGTGCATCAGAGCCGTGCACCGAGTTTTCGCCGATCGACTTCGCATGAACCTTGCGGATCGTACCTTCGGCTGCCTTCGACGGATCGGTCGCGCCCATCACTTCGCGATATTTGAGCACGGCGTTTTCCCCTTCGAGCACCTGAACAACCACCGGCCCCGAGGTCATGAACGCCACCAGTTCGCCAAAGAACGGGCGCGACTTGTGCACGGCGTAGAAGGTTTCCGCCTGCTCGCGCGTCATGCGGATTCGCTTTTGCGCGACGATGCGAAGACCGGCTTTTTCGATCAGCGCGTTAACGGCGCCGGTCAGGTTGCGAGCCGTCGCGTCCGGCTTGATTATGGAAAAGGTGCGTTCGATCGCCATGGTTCATCCTTAAAAAAGCGCTGATGGAAGTTGCGGGCTTATATCGACGCTGCCGGTGTACGGCAAGCGATGCGATGACCCGCTCAAGCGGGCACATGGCGCAGAATTGCGCCGAATTCACCAGATGCCTCGCCTCAAGCGCTGTCCTGCTCACCTTCGCTTGCCCAAGGCGCAGGGGGTTTTTCCAACCCGGCAGGCGCGGCCGCCAAGGCTGATCTGACTCTGGTCGAATAAGCACCAGAGCTCCAAATTTCTGTTTTGACGCATTTTCTCACGCGACCCGATATCCACCCCTCCGATCAAGTCTGGGCGCATGCGTGGCTAGAAAACTCCTCAGGTGCCGCTCGCACGCGGTTCGGGCCTTGGCTGGCGCTCCTCAAGCAGAGGCGGTCCGGAGCTTCGCGTTCCCTTCAACGACCCCAGAAATTTATGGAAAATTAGCCAAGAATCCCCGGAAGCCCTTGCCAAATGGAAACAAATTGCGTTCCGCGGACTTGGTATGCCGTCACTTGACCGAACGGACGGTCAGGGAACGGAAGCAGCCATGAACAGCAGCCAACACACAGGCGGCGAGATCGATTTGCTCGACCATAAATCCAGCCTGGCGATCTGCGATGCTGTCGGCGAGCGCCTTCAGCAACTTCTGCCTGCGGAATCAACCGGTCCATCATCTCATCTGCAGCATCTCGTCGCCGAGCTGCGAAGTCGCGATCAGGCAGGCGGTCGGGATTCGCACTAGGCGACGTACGGCCGCTACCGTCGTTTGTATCCTTCGAACTTAGCGAAGCCAATATACCGGTTGCGTTTTGCCGCCGCTGCGGTGAAAAGCCCGCATGCTCACGATGTCAGACATTTCGGTCCGGATTGCCGGACGGATTCTGATCGACCACAGCTCGGTGCAGATCACGCCGGGCGCACGCGTGGGCTTCGTTGGCCGAAACGGAGTCGGCAAATCGACCTTGTTTCAGGCCATCCGCGGCGATTTGCCGACTGAAACCGGCACCATCACGATCCCTCCCCGCTGGAGTATCGGAAGCCTCGCACAGGAGGCGCCGAGCGGTCCGGAAAGACTGATCGAGGTCGTCCTGAAGGCCGATCGTGAACGCGAGGCGCTGACGCGCGAAGCGCAAGTGGCCAGTGATCCCATTCGCATCGCGGAAATCCAGACCCGGCTTTCGGACATCGAGGCGCATTCGGCGCCCGCCCGAGCGGCTGCCATCCTCAGTGGCCTCGGCTTTTCGTTTGAAGACCAGAACAGGCCTTGCGCCGAATTTTCCGGCGGATGGCGCATGCGCGTTGCACTTGCGGCCACGCTTTTCTCCGCGCCCGACCTGTTGTTGCTCGACGAGCCCACCAATTATCTCGATCTCGAAGGCACGCTTTGGCTCGAAGATCATCTTGCCAATTATCCTCGCACCGTGATCGTCATCAGCCACGACCGCGACCTTCTTGAAACCTCTGTCGATCAGATCCTGCACCTCGACCGCGGCAAGCTCACTCTCTACAAGGGAAGCTATTCCTCCTTTGAGGAGCAGCGTGCTGCACGCGAACTCCTCGATGCCAAACACGCCAGGCGGCAAGCCGAGGAGCGCAAGCGGTTGCAAGCCTTCGTCGATCGTTTCAAGGCCAAGGCCTCCAAGGCCCGGCAAGCGCAATCGCGCGTCAAGATGCTGGAGCGGATGAGGCCGGTGACGGCGCTCGTCACCCAGGAAGCTCTCGAGATCACCTTCCCACAACCGGAAAAGATGCTTTCGCCGCCAATCATAGCCATTGACAACTTGTCCGTAGGCTATGACCCGAAGCTGCCGGTTCTCAGTCGCGTGACACTGCGGGTCGACGCCGACGATCGCATCGCGCTGCTGGGCGCCAACGGCAACGGCAAATCGACGCTGGTCAAGCTGCTCGCCGGCCGCCTTGCGCCATTTTCGGGCAACATTACCCGCGCCGACAAGCTCTCGGTCGGTTACTTCGCCCAGCATCAGGTCGACGAGCTCAATCCCGACGCGTCGCCCTATGACCATGTCCGCAAGCTGATGTCTGACGCGATCGAGAGCAAAGTACGGGGGCGGGTCGGCGCCATCGGCTTCTCCGGCAAAGCAGCCGACACGCTGGTGAAGAATCTTTCGGGGGGTGAAAAAGCACGGCTGCTGCTGGGGCTTGCGACGTTCTTCGGCCCCAACATGATCATTCTGGACGAGCCAACCAACCATCTGGACATCGACAGCCGCGCGGCCCTCGCGGAGGCGATCAATGAGTTTGCGGGCGCGGTCATCATGGTCTCGCACGACCGCTACCTCATCGAAGCCTGTGCCGACCGGCTATGGGTGGTCGCTGATGGAACCGTCACAAGCTTCGATGGCGACCTCGACGATTACCGGCGGACGGTGTTGTCGGCCAGGGGCGCGAAGGTCGCTCCACGTGAGCGTGGAAAAGAACGGAACGCGCGGAGCGAGACGAATTCACCGCGCCCGAAGGAAAAGCGAATCCCGCCCAGGCAGCGGATTGTCGCGGCCGAAGCCGAGATGTCGCGTATCAGCGGCATCATTTCCAAGATCGATGCCGCACTCGCCTTGCCCGATTTGTTTACGCGCGATCCGAAGCAGGCTGCCCAACTCGGCAAGGCGCGCGCAAGCGCTGCCGACGCCCTGACGAAGGCCGAGGAGGAATGGTTAGAGGCAAGTTCGGAACTCGATGAGGCTGCCCGTCAAACCTGACGGATGCAATCAGGACGGCGCCTGTGCAGCTGTCCGTTTCTTCTTTTTCGGCTTGGCAACTTTCGGCTCGACAACGGGCTCCGCGCCGCGCTCGATCGAAGTCAACCGCCCTGCGGTAAAGGTGTATATTCCGGCGCGCGGGCCTTGCGAGAAATTGACTACCGCAACCCGGTCGCCTCGCTCGTTCTTCGAGATATTGACGGAAGTCGGCGCACCGATGCCGCGGACGACGTCACATTCGGTGTGGCCGAGTGCAACCGAGCTGGCGGCCGCGGGAGCAGGAGCGGGCGTACCATCCGACGACGCATTGGCGTTTGCTGGAGCATCTGCGCCCGCCATCCCCGGGCAGGCACCTTCTGGGCTGACGAGATCTTGAGCCGTCACCGGCTTGTCGGGCGTCAGCGGCGGCATTTCGATCGAAACGTTCTTGATTAACGGTCGGCCGCTGCGCGAAAACCAGTCAGCGTCCTTCGACAGCAGATCGGAAGAGAAGATATCGGAAGCCGTGGCCCCACAGCCAGCCAGCATGGGAGCGGCCAGAAGCAGCGCCAGCAATTGTTTCCGATGAACGTACTTGTCTCGCACGACGGACTAAATCTCACCCTCGCCTAGCGATTGTCGGACCATCACTTTGCGGCACGACCGTGGCCTTATACAGGCTTTGGTCGCCAAAACCACAGTTTATCATTCATGATGGGAACAGGTTAATCGCGCCTCTGCCACCGGCCCCTCTCGTCGGCCTGCCAATAGGTTACGTCAAATCCTCGCGCCTTGCAGTCGCTCCAGGAGCGGCGCGCGGCGGCGAGCGCCTCGGCATCATCGCCGTTGAAGAGCAGAACGACCCGATCGTAAAGCTCCGAGTCCGCCGGCAAGAGTGCATTGTCGACCAGAAATCTGATATTGGCGCGGTTCGGGTTGCCATCCTCGACCGCCAGAAGGATCGGCTGCTCCTCGGCGTCAGTTACGCGCCAGGTCGCGTGGGGCAAAAACGAATCCTCGCGATAGGTCCACAGATGTGCGTCCAGCGCTTCGGCGCGTTCTTCGGAGGTCGACTGCACGACAACCCGCCAGCCGCGTTCGATCGACTTTTCGAGCAGCGGCGGTAACACATTCTCCACTGTCATATCTTGCAGGTGGTAGAATAAAACCTCCGTCATCGCTTGCTTTCGTAATGCTCCGCAACAAGTTGATCCAGTAGCCGAACGCCAAACCCCGCCCCCCAGCTCTGGTTAATCTCGGTCTTAGGCGCCCCCATCGCGGTTCCCGCGATGTCGAGGTGAGCCCAAGGGGTCCCGTCGACAAAACGTTGCAGAAACTGGGCCGCCGTGATCGACCCGCCGTGTCGGGTGCCGGTGTTTTTCATGTCGGCGAATTGCGAATCGATCTGCTTGTCGTATTCGGGCCCGAGCGGCATGCGCCAGACACGCTCGCCGGTCGCGAGTCCGGCCTTGATCAGGCGCTCGGCCAGTTCGTCGTTGTTGGAAAACAGGCCGGCATGTTCGGTGCCCAGAGCGACCAAAATGGCGCCGGTGAGCGTGGCGAGGTCGATCATGAATTTCGGCTTGAACTTCTTGGCCACGTACCAGAGCACGTCCGCGAGCACCAGGCGTCCCTCGGCATCGGTATTGATGATTTCGATGGTCTGGCCGGACATCGAAGTCACGATATCGCCCGGACGCTGCGCGTTGCCGTCCGGCATGTTTTCGACGACCCCGATCGCGCCGACCACGTTAACCTTGGCCTTCCGCGCTGCCAATGCCTGCATCAGTCCGACGACGCAGGCCGCGCCACCCATATCGCCCTTCATGTCTTCCATGCTGCCTGCGGGCTTGATCGAAATGCCTCCGGTATCGAAGCAGACGCCTTTGCCGATGAAAGCGAGTGGCTGATCGCCGCGCTTACCGCCATTCCAGCGCATGATCACGGTACGACCGGGTTGCGTAGAGCCCTGAGCCACGCCGAGCAGCGCGCCCATGCCGAGTTTCTTCATGGCAGCGACGTCGAGCACGTCGACTTGCACGCCAAGCTTGCGCAATTGACCGGCACGGCGCGCGAATTCGACCGGAAACAGCACGTTCGGCGGTTCGTTGACGAGATCTCGTGCAGTGATGACGCCGTCAACGACATGTGAGCCCGCTGCGAAGGCCCTGCGAGCGGCCGCAGGATCCCCGACGGCGATCGAAACACTGGCGCGCAATGCCGTCTCCTCGCCCTCCTTCTTTTTGGTCTTGTAACGATCGAACTTGTAGGCCCTTAGCCGGATGCCGGCGGCGACAGCCGCAGCCTGATCCGCATCCATCGAGCCCTTGGGCAGTTCGGCAATAACAGTGACCGCGCTGGTTTTCGCAGTCAGCTTGCCGGCCAACGCGCCGCCAAGCTTGAGAAATTCGTAGTCTTTGAGCTCGGCGGTTTTACCCGCCCCGATCACAACCAGACGTTTGGCCTTGAGACCCTGCGGCGCCAAAATATCGAGAGCCGAGCCGCTTTTCCCCTTGAACTGGCTGGTTTCGGCCGCCCCCATGACGAGACTCAACGTCGGTCCAAGCGCCTTTCGGGTGGCAGGGCCGAATTCCGGCCCTTCCCCGCAGAAGATCACGAGGACCGCGCCGGGAGCGGCAGAAAACGGGACAAAGCCGACCTTCACGGCGTCGGTCATAAACAAATCCTCCAAGAATCAGGGGCTGACGTCGGCGAAATACCACTCTGCCTCGACGCGAAAATTGTTTTCGCGTCCGACATGGACATTCGCTCAAGAACGAATGCGTCACAATATGACCTGCCGATGGTCGCGCTGCCAAGGGTTCGCGTATTGGATTCGCCCCAACCAAAACATGCCCCTTGCTGATTTCGATGCCGATTTGGAGCTTAGGCCCTCGTCTCGCCAGCCCTGGGACGGGGCGGCTCCAATTGATACCGTTGCGGCAAGGTCACTAACCCAAAATATTAACCATATCCTAAGGCCGCCACGGCCCAGCCATTTTGTTGACGGATCAAAGGGATGGTAGTGAGAAAGTGTTGCCAGCCTGAGCAAGGCGGACCGGCCAGAGGGGATCCCATCCGGGACTGGCCGCGGGCCGCTCTAAAGGCGCGCCGAATGGGATCGTGCGGTTAGCGATGGGGTCGATCGACAGGTATATCTTTCGCACGACGCTGGCGTCGTTTGCGGTGGTCCTGGTCAGTCTGACCGGCGTCATCTGGATCACGCAGGCGCTCCGCGGCATCGACTTGATGA
>NZ_DAIDJE010000104.1 GCF_027451485.1 Bradyrhizobium sp.
TCGAGGCGTTGCCGACCTGGCCGGACGCCTCGCGCACCCCGAAGATGTTCTTCAGCACATCCTGCGTGCCTTGAGAGGCCTGCTGGACGCTGCGGGCGATTTCCTGGGTTGCCGCGCCTTGTTCTTCCATGGCGGCGGCGATGGTGCTGGTGATTTCGTTCATTTGATCGATGGTCGTTCCGATTTCTAGGATCGCATCGGCGGTCGAGCCGGTGGCGTTCTGGATCGCGTCGATCTGTTTGGTGATGTCCTCGGTGGCTCTCGCGGTCTGCCCCGCCAGCGCCTTGACCTCGTTTGCGACCACCGCAAAGCCCCGGCCGGCTTCGCCGGCGCGCGCCGATTCGATGGTGGCGTTCAGCGCCAGGAGATTGGTCTGTCCGGCGATGGTCTGGATCAGCGCCAGCACTTCGCCGATCTTCTGCGTCGCCTGCACCAGCTGATCGACCATCGATTCGGTGCGGCTGGCCTGTTCCACGGCGCTGCGGGCGATCGACGAGGATTGCGCCACCTGCCGCCCGATCTCCCTGATCGAGGATGAGAGTTCCTCCGCCGAGGCCGCCACCGTCTGAACGTTCTCGGCGGTCTGTTCGGCGGCTGCCGCAACCCGCGCGCTCTGCTGTGTCGTGGCGTCGGCAACACCGGACATCGACGAGGCGGAGCCCTGCAGCGCGCCGGCCGCATCGGCTGTTCCGCGAATGACGCCGCCGATGTTGCGCTCGAACTCGTCGGCGATCCGCCCAAGCACCGCGCGGCGCTCGGCGGCGGCGCGTGCCTTGCCTTCCTCCTGTTCCGCACGAAGCCGGCCGGCTTCGGCCAGATGATCGCGGAAGAAACGGAGGCTTCTGGCGATGCGGCCGATCTCGTTCTTGCGGTCGGTGAACGGCACGTCGAAGGCGAGATTGCCCTTGGTCAATTCGTCCATGGTATCGCAGGTCCTCGCGAGCGGGACGACGAGGCCGCGCCCCAGCCAGAAAGCGGCAACGCCTGCAATAGCGAGACCCAGCAGGCCGCCGATCGCCGACCACATCGCCCGATGGAAAATGACGGCGTCGATGTCGTCGATGTAAGCGCCGGCCTGGATGGCCAGCAGCTTGTCGCCAGAGCCATAGGAGCCGACATAGGCAATCTTCTGCAGATCGGCGCCTCCCGCCGCGCGGGGCGCGAAATATTCGAGGAAGCCGCCGCCGCTACGCGCGGTATTGACGATGGTCTGGATCACGAACTCGCCGTGGCCGTCCTTGTACTGCCAGCGATTGACGTTGACGTATTTCGGATTGGCATGGACATAGGTGACACCGGCGTCGGTGCTGCCGCCGCCATAGACGCCGATATAGTCGTTATATTCGCCCCAGCGGATGGCGCCGATCGCCGCGAACGCCATGTGGCGGGCCTGATCGGGCGTGATCCTGCCGGCCTTCGCCTCAGCGTCATAATGCGAAAGAATCTTCGTGGCGGCATCGACGAGGTCGTGCACCGTGGTTCGCCGCTCCTCGAGGACGGTGTTGCGCAACACCATGATCTGCATTGCGGAGACGACAAAGAACGCGAACGACAACACCGCGATGATCATCGCGAGGCGCTGGTACACGGTGAGATGCCGCATCGATCGAACCCCCAATTGAGGGTTCGAGGTCTAGCAACCCGGCATTAAGCTTTGGTTATCCCTTGGAGGCGGCATGGCCTGCGGATTTTGTCCGGCAGCGGCCATCGGCGCGGGTCTCGTCCCCCGTCAATGCCCGCGCGCAGGGGCATTCAAATCGATGGTCTTCAAGGTCAGCGCGATCGGCACCATGATGGCGCCGATAATCGCCAGCGTCCAGAACACGTCGATATAGGCGAGCAGGTCGACCTGGTGCTGCAGTGTCTGTCCGACCCAGGCGACCGCCTGGGAGGCCGCGTCCGATGCGTTGGAGCCGTGCGCGCGGAAGAACCGCGTCATTTTCTCGATGGTCTGCTGATAGCCGATATCGGATGGCGAGATGTTTTCGACCAGCCGGCTTTGATGAAATTGCTGCCGCTGGGCCAGCACCGTCTGCGCCAGGGCCACGCCCATCGAGCCGCCAAGGTTGCGCGCGACATTGATCAGGGCCGAAGCCTGGTTCGTCTTGTCCGGCGGGATTCCCTCGTAGGAGGCGGTGGTGATGGGAAGGAAAAGCAGCGGCAGCCCGACGGCGAGATAGATGCGCGACATGGCCGCGTAGCCATAGGTGATGTCGCCGGTGATCCCGGTGAGATGCCACATCGACAGGCCTGCGATCGCCGCGCCTGCGGCAATCAGATATCGCGGTTGCACCGATCCGATCAGTTTGCCGGTGATCGGCATCATCGCCATGGTGACAAGGCCGCCCGGAGACAGAACGAGGCCGGCCAGGAAGGCGGTATAGTTCAATTCGGTCTGCAACAGCTGCGGCAGGATCTGCGTCGTCGCGATCACGATCGCGCCGGTGCCGAGCATCGCGAGGAAGCACGCGCCGAACTGCCGCTGGCCGAGCAGGCGGACATCGACGATCGGATCGTCACGCAACAGCTCCCAGATCACGAGCGCGATCAGGCAAGACGCCGCGGCGATTGCAAAGCCCAGGATCATGGTCGATCCGAACCAGTCGTTGCGCTGGCCCTCGTCGAGCACGAATTCCAGCGAGCCCAGTCCGATCGCGACCAGCGCAAAGCCGACGAAATCGAAGCGCAGACCGTTCTCGATCAGCCTGCGCCGCTCGTCTTCGGCGCCGGACGGTTCGTTGACCAGCGTTCCCACCAGGAACAGCGAGAGCAGCCCCATCGGCACATTGATCAGGAAAACCCAGTGCCACGAGTAAGTGTCGGCGATCCAGCCGCCAAGGGTCGGACCGACCACAGGCGCCACCACGACGGCGACGCCGTAGATGGCGAACGCCTGGCCGCGCTTTGCCGGTGGGAAGGAGTCGGCGAGGATCGCCTGCTCGCTGGTGGCCATGCCGCCGCCGCCCAGCCCTTGCAGGATCCGAAACAGCACCAGCGCCTGCAGATTCCAGGCGATGCCGCACAGCAAGGATGCAACCGCAAAGGTCGCCACGCAGATCATGTAGAAGCGCTTGCGGCCGATGACGGTGGACAGCCAACCCGAGATCGACAGCACGATCGCGTTGGCGACGAGATAGCTGGTGATGACGTAGGTGCTCTCGTCGAGACCGACCGCAAGTCCGCCCGCGATGTAGCGCAGCGCGACATTGGCGATCGTCGTGTCGAGCACCTCCATGAAGGTCGCAATCGAAACGACGAACGCGATGAGATAGGGGTTATGACCGCCGGCCGCCGAACGTTCCGGCGACCAGCCGCCGGCGCCCGCCTGCGCGGCGTCGGTCATCGCACCTTGGTCCAGGGCTCGACCGACATGCCGGGCCCGATGGGCAGGTCCGCGGGCCAGTGGTCGACCACGATCTTCACCGGAACGCGTTGCACCACCTTGACATAGTTGCCGGTGGCGTTTTCAGCCGGCAACAGGCTGAACGCCGTGCCTGAGCCGGGTTGCACCGAGGCAACGTGGCCCGTGAGCTTGCGATTGGGATAGGCGTCGATGGTGAATTCCACCTTCTGCCCGGGCCGCATGTCGGCAAGCTGCGTCTCCTTGTAGTTCGCAACGACCCAGATGTCGTCGGGGACGAACATCATCAGGCTCTGCCCGGCAGCGGCCAGCGTGCCGACCGCGCCGGTCAGTTCGACCACGCGGCCGGGCTGGGCGGCGGTGACGTTGGTGTATTGCAGATTGAGTTCGGCCTGGGCCTGCTGCGCCCTCGCCTGCTGCAACGAGGCGTGCGCGCTTTCCAGCTGGGCCTCAAGCGTCTTGATGCCGAGCTGGGCCGCGATCAGCGCCGCTTTCGCGCGCGCGTCGTTGGCCTGCTGCGCGTTCAGGTCGGAGTGCGTCTGTTGCTCGCGCTGAACGGTGCCCGCGCCCTTTTCGAGCAGATCCTTGGCCCGCGCCTCTTCCTGCTGGGCGAACTTCAGCTGCGCGTCGGCCTGCTCGAGCTGCGCCTGCGCCTGCTTGATCTGCTCGTGCTGGCTGTCGATCTGTGCCTGGATGTTGTCGATGTTGGCCTGCGCCGCAGCGACCTGCGCCCTGGCCTGATCGAGCGCGATTTTGTAGTCGCGGTCGTCGATCTTGGCGAGGAGGGCGCCGGCATTGACATGCTGATTGTCGGTGACCGGCACCTCGGTGACGTAACCGGAAACCTTCGGCGAAATCGAAAAGCTCCGCGCGGCGACGAAGGCGTCGTCGGTCCATTCGTAGTCGCGGACGTCGAGCCAATACAGCAAGGCGGCGATCGCGGCGACGATGAGCACGCCTGCGCCAACAAGCGACAGTATCCAGTGCTCGCGCAGGCGATCGCGCAACGAGGATTTTGGCTTGCGCTCCTGCCCGCCACCTTGCTCGCCCGTTTGATGATGCTCCGGCGGCTGTTGCGACCGCCTGGCCGGCGGCTGCGGTTTGTTTTCGTCACGGCCGCGCTGTGTGGTCTGAGCGTCCACCAGGATGAACCTTTCGGCAAAATCAACCGCTGGTGCTACGCACAAGGCGAGGCTTGGTTCCTGAGAATTGAAGAGCTTCATCAGCCTTTAGCGAGCCGAAATGCCTCGGCGGACGCCGTTGCAAAACTGCTGCGTGCTGAATGCAGGGCCGCTGCTTTTGCCGGTGTTACGTCATGCCTCAGGCTTGCGGAGATCGAGCGGTGCTCTCTCTATTTTATTGTGGTCGACGACGGAGCCTTCGAAGCAGGTCCGAAGAAATCTCAGGACAAAGATCTTCAGTGAAAAAAAGAGCGCGATGGCGAGGGACACCATCGCGCTGAGAGGGGTAGTCGGGAGGGGTAGTTCGCGTTCCGGATTTTGATTACTGGGCCGGGACGTGATGCTTGCGGACGCGGTCGTAGGCCGAGCGAACCTTGGCCTGCTGCGCATCGGTCAGCCTGGCGCCGTCATTGAAAGTCTGCGGCGGATCCAGCCGACGCAGGGCGTCAGGAACGCCTTGCGCCGCCGCGGGGGTGACCGGCGCTGCGGAAACCAGCGCGATAAAGGCGGCGGCCCCGAAAACGAGGCTCAGGGCTCGGGTGTTCTGAAAGGATTTCGACATGGTGCATCTCTCTCGGTTAAAGCGTCATCCGGGCGAGCTTCAGTACCAAGATACTCTTTCCTGCCATCCAAGGTGACTGGTCAGCTTGGGTTTAAGGCGAAGTGATACTGAAGTCAGGCTCAGATACGCAGTGCATTCAATATGACCGGTCAGCTTAAAATGTCAACCGAGCTCAAGATCACGTTCACTTTAACAGCGCCTTGAAGGCGATGTTGAAGAAGTCGTCGATCGGCTCGCGGGCCTGGGTGATCTTCAGACGTATCGTTGCGCCTTCCCAGGCATTGACGAGGAAGCGCGCCATCTCGCCGGCATCGTGACGGGGATCGACCTCGCCCACCGCTTGCGCTTCGCGCAAGCAGCTTTCGACGGCACCGCACCAGGTCTCGAAGATCGAGCGCAACTCCTCGCGCATCCTCGGATAATCCGTGCTCATCTCGGCGGCGAACAGTCCCAGCATGCATCCGCGCGTGAAACCCAGCGTGATAAGCCGCTCGGACAAGTAGCCGAAGTGATTCTTCAGGCGGGTCAGCGGGGATACGCTTTCGTCGAACAGCATGTCCGAGCGCGCATTCTCGTCGAGATAGCGCCGCAACGCGTCGATCGCGAGGTCTTCCTTGTTCTCGAAATGATTGAAGAACGAGCCCTTCGGAACGCCGGCGGCGTCGGTAATGTCCTGGATCGAGCAGCCCTTGAAGCCGTGGGTGTGCAGCGTATCCACCGCGCTGCTGGCGAGCTTTTCGCGCAGGCTGGGTCTGGCCATCTAAGCCTCCCGATGGATGTTCTCTGGTTCGCGAAGGATGAGAAATTCTTCCTCCGTACATGACAGATATGCGACTAAACGGCCTGCTTCAACGCTAATCATGCCAAATCTGACCAGTCAGATTGTAATCTGGCAGATAACTACCATGATACCGTATATAGGGGCTTAATTTCGTGGCACGGAACCGCCGCGATGCTCAGACCATCGCAGGCAGCAACGATAACCCTGTCATTGCTGCCCGCATGCTGTCCTTGAACTCACCGCGCCTGATATTCGCCGGAAATATCCTTGCCGGTGTAGTCCGTCATCAGTGCGGTCGCGATCAGCGTGATGACGGCGCAGGCTGCGATGTAGATCGCAATGGCGGTCGCCGAATGATAGGTGGCATACAGCCAGGTGGCGATCAGCGGCGCCGGTCCGCCGGCGATGACCGAGGCAAGCTGATAGCCGAGCGAGGAGCCGCTATAGCGCAGCCGGCCGGTGAAGCTTTCCGCGATCAAGGCGGCTTGCGGCCCGTACAACATGTCATGCGGAATCAGTGAAAGGATGATCGCGAGAAAGATGATCGGCTCCGATCCGGTCTTCAGCATGGCGAAATAAATGAAGCCGAAGATTCCCGTCACCAGTGCGCCGATCATGTACATGTTCTTGCGGCCGATGCGGTCGGAGACATGACCGAACACCGGAATGGAGACGAACGACACCACGGACGCCGCCAGCACGGCACTGAGCAGGAAGTCGCGCGAGACGTGCAACGTGCCGATGCCGTAAGAAAAGACGAACGCGGTGAAGATGTAGAACGGCGCCTGTTCGGCCATCCGCGCAAAGGCTGAAAGCAGGATCTCCTTCGGATGTTCCTTGATCACCGCTAGCATCGGGGCGCGCTCGACCTTGCGCTCGGCGATCAGCCTGGCAAAGATCGGCGTCTCAAGAATGCCGAGGCGGATGTAGAGGCCGAGCCCGACGAGAACGATGCTCAGCGCGAAGGGAATGCGCCAGCCCCAGGCGAGGAATTGCTCGCCGGACATGCCGCTGAAGGCGAGCACGGCGAGGTTGGCGAGGAACAATCCGCAGGGTACGCCGAATTGCGGCCACGACGCCACCAGGCCGCGCGAGTGATTGGTGCGGGCCCATTCCATCGACATCAGAACCGAGCCGCCCCATTCGCCGCCGACGCCGACACCCTGGATGAACCGCAGCACGGTCAGCAGCACCGCGCCCCAGACGCCGACGCTGGCGTAGGTCGGCACCAGCGCAACCGCGAATGTCGCAAGCCCCATCAACAACAGCGTTGCGATCAGCGTTGATTTGCGGCCGATGCGGTCGCCGTAATGACCGAAGATCGCCGCCCCCACCGGGCGCGCGACAAAGCCGACGGCATAGATGGCGAAGGCCTCAAGCGTGCCGACCCAGGGATCGGAGTGCGGAAAAAACAGCTTGGCAAAGACGAGACCGGTCACCGTGCTGTAGAGGAAGAAGTCGTACCACTCGATCGCGGTGCCGATAGTTGATGCGATCACCGCGCGTCTGAGCTGGGTTCGATGTTCGTCGGGGCTGAGGGTGGGACCAAGGGGAATAACGTTGGCTTCGAGCGCTGACATGGCAATCCCTCCGCTGGCGTCCGATTCTAGCTTTCGCACTCCGTCGAAGCGGACACTTTTGCGAACGCTGGAATCAAAGGACCACCAGGAACATCAGGTTTCGAGTGGAGTTCAGGATTTGACGATCGCTCGGCGAGCCACGCGGCTATTTGGGCGGGAATGTCAAATCCACTCCACTCGCCCCGCGGCGGCTCCGCACGCACAGGATCGGAAAAAATTCGCCAACGGGCGTTCCGAGGAAACGGCCGCGCGGTGATGAAGGTTCCGTCGCGATCATCGTTCGCGGCCTAAACTTTGGGAGGACGGCGGTCGATTCCATCCGTCGGGCAGCGCGTTCAGGCGCGGGATTTTTCGGGACTGCCGAGCATTTTCTTGAAGAATGCGGCGCTATCGTTAACAGCGTCACGCCCTTTCCAGCCCAGATAGGTCAGCCGGCCGGACAAGGAATTGTAGCTGCGCAGGCGCCGCGATCCAAGGACGTGACCGACATTATCCGGAAACCGCTTGATCTCGCTTTCCACGAGTTCGGTGATCGAAGCCATCAGCGCATCCAGTCTCCGCCCCCAGTCGGATTCCGCAAGCTGGTCGATCCGGACCCTCAGCGCATATTCGGTATCGTAGATGTCGACCAGGATTTCCTTGGCGACCAGGATTCGCTCATGCTTGAGCGCGATGCGCAGCATGGTGCGCCTGTCTTCCATCCTGTCCAGCACCATGGATACGGCGGCCGCACAGGGCGTGGCGGCGACGTCGGCCGCGTTCTTGCTGGCCGCAGCCTTGGTAGCGAGACGGATCAGCTGCCATGGAGTCTTCAGGCGTCGCAAGACCAGCATCAGCGCGAACGGAAGCTGTTCCGAATGGGTCTTTGCGAAAGCCGCCAGCAGCGGTGAAATCTTGGCGAGTTCGGCGTTCTCGAAGCGGGCGAGCTTGGCCGGCAAAGCCTCGTTCAACTTGGCGAGTTCTTCACGCGCGCGAAGCGCGCTCAGCATCTTGGTCAGGTCGTCGAAAGCCGCCGGCGAGGCAGTGTAGGTTGCGAGCCTCGCTCGAATCTGGTCGGCGCTCTCCGGCGAGCCGAGCACGCCTTCCATGCTCTTGAGGACCTTGATCTGGAATGTCGCCGCCGCCTGGCGGGCCTCCCGCTGTTTATCCACTGCGATCAGGTCGTTGAGGCTCTTGATGTAGTCGCGCGCCATCGTCGGCAGGAGATCGCGGCTGATCCATTCCCAGATCGCCGACAATGAACCGCGCTGAATTCCGCCCGTCGTGGCGTGCTGGGGCGCGCCGTCGACCAGCAACGGCTCCAGCGGCGCGAAGAAATAGCGGGCCGCCGGGCTGTTGCGCTTCTGGCTCTGGCCGCTACCGCGAAACTCGGCGCGCAACGCCTCCATGACTTCGCCCGCCCCCGGGATTTCATTTCCCGAAAGCTCCAACCGCTCCAGTTCGTCCAGCAGATTGCTGCGCGTCGGCGGCGTCAATCGCTGCAAGAATTCTTTGAGGCGAGTCTGAATCATTGCAAATTGTTTCGAATAGGGAGGAAACCTTTGCAGTCCATTGGCGGCATAAGGGGGCATCAAATCAGGGCGCCGTAAATTAAGTCGTAAAAAAAGCCGTAAGAGGTTGCGCTTTCCCGCAAAAGTACCGGTTCGCGTGCCGCCCGACCGTTGAAGACTCTGCGCCCGCACCAAATCACGCCAAGTGCGGCGATTTCTTCGGCCTTTTGGCGCGGGTGATTAGCCGAAATTTAACCCTGACAGCCGGGCGCATGTCCTGCCGTGAACTTCACCATTGCAGGGTTCTCCACCCGTATTTGCCCGGGCGACAAAATTAACGGGGCATTCGGCCTCAGCCCTCTAACGGTTGCAAAAGCGGAACCCGTTACTTCGGTCTCGACTCCCGGCGCTTGGGCCTTCGCTCTCAATCGCGCCTTCTGCACCGATATCCGGCTGAAACGATGTCTGAAGAAAAGAAAGTCCTGGATCGCGTCACGTTCGGCCGCGGCTTTGACGTTTGCATCATGGGGATCGACGGAACCTGGCGCCGCAGTTGCCTGCTCCAGGCCATCTCGGATAACGACGCCGTGCTGACCGTGGAGGGCTCCATCCAGGGCCTCAATCTCAAGGAGTTCTTTCTGTTGCTGTCGTCGACGGGTCTCGCCTATCGCCGCTGCGAACTCGTTCGGGTCAACGGAACCGAGATGGATATCCAGTTCCTCAAGACCAAGGGCCGGAAGAAGAAGTCCAACAGCCATTCGAATTAGCGCGCTGGCACCGCAGCCAGTGTCGATTGCGACCGCAGGAACAAGAGCCCGCGATCAGGCAACTGCGTTGCCGAAAACCTTTGGTGTTCGCGTTAGCCCAAACCAGGTTGCTACTTGTGCGTTAAGCATTCGTCCCGTAGAAATACGGGGAAAGCGATTTACGGACTGCTTTGCAGATCGGCGTCGTTTTTTGCAGTTCAAGGGACGATGTCACATGAACGAAAAGCCCGCCTCCCGCGGTGAGATATTCGTCGTCGATGATGATCCTGCCGTCCGCGAAACCCTGTCGATCGTCCTTTCCGCCGGAGGCTACCAAGTCATCTGCTTTGCAGATGGCGCTGCGCTGCTGTCGGTCGCACGAAACCGCACCCCCGCCGCCATTCTGCTCGATGTGCATATTCCCGGCAGGTCCGGGCTCGATATCCTGAAGGAACTGCACGGCGAGGACTACCCGGCGCCGATCTTCATCATCTCGGGGCAGGGCGACATCGCGATGGCGGTGAGCGCGATCAAGAACGGTGCGCTGGATTTCATCGAGAAGCCGTTCCGCGGCAGCGAAATCGTGATGCGGCTGAACGAGGCGATCGAGGCCTATGCGCGCCGTCAGGCCGATCGCTCCGCCTCCGATATCGGATCGCTGCATTTCCCCGGCCGCGAGCCGCTGACCAGGCGCGAGCGGGAGGTGCTGGAGCAATTCACCTCCGGCGCCTCCAACAAGGAGGCCGGGCGGCATTTGGGAATTAGCCCCCGAACGATCGAAGACCACCGCGCGAACATCATGAAAAAGCTGGGCGCCCGCAATGCCGCAGACCTTGTCCGGATCGTGATGACCGCCTCGCGCGCTCCCTGACCCGTCGGCGCCGAGGTCTCCTGCAAAAATACCGGTCCGCTCGCGGCGGCTCTTGCTCGTCATGGATCGCCTGTGACATGACACAATCGAGGGTCACGAGGTGTCACATGGCTGAAAACAGGAAAAATCCCGATACGCTGCGCAGCGCGCGCTGGTTTGCGCCTGACGATTTGCGTTCTTTTGGCCACCGCTCGCGCGCCATGCAGATGGGCTATGCGCCCGAGGAATGGAATGGCCGCCCGGTCATCGCGATCCTCAACACCTGGTCCGACGCCCAGCCCTGTCACATGCATTTCAAGAGCCGCGTCGACGACGTCAAGCGCGGCGTCCTGATGGCCGGCGGCTTTCCGATGGAACTGCCCGCCTTGTCGCTGTCGGAATCCTTCCTGAAGCCGACTACCATGCTCTATCGCAATCTCCTGGCGATGGATGCCGAGGAATTGCTGCGCGGTCATCCGGTCGATGGCGTGGTGCTGATGGGGGGCTGCGACAAGACCACGCCGGCGCTCCTGCTCGGCGCGACCAGCATGAACATCCCGGCGATCTATCTGCCGGCCGGGCCGATGCTGCGCGGCAACTGGAAAGGCAAGACGCTGGGTTCGGGATCGGATGCCTGGAAATACTGGGATGAGCGGCGCGCCGGAAAGATTTCCGAGAAGGACTGGGTCGATGTCGAGGCGGGCATCGCCCGCAGTTACGGCACCTGCATGACCATGGGCACCGCCTCCACCATGACGGCGATTGCCGAGTCGATCGGCATGACGCTGCCCGGCGCCTCGTCGATACCGGCGGCCGATGCCGGGCACATCCGCATGGCGTCGGAATGCGGACGGCGGATCGTCGAGATGGTCTGGGAAGACCTGACCCCGCGGAAGATCCAGACGCGAAGTGCATTCGAGAACGCGATCACTGTGGCGATGGCGATGGGCTGCTCCACCAACGCGATCATCCATCTTATCGCGCAGGCACGCCGCGCCGGACAGGATATCGGTCTCGATGATTTCGAGACGGCAAGCCGCAAGGTGCCCGTCATCGCCAATGTGCGGCCCTCCGGTGACAAGTACCTGATGGAAGATTTTTATTACGCCGGCGGGTTGCCCGGCCTGATGAGTCGGATCAAGCCGCACCTGCATCTCGATGCACTCACCGTCACCGGCAGGACACTGGGTGAGAACATCGCGCGCGCCGAAGTGTATAATGACGACGTCATCCGCACGGTCGACGATCCGATCTACGCCGAAGGCGCACTCGCCGTGTTGAGGGGCAATCTCGCCCCCGACGGCTGCGTCATCAAGCCGTCGGCCTGCGATCCGCGCTTTCTCAAGCATACCGGCACGGCTCTCGTGTTCGACGACTATCCGTCGATGAAGAAGGCGGTCGACGATCCCGATCTCGATGTCACGGCGGACCATGTGCTGATCCTCCGCAATGCCGGCCCGCAGGGCGGCCCTGGCATGCCGGAGTGGGGCATGCTGCCGATCCCGACCAAGCTCGTGAAACAGGGGGTGCGCGACATGGTGCGGCTGTCGGATGCGCGCATGAGCGGCACCAGCTACGGCGCCTGCATCCTGCACGTCTCGCCGGAGTCTTATATCGGTGGACCGCTGGCGCTGGTGAAGTCGGGCGACAAGATCACGCTCGACGTCGCCGCGCGCACCATCAATCTTGATGTGTCGGAAGCGGAGTTGAACAGGCGCCGCGCCGCCTGGAAGCAGCCGGAGACGCGCTTCGAGCGCGGCTATGGCTGGATGTTCACGAAACACATCAGGCAGGCCAACGAAGGCTGCGATTTCGATTTCCTTGAAACCACGTTCGGAAAGCCGGTCGGCGAGCCCTCGATCTTCTAGCTGAAGCTGTCATTCCAGGCCTGCGCCTTCGGCACATCCCGGAATGACGACGGACAGGGATGAACCAATGTCAAAGCTCTCCGAACCTACCCGCAACAAGCTGAAGACTGTTTCCACCGCGACGGTGGCGACCGCGCTGTTCAAGCGCGGTTTTCGCATCCAGATGATTCAGGATGTGCATCCCTTGAGCGCTGAACAGCCGGTGCTGGTCGGGGAGGCCTTCACGCTGCGCTACATGCCGGCGCGCGAGGACCTCAACAAGATCGAGGTGTTTCGCGATCGCAGCCATCCGCAACGCAAGGCGGTCGAGGACTGTCCAGCGGGCTGCGTGCTGGTGATGGACAGCCGCAAGGATGCGCGCGCGGCCTCGGCCGGCGCCATTCTGGTGACGCGGCTGATGAAGCGCGGCGTCGCCGGCGTGGTCACCGACGGCGGCTTCCGCGATTCCGCCGAAATCGCCAAGCTCGGTTTCCCGGCCTACCATCACCGCCCGAGCGCGCCGACCAATCTGACGCTGCATCAGGCAATCGAGATCAACGTGCCGATCGGTTGCGGCGACGCGCCGGTGTTTCCGGGCGACATCATTCTCGGCGACAGCGACGGTGTCATCGTGATTCCCGCGCATCTTGCCGACGAAATCGCCAACGAGGCGGTCGAGATGACCGCGTTCGAGGATTTCGTCACCGAGCAGGTGCAGAAGGGCAGAACCATCTTCGGGCTCTATCCCGCAACCGATGAGCAGACGCTGGTCGATTTCGCCACGTGGCGAAAGGAGAAGGGACGGTAGCTTTCTTCACCACGCCCGGCTTACGGAGGGAGGCCGCATCGTATCAATGATGCGATGCGGGTGAGGAGGAGGCTTCACCGCCCTCGTTTGCTTCGGTAGTAGCCTGCTGAATCAAGCTCCTCATCCCAATCCTGCCCCCGCAAGCGGGAAGAGTGAAGCGGCGCAAGCGGCCCAGCACCAAAACCCTACGCCTCCTCCTTCTCGGCCAGTCCCACCGCCCACAGCGCGAACGCATAGCCGATCGCGACCTCGTCGAGCCGATTGAAGCGCCCCGAGGCGCCGCCATGGCCTGCGCCCATGTTGGTGCGCAGGAAGACAGGACCGCCGCCGGTCATGGTCGCGCGCAACTTTGCGACCCATTTTGCCGGCTCCCAGTAGGTGACGCGGGGATCGGTGAGGCCACCCATTGCCAGGATGGCGGGGTATTCCTTCGCCGCGACATTGTCGTAAGGCGAATAGGAGAGGATGGTCTTGAAATCGGCTTCGCTCTCGGCCGGGTTACCCCATTCCGGCCATTCCGGCGGCGTTAGCGGCAGCGAGAGGTCCAGCATGGTGTTGAGCACATCGACAAAGGGCACTTCGGCGATGATGCCCGCGAACAGCTCGCCGGCGCGATTGGCCACGGCGCCCATCAGCATGCCGCCGGCCGAGCCGCCATGCGCAACGATGCGTTTGGCGGACGTATATCGCTCCGCGATCAGCGCGCGGGCGCAGGCGATAAAGTCGTCAAAACTGTTGGTCTTCTTGGCGCGCTTGCCGTCCAGATACCAGCCCCAGCCCTTGTCGGCACCGCCCCGGATATGGGCAATGGCATAGACAAAGCCGCGGTCGACCAGCGATAGCCGGTTGGCGGAAAACGACGCCGGCATCGCCATGCCGTACGAACCATAACCGTAGAGCAGCAGCGGTGCCGTGCCGTCACGCTTCAGGTCGCGGCGGTGCAGGATCGACACCGGCACTTCGGCGCCGTCGTAAGATTTCGCCATGATGCGCGTGGTGACATAGTCGGCCGGGTTGTGACCGGACGGGATTTCCTGACGCTTCCGCAAGATGCGCGTCCGCTTCGCCATATCGTAGTCGTAGACTTCCGACGGCGTTGTCATCGACGAATAGGAGAATCGCAGGTTCGTCGTCTCGAACTCGTAACCTCCCATGGTGTCGAGCGAGTAGGCGGCTTCATCAAAGGCGATAGCGTGCTCCTCGCCGCCTTCGAGATCGCGGATGACGATCGCGGGCAGCGCATTGGCGCGCTCCAGTCGTACCATGTGGCCCGAATAAAGCTCCACATCGAGAACAAAGATGCCTTCGCGATAGGGGATCAGGTCGCGCCAGCTAGTCCGCTCCGGCGCGTGTAACGGCGCAGTGACGATCTTGAAATCAATGGCGCCGTCGGCGTTGGTGAGAATGAACAGCTGATCGCCGCGATCGTTGACCGAATACTGCACGCCTTCCTCACGCACGGCCACCAGCCGCGGCGTTGCATTCGGGTCGGCGAGGTCGATCAGGCGCTGTTCGGAAGTTTCGTGGTCACCGCCCGCGATCACGCAATAGCGGCCGGTCGAGCTTTCGTGGATATGCGTGAACCAGCCGGCGTCCGCTTCCTCGTAGACCAGGACATCGTCGGATTGCCTGGTGCCGAGGCGATGACGCCAGACCTGGAGCGGCCGGTGGTTGTCATCGAGCTTCACATAAAAGAACGCGCTTGCATCGCTACTCCACACCACGGCGCCGTCGGTCTCATCGACGACATCGTCGAGGTCCTTCCGGGTTGCCCACTCGCGGACCCGGATCGAGAAATATTCGGAGCCCTTGGTGTCCGCGCTCCAGGCCTGAAACCGGTGATCGGGCGAATGCCGCGAGCCGCCGAATTTGAAGTATTCATGTTCCGCGGCGAGTTGGTCGCCGTCCAGAATAATGTCGGCCTCGCCGCCTTCGCGCGGAGTGCGTCCGAACAGCTGATGCTGTCCGCCCTCACGGAACTTGCTCAGGTAAGCATAGAGCCCGTCAGGGGAGGGGACGCTGGAATCGTCCTCCTTGATGCGGGCGCGCATTTCCTTGACCAGCCGCTTCTGCAGCGCGGCTGTACGGCCCAGAACGCTCTCGGTATAGGCGTTCTCGGCCTCGAGATAGTTGCGGATATCGGCTTTGAGAACGGACGGGTCGCGCAGCACCTCCTGCCAGTTCTCATCCTTGAGCCACGCATAATCGTCGGCGATCGTGATGCCGTGGGTCGTGAAGGAATGCGGGCGGCGCTGCGCGATCGGCGGCGTCAACGGGCTCTTCTGGTCCATCGTCTGTTCTCACTTCAAAATGCGACCCGGGTGGCTTCTAATATCGGGATGCCGGCTCAGGATTGCCAGAGACCGGGTTTCACCGCCGGATTCCGCCACGCCGGCCCGGCCTCGATGAGTTCGTCGGGCAGGTCGCAGCTAAATCAATTCCGCAGGCGGGCGCCGGCATTGCCGCCCAGCATCGGAATCCGGTTGACGGCCAGTACCACCGCAAAGGTGATGAGCAGCATGGCGATGCCGAGCACGGAAATGGCGGCAAGGTCGCCGCTTTCGTTGAGGTCGTAGATCAGGACGCTGATCACCTTGGTCTGCGAGGTGAAAAGCACGATTGCCGCCGACAGTTCACGCATTACGCCGATGAAGATGAAGCACCATGTGGCAATCACGCCGGTGCGCAAGAGCGGCGCGGTGATCTGGCGCAACGATTGCAGACGGCTCGCGCCAAGAATGCGGCTTGCTTCCTCAAGCTCGGGATGAACGGTGGCGAACGCGGCCTGCAATTGCTGATAGGCGGACGGCAGGTTGATGGTCAGAAATGCGATCAGAAGGATCCAGAGCGTGCCGTAAAGCACGAAGGGCGGCCGCGTATAGCTCAGGAACAAGCCAACGCCGAGCACGATCCCGGGAACAGCGACCGGCGCGGTGGCGAGAAAGCCGAGCACGCGATGGCCTGCGATCACCTTGCGCGTGGTGACATAGGCGATGACCAGCGCGAGCAGGGTGCCGAGCGTTGCCGTCGACGTGCCGAGGATCACCGTGTTCTTCAGCGCGAGCTGGGTCGAGGATAGCTCCGTGAACACGAACACGATGTTGTGCAGCGTGAAGGTCGATGGCGTGACCAGCGTCGTGGCGTTGGCCGAGAACGCCGCATTGAACAGCGCGAAATACGGCAGGAACACCGGGTTGAGCAGCATCACAAGACAGAAGGCGATCGCCACCCAGCGCCACTTCTTCAGCTCGACCCGGCGCGGCGCGCCGTACTTTCCGCCGAGCACCGAGAAGCCCCGCCTCCCGAGCAGGAATTTTTGCCCCTGCAACAAGAGCACGGTCAACACCAGGAGCGGCACCGCGGCCGCGGCGGCGAGTTCGAGCTTGGGTGGATACTGGAACAGGCTCCAGATCTTGGTCGTCATGACGTGGAAGCCTGCCGGCAGCGCCAGGATCGCGGGCGAGCCGAACAGTGTCATGGCTTGCAGGAAGGCAATCAGCGCGCCGGCGATGATTGACGGCAGTGCCAAGGGGATCGTGATGCGCCGCGCGGTCGTCCAGGTCCGGCCGCCGAGGATCGCGGAGGCGTCCTCTAGCTCGCCGGGCATGTTGTCGAGCGCGTTGGCGACCAGCACGAACACGAAAGGGAAAGTGTAGCAGGAGATGACGAAGATGATGCCGGCAAGCGTGTAGATATCGAACAGATGTTCGTCCGATTGGGCACCCGTGACAAACCGAAACAGCTGATTGAGCAGTCCGCTGTTCGGCGCGGCCAACAGTTCCCAGGCGATGGCTCCTAGGAAGGGCGGCGTCACGAAAGAGGCGGTAACCAGCGCGCGGACGATTTGCCGGCCGGGCATGTCGGTGCGCGAGACCAGCCATCCCATGGGAGCCGCGATCAGGCAGCAGATGATCGCCGAGCTGGTCGCAATGATCGCGGTCGTCAGCAGCGGATCGAGAAAATCCGGATCGGTGAACAAGGTGACGAAGTTCTGCAACGTCAGGTGATCGGCCTTGTCGGTGACGCTGTAGATCAGGAGCCACGACATCGGCAGCGCGATCAGGATGATCAGGAACGCCGCAAACAGCCACAGCACCGGCTTGGTGAAGTCGAACTTGGCTTTCGGAGCCTCGAGGGTTTGCTGAAGGGCTGTCACTTCTGTACCGCCGCCTTTGGAGTGCCGTCGTTCCGGAGCGCGAGCGAGTCCCGAATGCATCTATCGATCCGTTCGGTGTGGGATCGAGACCATGCCTTACGGGGCGTCGCGAAAGGACGGCGCGGTTCAATGGACTTCATGCTTACACTCTAAATAAGCGCGCATAGCGCGTCTTGATTTCGTCCATCATCTTCTCGACGCCTGCCGCATCTTCCTTCATCAGCTTGATCTCGGAGATCCTGCGGCGTCCCGGTCTGGATATGACCTGGGGGTGCGCCGAATATTGCGCGGTCGTGTCGCTGAAGAATTGCTGGGTTTGCCGCGTGTGCAGCCATGCCTGGAACAGCCGCGCCGCGTTCGGGTGCGGAGCGCTCGCGAAGATGGCGGTAGGCCCCGAAATCGTCGGCGTGCCCTCAGCCGGATAGACCGGCTCGACAGGCTGCCCGGCTTCCTTCAGGAGCACGACATTGTAATCGTTGCCGTCGGCCATGATCGCACGCTCGCCAAGCGCCAGCTTTTTCGGCGGGTCGGTCGAGGATTGAACCTGCATGACGCGCTGCCTGGACAGCTTCTCCAGATAGCTCCAGCCGAGGTCGCGAACGATCTGGAAGGTCGCCGTCATGATGGTGCCGCTATAGGCAGGGTGTCCCTTGACCATCGTGCCGGCCCATTTCGGCTCGAGCAGGTCGGCGAAACTCGCCGGCGCCTCGGAAGCTTTGACGAGCCTGGTATTGTAGGCCATGGAGGACAACCAGATGCGCGAGGTCGCGGACATGCCGTCCGCGTCGCGGTAGTCGGCCGGAAAATATTTCGCGACGTCTTCAGGCACGAAGGGCGCCAGCCAGCCGCTGCGCTTCCACGAGATGATGTGCGACGCATCGGCCGTGGTGATTACGTCGGCGGCGTGGATATTGGATGAGAATTCCTGGCCGATCCGCTGGAACAGCCGCTCCGAGCCGGCGCGTTCGATCTGAACTTCGATGCCCGGATATTGCGTCTGGAAAGCGTTGCCGAGCTTCTCTCCGACCGGCAGGTCCATGGCGGAATAGAGCACGAGCTTGCCTTCGCGCTTCGCCGCCTCGATCAGTTGCGGCGTGATCGCAACCGGCTCCGGCGCCGACGCCTTCACAGGCGAAGCAAACAGCGCAAGCCCGAGCGCAGCCGTTCCCTTGATCGCTTCGCGCCGTGAAAGAGTTCGCCGGGACATTGCGTTCCCGCCTATCGGCTCAGCGCCCGGCAGCGTTCCGGCGGCAGCGTCAGCCACACCGGCGTGCCGGGAGGAATCGCGGTCTGCGGCGAGGTGACCGCGCGCAAGCTGGTGCCGTCGGATGTCTCGAGCACATAGTCGCGGTTGGCGCCGAGAAACACCTGCCGCGTCACCGTCGCCTTCACGGTATTGTCGGTCGGGTCCGGCGCGCTCGTCGACAGCTGGATGTCATGCTGGCGGATGGCGACGGCTGCGTCCTGATTGGCCGAGAGCTTTTCGCCCACGACGCGCAAGGTCGCACCGGAAAACGACACGTGGTTTTCATCGCGCGCTTTGCCCTTGATGACGTTGCTCGAGCCGATGAAGCGGGCGACGAACTCCGATTGCGGCCGGTCGTAGATGTCTTCCGGCGTGCCGAGCTGGTCGATCTTTCCGCCATTCATCACCGCGATGAGGTCGGCCGTCGTCATCGCCTCCGACTGGTCGTGGGTGACGTACACGGTTGTATAGCGATATTCGTCGTGCAGTCTGCGGATTTCGAAGCGCATCTCCTCGCGCAGATTGGCGTCGAGGTTGGAGAGCGGCTCATCCAGCAGCAGGGTTTCGGGCTCGACGACGAGTGCGCGGGCCAGCGCGACGCGTTGCTGCTGACCGCCCGACAACTCGCCGGGATAGCGTTCCGCCAGAATTTCGAGCTTGGTGGTTTGCAGGATCAGTTTGAGCTTCTTGGCAATGGTGTCGCGGTCCATCTTTCGCAGGCGCAGCCCGTAGACGATGTTCTCGGCGACCGTCATGTGTGGCCAGAGCGCGTAGCTCTGGAAGATCATCGACATCTTGCGCTGCTCCGGCGGCAGCGTGCGCGCGGCCGACGAGACCAGGCGATCGCCGACGCGGATCTCGCCCGATGTGGGCTCAAGGAAGCCTGCGATCAGCCGCAACGTCGTGGTCTTGCCGCAGCCGGAGGGGCCGAGAAGACAGACCAGCTGTCCGTGATCGATCCGCAAGCTCACATTATCGACGACCGTCAGCGATCCAAACCGCTTGGTGAGGTCACGCAATTCAACCGACGCCAATCGCTCCACTCCCGTTTGTTCTTTTGCGCATTCCGCCGTCACCGGATCGCCGCGTTCGGCGGACCCGTTTGCGACAAGAACAGGCCGGTTACTGGGAATGCGCCCCTGGCTAATTATTTATCGCCAGATCAATACTAAGCACGAATGCGGGGCGGCCGGAAAGCCGCCTTCACCGAGATGTCAGGCCGGGACGTTGCTGCCGAGCCAGTCGACCGCGGCCTCGATGCCGCCTTTGCCATGGGGAATGCCGAGCGCCTTGAGCGCGACCTCGATGACGCCGAGCGTCCCCAGGATCATCGGCGCATTGACGTGGCCCATATGGGCGATGCGAAACGCCTGGCCGGTCAATTCGCCGATGCCGACCCCGAGCACCACGCCGCATTTTTCCTTGGCATAGCGCTGAAGCGCCGCCGGGTTGTGACTGTCGGCCATCAGCACCGTCGTCACCGTGTCGGCGCGTTCGCTCGCCTCCGCGATATTGAAGCCGAGCACCTGCCCCTCCGCCCAGACCGAGACCGCCGCGCGCACCGCTTCTGCCAGCAGGCGGTGGCGCAGGAAGACGTTTTCGAGGCCTTCCTCGTTGATCATGTCGATCGCCTGACGAAGCGCGAACAACAGATGGACCGGGGCGGTGCCGCCATATTTGCGGTAATGCTCGGTGCCTTCGCGCTCGGTCCAGTCCCAATAGGGCGTGCGCAGGTTGGCCCGCCGGTGCGCTTCCTGCGCCCGATCGTTGACGGCGCAAAAGGAAAGGCCGGGCGGCGTCATCAGGCCCTTCTGCGAGCCCGACATCGCGACATCGATGCCCCAGGCGTCCATCTCGAACGGCATGCAGCCGAGCGAGGCCACGGTGTCGACCAGGAACAAAGCGGGGTGAGATGTCGATTTGATCGCCTTGCCGATCGCCTCGATGTCGTTGTAGGCGGCGGAGGCGGTGTCGACCTGAACCGCGAGGATCGCCTTGATCTTGTGGTCCTTGTCCTTGCGCAGACGCTCCTCGACGTCGGCGACACGAATGGCGCGCCGCCAGTCGCCCTTGAGCACTTCGACATCGACGCCCATTGCGGACGCGGCATTGCCCCAGTTGATGGCGAACCGGCCGCTCTCCAGCACGAGGATCTTGTCGCCGCGCGACAGCACATTGGAGAGCACGGCCTCCCACGCGCCATGACCGTTGGCGATATAGATGTAGGATTTGCCTTTGGTCGCGAACAGTTTCGAAAGGTCCCGCAACAGCCCGTCCGACAGTTGCACCATCTCCTCGGAATAGATGTCGAGCGCAGGACGGTGCATCGCCCGCAGAACCTCGTCGGGCATGGTGGTGGGTCCGGGGATCGCCAGGAACTCCCGGCCCGCGCGAACGGCCATTTCTGTGATTCCTTGTCGGTTCGAAGTGTGACAAGGGATGCCGGGGAATGGCGGCAAATTCAAGCGCGGATGGGATGATATTCGGGTGAGGCTGTCATGCAGCACCCGCTATTTCGTCAACGCATTGGCCACCGCGTGCCAGATCTGGTCCTTCAGTTCGGTAGCCGGCGGGCTTGGAATGACATCGACCGGTGCTGTCCTTTTCCGGCACGCCGTGACCAGCCGCAAGATCCACACTTCGCCGTCGGTGTAATAGGGGTCGCCGCCGCCGTTTCGCCCCGTCAGGGTCACGCCGACGCCAGTCACCTGGTATTTGGCGTCGACCATCTGTGCCGTTTCAAGGTCGGAGGCGAGCAGGCTGCGCTCGGCGTCGATATCGGCGGCGATGTGGTGGGTGATCGCACCGGTGTAATGACTGACGCCGACGCCGCGATCGAAGGTGGCGGCGCCGAGCCAAACGGGGCGATTTTCCTGGCCGTGATCGAGCACCTTCCAGAAACGCACATGGTGACGGCGGTCGGCGCTCGCGCCGAACGGCTTTTCGAACGCGAAATCCTCCGGCCTGCCGAGATAGAACAGCGGACTGACCGGGGCTTGGCGATAGGGGCGGTCGAGCAGCACGCTGCCGGCGATCTCGATCGACGATCGCGCGGTCACGGGATCGGCCGGCAACCAGCCGGCCGCCTGCATCGCGCAGAGCACATCGCGCTTGTCGCCGATCAGGCCGACATTGATGGGATCGCCGGGAATGCCTTGCGCGGTGCGCGTTACCATCGGCAGGTCGGCAAGCCGGCGTTGATGTTCATAGTGACTCCACAGCGCCGGCAGCGCCAGATAGGCGAGCGCCGTATAGCTCAGTATGATGCCGATCGCGCCGAGCAGAAAACGCTCGAGCCGCGCATGGGGATGCTGCGGTGGAAGAGGGATTTGGATTTGATGTTCGGACAAGGCGCCTCATGATTGCAATTGCCGCCTCATGGTTCGAGACGCGCGACGTGGCTGCGCTCCTCGCCATGACGGGTGTAATCTATCCTGAGGAACGCTCCTTCGGGAGCGCGTCTCGAAGGATCAGGCCGCGGCCTTAGCGCCGGGTCTCGCGGCAGCCGGCGGCTTCGGCCTCTTCGACCGAGCAGAACCAGCGCGTGCCCTTGCTGATCTTCATTTCGATCCGGGCGTACCATCGGCTGGTCGGCTTGTGATAGATGCACTCGCCGGCGCGGTTGACATTGCCCTTGATGGTGCAATCCGGCGAAGGCGCGACCGGCCCCGACGCCGATGCGAGCAGGATCGCATGCGCGCTTTCCGGCGGCTTGGTGGCGCCGAGGATGGTGGTCTTCTTGTTGCGGATCCGCCAATCCCACGGCGCGATGAACGCGCCCTGCCACATGCCGGCCTTGGCGTCCCGGGCGGTCTTCTCGTCGGCGTCATAATCGTGCGACAGCCGAGCCAGCGCCCAACCGCTTCGTACCAGCCATCTCTGGATGTCTTCGTGGTCCACGTCGCATCGCGCCACCACCCGGCCGCGGCGATCGTGCGCCTGGCCGCCATGGCAGGTCCAGGTCTTGCCGTCGGTATGCTTGATCAGTTCGTCGCGGGCGGCGACGCCGCAGGTCCAGCGCTCGCCCTTGTTGTTGAGGCAGAGTTGATCCACCGACGGCGCGTCGATGCCGCTGAGGCGAATGCGGGTGGTGCCGATCATCACGGTGTCACCCTCGCGCACCTTCGCTTGGCCTGTGATGTCGGTTGCCTGCGCGGCCGCCGGCAGCAAACACGCCATCATCGCGAACAGGATTTTTTGGCGCATGTGAAAGAACCGTTCAAACCCAATGGACAATCGCGAATTGTGGGGCGGATTTGGCTGAAACGCCAGTGGATTTCTGATCGTGTCGAGCGGTGGATGCGCTGGTCCGCTCCGCTAAGCCTTCGCTTGCGTGAGTGCCTTGTGCGCCAGTGACAGACCCATCAGCACAAAGGCTGACGTGACTTCCGGGCCGCCGACGAGAATACGAGTCGGCGTCTTCATCTTGTTCCACTCATACGCCTTGAACGGCCCATGCCGGCCGCCTTCGCCGAGCCGGCGCACGATGCACTGCAAGGCCGGCGCGAAAGCCGCGGTCTCTGCCTTCAGATGCCCCAATGCGATCAGCGCCAGCGCCGCATCGAACGGGTTCATCTCGTGGGCGATGAGTTCATCCTGCACATAGGCCAGCACCCGCTCTCGGATAAAATCAAAAGCTCCATCGGGATCGATCGTCCGCCGCGCATCCCCAGTCAGCGCCATGAAGGCGGCGTAGCAGCGGCCGAAATAGGCAGCGTAGAGTTCGGGCAGGTAGTAGATGTGGGAGCGCGGCTCGGCGAAGGCGCCGCTAGCGGCGAGGTTGCGCTGGAACTTGACGATGCCACGCACGAGATCGAGCCGCTGGGGCGTTTCCAGGATTTTCCAGCGGGCGAGGTTACGAAAGCTCACCTCGAGGACATCGAGGTTGAGCGTCGGATCGAGGTCGTTGCCGTAGGGGCGATCGCCGTTGATATTGTCGATCCAGGTGACGATCGCGCCATCATAGTCGATATGGTCGTTGATCGCGACCGTGACCTTGGGAGCGTTCGATCCGGCCTTGACCTGATAACCGGCATAGAAATCGGGGAGTGGCTGGTCAAGCATCGGATCATGGGAGCCGGCCTGCAAGGCGGCGGAAAACGAACAGGCCGTGGTGTCGCAATCCGGCACGTAGAGGCCGAAGCCGAGCGTCTGCTTGATCTGGGCAAAGAAGCGGGAAAATCGCGGATGCGGGGCCGGCGCGATCGCGGTGACGACATCGAAGCTGCGGCCGTCGGCGCCGCGTACCTGCTCGCGGCTTGGGCCGAGGCAAAACTCGGCCATGGCTGATATCGTGCGCCGCGCGGCCGCGTTTTCTTCCCTCGAGGCGAGTCCGCTTTCGAGAAAGCTCAAGAGCGCCTCGATGTAGAACGCATCGTAATAGGCCGAGCGATGCCGGATCTGCATCGGCTGCCACATCGGCTCGGCGATACCTTTCCAGGGCGGGTTGATCAGTTCGCGCACCGGCGAGCGCGCGATGAAGACGCGTGCCAGGTTGAACAGCAGCGTCGAATTCTTGTAGCCGCGCGCGTCAAGCCCGGTCAGCGCCATCAGGAAGTCGCGGCCGCGCATGTCGGGATCGCCGATCAGGTTGAAGGCGGCGTAGGCCGGGATGAAAGCGTTCTTTCGGTACGAGCGCAGCAAATGCGCGCCGCAGGCGCGGATCGCGTGTTCGATCTCCGAAATCTTTGTCGGCGCGACGTCCGATGGGGCGGAGGGTGGTCTCGGATGGTGCAGCTTGATCGTGTCGAGCAAGCGGGCGACCGGCTGACCGATGGCGGCCCAGTCCGGCGTCTCGTCGTCGCGCGCCCGGACCAGCGCCTGGCGGAGCGCCTCAAGGTTCGAGTTGTCCTTCAACTCGGCGAGGCCGCTGCGGCGGAGCAGCGGCCGCAAGGCGGGATTGGCGAGCGCGGTCCGGTAGAACCTGGCGAGGTGGGCGTCGCCGCCGCCTTCCTTGAGCAAGATCGGATCGCAGACGTCATAGAGCGATGGGCCATATTTTGGGGCGGTCAGCGCGCGGCAGGCGGCCCCGGCCATGTCATGAAACGTCATGGAATTTTCTCTCCGCGCGGCCTGACGCCGCACGCCCCATCGATGTCCGCGTGAAGGCGTTATCGATTCGGGGGCTCCCCAGACCTACCAGTGCGCCGAGCATTGCCACGAAAGATGCAGCGATTTCAAGCCAATGCGCCTTGGCGCGCTGCCAGTAAGGCCGCTCCTGTTGCGATATTAGGGGGGAACTCGGGAACCCGGTCGTCTCAAATTAACGGACAAATAAGGTTGCGGGCAGGTTACCGGACGGGTTAAGCCTTTGTTTGTTGCGGCGCCGCAAATTAAGCACAATTCAACAGCAAACGGCCCCCATCCCAAAAACCAGGCACGTATCCGGCGCGACCAAACCAGCGCGCCAATGGTGAGCATGATCGGGAAAATTGGAAGCCGGTTTTCCTCGCGACAAACCCGAAAGCATTGCGCGGAGATCAAGCTCCAAGAGATTTATGTGATTGCGGAGTCAGACCTGTAATGAAGCTTTTCGGCCCGTTCTTCCGACTTGGCACTTCCCGTCGCCTGCTCGCCGTCGCGGCTGCGCTCGTCGGCATGGTCTCGCTGGGCATCGGGGCGCATGCCGCGCTGAACAAGCGAACCGCGGAGCCCGTCAAGGTGGCAGCCAGCGACCAGGCGGAGAGCACTGCCAAGCCATCGACCCGGATCGCACTCGTCATCGGCAACGGTCATTATCCCGACGCCAATGCGCCCCTGACGCAACCGATCAACGATGCCCATGCCTTGACTTCGGCGCTCCGTCACGAGGGCTTTGACGTCGATGCCCTTGAAGACGCGACCCATGACGACATGGTCCGCGCGGTGGCGCGGCTGAAGTCGAAGGTTCGCGCCGACTCGGTGGTGATGCTGTTCTTCGGTGGCTACGGCATCCAGGTCGGCCGCGAAAGCTACATGATCCCGGTGGATGCGACGATCTGGAAGGAAGCCGACGTGCGGCGCGATGGCGTCAGCGTCGAGGCCGTGCTCGACGCGGCCAAGGAATATGGCGCCTCGGCCAAGGTCGTGGTGCTCGATGCCTCGCGCCGTAACCCCTACGAGCGCCGCTTCCGCGCGTTCTCCCATGGTCTCGCGCCGATCAGCCTGCCTGACAATTCGCTGCTGCTGACGTCGGCATCGCCCGGTAGGGTTGCTGACGACTCCACCGGTCTCAATTCCGTGCTGGTGACCGAACTGCTCAATCACATCGACACCAAGCGTGCCGATCAGCCGCAGGCCGCGGAGGCGATCTTCGACCAGACCCGCGTCGCGATCTCGCGTGCATCGGATGGCGCCCAGGTGCCGGCCGTCTCATCGACGCTGCTGGAAGAGGTCAGCCTCAACGTGGGGCACTGAGACCGATCTTGTCGTCCCCGCAAAGGCGGGGACCCCTACGCCTTGCAGTTGGGCGTCGCGGCCAGAATCATCCCGTCATCAGTTGAGCCGGCGGTTATGGTCCGGTGCGATTGGTGGAGCATGCCCAACTGCCGCTACCGCGCCTCGGCGCTCTCCATCACCGGCCGCACCAGATCCCCTTCGCGCAACAGGGCGCCGGCCCGTGCGACCACGACATCGCCCTCGGTCAGGCCCTCGCGGATTTCGATCTCGCCGCCCGACGTCAGTCCCACTTCCACACGCTTGGTTTCGATCCGCGCCCGCCGCACCACCTGCACCACGGTGCCGGCGGTGCCATAGAGCACGGCGGTGAGCGGCACCGAGACGCCGCAGCTCTTGCCGGTCGTGATCATTGCGCGGCCGGAACCGTTGACGAACAGCTTGCGGTTGGTGGTGACGCCGACGAAGACCTGGCCGAGCTGGCTGTTGGGCTCGACGGTCGCGGCGATGCGGCGCACCTTGCCTTCCACCTCGCCGCCGCCGACCAGGCGCACGCGCGCCGGCTGGTTCACGGCGACCTTCGGCAAATCCTCCGTCGACACCATCGCCACCAGGTCGAACTCGCTGCGTGCAATCACGGAGAACAACGCCTCGCCCCGCGGCGAGGCGACGGCGCCAAGGGTGGCGGTCGAGCTCAGGACAAGTCCGCCAACCGGCGATAGCACAGCGATCGAGCCGCCTTCGGGCAAAGCGAGCCGGGCGAGCACCTGGCCGGCGGTGACGGTGTCGCCGGGCTCGGCCATGACTTCCGAAACCTTCAGCCCGGGCCGCTCGGGGCGGACAAAAGTCTCCTCGCGCGGAATCAGGGTGCCGAACGCCTCGACTACGTTGGGGAAGCAGGATTTCGCAGCTTTGAGCACCGAGACGGCGGCGCCTTGCGGCCCTTCCTTCGCGGCGAGATCATCGGCGGCGAGGGCGGGGGATGTCGAGACGAGGGCAAGCGAAAACGAAACCGCCACAGCATATTGCATCAGCTTTTTGGAAAAGTGCGCGGCGGCAGGGCTCATGGCAAGTCCGAAAGACATTCGCTGACCGCTTATCGTTATCAGTATGATGCTATCACGGCTACCGCAGCTTTGCTTTCCCAATACGGCTCGGAAGCCGACGCCTCGGCCAACTCTGCCTCGTGCTGCCAACGCGTGACCGCCCCGACCATTGGACGGCCTACCGGCCGAACAACTGGCGCATGATGTCGTTCATCGGCCGGCTGTTCTGGTCCGGCTTGGCCGGGTCATTCTGGTCCGGCGCCGACGGATTGTTCGGAGTGCCGTTGCGCCCCTCGCTGGCTTTCAGCCCCTGCTCGATCAGGTTGCCGATGGCCGCGCCGAGACTGTCGAGGCTATTGTCGCCGGCTGTGTTGTCGCTGCCCGGTTCGCCCGGTGCGAACAGGCCCTTGCCCAACTGCTTGAGCCTGGCATAGGCCGCATCCGGATCGTCGAGAATGCCGCTGATGTCGGGATAGATGCGAGGGTTCGTCCACGGCCCATCGACGACGACGGGAATGCCGAACGCCACCTGATCCGATTTGCGGCCCTGCCCTTCGGTGGTCATCGCCAGCTTCGGCTCGACATGCAACGCCAGCGTTTGCGCGCCGAGATCGACCGTCCCGCCGCCGGTCACCTTCACCAGGGGACCGATCAGGTTGATGTCGGCCGTTTTCCCCTGACCTTTGTCGATGCGGAACGATGCCGAAAGCTGGCTCAGGTCGGTGATCTTACCCTGACCTTCCTGCCAGCCCGACAGCGTGCCCGAGGTCAGCGAACGGATCATCTGCGCGACATTCAGCCCGCGGATGGCGCCGTCGCTGAAATTGGCGATTACCGTGCCGGAAAGATTCGACATCAGCGCCTGCTGGCTTTGGCCCTGGGAACGAACGTCGATTGTCGCTTGCAGCTTGCCGTCGAGCTTGTCGAAGCCGGCCGTACTGCTCAAGAGCGGAAGCGCGCGAACGCCGTCAAGATCGCCGCGGATCGTATAGACCGGCATATCGGGCGAGACGTCGATCTCGACGGTGCCATTCGCCTTGCCGCCATAGGCGCCGACATTCGACAGCCTGCCGTTGAGCTTGCCGCTTTGGAGCGAAGCCTCGATCGCCGCGGGTGCAAAGTGCGCACTGCCGATGTTGAACTCGTCTGCCGACAGACGCAGCTGGCCATCGACGTAGTTGAGCCCGATCAGTTCAAAGCGATCGTTGCTCCAGGCAGCCGAAGCGTCGTCTGGCTTGGCCTGCGCTGCGGTGGCCGCGATAGCGAGGCGGCGGCAATCGAGGTCGAGTTTGAGAAGCGGCTTGTCGGCGAAATCGACCAAGGCCCAGCCGTCGAAAGTGCCGGTGCCGATCGCCCCGGAGAGATTGTTGATGCGGAGCGTGCTGCCGCTGATGCGGACCTCGGCCTTGCCCGACACGGGCGCCTGCAGCAGGTCCGGCGCATCGAGCGAGAGCTGTACCGGGATGGCCTGTCCTGGCTGCGAGGAGTCGGGCAGCGGGGAAGTGAGATTGAATGTCAGCGGATGGCTGCCGGCGCGTGCGTTGCCGTCAAGGCTAAGATGGCGGTCCGCGCCGACGGCGGCGCGAACGCTGATGCCCGCGATGTGATCTTCTACGTGATCATGGGTATTGAAAAGCGTGACGGTGGCGTCCGACACGGTGATGCGCCTGATGGTCGCATCGCGCGCATTGGCCGTGCCGGAGGCGGGCGCGGGCGTGGCGGTCGCTTTTGCAACCGGCCGCCGTTCTCGGTGCAGCGGAATGCGGACGGCCGGGCGATTGATCACAAGCTCAGTGATATCAGGCCGGCCCGACCACAGGCCGGCAACCGTCATGTCGGCCCGGATGCTGCCAATCGTCAGCCGGTTGCCGGTGTCTCCATCCGTTGGCACCTGCAAGGTCACCTCGCTCATGGTGATGCTGGGCGACGGCCACAGGGCGATCCTGGTCGCCCCCTTGATTGCCAGGCGGTAGCCGGTTTCGTGCTCGACCCGCCGCTCGATGGTGGAGGCCAAAAAGCCGGCGGGTATTCCGATGGTCAGGAGCAATGCCGCCACAACGACAATGCCCACAACAACGCCGCCTGCGATTCTCAAGGCTTTCATGTCGGTCTTCCGGATCATCCACAGCCAGAACTTGGGGCCGCGCAGCCTGTTTCCCAAGCCCACCTGGAACAGGAATGCGCTTCAAAGCCGCCAAAATAAATGCCGGCCGCGGCCGGATATGTGGCTTGTAACACAGTCCGGTCTCACGGCGCCGCCGCGCGAACGAGCAGCCGGGCTTCGTCGGCTCACTCGGCTGCCGGCGAATGGACAACGGCGTGCGGCTTGCGATCTCCGGCCGGCGTGGGGCCGTGGTCGCCGTCGAGACGGTCGCCCGACGTGATCAGCCTGCTGGCGAAGCGCCAGATCAGCTTGCCGACATCGTCCATCACCATGAACATGGCCGGCACGAAGACCAGCGACAGGATGGTCGAAAAGATCAGGCCGCCGATCACGGCAAGCGCCATTGGCGAGCGGAACTCGCCGCCGGCGCCGAATGCCAGCGCGGACGGGATCATGCCGGCGGCCATCGCGATCGTGGTCATCACGATCGGCCGGGCGCGCTTCATGCCGGCATCGATGATGGCGTCTTCCCGCGCCTTGCCCTCGCGAACGGATTCCACCGCGAATTCCACCAGCATGATCGCATTCTTGGTGACAATGCCCATCAGCATCATGATGCCGATCCAGACCGGCGTCGTGAGCTGCTTGCCGGTAATGAGCAGCGCGGCGATCGCGCCGCCGATCGAAAGCGGCAGCGAGAACAGGATCGTGATCGGTTGCAGGAACGTGCCGAACAGCAGCACCAGCACCGCGTAGACCATCATCAGGCCGGCGGTGATGGCGGAGGCAAAGTTCTCGGACAGTTCCTTGAGGCTTTCGGCATCGCCGGAGGGGCTGACCTTCACCCCCTTTGGCAGGGTCTTCATGACCGGCAGCTCGTAGATCCTCTTGGTCGCAGTTCCGAGCGCCGCCGTGCCGACCAGATCGGCTGCGACCGTGGCCTGCCGTTCGCGGTCGTAACGGTTGATGCTGGTCGGCCCCTGGCCCAGTTTGACGTCGGCGACCACCGACAGCGGCACACCGCCGTGTCCGCCGCCGATCGGCACCCGCAACTGCTCCAGCGTCTGCAAGTCGCCGCGCGCCGCATCCTCAAGCTGGACGCGGATCGGCACCTGGCGGTCGCCGGCGTCGAACTTGGCAAGCGCCGGACCGACATCGCCAATGGTGGCGACGCGAATGGTCTCCGATAGGCTCTCGGTGGAGACGCCGAGCCGGGCGGCAAGATCGGCGCGCGGCCGGATACGCAGCTCGGGCCGATCGAGCGCCGTTTCGGAGATGACGTTCGCGATCAGCGGAATCCGTTTCATCTGGTTGGCGAGCTCGCTCGCCACGTTGTTGACGATGTTGCTCTCGGCGCCGGTGACGACGAGCGAGACCGCGCGCAAGCCGTTTTCGTCGAGGAACCAGAAGCGGATATCGGGAACGCTTTCAAGCTCCCTGCCGATCGACAGCTCGAGCTCGCGCTGGGTGATCTTGCGTTCGGTCTTGGGCGTGTAGTTGATGATCAACGCTGCGCGGCGGACTTCGAACGTGCCGGGCGGAATCCGGCCACCATCGACGAACACGCTTCGTACTTCCGGGCGCTTGCGCAAGCGCGACACGATCTGCTCGGTGACCTTCTCGGTATAGGCAAGTTGCGAGCCGGGTGGCAGCTCGATCGCGAGCAGCGAGCGCGCGGTGTCCTGCGCCGGAAGGAAGCCCTGCGGCAACAGCGTGATGCTCCAGATCGAGGCGGCAAAAATTCCAAATCCGATCAGCACCGTGATGAAGTAGTGCTTTACCGACCAAGTCACGAGCTTCGTATAAGTCTGGAGCACCCGGCCGGGCGGCGGAATCTCGTGCGGATGGTCCTTGAGGAAATAGGCGGCCAATACCGGCGTTACGAAGCGAGCAGCGAGCAGGGAGAAGAACACCTGCACCGAAACCGTGATGCCGAATTGCTTGAAAAATTGTCCGGCGATACCAGACATGAAACTGGCGGGCGCAAATATCGCGATGATGGTGAGCGAGATCGCAATCACGGCAAGGCCGATCTCGTCGGCGGCCTCGAGCGCCGCGCGATAGGGCGATTTGCCCATCCGCATGTGCCGCACGATGTTCTCGATCTCGACGATGGCGTCATCGACAAGAATGCCGGTCGAGAGCGTGATGGCGAGGAAGCTGACGAGGTTGAGGGAAAAGCCGAGAATATCCATCGCCCAGAAAGCCGGGAAGATCGACAGCGGCAGCGAAATCGCGGCGATGATGGTGGCGCGGATGTCGCGCAGGAACAAAAGCACGATGACGACGGCCAGGATCGCGCCCTCGAACAGGGTCGAGATGGCCGCCTCGTAATTGCCCTTGGTGTATCGGACCGACGTGTCGATCAGCTTGAGATCGACTTCGGGGTGGGCGATTTTAAGCTCATCGATGCGCTTCTGCACGGCGGCCGCGACCACGACGTCGCTGGCGCCTTTGGAGCGCTTGATGCCGAGCGCTACCACCGGCTCGCCGTTGAACCGCGCAAACGTCCGCCGGTCCGCGATGGTGTCGGTCACCGTCCCAAGATCGTCGAGGCGGACTTCGCCGCCGCCCGGCAGGCTGATCATGGTTCCGGCGAGTTCATTGAGCGTCTTTGCGCCGGCGAGCGTGCGGATCGCCTGATCATTTTTTCCGATCTCGGCCCGGCCACCGGCGAGATCGACGTTGGTGCCGCGCAGGCGGCGGGAGACATCGACCGCGGTCAGGCCTGCGGCCTGCAAGCGATCGGGATCGAGCGAGACGAGAATCTCGCGCTCGACACCGCCGATGCGCTCGACCTGGGCGACGTTGCGCACGCCCTGCAGTGCGCGTTTGACCACGTCGTCAACGAAGTAGGACAGTTGCTCCGGCGTCTTGCCGGGGGAAATCGCGGCGTAAGTGACGATTGGCAACCCGATGACATCGACGCGCTGGATCAGCGGCTCATTGACGTTCTGAGGCAGGTTGGCGCGCACGCGCGTCACCGCATCCTTGACATCGTTGAGCGCGCGGTCGGTGTTGGTTTCCAGCGCGAACTGGATCGTCGTCACCGACAGGCCGTCGGTGATCGACGACGAGATGTGCCGTACGCCCTCGACGCCCGAGACGCCGTCTTCAATCGTCTTGGTGACCTGGGCTTCAAGTTCGGCAGGGGCGGCCCCGAACTGCGACACAGTAACCGAAATCACCGGGATATCGGCGCTCGGCAGCCGGGTCACCGCCAGTTTGGTGAAGCTGACCCAGCCCAACACCAGGAGAATGATCGAAAACACGGCAGAAGGCAGCGGGTGGCGGATCGACCATGCCGAGATATTGAGAGCCATCAGCGTACCTGCGTCCGGTCGTGGGCGTCGGAGAACACCGTCTTGATCTGGTCGCCATCATGCAGCGACGAGCCGGCGTCGGCCACGACGATTTCACCGACCTCGAGGCCTTCGAGGATTTCGATCGAGGTAGCGGAGACGAGGCCTACCTTTACCTTTCGTGTTTCGATGGTGTTGCCTTTAACCACCTGAACCGTCAGGTGGTCGATGGCGGTTCGTGGAACTGCGACGCCGCAGCTGCGCTTGGCATCGATGCTCGCCTTCGCAAACATGCCGATCTTGATATCGGAACTGCCGTTGAGCGTGATCCGGACATGGCCGAGCTGGGTGTTGCGGTCGATTTTTGGCAATACCAGGCGGATGCGGCCGACAATTTCCGGGCCGTTGTCGCGGGTGATCCGGGCCGTCGCGCCGGGATTGAGTTTTGCCATTTGAACCGCTGGTACCTCGGCATCGAGGTCGATCTCGTTGTTGACGGCAATGCGGAACATCGGTCCGGCCTGCGGCGAGGCGGGCGCACCGGCCATGGTGTTGACCTGGGTGACGAGGCCGGCGGCGGGCGCGCGCAGCGAAATCGGGCTGCGATTCGTCCCCAGCGGCGCGGTAAGGCGCGCCAACTCCTGGTTATCGGCCACGGTCTCGCCTTCGCGGACGAACACCTCCACGACCCTCGACCCCTCCTGTTCGACTCCGGCCACGGCCTCGCGGCGCGGCACCACAAATCCAGTCACCCGCACCAGGTCCGAAAAGCAGGCGTTGGCTGATCTGGTGACGACGACCAGCGCGTTGCCGGCCGACGCCTTGGGTTCGCCATGCCGGCGATGCTCGAACCAGTACCAGCCGGCCGCGAGAAACGTGAAAAATAAAACCGCCAGCGCAGGCTTGACGTACTTGGAAGGGTTCATTGCCGGGCTCGGCGCTCCTTGGTCGGGCGGACAAACGTCAACTCACTTCGAGGCGGTGGTCTTGTTTTCCGTGTTGACGACTTGCACCCGGCGGTTCACCTCGGACAGCGGATGCGCGGGATCCTTCAATTTGGTCTTGCCATAGCCGACGGTGATGAGATCGGCGGCCGGGATGCCGGAGGTCTCGACCAGGTAGTGCTTGATCGAGTCTGCCCGGCGTTCCGAAAGGTTCAGATTGTATTCCTCGCCGCCGGCGGCGTCGGTGTGACCGGCAACGATGAAGATCGACCCCTTCAGCTCGGGATTGGCGAGCGCCCGCCCCAGCGCCTGCACCGAGCGCAGTGACCTCGCGCTGATCCGGTCGGAATTGTAGTCGAAATTGATCTCCAGATCGATGTTTGGCTTGCTTTTCACGATCGCGGCGATCTGCTCACGTTCCTCCATCGACAGCGAGCGCGTCGACCGATTACGCAGCGATTGCATCAGCTTGCCTTCGGCCTCGGAAGCCGGATCACTCTGTGCCGGAGGGACCATCGAGAGGCTGCGGGTGAGCGGCTTTTTCTGCGGCGTCAGGGCCTTGAGGACCTGGTCTTCGGTGACGTCCTCGGCGTTGGCGGCGCCGAGAGAGAGTGCGGCGCCAATGGCGAGGAGCGAAACAGCAGCAACAAAGACAATCTTTGCGGGATGCCTCGACATCGCCGATCCTCCTTAGGGCGCGTTCGTAAATCAGGCGGCTCCGTCTGCGGGAGCCTTATGGAAAGGCGTCGGATGTCAGTTTACGCCATAGCTAGCGAATTCCTTGACAATATTCGGGTCCATGGCCTTCGCGTTGTTGATATCGACCTCGCCATCCGAAACAGCGCCGCTACGCTGGCGCGCCAGGCCGCGCCCATATAGCGACGAGGTCAGCCGCGGATTGATGCGCAGCGCCGCATCGAAATCGGCGATCGCGTTCTTGTTCAATCCACTTTTCAGGTTGACGAGCCCGCGGCTGTCGAGGGCATCGACAAAGTTCGGGCGCAGCCGAAGTGCTTCGTTGCAGTCCCTCAGTGCGGGTTGCAAATCTCCGATCACAGCTCGCACCCAGCATCGGTTGTTGTAGGCTTCGACGTCCCGGGAATGGAGGCGGATGGTATCGCTGAAGTCCCGGATCGCGAGGTCATACGCCCCCTTGCTGGCATAGACCTGACCGCGCCTGTAGAGGCTGCTGACGTCATCCGGGTTTTCCGCAAGCTTCTGATTCAGGCCCTTGATGACGGGATCATCGGCGAGCGAGGGGGACGGCGGCGGCTCGTTGCCCGGAATCCTCGCCACGGGAGGTTCGGGTTGCGGCATGGCCGGCGCTTCTGTTTTCGGTGGCGCGGGCGTCTCCACGCGTGGTGCGGGCGGGGGCGGAGAGATGTCGGCGCTCTGCTGTTGCGGAGACGAAGTCGCGGGGTGCGCCCCTCGAACGAAGGAGAAGTCTTCCGCCAGCGAAGACGAAATCCACGGAACCTGTTCGCGCTGCGAAGCCCGGGTGACTCCGAGGCGGGTGCGATTGAGCGTCTCTTCCGCCGTCAGGTTCGGAACCCGCATTTCCTTGAGCAGTTCCTGAACGAACAGGCTGTGATCGCCGCCATTGTCCGATACCACCGAACTGAGCGCCGCAGAATACATCACCAGCGAGCCATTGGGCGCGATCACCGGCGCGAGCCCGGCCGAAGCGCTGCGAAATCGTCGTTCGTAAGGATTTCGCCGCGAAGCATCGATCAGGGCGATCTTGACGCGGGCGCCGCGGTTGTTGATTTCGCCGAGGATGGTCTCGAGGCTGAAACCGTCGCGCCGCACATCCGCCTCGGTCCAGATCTGGGCATCGACCGGAATCATGAAGCTCTGGCGGTTGGACTGGATGCCGTAGCCGCTGAAGAAGATCAGCGCCACGCTGCCCGGCTTGATCTGGCTGTACAGGCGATCCAGCGCCTTGCGCATTCCGTCGTTGGTCAAATTCTCGCCGGTCTCGACGGTGAATCCGTCACGCTTGAGTTCGTCGGCGACGCTCCGCGCGTCATTCACCGGCTCTTTCAATGGCGCATCTGCGTCGGGGTACTTCGCATTGCCGATGACGAGCGCCATCCGGTCGGCGGCGGCCGCAGCCGAAGCGAGGTTCGGGACGAACAAAAGAGCCAAAAGACTCAAAAGAGCCAGCAAAGAAGGGCGGATACTCATTCTGCGTCTGTCCAGGCAATTTGTGCGTCAGTTTCAACGCGTAAGCGGTGAGACCCCAGGCCCCCGCCCGGCAACTTTATCCCACGAAGATCGGATTAATCAAACCGCGCTCCCAAGCGGTGTCAATGTCTGCAAAGGCGCCAAATCGCCCGCGGTCTCGATTTTTTCAGACATCGCCGCCGTGCTCGGTTTCAGTGCCGCCCTTCAATGGTTCAATCTCGCCTCAGGAAGTTCGCAGGGTGCCTCTTCTCGATGACACATTGCGGCCGATCGGCAATTTCATCTGGCCGTCATGAGTCCCTGGGGTTTGACCTTTTGACCTGGCGGTGGCTTGCTGAAGCCGGCCCAACCGCAAAAAGAAGCTTGACGATGGAAACGACCTACGAAGTCCACGCACTCCGCTACGCGACCATGTCGCCGCGCACCCCTCACATGAACTACATCACGCCGGATCCGCATGAGACCGCAGCATCCGACCTCGATTATTTCGTGTGGTTGGTCCAGGGTGGCGGCCGCAACATTCTCGTCGATACCGGCTTCAATGCAGAAGAGGCGGCGGCGCGAAGCCGCAAGCTCACGCTGAACCCGGCAGAGGCGCTGACGCGCTTCGGGGTTCGTCCCGACACCATCGATGACGTCATCGTCACCCACCTGCACTACGATCATGCCGGCAATCTCGACCTGTTTCCGAAAGCGCGCTTTCATCTGCAGGATCGCGAGATGAGCTATGCCACCGGGCGCTGCATGTGCTTCGGTCATCTGCGCCACCCGTTCTCGATCGAGCATGTCACGCTGATGGTGCGGCACGTTTACGGCGAACGCGTCACCTTCCATGCCGGTGAGGGCAGCATCGCCCCCGGCGTCACGGTACATCATGTCGGTGGACATTCCGACGGTTTGCAGGTGGTTCGGATCGCGACGACGCGGGGTCCGATCGTGCTGGCGTCCGATGCGGCGCATTTCTACGGCAACCTGCACCGCCGCAATCCGTTTCCGATCGTCTACAACATCGGCGACATGTGCGCCGGCTGGGAGACGGTCGAGCGCCTGGCCGGGCATCCGGATCGCGTCATCCCCGGACATGATCCGTTGGTCGCCGAACTCTATCCGCGCGCCAGCGACAAGGTCGACGCCTTTGCGCTGCACCGGGCGCCGTCTCGTTCCTTCGCAAAATAGAGTCCCGCGATGGCAGGCTATAGCAATCTCGGCTTTGTTGGTCTCGGCGTGATGGGCGAGCCGATTTGCCGCAATCTCGTCAGGAAAAGCGGCGCGCGCGTGACTGCCTTCGATATTGCGCCGGAGCCGCTGGCACGGCTGAAGGCGGAAGGAGCCGCAATTGCCAACTCCGTGGCTGAGACCATCGGCCAATGCGAGGTTCTTTTCCTATGTCTGCCCAGCGCCAGGCACGTACGTCAAGTGTTCCAGGACGAGGGCATCCGGAACAACATTCGCAAAGGCCAGATCGTCGTCGATCTCGGTACGTCGTCCGTGAGCCAGACCCGCGAGTTCGCAGGCCAGGTGCAGGCAAAGGGCGCGTTCTGGGTCGATGCGCCGATCGCGCGAACGCGTCAGGCCGCGCAGGACGGCACGTTGAGCGTGATGGTCGGCGCGACGGCGGAACTATTTGCAGCGCTCAAGCCGCTGATCGAGTGCTTTGCCACCGACGTCACGCTCTGCGGGGGCACCGGGGCCGGGCAGGTGACGAAAATCCTCAACAATATGGTGTTGTTTCAGACGGTCAACGCGCTGTCGGAGGCGGTGGCGCTCGCCCGCCGCAATGACGTCGATCCGGCATTGCTGCTCGACACCCTGTCAAAAGGCTCAGCCGACAGTTTCGCGCTCCGCAACCACGGCATGAAGGCGATCGTGCCGGGCAATTTCCCGGAGCGCGCGTTCTCGACCGAATACGCGCTGAAGGATCTGTCCTATGCATTGGAGCTCGCCAAGGACGCGGGTTTGAGGATTCGCGGCGCGGAGTTGACCGGAAAGATCCTGCAGGAAGCGATCGATGCCGGTTCGGGCGGCGCGTATTTTCCCGTCATCGCAAAACATCTCGACGGAGGCCAGTCCGCCATGATCGGTCGTTTTCCCGGGCTCACGCCGACGCGCAGCCGCGCGGTAGTCCATGACGATCTCGTGCTGACCGTTGCCGTCGCGCCCGACCCGGTCACTCCGTCGATGTACGAACAAACAAAAAAAGCGCTGGCACGGATCGACGAAAGCCTCGCACTGTCCGGAACGAACAAAAGCAAAATCCTGTCGGCCATCGTCTACATCACTGATATGTCGAAGAAGGGCGAGATGAACCAGGCCTGGGACGAATGGGTGGACAAGGCCGATCCGCCGATGCGTGCTTGCATCGGCGTTGAACTGGAGCCGCCGCACATCGTGGAAATCGTCGTGACCGCGGCGAAGTGAACTTGGCGCAAGCGTCTTGTACGCCGTTCAGTAGCCACCCGCCTTTGTGGCGGCTCCAATTGTCTGCGCGAGACCAAGGCTCTGCTCGATCTTGGAGAGCGCGGCTGCGAGTTCCTTGCGCTCTCCCGCCGACAGGCACGAGAGAATTTCCTGTTCCTTGCCCAGGAGCCGCGGGATCAGTTCTTCATAGAGCTGCCGACCCCTCGGCGTGAGCTGAAGCGCGAATTCGCGTCGGTCGTCCGGGTTGGCGACGCGCTCAATGATCTTGCGCCGCATGAGCGCCGTGACGGCCCGGCTGATCGTCGATTTGTGCGTTCGGGTGCAATAGGAAATGTATTGAGCGGTACAGGCGCGTTCACGAAATCCGAGCGTCGCCAGCACCCGCCATTCCGGAATGTCCAGCCCGTAGCGTTCGCGATACTCGACGGACAAGGCCGCGCTCACCTCGGCCGCCAGGCGATTGAGGCGGAACGGCATGAAACGGAACAGATCGAGGGTTGCCTTGGCCAAAATGGCTCCGATCACGGGTTGCGCCGGCGCCGCGGCGGGTCTAAGATAGTTGCAAATGAAACTAATTTAACAGGGCCGGCTCCTTCTGGCCAGAGCCTCCAATGCCGATGTCGCAGGGCAACAGCCAGGACGAACCTAGGGCGAAGACCCGGTTCGGCTATCATCGCCATGCCGATCAGAGCCGGCTTGGCGCGGACATCGCCATTCATCCGGTGGTCGTGGTCGGCGCGGGGCCCGTGGGGCTGTCGCTCGCCATCGATCTGGCGCAACGCGGCCAGCCGGTGCTGTTGCTCGATGATGCGGATCGCATCGGCGAGGGGTCGCGCGCGATCTGCTTCTCGAAGCGCTCGCTCGAATTCTGGGACCGGCTTGGCGTTGGTCAGCGCATGGTCGACAAGGGCGTGGTCTGGCAGGTCGGAAAAATCTTTCACGGCGCCTCGCTACTCTACCAGTTCGATCTGTTGCCGGAGCAGGGCCATAAGCGCCCGGCCTTCATCAATCTTCAGCAGTTCTATGCGGAGGCCTATCTGGTCGACCGCGTCGGGGAATTGCCCGCGATCTCCTTGCGCTGGCGCAACAAGGTCGTCGGATTGGAGCGGCGCAACGACCACGTCGTCCTCTCAATCGAGACACCCGAGGGGCCATACCGGATTGGCGCTAGCTACGTCGTCGCCTGCGACGGCGCACGTTCGACGCTGCGCCAAATGGTGGGTGCCGAGTTCGCCGGTCAGGTGTTCGAGGATCAGTTTCTGATCGCCGACGTCAAGATGACCGCCGAGTTTCCGACCGAACGCTGGTTCTGGTTCGATCCGCCGTTTCACGCCGGCAGGTCGGCCTTGCTTCACAAGCAGCCGGACGACGTCTGGCGCATCGATCTGCAACTTGACCGCGACGCCGATCCGGTCGCCGAAAGGCAGCCGGAAAATGTGAGGCCGCGGATCGCGCGCATGCTCGGTCACGATCACTTCGATTTCGAATGGATCTCGCTTTACAAGTTCCAGTGCCGGCGGATGGCGAGTTTCCTCCACGGCCGCGTGATCTTTGCCGGCGATGCCGCCCATCAGGTTTCGCCATTCGGCGCGCGCGGCGCCAATTCGGGCCTGGAGGACGCCGAAAATCTGGGCTGGAAGCTTGACCGCGTGCTGCGCAGGACCTCGCCGGAAACCTTGCTGGAGAGCTACAACACCGAACGTAGCCAGGCGGCGGACGAGAATATCCGCGAATCCACCCGTTCGACGGATTTCATGGCTCCGAATTCGCCTTGCGAAGCCAGGCTGCGCAAGGTCGTGTTGTCGCTCGCCAAGGAAACCGAATTCGGCAAGCGAATGGTCAATGGCGGACGACTTTCGGTTCCCTCGATCTACCAGACCCCGTTGTCGACCGCAGATTGCGAGGACTGGCGCGGCGGCCCGCGTCCCGGTGCCTCGATGGTGGATGCGCCCATCTCGAAGCCCGGCGGCGAGGCCTCATATCTCACCGACGCCTTCGTGGACGCCGGTCGGGGCTTTGCGCTGGTCGCATTTGCCGACGGCGAGGCCATCGACCTTCCAGAAGAAGTCGCGATGATCCCGATCGGGAGTGCGGGACTTTCCGATGCTGCCGGCCTTCTCGCCGCGCGCTACGATGCCCGGCCTGGAACTGCTTATCTGCTTCGACCGGACGGCTACGTGGCGGCGCGTTTCCGTCATCCGACGCGCAGTGCCATCGAGGCTGCGCTTTTGCGCGCGTCCGGCAACAATTGAGTCGGCCATGGCGTTGGTAACTCGCTCGAAATTTGAAAGACCGGACGATGCGTTTCGCGCGATCGTTGAGGCGCATCGCGGACTGAGCGAGGAGGCGAGCGCCGATCTCGATGCCGCGCTGGTTCTCATTCTCGCCAATCACATCGGCGACATCGACGTGCTGCGCGAGGCGATCGAGCTGGCAAGGCGGCGGATGGTGGAAGCGAGGCAACAGCAACAGCAGCAACAGCAGCAACAACAATAATGACCAACAGGATTGAAGCGATGGCCAAGGGATTTGCGTCTACGACCGATATGGCGGAGAAGAAGGTCACGTTCTCCGAAATCGGGTCCGACCTTTATGCCTTTACAGCGGAGGGTGACCCCAACACCGCGGTCATTGTCGGCGAGGACGGCTGCCTCGTCTTCGACGCGCAGGCGACGCCGGCGATGGCAAACAAGGTGATCGAGCGTGTGCGCACCGTCACAGACAAGCCGATCAAATATGTCGTGCTGTCACATTATCACGCAGTACGCGTGCTCGGTGCGTCGGCCTACAAGGCACAGGCGATCATTGCCTCGGAGGAAACGCGGCGGCTGGTTGCCGAACGCGGCCAGCAGGATTGGGATTCCGAATACGGCCGCTTCCCGCGGCTATTCCAGGATGCGCAAAGCATTCCCGGGCTGACCTGGCCGACGCTTACCTTTGAAGGCGACATGTCGATCTATCTCGGCAAACGCGAGGTGCGCCTGATGCAACTTGGCGCAGGGCATACCTCGGGGGACATCGTCGCCTGGGTGCCAGATGCGGAGGTGATGTTCTCCGGCGACCTCATCGAATATCACTCAGCCTGCTATTGCGGCGATGCGCATCTGCGCGAGTGGCCCTCGACGCTGAACGAAATCCGCGCCTTCAATCCCAAGGCGATCGCGCCGGGACGCGGCGATGCGCTGAAGGGGCTGGCGACGGCTCGAGAAGCGATCGCGATGACGCGCGACTTCGTCACGACGCTTTATGGGGCAGCGGAAGCCGCCGTCGCCAGGGGACGCAGTCTCAAGGACACGATGGCGTCGACGCGCGAGGTAATGGATCCGAAGTTTTCCAGCTTTGCCATCTACGAGCACTGCCTGCCGTTCAACGTCTCGCGCGCGTTCGACGAAGCGTCCGGAATCGACGATCCCGTGATCTGGACCGACAAGCGCGACCGCGAAATGTGGGCCGCCCTGCAAGGAGGATGATCATGAATATCAATGCCTCTCCCGATGCGATCAGCCGCAGCCCGGCCCATATCACGCCCGGCTACATGTCCGGCTTCGGCAACAGCTTTGAAACAGAGGCGCTGGCCGGCGCATTGCCGATCGGGCGCAATTCGCCGCAGCGTTGTGCCTATGGGCTCTATGCCGAGCAGTTATCCGGCTCGCCCTTTACGGCGCCGCGCGGCAGCAATGAGCGTTCCTGGCTCTATCGCATTCGCCCCTCCGTGAAGCATTCCGGCCGTTTCGAAAAGACCGATATCGGACTGTGGCGCACCGCGCCGTGTCACGAGCAGGACGTGGCGATCGGCCAGTTGCGCTGGGATCCGGTGCCGATCCCGAAAGCCGAGATGACCTTCCTGCAAGGCGTGCAGACAATGACGACCGCGGGCGATGCCGGGACGCAGGCGGGCATGGCGGCGCATGTTTTCCTGATCACCAAATCCATGGTCGACCAGAACTTCTACAACGCCGATGGCGAGATGCTGTTCGTTCCGCAGCAAGGCGACCTGCGCTTCGTGACCGAATTCGGGCGAATTGACGTGGAGCCCGGCGAGATCGCCGTAATTCCGCGCGGCGTGAAATTCCGCATCGAGCTGACCGCCGGCCCCGCTCGTGGCTATCTGTGCGAAAATTACGGCGGCGCCTTCACGTTGCCGGAGCGCGGACCGATCGGCGCCAATTGCCTTGCCAATGCGCGGGATTTTCTCACTCCGGTCGCCGCCTATGAAGACAAAGACACGCCGACCGAATTGTTCGTGAAATGGGGCGGCTCGCTCTACGTGACCAGACTGCCGCACTCGCCGATCGACGTGGTAGCCTGGCACGGCAATTACGCGCCGTACAAGTACGACTTGAGAAACTTTTCGCCGGTCGGCGCGATCAGTTTCGATCATCCCGATCCGTCGATCTTCACGGTGCTGACTTCGCCGTCCGAAACGGCCGGTACGGCCAACATCGATTTTGTGATTTTCCCGGAGCGATGGATGGTTGCTGAAGACACCTTCCGGCCGCCCTGGTACCACGTGAACATCATGTCTGAATTCATGGGCCTGATCTATGGGGTCTATGACGCGAAGCCTCAAGGGTTCACGCCCGGCGGCATCAGCCTGCACAACATGATGCTGCCGCATGGTCCCGACCGCGAGGCCTTTGATCACGCCAGCAACGGCGAATTGAAGCCGGTCAAGCTGACGGGCACGATGGCCTTCATGTTCGAGACGCGATTTCCGCAGCGCGTCACCACGCACGCGGCGAAATCTTCGACGCTGCAGCGCGATTATGCGGATTGCTGGAAGGGTCTGGAGAAACGGTTCGATCCGAACAAGCCTTAGGGGCTCTGTCATCCCAGAGCGATGACTCGGCATCGCCCTCGGAATCCATTGCGCCGGGTATCTTGGAGAAATGGTTCCGGATATCCGGTCCGCGGCTCCAGAATGACAAGGAAACCTTCGAGATAGCGAGGACGCGATAATGACCCATCCCAACGATCCCGCGCTTCGCTCCTTCATTCCGGTCGACGCCGAATCCGATTTTCCGATTCAGAACCTGCCCTACGGCGTGTTCTCTGCGCGCGGCCTCGCGCCTCGCGTCGGCGTTGCGATCGGCGACTACGTGCTTGATCTCTGGGAGCTGGAGCAGGATGGCAGACTCGCTGTCGGCCAGGACGGCCCCGGCGTGTTTGTCGCGGATACACTCAATCCCTTCATGGCACTGGGGCCGAAGGTGTGGGCGGCGACGCGTTCGCGGATCAGCGAGCTTCTCCGACACGACAACGGTGAGCTGCGCGACAATGAAGCATTGTGTCGCCGCGTGCTGGTACCGATGAAGGAAGCGAGGTTGCATCTGCCGATTGCCGTTTCCGGCTACACCGATTTTTACGCCTCAAAAGAACATGCCAGCAATGTCGGCATCATGTTCCGCGGCAAGGAGAATGCCTTGCAGCCGAATTGGCTGCATATGCCGGTGGGCTATAACGGCCGGGCGTCGACCGTCGTGGTGTCCGGCACGAAGGTGCGGCGGCCGCGCGGGCAATTGAAGCCGCCGGGTGCCGACCTTCCCAGCTTCGGCGCCTGCAGGCGGCTCGATTTCGAGCTCGAAATGGGGGCGGTGATCGGTCAGCCGTCGCCGATGGGCGAGACGCTGACGGAAGCGCTGGCAGAACAGATGATCTTCGGCTTTGTTCTGCTGAACGACTGGAGCGCCCGAGATATCCAGCAATGGGAGTACGTTCCGCTCGGTCCGTTTCTGGCGAAGGCGTTTGCAACCTCGATCAGCCCATGGGTTGTGACCTCAGCGGCGCTGGAGCCATTCCGCCGGCAGGGGCCGAAGCAGGATCCGGCTCCATTGCCGTATTTGCAGCAAACACAGCCCCACAATTACGACATCGAACTGGAAGTCGCCTTGCGGGCGGCGCCGATGAGCAAGCCGGCGCGCATCTGCCGCACCAATTTCAAGTACATGTACTGGTCATCGGTGCAGCAATTGCTGCATCATGCTTCCTCCGGCTGCGCCATGAATGTGGGCGATCTGTTGGGCTCCGGCACGATGTCGGGACCGGAGAAAGATCAGCGCGGCAGCCTGCTCGAGATTTCCTGGAACGGCACCGAGCCGGTCGAGCTTGCCAGCGGCATCACGCGGACATTTCTCGAAGATGGTGATTCGCTCGTGATGCGCGGCTGGTGCCAGGGCAACGGTTACCGCGTTGGCTTCGGCGAGGTCGAAGGCACGATTGTGCCGGCTTGAACTCATTACGGGTCTGGTCCTTGACCATCCCGGATGACGCGTGACTATCGCTGCTCCGGCGGAATATCCCGAATCCGCTGCACGTGTGCCGCGATAGCCTCGTGCCCATATTCGAGATGCATACGCTTGTCCGATGGCGGTTGCTTTACGACCGACACGCCAGGCCGCCATTCGCGCGCGGGGCGGATCGGCCGCGGCGCGAATCCTCCCCCGCAATTCGGGCACACATTCTCGAGCTTATCCTCGGCGCAGGCCGCGCAGAACGTGCACTCATAGCTGCAAATCCGCGCGTCTATCGCATGCGGCGGCAGATCCTTATCGCAGTATTCGCAGTTTGGCCGGAGTTGCAGCGCCATGTCTTTCTCCGTGGGACGCGCAGCATCATCGCAGGACGCGCCGGAGTTTCGAATGCCGGATTTACCTCGATTCCGGACAAGGACCTTGGCCGACGCGCCCGATTTTTATCGGGGAGAAGCATCCTTGCTTCGCCACTCGCGGACGAGACCGGCTATATCCGCCTGCGCCGGCTCGCGGATAGCTGACGGCGTGCGCGAGAAGCGCGGCGCCGGCGCCGGCTGCGTGGTGCCGTGGCGTTTCACGAAGGCTTTCCGGGCGGCCATGTGAGGATGTTCCGGTGCCTCGGCGATCGTCAACACCGGAGCGAAGCAGACGTCGGTGCCTTCCATGACGGCGCACCATTCGGCGCGGGTTCTGGTCCTGAAGACGTCGGCCAGCTTCTGCCGCAGCGCAGGCCAGGCCTCGCGTTCCATCTGGGCGTCGAACACGGCATCCGAAAGCCCGGCGAGTTGGCGCAGCAATTGATAAAATTGCGGCTCGATCGAACCGATCGAGATGAAATTGCCGCAGGCGCACTGGTAGACGCCATAGAAGTGAGCCCCACCATCGAGAAAGTTGCTCTCTCGCGCGGTGGTCCAGCGGCCGATCGCCGCGAAGTCATAAAACATGGACATCAGAGAGGCCGCGCCGTCGCACATCGCGGCATCCACCACCTGGCCCTTGCCGGATTTTTTCGCCTCAAGCAGGGCTGCGAGCACGCCGACCACGAGATAAAGTGCGCCGCCGCCGAAATCTCCGACCAGGTTGAGCGGCGGCACCGGCCGCTCCGCGGGTCCGATCGCGGCCAGCGCGCCGGTCACCGATATATAGTTGATGTCGTGGCCAGCGGCCTGGGCCAATGGCCCATCCTGGCCCCATCCGGTCATGCGTCCGTAAACCAGCCGGGGGTTTTTAGCCAGCACCGCGTCGGGACCCAGACCGAGCCGCTCCATCACGCCAGGCCTGAAACCTTCCACCAACGCGTCGGCGTGTTCGAGAAGATCGAGCACCTGGGCAATCGCCGCCTCGCTCTTGAGATCGATCTCGACCACCTTGCGTCCACGCGCTGCCGCCGATTTCTGGTTTTTCTTCGCGCCCGGGCGGTCGAGTGTGACGACCTCCGCCCCCATATCGGCCAACATCATGCAGGCAAACGGACCGGGACCGATGCCGGCAAATTCGACGATGCGCAAGCCAGCCAGCGGGCCGGACGCCCCGCTGGTCAATGTCTGATGATCCGCCATGGTGAGCATTTTAATTACCTGTATGGCCCCGCGGGTTCGGTGATAGTCCGCCAAACCATCGATACCCGTCAACCGGCCGCCAGCAGCCTGGCCCTCGCGCAATTTGAGGGCCTCCGGCGGTTTACGAGCTCTTATCCATTCTATTCTAGGTTCCTCACGACCCGGTGTTCGCGTTTTGACGGGGCCGCGGGATGTATCAGTAGGGCAGGGGGAGCGGCGGTGAAGTTTTTGCAACGTGTCAGGCTGGTGCCATCAAAGCTGCCCGCCTTACGGTTTCGCGGCAAGATCAGCCTCGGCTTTGCCGTCGTACTTGCGATTTCCGCGGCCAGCATGGGCGTCGCTTATCTGGGGTTTGAGCGCGTTTCAAACGGCGTCACCGCCTACCGCGCGAGCGTGTCGGAATCGGATCAGGCCAAGAACATCGACCGCGATTTGATCGCCTACCGGGCGCTGGCCAAATATTATGTGGTGACCGGCAAGGCGGACGACGCCAAGGCCGCGCTGACAGCGGAAGCTGCGCTCAGGAATGCCATTGATCAGGCGATGAGAAGCGTGGATACGACGAATAACGAGCGCACCAAGCTGGTCGCGCGCCTGCATTCGGAGTTTCACTCTTTCACCAAGGTCTTCGCCGATGTCGTGAAGATCAAGAATGAAAGCGAGCTGATCAGCCAAAACGAGCTGATGCGGAACGGCAATCAGCTGCGCTACAAGCTCGACGACCTGCCAAGCGGGGTTGAAGACGATGCGACGCTGGCCGCCGTCACCATGGCGAGCAAGAAGGTGGCCGCGCTGTTCCAGACCGCCACGGCGCTGGTCAACACCTTCGTCGTCAATTCCGACCAGTCGATTGCCACGGGCGCCCTGGCCCGCCTGAAGTTCGTCGAGGCGGCATTGAAGGCCATTCCGGCCGACGAGCCAAAGGTTGCACAGGCCGTCAAGGACGCGTCCGGCTATCTTGAAGATTATCGCAAGTCGGTCACCAAGCTGGTCGATAACGCCAAGGAGCTTGACGAGCTCTCGATCGAGATGGCGGACTCCACGGTTGCCATCATGAAAGCCTCGAACGCGATGAAGGCTGAACTGCTCGCCGAACAGCAGCGGCTGGATTCCGAATCCGGCGCGATCATCAGCGAGACCCAGCGCCTCATCGTCTTGCTGGCTTTCGGCGGCTTCCTGTTGGGCGGGGTGCTGGCGCTGCTTTTGGGATCGGGCATGTCGCGGCCGATGATTGCGATGTGCAAGGCGATGCGCGAGCTTGCCGGCGGCAATTTCGATGTCGTGCTGCCGGGACTCGGCCGCCGGGACGAACTCGGCGAGATGGCTGCGGCCGTCGAGGAGTTCAAGGTGCAGGCGATCGCGAAGGCCGAACGCGATGCGGCGGCGCTCGACGAGCAGAACAAGGCCGCGGCTGCCGGCCGCCGGGCCGAGCTGATCCGCTTTGCCGATGAGTTCGAGGCAGCGGTCGGCAGCATCGTCGCCAATGTGTCGGCTTCGGCCGTGCAGCTCGAGGCGTCCGCGGGAACGTTGACGCGAACGGCGGAGACCACCCAGGATCTGTCGGGGCAGGTGGCCGGCGCATCCGAGCAGGCCTCCAGCAACATGCAATCGGTTGCAGCGGCGACCGAGGAACTCTCCTCCTCCGTCGACGAGATCGGAAGGCAGGCCCAGGAGTCCAACCGCATCGCAGAGGCGGCGGTGCTCCAGGCCCAGCAGACCGACGGCCGCATCGGCAAGCTCTCGCGCGCCGCGCAGGAAATCGGCGATGTCGTCAAGCTGATCACCGCCATTGCCGAGCAGACCAATCTTCTGGCGCTCAACGCCACCATTGAAGCGGCCCGTGCCGGTGATGCCGGGCGCGGATTTGCCGTTGTTGCTTCCGAAGTTAAGTCGCTGGCCAGCCAGACCGCCAAGGCGACCGACGAGATTTCGACCCATATCGCCGGGATGCAGGGCGCTACTCAGGAATCGGTTGCGGCGATCAAGGAAATCGGCGGGACCATCGGGCAGATTTCCACCATTGCCTCGGCGATAGCGAGTGCCGTCGAGGAGCAAAGTTCGGCTACCCAGGAAATCGCGCGCAGCGTGCAGAACGTGGCGGAAGGCACCAGTGAGGCTGCCGTGAATATCATGGAGGTTAACCGGGGCGCGGCGGAAACCGGCGCAGCATCGGCCAACGTTCTGGACGCGGCGCGATCGCTGTCTTCTGAAAGCACGCGGCTGCGCGAGGAACTCGATCGCTTCATGAGCAATATCCGCGCCGCCTGACGAGGCTGGTGGCGGCCCGACGTCTACTCCTTGCCGAATTGACGCTTCAGCTCGACCTTGGCGCGGTTCAAGCGCGCGCGCTGCGCCTGGCTCAGGGTCTTGCCGGCGCGGTTAATGTAGAAGGTCAACATCGAGAGCGCCGAGCGATAGGCGCCCGCTTTGCGGCGCGAGCTGCGCTCGGCAGAGTGCTTGAGCGAGGCAGCGATCCGTTTTGGATCCCGCTGGGTAAACACACCGCGCTTGAGGTCGAGCGCATCGCTCTCCCGCGTGACGCGCTGCGACCATCGCCTGGAGGATGATCTCTTGCCGGCGGTCTTTCCTGGGGCTTTCTTCGCAGGCCTGGTGCCCCGGCGGCTCGCAGGCCGGCGTGCCGCCGCCGATTTACGTGGTTGCGCCATGTCGAATTCCTCTGATTTCTTCGCGCCAACCCGCGGGAGCCCTGCCAGTTCCTCCCAAGCGCGTGCCGGGAACCCCTTCGCCCGCATCGACGTTAAGGATACCTGTGGTCCAGTTCCAATATTTGCATCCCTCCCGGCAGGCACTTTTGCAAATGCTAGAATTAAGGGACCACGCGCAGAGACAAGTATCTCATGGAGTGGATCTGACTTTTGCTTGAGGCTCTGCGGCCCGACCGGGAGCGAATGTCTGATCCACGCCACCTTGCACGCTTCGGAACGGCCTGTTGCTTTCGAGGCAATTCCTGATCGGTCCAGCCTCATGGGTTTGCAGCGACGACAGAGCGATTTGGACGCCGCAATCAAGCCTGCGCAGGCGGACGACCCTTATATTGTCGAAACCAGTATTCCTTTCCGGCTAGATGCGCTGCGCTGGAGCGGCTTTCATACGCGCGTCGTGCTCGCGCTCGGCATCACCTGGGTGCTTGACGGGCTTGAAGTCACGCTGGCGGGGGCGTTGTCCGGGGCGCTTAAGCAAAGTCCGACTCTGCATTTCTCGAATTTCGAGGTTGGATTCGCCAACAGCTGTTACCTCGCCGGTGCCGTGCTTGGCGCGTTCGGCTTCGGCTGGCTGACCGATCGCATCGGCCGCAAGAAGCTGTTCTTCATCACGCTCGCGCTTTATCTCACGGCCACCGCGGCGACGGCGCTGTCATGGAGCCTGGCGAGCTATGCGCTGTTCCGCTTCCTGACCGGCGCCGGCATCGGCGGTGAGTACACCGCTATCAATTCGACCATCCAGGAACTGGTCCCGGCGCGCTATCGCGGATGGACAGACCTTATCATTAACGGAAGCTTCTGGATCGGCGCGGCGCTTGGCGCCACCAGCGCGATCGTGCTGCTCGACCCGGACTGGTTCTCCGTCGATCTTGGCTGGCGGATTGCCTACTTCACCGGAGCATGCCTCGGCCTCGCCGTGTTTGTGATGCGGATATGGATTCCGGAGAGCCCGCGATGGCTTATCATTCACGGTCACCCCGATCGAGCCGATGCGATCATGTGCGGCATCGAGCGCTCGGTCACGGGGCATGCGCAGAATCAGTCGGCAGCCGGAGGGCAGGCGCCGCTGCGCTCATCGCCGAAACTTCGGATCCGCATGCGCGATCATACGCCGCTGTCGGAAGTCGCGCACACGTTGTTCGGCCTGTACCGCAAACGATCGCTGGTCGGCCTGGTGCTGATGATCGCCCAGGCCTTCTTTTACAATGCGATTTTCTTCACCTTCGCGCTGGTGCTGATCGATTTCTATGGAATACAAGCGGACCGCGTCGGCTGGTACATCCTTCCTTTCGCAGTCGGCAATTTTCTGGGCCCGCTCGTGCTCGGACGGCTGTTCGACACGCTGGGCCGCCGTCCGATGATCGCGTTCACCTACGGCATTTCCGGCATTCTGCTACTGCTCTCGGGCTATTTGTTTGAAATCGGCGCGCTCAATGCGACAACGCAGACCATTGCATGGATGGTCATCTTCTTCTGCGCTTCTCCGGCGGCCAGCGCCGCCTATCTGACGGTTAGCGAGAATTTTCCGCTGGAGGTGCGTGCGCTGGCAATTGCTGTCTTCTATGCAGTCGGCACCGGAATTGGCGGCGTCGCGGGACCTCTGGTGTTCGGTGCGCTGATCGATACCGGCTCGCGCGGCAGCGTCTTTACAGGTTATCTGCTCGGGGCGTTCTTGATGCTGCTGGCCGCCGCAGTCGGATGGCGTTACGCGGTGGCGGCGGAGCGCCGGCCGCTCGAAGCTGTTGCACAACCGCTGGCATCGGTGGAGTATTCAGAATGAACGAAGGCCTGGCATGAACGAACATGTAGCCGACCGCGCGTTACCCGATCCCCAGGAGCCCTGGCCCGCCGAGGGTGCTTCGCTCGATCTGATCACGGAAGTGCTCGCGAAGCGCCTCGAGAGCTGTGCCATTTTGCTCGACATCGACGGTACGCTACTCGATCTTGCGCGCACCCCGCGCGAGGTGTGGGTGCCGCCGGGGCTGGCGGCCACGCTGCATGCGCTGCACGGCCGGACAAAAGGCGCGCTCGCGCTTGTCAGCGGCCGGTCCCTCAACGATATCGACCTGATCTTTGCGCCGGATCGATTCCCCGGCGTCGGCGGCCATGGCGCAGAGATGCGGCTTTCAACAGAGAGCGAAGCGGTCGCCACCCATGCGCCACCGCTCGATCCGGAGCTGAAGCGCCGTCTGGCCGCGATCGCCCGGCTCAGCCCCGGCATTCTGCTGGAGGACAAGGGTTACTCGCTCGCTTTGCATTACCGCCTTGCGCCACATGCGGAGAGAGCGATCTACGAGGCAGTATCGCTGATCCGCGCCGATCTGCCGAGCGCAGCGATCGAGGTTCTTCCCGGAAAATGCGTCTGCGAGATCAAGCAGGCGGGCTTCGACAAGGCGAGCGGCGTGCGTGAAGTGATGAGGCACGAGCCGTTCAGCGGCCGCCGGCCCATTTTTATCGGCGATGACGTGACCGACGAGTCGGTCTTCGCGATCATGCCGGAGCTTGGCGGATTGGCTTTCTCGGTTGGTCGTCACGCCGCCCGCGTCGCCGGCCATTTTGATGAGCCTCGCGATGTCCGCAGCTGGCTGAAATGCCTCACTGATGGCAAAGCTTTGGCGTAGCGATGATCGCGGAACCGGTCGTTCTCGCGGCTCCCACGGCGCGTGAACGAATCTTGGCCGCGGAGGCACGCATTTGCGACGCTGCATCGCCTGAATTCGGTTTCAATTCATTGGAAAAGTGACGCGGAACCATATTGATGAACGGTTGTTAACACACGAGCGAACCATCAGGAGGGGAGCCGGTGAGCCTCGTCGTCGTTTCAAATCGGATCACGCGCGGCCATGCCAATGAACCCATCACGGGAGGTCTGGCCGCCGCACTGCTTCCAATCGTCGAGAAATCGGGCGCGATCTGGGTCGGTTCCAGCGGCCGGGTGCGCGACGGTGTCCAGAAGGAACCGTTTGCCGAAATCGAGGCGCTCGGTACCGGTGCGCTTGCGATGCTTGACCTGCCGGCCGCGCATTATGAAGGTTACTATGAAGGCTTTGCCAATTCTGCTTTGTGGCCGGCGCTGCATTCGCGTGCTGACCTGATCCGGGTTTCGCAGGGCGATTATCTGTCCTACCGGGAAGTCAACGCGTTCATGGCGCGGGCTCTGCTCCGCTTCCGCAAGCCCGAGACGGCATTCTGGATCCAGGATTATCACTTCCTTGCTCTCGGAGCGGAATTGCGCGAACTCGGCGTCGACCAGCCGGTCGGCTTCTTCCTGCATACGCCTTGGGCGCCCCGTGACGTGATGGAGGGCGTTCCGCATCACCGCGAACTGGTAGAGGCGATGCTGGCCTATGACCTGATCGGCTTCCAGACCGAGGGTGATTGCGAAAATTTTACGAACTATCTCTCGTCAACCCTGGACCTTGTGATCGAGGATGGCACGGTGGCGACTCCGCACGGGACGACGCGCCTCGCGGTGTTTCCGATCGGCATCGATGTGGAAAAATTCGCGCGCCAAGCCACCAAGGCCATTTCACACCCGGACGTGTCGCGGCTGCGCCGCAGCCTAAACGGCGAAAAACTCGCCATCGGCGTCGACCGCCTGGATTATTCCAAGGGGCTTATCAATCGCGTCAAGGCCTTCGACAAGATGTGGACTCTGCATCCGTCGCTGGCGCGCACGGCCTCGCTGCTCCAGGTCGCAACGCCCTCGCGTGGGGCTATCGAGGCCTATGGCCAACTGCAAAGCGAACTCGCGAAACTCGTCAGTGACGTCAACGGCCTTCATGGTGAGGTGGACTGGACGCCGATCCGCTATCTCAACAAGGGTTTCAGCCAGACCGTGTTGGCCGGCCTTTACCGCACCGCGCAGGTGGGCGTGGTGACGCCGCTTCACGACGGCATGAATCTGGTGGCGAAGGAATATGTCGCCGCGCAAAATCCCGCCGATCCCGGCGTGCTCGTGTTGTCGAAGTTTGCGGGTGCAGCCAACGAGCTCGACACCGCGCTTCTGGTCAACCCTCACGATATCGATGGCATGGCGCGAGCGATCGCAACGGCGCTATCGATGCCGCTGCTCGAGCGGCGGATGCGCTGGGAGGCAATGATGGCCAAGCTTCGTCGCGGCTCCATCCAGCAGTGGTTCGAGGCCTTCGTCGAGGCGTTGCAGAAGGCGCGGGCCGAACGCGAGGCGGCGGCGCTGCGGCCTGTTTTGAGGCCGCCGAATTTGTGGCCGCTCCGCTCCGTCAACGCCTGACTGCGGGATCGACGGCGAAGTAAAAGCCGGTCCGCGAGGGTCCTCATTGCAAGAGGTAATGCGTCGAGCGCCGCCGCCTGCCCGTGGCATCGGTGATCCGCGGCTTCGCCTACTCCCGCGGTCGCAGTTCTGCGCCTGACGGCGGCCGCATATCCGGCCGTCGTCAGAATGCCGAGGCCATCGCCCGGCGGATCCGCGCGTGATCCTGACGCTCGCTTATCCGCACCACAGAAGGAGGGGGATATCGAGAGCCGGCGGGGTCACCCCGCCCCGCGGCGCCATGGTCTCCCGGAATAATTTCCAAATCTTTTCAATGTCTTGCTGAAATGACGGTGGACGCTGCGCGGGTGCACTTGCAAAAGTCCGCGCGCACCTTCAAGAGAGGACCTCTTCGGAGAGATGGCCGAGTGGCTTAAGGCGCACGCTTGGAAAGCGTGTGTGCGGGAAACCGTACCGTGGGTTCGAATCCCACTCTCTCCGCCAGAAGGTCGTTCCAGAAAGTTTCACCCAGCCCCAATTCCTGACACAAAGAGCTGTAATAACAGCTGCTTATGCGGAGTTTGGCGTTCCATTCAATTCCATCCCGTCTCGCCAAATCTCATGCCTAAGTGTATGTAAAAGTGTATGTAGCCGGGGTGCCGGTATATGGCGCGAGGATTCGGAAAACTGACGGCCAAGCAGGTCGAGCATTTGTCTCGGCGGGGGATGCACGCTGACGGCGGCGGCCTGTATCTCCAGGTGGCGAAGGGCGGCTCCAAGAGCTGGCTGTTTCGATACAAGCTTTATGGCCGCACGCGCTGGCATGGTCTCGGGTCACTGCGCGATGTGGGCCTTGAAGAAGCGCGCGAGAAGGCAACTGACGCTCGCAAGGTCCGCCGCAATGGCGCCGACCCGATCCAAGCCAAGCGCGAGGCGGAAGCCGCTGCCCGCATCGAGGCCGCCAAGGCGATCACGTTCGGAGCGGCTGCTAAGCGCTTCATCAAGGCCAATCGGGCCGGTTGGAAAAATGCCAAGCACGCCGATCAATGGGGGATGACGTTGCTCGGCGTCGACCAGAAGGGAAAGCCGACCAGAAACGACTACTGCAAGACCATCCGTGATCTTCCGATCGGCGCGATTGATACGACGCTGGTCCTGAGAATCATCGAACCGATCTGGGCGAGCAAGACCGAAACGGCCAGCCGCATTCGCAGTCGCATCGAGCAGGTCATCGATGCCGCCAAAGCGAAAGGCGAGTTCAAGGGCGAAAACCCGGCCCGCTGGAAGGGGCACCTCGATAACCTGCTCCCGGCCACGTCGAAGGTTCGCAAGGTCCGCAATCATCCGGCGCTGCCTTATCGGCAATTGCCCGACTTCATGCGCAAGCTCCGCGAGCGCGACGGTGTAGCTGCCGCAGCTCTTGAGTTTCAGATACTGACGGCCGTCAGGCCCGGCAACGCGGTAACGGCGAAATGGGACCAGGTCGATCGGCAGACATCAGTCTGGACCATTCCGGCTGCACTCATGAAGAGCGATGCCGAACACAAAGTGCCATTGAGCAAGGCGGCGCTCGCCGTGCTCGATCGCATGGAAGTCACGAAGGATGATAGCGAGTACATCTTCCCCAACAGCAAGGGCAAGCCTCTGAGCGACGCCTCGACGGCCGCGGTGATCAACAGGATGAATGAGCTCGAGCGGCGCTGGATCGATGCGAAACTCGACCGTGAAATCGTACCGCACGGCTTCCGCTCATCGTTCCGCGATTGGGCGGCAGAGCACGGCTATGACGATCCCGTCGCCGAAGCTGCGCTCGCGCACAAGGTCAGCGACGACGTAGTCGCGGCCTATAGGCGCACGACCTTCTTCGACCTGCGCAAGCGGATGATGGAGAACTGGGCTGACTATTGCGCCCGACCGTCCAGCAACGATGACACCGTCGTGGCGTTCCGCTCGCAGTCATGAAGCCGGTGGTCGATGTAGCTTCGCTTATTCATGTATTCTTGAAATGTCGCCTCTGAACGTTCCCCCAGTGCCTTGCATCGTGTTAATTACCGAGCGGCAAGAGAAGAGAAATTTATGCATTTGCCTTCGATCAACGAAATCCGCCCTTAAACTCCAAAGGACGCGCTCTTATTTGCATGGCCATACGTCTCTGAGCGCAGTAATGGTCAAATCGACGAAAGGCTCGTGAAGACGCGCAGGATGGGCGTCAAGATAATTAATCACCACACGTAGGGACTGTTGGACGGTTGCATCGGTAGGCGGACAAAACCGAAGTCCAACAGGCAGCGTCGGACCAATGGCCCCCAGAGCAATAAGCGTTCCGTCGCAGATGCCCATGTTGTATGCAACTTGATCGTTGTTCATTCTTTTATTTGTGTCATACGCTTCGATTCGCATCTTGCAGGTCGACACTAAGTCGTTGCCAGTCTGCGCGTCTACAGTCCGATCACACATAATAGATAATAGAAAAACACCGCTCGCGGCCGCAGCAAGTAAAAGTGCTTTCACGAGACACCCTCCCTATCATTTCGTTCGATTTTCGAAATCCTATGAAAATTTAGCAATATCTAAGCCCGAAAAAACAAATCGAGCGGGCCGCCAATTCTCTTGCAACTTGTGTCGCAGGCGACGCACTATTGCTGGTTTGTTTGTTCGATGTCATTTTGCTGACTGGGTTGGGGTCTGCCGCAATGACTGTTCGCAAAATCCGTAAGCTCAGCACCATGGCCTCTTATGCGTGTTTGCTTCTGGTCGTCCCAGTCTTGGAAGGTTGTTCAAACGTAGGTCCCGGTCTACCCAACCATCCGATGGATTGCGCCATAGGCGTCCCATGGGCTGACTGCCTGCCGGGCACACCCGGCTATAGAGGCCCTACTGCACAAGAGACGCAAGCGAAGTGGCAGGCGGTCGGAGAGAAAGTGCGCGCGGCGACGGCGGAATGTCGGGAGAAGCGCCTTGCAAAGGAAATTAAAGGTTTCAAGGCATCTGCCGAGTGTTCAAACCCGCAGATAATTGCTGCGTATCAAGAGGCGCAATATCAATACATGGATCTAGTTTTTGTTGCCGCCGCAGCTCGCGTGGCTGGAGGCGAAAATGTCGACAAGGGAAAGATCACCGAAGCTGAATACGACCTTCAACTAGCCGAACTGAACAGTCGCATAGTCGCGGAGGAAGAGCGCCGCAATCTTGCGAAGACAAATGTACAAGCAGCACAGATGCAGGCACGGGCCGCACAGGTGCAGGCTACAGGCTCCTTGATACAGGGCTTGGGTGCGCTTCAATCAGCTCAGGCAGCAAGCCGACCGGCACCTGGCGCGCGGCAATCAGGATGGAAGTGGAGCGTCAATCAGGATGAGAGAGCTTTGCCGGGCTCGTGACGAAGGGAG
>NZ_DAIDJE010000105.1 GCF_027451485.1 Bradyrhizobium sp.
GTCGAGAATTGCGGACCTTCGATGCAGACATAGGTGCCGCCGCGCGCAAACGGAATGCCTTCGGCTTCCGCGGCCGCCGCCAGATGCAACCGCAGCCGCGGCGAGACCGGGTGCGCCATCGAGACATGCGCGACGCAGCCCTTACCGAAAAACGAACTCTCGCGCCGATAGGTGCGGTCGACAAACTGATCGATCAGGACGAACGTCCCCGGCGGCAGTTCCTGCTTGAAGGAACCGCAGGCCGAGAGTGAGATCAGGTCGGTGACGCCGGCGCGCTTGAGCACATCGATATTGGCCCGATAGTTGATGTCGGACGGCGACAGCCGATGGCCCTTGTCATGCCGGGGCAGGAACACGATCGGCAGGCCGGCAATGCAGCCGTGGCGCAACGGTGCCGACGGCGCCCCCCACGGACTTGCAGCGATTTCGTCGCGGGCATTTTCAAGTCCCGGCAGATCGTAAATGCCTGAGCCTCCGATAATGCCAAGTACGGCGTCTGTCATGAATCCTCCGCGTGGTCGGCACACCTGGTCCTATAAAGGCGACTGGTGCGGCGAATGTGAAGTTCCTATCAGTTTCGCCGTGAGTTCGTCACAGGAACTTCAAATTCAAGAGCCGCACTAGAAACAATAGTTTGCCAGAGCTCCTTTGATTCCGAAGTTCGCATCAGAGGCCGCCGCGATATCATGCGAACTTCGGAATCGGAGCTCTGTGTCGCAAGATCATATTCAACTATTGTTCTTTGGCTGCAACAGCTTCGCAAGGAAGAGATGATGTCCAACATGTGCGAGCAGACCAAGCGTCAGTCGATCATCGACGCCTGCCGGGAGATGAACCGCCTCGGCATCAACCAGGGCACGTCGGGCAATATCAGCCTGCGGCATGACGGCGGCATGCTGATCACGCCCACGTCGGTGCCCTACGATGCCATGCGGGTGGAGCAGATCGTGTTCATGGAGCTGGACAGCGCTCCCGAAGCAGGGCAACGCCCGTCGAGCGAATGGCGCTTTCACCGCGACATTCTGAAAGCACGCCCCGAGGTGAACGCGGTGGTCCATGCGCATCCGCCCTTTGCCACCATCCTTGCCATCATGGGGCGCGAGATTCCGCCCTTGCATTACATGATCGCCTGCGCCGGCGGCGAGACGATCCGCTGCGCGCCCTATGCGACCTTCGGGACGGCAGAACTCTCGCATCACGCAGTGGCGGCGCTGGAAAGTCGCTCGGCCTGCCTGCTCGCTCATCATGGGATGATCGCTGTCGGCGCTTCGCTTGCCAAAGCCATGTGGCTGGCGGTCGAGGTCGAGACGCTGGCGCGGCAGTATCACGGCTGCCTGCAAATCGGCACGCCGCCCTTGCTCTCGAAAGCCGAGATCGAGAACGTCCGCTCGCGGATGGCCGGTTACGGCGTCGGCGGCGGCGACAGCTGAAGAGATGCGATTCGGCGTTATCGAAGTTGGGACGCCTGCGCCAAAAGGCCGCTGCCCGAACTCAATCGCCGGTTGAAAAATATTCCATTCAAAATCAAAGACTTGGCGCTCCGCTCGAATTTTCAATACAATCGTCTGCGGTCCAATTATCGGCGTCTGTGGTTTTCCCGTAACAGACGCGAATGCTCCGCGGTTGTATCCTTTCGTCCAATATTTTTTATTTGATTGGGAGTATTGCAATGAAGCGTTTGCTGATTGGAATTTCCGCTGCGGCCTCGCTGTTCGCAACGAGCGCGCTGGCCGCCGACCTCGCCGCCAAGGCGCCGGTCTACACGAAGGCTCCCGTTCTTGAGCCGGTGTTCAATTGGACCGGCTTCTATATCGGCGGCAATCTCGGCTACAGCTGGGGCAATGCCGATAATTCCACGACCATTGACCGATTTACGACCGGCCTGCCGCTGCCGGCTCCGCTGATCGGAACCAACGGCGCCAGCAACAACGCCGACGGCTTCATCGGCGGCGCCCAGGCCGGCTACAACTGGCAGGTCACCAACTGGCTGGTCGGTCTTGAGGCGGATATTCAGGGC
>NZ_DAIDJE010000106.1 GCF_027451485.1 Bradyrhizobium sp.
ATGCTCAGCGGCGCGGGCGAACAGCGGCCTCGTTGCCGCATTCGGCATCTCGCGCTCGAACCAGGCATCGACCTCGGACTGGTCTTCCATGTACCAGCGCGGGAAGAACGTGGTGAGTGCAAGCTCCGGATAAACGATCAGGTCCGCACCCCGCGCCTTGGCCTCGTCCATCAGCGCAATCATGCGCGCGATCACGGCTTGGTGGCTCTCAGCGCGCTGAATGGGGCCCATCTGAGCGGCGGCGACGTTGACGACGCGCATGGACTAGAGCTCCGATTCCGAAGTTCGCAAGGCGTTGGGGCAACCTCTGATGCGAACTTCGGAATCAAAGGAGCTCTGGCAACCTGCAGGCCGCACACGCCTGCCGGTTGCTTTATTTCGCGCTGCAACGACCCAAAATCGAGCATGTTGTTGCAGCGCAGATGATCACCAAAGTCATAGAATCGTTTCGGCCGGAGTCAATTCAGTTCGTGGCACCACATTTACCTTCATGGCTGGTTTGGCGTGAAAGCAATATTCAAGCCGCCATCATTTGCTAATGTCGGCCGCTTGCTTAAGCCAGTGTTGCTTTCAAAGGTGAATTCTGGTCAATGCAAAGCGATTGCAGAAGAACGCCATTTGGTTTCTTCTTCGGTCGGCCGCCTCCCGTTGCAAAGCGGGACGATAAAAAAAGGCGAAAGCCGAAAAGAAGAGAACGAGAGAGGAAACGCCATGATCGCGCCAGTTCGGGCGACGACGCCAAATTCGCAAGCCCCGGATTCGCCGCGTGGTCTCGCGCTATTGCGCGACCCGCTGCTCAACAAGGGGACGGCTTTCACTGAGGCCGAACGGGACGTACTTGGCCTGCGCGGTTTTCTCCCCGCGCATGTGCTCTCGATGGAGGAGCAGGTGGCGCGCGTCTTGACCAATCTCCGCAGCCTTCCCAATGACCTCGAGAAATATATCGCTCTCAACTCGCTGCACGACCGCAACGAAGAGCTGTTCTTTCGGGTGGTCTGCGACAACATCGATGAAATCCAGCCGCTGATCTATACGCCGACCGTCGGCTTGGCCTGCCAGCGCTACGGACTGATCTTCCAGCGTCCGCGCGGCATGTTCATTAGCGCGACCGACAAGGGCCGCATCGCTGAACTGCTCGGCAACTGGCCTTATCCCGCCAAGCTGATCGTCGTCACCGACGGCGAACGCATCCTCGGGTTAGGCGATCTCGGGGCCCACGGCATGGGAATTCCGGTCGGCAAGCTCTCGCTTTACTCGGCTTGCGCCGGCGTCCACCCGGAGCACTGCCTTCCCATCATGCTCGATGTCGGCACCAACAACCAGGATCTGCTCAACGACCGCTATTATATCGGCTTGCGCCAGAAGCGCCTCAGCGGCGCGGCGTACGACGAATTCATTGACGAATTCATCACCGCGGCCCGCGCAGCCTTCCCCGGCGTGCTGATTCAGTTCGAGGACTTTGCCAATCACTCCGCGTTCCGTCTGCTGCATAAATACCGCGATGACATTCCGGTATTCAACGACGACATCCAGGGAACGGCGGCGGTCGCGCTGGCCGGTCTATTCTCCGCCTTGCGCGTGAATGGCGGCAAACTGGCCGATCAGCGGGTGCTTTTTCTCGGTGCAGGCGAAGCGGCGACTGGCATCGCCGATCTCATCGTGTCGGCGATGATGGCAGAGGGATTATCGGAGCCTGAGGCGATCAAACGCAACTGGCTGGTGGATTCGCGCGGGCTTGTCGTCAAGGACCGTGCAGGTCTCACCGAGCACAAGATGCGCTACGCGCACGATCACGCAGCCGTCGAAGACTTCCTGACTGCGATCCGCACCCTCAAGCCGACGGCGATCATCGGTGTCGCCGCAGTCGGCGGCGCCTTCACGCCGGAAGTGCTTCAGGCGATGGCCGAGATCAATCACCGGCCGATCGTGTTTGCGCTTTCCAACCCGACTTCGAAGGCGGAATGCTCGGCGGAAGAAGCCTATCGCCACACCGACGGCCGCGCCCTTTTCGCCTGCGGCAGCCCTTACGATCCGGTGAAATTCGATGACAAGACCTTCGTGCCGCGCCAGGGCAACAATTCCTATATCTTCCCGGGCGTCGGGCTCGGCGCGATTGCGAGCGGAACGAAGCTCGTGACCGACGAGATGTTCATGGCTGCCGCCCACACGCTGGCCTATCTGGTGACGCAGGAGGATATCGAGCAGGGCAGCCTTTATCCGTCACTGCCGCGGATCCGCGAGGTCTCGGCCCACATTGCCGCGGCCGTCGCCGACGTTGCCTATAGGCGCGGTCTTGCGACAACCGCGCGGCCGAACGACATGATGGCATATATCGAGCAGCAGATGTACGACCCGCACTACTGACGAACTTCAGAAGCCCCCGATCTGCGATCGGGGTTCTTTCGTTCCGCCCCCTCCATTTCACAGCGGCGCGCGACCTTCCACTCCAGGGCAACTCGCCTCGATCGCGCCCGCCGCAGGCTTGATGGGGCGGCATGACCCGGCGCAGGGAACCCGGCACCTTGCCTCGGGGATGGCCCAAGCGGGCCTGCCCGTCAGCCCCCAATCACGCGCCGTCCAGCTTTGCGCGATGTTTTTTCTTGGTTTTTCTCAAGTCCAAGGCTTAGAAGGCGTCATGAAATCCTTTTTGCCCCGGGAATCGACCCCGGCTGCCATCGCTGTGTCCGGCGCGTTGAGCGCTGCGAGGACCGCGATGGTCATAGCCCCATTTTCGCTAAGGAATCATCGGTTTGACGGACGATTTTTCTGAAATCGAAGTCGTGGCGACGAATTTCAACTGGCGCCAATCCGGCGGCACGACGGCGGTCGTGCAACTGGTGCCGGAGCAGGCGAAAACCTTGAAGATCGCGGCGCTCGGCTTCGATCTGCCGGAGCGGGTCCCGCGCATGCGCTGGTCCGACGTTCCGAAGCTGTTTCGCCGGCCCGCCCATCGGCCGTTCCGGATCTATCACTGCCGTCGCAACAACGAGATGATGGCCGGACTTTTCCTGAAGAACGTCCTGGGCGCGCCGCTCCGCCTGATTTTCAATTCGGCCGGTCAGCGCCGGCACAAGCCGCTGACCCGCTGGATGCTGCGGCGGATGGACGCCGTCATCACGACCAGCGAACGTTCGGGAAGTTTCCTGGAAGTGCCGTATACAATCGTGCCACATGGCACTGACTTCCAGAAATTCCATCCCGCCCGCGATCCCCGTGACGACTTCGCGGCGGCCGGGCTGCCGGGCAAATATGCCGTGGGCTGCACCGGGCGAATTCGCCACCAAAAGGGCACTGACCTGTTCGTCGATGCGATGCTGCGGCTTCTGCCGCAATATCCGGATTGGACGGCGGTCATTACCGGCCGCACGACGGCCGACAACCTGGCCTATGAGCGCGAGTTAAAGTCGAAGATCACCCATGCAGGCCTGTCGGAACGCATCGTTTTTCTCGGCGATGTCGAGGACATCGCCGTATGGTATCGGCGCTTTACTCTGTTCGTGGCGCCTTCTCGCCAGGAAGGCTTTGGCCTGACGCCTCTGGAGGCGATGGCCTCGCAGACGGCGGTGGTCGCCTCCGACGCCGGCTCCTTTCCTTCAATGATCAGGCCCGGAATCAACGGCGCCATCGTGCCGGCGGGTGACAAGGAGGCTCTTGTCGCTGCGATCGAGCCCTATTTTCGCAAGCCGGAGCTTGCCAAGGAGCACGGCCGGGCTGCGCTGGAATTCGTGCACGCCAACTTCTCGCTTGCGGCCGAGGCGCGCGGCATTCGCGCTGTCTACGACCGCCTGTGGGCCGAAGGGCAGAGGCCGCTGGGCCTGTCGCGAAAGCAACGACAAGCCACGACCGGCGGGACCTTTTCCGGTCACCCGGACGAAGCCTAGCGCGGCGAATTTGAAGTTCCTATCGGTATCGCGGCAAGTTCGTGATAGGAACACAGAAACTCGAAGCCGGTCCTCGGAAACAACAAGTTGCTGGAGCTCCTCTGATTCCGAAGCTCGCACCAGACGTCGCCGCAATTGCTTGCGAACTTCAGAATCGGCAGCTCCAGATCAGGAGAAACCATGCTGAAACTTGATGTGCTTCGCTCGACGCCCCTCGAACGTGATCCCTTCGAATATCTCATCGTGAAGAATTTCGTCGATCAGGAACGGCTGAAAGAGGTCGTGGCCGACTATCCCGACGTGCCAGGCCCCGGCTCCCACCCGCCGGCCGGACTGAAGATTGCCGGACATTTCAAGGAACTCATCGACGAACTGCTGGGACCAGCGTTCCAAAGCATCGTCGAGGAAAAGTTCAATGTCGATCTGACGGACAGGCCGACGATGTACACCGTCCGCGGCTTCTGCCGGGCACGCGACGGCCAGATTCATACGGATTCCAAGACCAAGATCATCACTGTCCTGCTCTACATGAACGACGCCTCCTGGGAGAGTTCGACCGGCCGCCTGCGGTTGTTGCGTAATGGCTCCGACCTCGAAAACTATGTCACCGAGGTCGAACCGAGCGGCGGAACACTCTTGATCTTCAAGCGCTCCGACAATTCATGGCACGGCCATCACCCGTTCGAGGGCAAGCGCCGCGCCATCCAGCTGAACTGGGTCACCGACCAATCCGTCGTCGACCGCGAGCAGAGCCGCCACGGCTTCACCTCGAGGTTCAAGCGGCTGCTTCAGCCGTCGCACTGGATGCAGTGAGCCTAGTGAAGCGCCTCTGACTTTCCTTTCAGTTTCTCAGCGCCCTTCGAAGCGACATCAAAGTCAAAGCCTCACTAGAATTAATAAGTTGCCAGAGCCCCTTTGATTTGGAAGTTCGTGTCAGAGGTTACCGCGATATGTTGCGAACTTCGGAATTGGAGCTCTGGTGTGAGACCTGACAACGATACTTCCACAGCACCCTTCGGCACGCTGACGCCGAATCCGGCGCAGGCGGCGATCATCCGTCTGGCGCATCGCTCGGGCCTCAAACGCGGCGCATTCCGGCCGTGGATGTCACGGCTGGTCAGCCTCATGCGGGCTGGACCAGTGGACGTGCAGTATCAAGGCGCCTCGTTTCGCTTTTACCATCTGGCGAGCGCCACCGAGCGCGGCGCGCTGTTTAACCCGGACTACAATCTGGAAGAGCTTTCCTTTCTACGCGCGCATACGCCCGCGGGCGGCGTGTTCGTCGACATCGGCGCCAACGTCGGCACCTATGCGCTGGCCCTCGCCGGGAAAGTCGGCAGCAGCGGAACGGTGATCGCCGTCGAGCCGCATCCCGTGGCGTATGCCCGCCTCGCCTTCAACCGTGCCGCTTCCCGTTTCACCCAGGTGAAACTGATCGCCGCCGCCGCCGGACCATCCAATGGCGACCTCCTGATCGAGACCGATGGTGATAACCTCGGCGCGAGCCATATCGTCAATGGTCAACCTTCAAGCCGCGCGATCCGAGTTCCGGCGCTGACGCTGCAGCAGATCCTGAGCGATGCCGGCGCGAGCAAGGTGAACGCGCTGAAGATCGACGTGGAAGGCTTTGAGGACCGCGTCCTCACCGGCTTCTTTGCGCAGGCTCCGGAGACGCTGTGGCCGCGGGCCGTTGTGATCGAGCACCTGTCGCGCGCGGAATGGCAGCACGATTGCATCGATGACATGATTGCACGCGGCTACCGCCAAACGGGCAAGACCCGCAGCAACACGCTTCTTTTGCGTGAGTAACGCTGCCAAAGCGGGCTGAAAAGCCTGCGGGGAGCGACGCGGACTGCCCGTCCTCAATTGCAACAACCCAGCCTTGCAGCAGCGCAGGAACGCATTTCCCACGACGGCGTAGGCCATCGCTAAAGGCCACGCTGCCGATGCGATTTTATCAAGGTTGCCTCATTGGAGGAATCATCAGTCTCGCGATGTGGGCGCTGAGCATTTCGGTGGTGGTTCATTGGCTCGGCTGGCAATGACTGAGCGGAGCGAAAAGCTTTTCAGCGCTTCTTCGGCCTTGCCGCCGGCGCCGATTCCTTGGCTTTGACCCGATCGTTCTGACGATCCCGCGCCCTTGTCAGTTCCTCCCTGAGCCTCCTGCGTTCGTCGGCGCTCAACGCGGCCCTGTCATGCTCCACTGGCGTCTCCAACTGGGCATAAGCGCGCGCCGACGATGGAGGAGCCGCGCCTGCGCAAAACGACAAGCCCATCAGGAGCGCCGCCAAGTACGCTGCTATTCCATTTTGAGACATCGGCGCCTCACTCTTCAGTAGCTGAAAGAACATAACGCATTGAAGGGCCGAACGGCGCAGACAAAAATCCGCGGGGGCGGACCTGCGGGATCGACCCCATTCCAGTGAGCGGAGTGCTCCTTTTGCGCCGGCAGAATTGCCTTGAGCCCTGATCCAGATCAATCTGCTGCGGCCTGATCGGCCGCAATAATCATCGAGTTGGAATCGGGAACCTCGTTTTCATATAGGCAGATCGTGCTATGAATCAGCGTCGTGTTTCAGGCCTGGCCGCAATTGCCGCCTTCGTCCTCTCGTCCCTTGGACCTGTCCGGGCGGACGAGGTTCTGAGCTTTCACTTTGTTACCAATTCCAGCTCTCTCCAATCCCTTGAAGTTGGCGACAGGGAGGGGCACTTGCTGCGCTTAAATCGGCGGAGCGGTGTAGCAATATTTCCTGACGGATCTGTCGGCGCCTCACAATACGCCGCGACCAATGACTATATCAACGGCGTCGGCGCGTATGTCGCTTATTGCAACATAAGCCTCAGCGACGGTTCGGCTCTTTGGTTTAAAGTGGCCGGATCGACCAAAATGGAAGAAGCGGCGACACTCTTCCCGGCGACGCAGGTTGTCGTATTGCGCGGCACTGGACGTTTCGAGGGGGCAACAGGCGAAGGCACATTCAAGGGCCAACTCATGCCGCTCGCTCTCGGCGCAAACCTGTATGCGGATGTCGAGATAAACCTAAAAAAATAGGCTGAAGGCACCTAACGGAGAGCAAGTCATATCCGCCGACCGGTCATCGCATCACGGCGGCAGATGTCCGATCGGTGAGCACCGGTAGCAGAGCCACTGCCCCGGTGCAAAGCCGACGTCTTCGATGTACCTCTGGATTAGAGGCACCTTGCGGCAGTTTTTTACTTCATGCGCCCTCGCCCCGACCCAGGACCGGTGGTATCCAGCGCCTGCCGACATTCGGCAGAGACCTTGTCCCGATTTGCTTGCAGACAGGCTCTGGTCTGGCCGGAGCCGTGTCCCTTACCCGCGCAGTAGGTCTCGATGTCCTTTGCGCATTGCGTGGCGACCGGGCCACTTTGAGAAAGGGCCGGAGTGACGGCGGAAATTATCAAGCAGATAGCTATTGCGGTGCTCTTGGACATACCAATTCTCCTTGCTCGAACGCTCTCTTGTCACGTGGCTCGGTCTTGTCGACATTGATGAGGGTCAACGCTCGGCCCGCAAAATCGAACTAACCGAACAAATGGGCGAGCCAATAGGCCGCCCCTGCCGCCAGCCCGCCGACAAGGAGGGTCTGGAGGGCGGCCTTCATCTTGTTCATGCCGGTGAAATGGCCCTTGATGGCGCCGAAACAGAGCAGCGCAACCCCGGTTGACGCCACGGAAATCTGCAGGGCCGTGGTGATCTGATGGGCCAGCATATAGGGGACCAGCGGAATCAGTCCGCCGACGATATACGACCCTCCAATCGTGGCGGCGCTGATCGGGGCGCGTTTCGGATCAGGGCGCTCGAGTCCCAGCTCGAAGCGCATCATGAAGTCGACCCAGCGTTTCCGGTCGGACGCGATTGAGTTCACCACGTCCTCCAACGCTCTGCCCTGCAGGCCATAATCCCGGAAGATCGTCTCGACCTCTGCAATCTCCTTTTCATGCAAATGATCGATCTCTTCATTCTCCCGGCGCTCTTCAGCGGCGTAGTGCTCTGCGTCTGTTCGCGCGGCCAGATAGCCGCCAAGCCCCATGGCAATCGCACCGGCGACGACTTCGGCAAGTCCGGCCGTGACGATGACGTCCGTACTGACGACCGCTGCCGAAAGCCCTGCCGCCAACGCGAACGGCACGGTAAGGCCATCGGCCATGCCGATGACCACATCACGCACAGATTCTGATGCCGTAAAGTGCTTCTCAACGTGCGGCGTGGCTGGCATGACGATTTCCTTGGCTGGTAGGCCTTGCAAGTTCCTGGCGCTAGCAGGCGGCATCCGCGGCAGGTTCGGATTGATGCAGGTCAAGATGGGAAACCGCGATTGACGAAATGCAGGAGGCGGTTTCGTATTTCGCGGCCGATCCGGTCATTCTGCGCGTCGCATGGTGATGATCACGAGCCGAGCCCACATCGAATTCAGCATCCTGATACGTTTGACCGCAGGAGGCGTCTACACTAGCGTTGCGAATGGCGGTTGCGTGCGGCCACATCGTGCGAACGCCCTTCGACCAGGAGCAACGGATCGTATAATGTGACTGAAGGAACAGCGCCAGCGTCGCCATCGTCGGGCCGGCTGCCCGCCGGCATCTGGGCTCTCGGTCTCGTCAGCATGTTCATGGATATCTCGTCCGAGATGATCCATGGCTTGCTGCCGGTCTTTCTGACCGCCGTAATGGGCGCCAGTGCGGAAATGATCGGGCTTATCGAAGGCATAGGTGAAGCAACCGCATCAATCTCGAAGCTTTTCTCGGGCTGGATCAGCGACAAGCTTAAAAAGCGAAAGGCGCTCACGATTGTTGGATACGGGCTGAGTGCACTTTCAAAGCCACTCTTTGCGCTCGCCCCCAATTCGTCGGTCGTGCTGGGAGCGCGGTTTTCAGATCGTGTCGGCAAGGGTATTCGCGGGGCGCCGCGCGACGCCATGATAGGGGAAATGGTGCCCTCACGACTGCGGGGCGCCGCTTATGGCCTGAGGCAGACCCTCGACACGATAGGCGCATTCGCCGGGCCGTTGATCGCGATCTTGCTCATGGCCCAACTGCACGACAATTTTCGGTTGGTATTCTGGCTTGCCTTGATTCCCGGTATTCTCGCCGTGCTTGTGCTGGTTTTCGGCGTGCGTGAGCCGGAGCACGAAGCGCCGCCGCTACAAACACCGCTGAGAATTGCAGACCTCAAGGCCACCGGCGCTGCGTACTGGATCGTGGTGGGTATCGGGGCCGTGCTGACATTGGCGCGCTTCAGCGAAGCGTTCCTCATCTTGCGAGCGCAGACGGCTGGCCTCGCTCCCGCGTGGGCGCCGCTCGTGCTGGTCGTGATGAATATCGTGTACGCGCTTTCCGCCTATCCCCTTGGTGCCCTGTCAGATCGCGTCGAGCGCAAGCCGCTGCTCGTTATCGGCTTCGCCGTCCTCATTGCCGCTGACATCGTCCTCGCCGTTGCGTCCGATCTCACGACCGTCATGGTCGGCGTCGCCATGTGGGGCCTCCATATGGGTATGACACAAGGGCTGCTCGCGGCACTCGTCGCCGATGAAGCGCCGCAACGACTGCGCGCGACAGCGTTCGGCGTCTTCAACTTTATCAGCGGATTATCGCTCTTGCTTGCAAGTCTGACGGCTGGGATGCTTTGGGAACTGGTTGGGCCTTATGCCACATTTATCGCGAGCGCTGCTTTTACGGCCCTTGGCCTCGTCGGGACCGCAGCGCTTCTGCGCAGATAAACGAACACCTAGCGGCCCATGGTGAGGGCTTTCACCTTGATACAGCCCTGCTGCAGCGCGATCGATGATACAGGCCCTGGCGCGGACGTTGGAATCCCTCAACCTCCATCACTTGCCGAGGCGCGGGAGCATGCGTCGTAAGGTGCTGTCACCAAAAACAATATGATGCACGAGCGCTGCCATCATATGGAAGGCGGCCAGGATAACGAGAAGATTGGCCAGAACTTCATGCACTTCCTTGACGTTGTGCGCAAACGTCTTGTCAGCAAGCCAGGGCGATGGAATTGCCGCAACGCCGAAGAGCGGCAGCGCATGACCGCGCGCGAACTGAAGCACGATGCCGAAGAAGGGCACAAGCACCAACAGTCCATAGAGAACATAGTGTACTACGCGCGATGCCGGATCGGTCCACTCGACCAGCCATTTTCCGAACTCGGTAGAAAGAACTTTCGGCGGTGGATTTGCAACGCGCCACGGTATGCGTACCAACGCGATCACCAGAATGGTCAGTCCGATCCAGATATGAAACAGCAATCCGGAATCCCGAGCAGACCCCTCGGAAAACTCATCGCCGAACATTCCCAGCGTCCAAGCCACGATAACGAGAAGAACCGTTATCCAATGCAGCGTTTTCGCAACGGGGCCATAGTCGCCATTTGCCGTGCCGTTCATCGCGTTTACCTCATGAGAATGATAATTTTGCCTGTCCAATCCGGCGTTGATCTGGGTCAAAAGATCATTTTCCCCCGCGGGTTTCATTGCGCGCTCGATTGAAATCCGGTCGAATTGTCGATGGTCCGCTCGCCCCCGGCAGCGCAGCTGCTTGGTCTTTTGAGCCACATCGGCGTATTATTCGGTCCCGCTCGTTGAGGTGAGCGCAGTTCATATCGAGGCGATGCCCTGCGAGCGTTGTGCTCGTCGTCGAGCAAAAAAAACGACAGAAGCGCTAGAGTTCGACGAATCCGGCGGCGAACGCTCCCGCCCATGCAGACACAATCAGAAGGATCAATCCGGAAACCACGCGAATGGAGAAATCGCGGCTGCCATGTGTCGATGCGACGGCGATCTTGCTGATTGTATTCGTCGACAGGGCAGCCAGGACCGGCATAATCGCGTCACTTGGGGACATCTTCCCGGAGGCAACGAGTGAAGCAGCAGAAACGGCAGCCGCGTGAGTATCGGCAAGGCCTGCGATCGCCGCACCGACAATCAGCCCCCTTTCTCCGAACGACTCGCGCAGGGCGGCCGATATCAGCATAATCGTCGCCAGCATCGCTGCCAGTCCCAGTGCCTTGGGCAGGCTGAACGCGCGCCCCGCCGGTAGCTTCTCGATTCTCGGCTGTTTGAGCGCGAGGACGGTGAAGAATGCCCCGTAAGCGGTGACGGCCACGCCGGCATAGATCATTGGAAGGGAGAGGTCGATCAATACGGGCATACTGGTCGCGGCAAGGAGCGCCGACATCTGAATGATGGTCGAGATGTTCGAGAGCACAGCGCCTGCTACAGCTGCGGCGAGCAATTCTTTACTGCCCGCCGCGCGCGCAGCCATCGAACTTATCGTTGCGATGCTGGAGACGAAACCAGATGCGAACCCCGTAATCGCGAGGCCGACGTGTGCACCAAGGGTGCGTACCGCAACATGTCCGGCCAAGCTAATCGCCATCACGAGGACGACGATGATCCAGATCGACCGCGGGTTCAGCGCACCAAAAGGGCCGAGCGACTGGTCAGGCAGCAGCGGCAGCACAACCAGAGTTGCTCCACCGAAGATAAGAGCATCTTCCAGCTCGGTTTCCGTGAGAGCCGAGTTGGCAATCTGGTGCAGCTTCAGCCTGGCCGCGAGAAGAGCGGTTACCACGACAGCCAATCCCGCTGCCAAACCAGGGCGCTGTATCGTCAAGCCACCGAGCAGAACCGTCAAGACGAGCACGATCTCGCTCGTGAGGCCCGGATCGGCGCTGCGGGATCTAAAATAGGCAATCGCGGTCAGCACCATCGTGCCGGCCGCAATGATACCGAGAAGCACTGCTCCGCCGGCCAAAAAGCTCACCGCGCCCGCAAGGGAGGCGGCGGCGAAGGTTCGAATTCCGGCTGGCGAGCGCGACGATCCCGCACCTTTGCGGCGTTCTCGTTCGGCGCCGATCAAGAGCCCAATCCCGAGGGCCACTGCCAGGCTGGTGATCACGTCATCGAGCACCGGCATGCGTCTTCTTCCGCCTCAAATAGCAGTTGAGTCTTTGAATTTTTCCTTGGCGATTTGCGGCGGGCCACGCCGCGCAAATCAATAGATCAGGAGCGAGAAAAGGCCTCTTGATCCAGCTCAAAGAGGTTTATTCGGCGACCCCTAGTCTATTGTCAATCGGCGGACCCCACAGGTGCGCCCCTGGCCAGGATCGATGTCAGTAAAGAGGAGTTCAGCGCGCTCGACCAGAAATGCTGGTCGTGATTGCGCTGCTGGAGCGGTCGAAGCTTGCCACGCACCAGGCGACCGGCAACCGGGTCGGGCTTGATCCCGACGGGCCTAGCACGGCCGACCTGCGATAGATCAAATCGCCTACCAATGCTGCAGCTAGGATCGCCTCCCAAAGCTGACCGGAGGATACCATGCCTATCAAGGATATTCTGCTCACGCTGACCAGCTACCCGGAGCCGACGCCCGTTTCGGTGGTCGACCGAGCCGTGTCGGTTGCGTCCGCGCTCAACGCACACATCGCGGCGATCGCGTGCGACGTTCACATCCAGATTCCCGGCAGCTTCCTCTCTTTCGGAACGGCTGGTGCCCTCGCTGCCCGCGAGGCTCACCGTAGTCACGATAGCGCGCAAGACCTTCTCGCCGCCTTCGAAGCGTCCGCGCAGAAGGCTGGCCTGTCGCACGAGGTCATCCATGAAGAAAGCCTGAGCTATCGTGTCCCGCAGCGACTGGTGGAATACGCGCGGTTGCACGATCTCACTGTCGTCTCGGTACCGGCAGCCTATGACCAATGGTACGCGGAAGCCGTTATCTTCGGATCCGGGCGGCCAACGCTGGTGGTGCCGGAGACGCCGCCCTCCGGTCCGTTCGAACTGAACACGGTCGTCGTCGCCTGGGATTTCAGCCGCTCGGCTGCGCGGGCAGTCGCCGACGCTATCCCGGTGCTGGAGAAGGCCAGGACGGTTCGCATCGTCACTGTCGTCAACGAAAAGGTCATCGACACCAAGCACTCGCCCGAACAACTCGCCAAAAACCTGTCTCGGCACGGGATCGATGCCATCGTGGATCGGGTTGACGCGGCCGGATGGTCGATCGGCGAGTCTCTCATGAGGGAGGTCACATCCCGCAATGCGGACCTGCTGGTGATGGGGGCTTACGGCCACTCACGTTTTCGCGAATTCGTTCTCGGAGGCGCGACACAAAGCATGCTTTCCAAGCCGCTGCTACCCATTCTGTTTTCGCATTAATCGGCGGCTAGCGTGGAACCGGTCGGGCCGACAGAAGAGCCAACGCGCGGCGCGGTCGGACATCCCGCAGATACGGTCGAGCAACGGCCGGCCGTGACAGCGGTATTTCACGCCAGAGGCCTGTCGAAGACCTATCGTATGGGCGAGGTCGATGTGCACGCCCTGCGCGATGTCGACCTTGACATCTTCGAGCGTGAATTCGTCGTGCTGCTCGGCCCGTCGGGGTCTGGAAAATCGACGCTTCTGAACATCCTCGGCGGTCTCGACAGCCCGACATCCGGCGAGGCTCGATGGCGTGACCACAACCTGGTTGGGGCAAGCGAGGCCGAACTGACGCAATACCGACGCGAACATGTCGGCTTTGTCTTCCAGTTCTACAATTTGATCCCGAGCCTGACGGTGCTGGAAAATGTTGCGCTGGTAGACGAGATTGCGGACAAGCCGCTCGATCCGCTCGAGGTGCTCAAGCTGGTCGGACTCGAGCATCGTATCAATCACTTTCCTTCCCAACTCTCTGGCGGCGAACAGCAACGCGTTGCAGTCGCCCGAGCGATCGTCAAATCCCCGGACGTTCTGCTGTGCGATGAACCGACCGGCGCGCTCGATTACGACACCGGGAAGATCGTTCTGGCTGCGATCGCACGCGCCAATGAACGATTTGGAACGACGATCGTCATCATCACGCATAACTCGGCGATTGCGGGGATGGCGGATCGCGTGCTGCGGCTCGGTGGCGGGCGCATCGTAGGCGAGGAACGCAATGCAAAACGGCTCTCGGCTGAGGAGGTCCGCTGGTGAGCCTTTTGGACCGAAAACTTGCGCGGGACATCACCGCCATGCGAGGCCAAGTGCTCACCATCGCGCTGCTGGTTGCCGCGGGCGTTGCTGTATTTGTCGGCTCGGTCTCGACCTATGTTTCTCTGCGTTCCGGCTGCGATGAGTTTTACGCGGCTACCAGATTTCCACAGATCTTCGTAACCATGAAGCGAGCTCCGCTGTCGCTCGTGCCGCGGCTCAATACCATTGCGGGCGTTGTCGCGGTCCAGCCCCGCATCGTTCGAGAGGTCATCGTCGACTGGCCCGCCGCCTCGCAGCCGGTTTCGGCACGAATGATCTCTTTGAGCCATGCCGGCGACGAGCAGCTGGCCCGATTGTATTTGCGGCGCGGCACTGCGCCCGAGCCCGGCTCCGTTCGCAGCGCTGCGGTGAACGAAGCTTTCGCCGAGGCAAACGGCGTCAGGCCCGGCGAAAATATCCGCGTGCTGCTCAATGGAAAGTTGGCGAGCGTTCGGGTCTCCGGGATCGCTCTTTCACCGGAATATGTCTACGCCGTAAAACCCGGACTGCCGATCCCAGACGATCGCCTCTACGCCATTCTCTGGGTCGATCGGAGCGCCGCTGAGGCCGCCTTCGACATGAAGGGCGCATTCAACGACGCCGTCGTTTACCTGGCGCCAGGTATCGATCCGCAACCGGTCATCGAAGAGCTGGACCGGCTGCTCGAACCCTATGGTTCGGTTGGCGCGGTCGAACGGCGCGACCAACCGTCGAACAGGTTTCTCGAAGACGAGTTGAACCAGCAGAAGGTGATGTCGATCACCATTCCAATCATCTTCCTGGGCGTTGCGGCCTTCCTGCTCAATAGCGCGCTGGGAAGGCTGGTCACCGCGCAACGCGAGCAGATCGCGGCGCTGAAGGCGCTCGGCTTTCCGACGCTCATACTGACCTTGCACTACCTCAAGCTCGTCATGGTCATCGTCCTCATCGGATCAGCGCTTGGCGTGGCCGGCGGCTTTGGCTTCGGGAAGGCGATGATGGCGAGCTATCACGGCTTTTTCCGCGTGCCCGATCTGTCGTTCAAGCTTGCGCCCTGGTCGGCTTTGGCAGGGATAATCATCAGTCTGGCTGCCGGCTCGTTAGGCGTCATGACGGCATTGCATGAGGTCGTCGGTCTGGCCCCGGCCGTCGCCATGCGCCCGGCGGCGCCACTCGGCTTCCGCCGTTCGTGGCTGGAGGCGATTCTTCCGGGCAAGCTGGTCACGGCCCGATCGATGATGATGCTGCGCAACATGGCCGGGCGGCCGTTCCGTTCGGTGCTCACAGTTGCCGGTATCGCGTTCGCCGTTCCGATGATGGTGCTCGGCATCTTCTGGCGCGACGCGGTCGACCAGATGATCGAGGTGCAATTCCATCTGGTGGAGCGCGGCAACACCTCGATCACGTTCCCACACCCGATGGACCACAGCATCATTCGCGATCTGGCACGACTGCCGGGCGTGCTGGCGGTCGAAGGGCAACGTATCGTTCCGGTGCGGCTTCGCTCGGGGCACCGCAGCTACCTGACCTCGGTGATCGGCCTTTCGCCTGGCGACCAGTTACGAAGGCCGCACGATTCGACGCAGCATCCAATCACAGCGTCGCCGGACGGGATTACTCTGACCCGCCGCCTGGCTGACCGTCTTGAGGTCAGCCAAGGCGAGGTCATTACGATCGAGACCATGGAAGGCCGGCGCTCCAGCCGCGATCTGCCCGTAACGGCCATCGTCGACGAGTCGATCGGCATGGCCTCCTACATGGACATGGATGTGTTAAATCATCTCACCGGCGAAGGAGCGGTGGTGTCTGCCGCCAGCATGTACGTCGAGCCGACCGCGCTTCCGCTGATCGGCCTTGCGTTCAAGAAGCTTCCGACGGTCGAGTCCGTAACGATGAAGGCTTACACCTTGACTTCGTTTCTCGAAAAGATCGCGGGTCTGGTGTACGTGAGTGCCGGCATCCTCACAGCCTTTGCTGCCATTATTACAATCGGCGTCGTTTATAACAGCGCGCGCATCAGCCTTCAGGAACGCGCATGGGAGCTGGCAAGCCTTCGGGTGCTCGGCTTTACCCGCGGCGAAGTTGCGAGCATTCTGTTCAGTGAATTCGCCGTCGAAACCGCCTTGGGAATTCCGATCGGCTTGTGGCTGTCGCGCGCAATCATTGGGTTGATCGCCAGCTTCCACTCCAACGACAGCTTCCAGATCCCGCCGGTAATCGAGCCGCGCACTTACCTGATCGCTGCAGGTGTCGTCCTGGCAGCCGCGGCTGCCAGCACATTCGTTGTCCGCAAGCGCGTCGACCGGCTCGATATGGTTGCCGCTCTCAAGACGAGGGAATGAAATGCGTATTACCGTTCGCGGCATAGCGATCGCTGCGGGAGTTATCCTGATCGCCGCGGCAGTGGCTTGGGCGGTAATGCCGGGAGCGGTTCCGGTCGAGACAGCCCCTGTCATAAAGGGCAAGTTCGTCACCAGCGTCGACGAGGACGGCAAGACCCGCGTTCGTGAACGCTATATCGTCGCCGCACCGTTGGCCGGCCGCCTCGGGCGCATTCGGTTCAAGGTTGGCGATCCGATCAAGGTTGATGATGCCGTCGCGACGATCACGCCATCGCCTGCGCCGCTGATGGATCCGCGGACCCGTGAGGAAGTCGAGGAGCGGCTTGGAGCGGCCGAAGCCAATGTCGGGCGGGCCAAGGCCGTCGTCGAACGGGCGCGCGCTCAAAGCGCTCAGGCGAACACGGATTTCAACCGAACGCGAACCTTGGCCGATCGTGGGGCCGCGACTGCGCAGGCACTGGAGCACGCCGAGCTCGCGGTTCGTCTTGCCGATCGGGATTTGCGCGCGGCGGAATTTCTGGATCGTGCGGCCGAGCATGAACTAAGCCAGATGCGCGCTCTGCTGGCGCGATATAGCGGCGATACAAATGCCGATCAGGCAGCGGAAAGCTGGAACGTTGCCGCGCCGGTCTCGGGCGTCGTGTTGAGGGTCGCACAGGAGAGTGAGACGATCGTACAGCCGGGCACGCCGCTGCTGGATGTCGGGGATCCGCGTGATCTCGAGATCGTGGTGGACGTTCTGAGTACCGATGCCGTCGAGATTCGTCCTGGCGCGGAGGTCACCATCGTCCATTGGGGCGGCCCAGCAGCCCTTTCCGGGCGGGTGCGCCGGGTGGAGCCGGCGGCCTTCACGAAGGTCTCGACGCTTGGCGTGGAGGAGCAAAGGGTCAACGTCCTGATCGACATCGTCTCGCCTGCTGGGCAGTGGGCGAGTCTCGGAGATGCCTACCAGGTCGACGCCCAAATTGTGGTCTTTACTCTGGACGATGCCATCATCATCCCGGCGGGTGCGCTGTTTCGGCGTGGCGATCAGTGGAAAGTCTTCGTCGTGAAGGACGGCCGTGCGCAGATCCGCGACGTTCAGCTCATTCGTCGTTCCGGCCGCTTCGCTGCAATCGCCTCCGGCCTCAAGCAGGATGACGTCGTCATCGTCTATCCCGGAGACCGCGTCGCTTCCGGGGTGCGCGTCGGCGTACGAAAAGGCGGGTGACTTGACCGTTTCTTGATAGCGGCCAGGCATCGGAGGCGGCTGCGCTTCCCGGTCGGCGCGAGCGTGGCGCTGTTGGCAGGCTTCAGCTGCGGCCGAGATGACAAGCTCGTTCGCTGGCATCAGGCAGGTGGTCGCTGCGTCTTAATCGCGCTTTACATCACGACCTTCACGGCCCGGCATCTGGCCGACGCAGGTTGATTTGGATCAGCCCGTTGAGTTGAGGGAAGAACCGGGCGGTTGAAGCGCTCAGCCGGTTGATCAAGGTCAATGCGCCTGAACCGGCGCCGCGTAAGCAGGCTTTCACATCATTGTCAGGCCGTTATCATGAGTGAGATGGTTGAAAGCTTACCGGTTATTCAGCATTCCGTAGCGGCGACCCAGCCGAGGAGTTGTACTCCAGCGCCGTCGCCGGTGGTCAATTTGCCATCTTTCGAGACGGTCGACCGCGTCGGCCGAAGCATTATTGCGCGGTTTACCAGCGGGGTTTCTCCGCACGCCGAAGCTGACGCCTGGTTTGATTGGTATTCGCATTTTCTGCGCGCGCCTGGACGGCAGATGGAATTGATGGCCCTGGGCGCCGTACTCGCCGGGCGGTTTGTCGCTCTCGTCGCCGGCCAGGCCGTACCCCTGCTCAAACCCGAATCGATCGATCACCGCTTTCAAAACGAAGCATGGAAAAAAGCCCCGTTTCTCTGGTGGCAGCAAGCCTTCCTTGCCCACGAGGAATGGTGGCGCAGCGCAACGCGGCCGCTTCGCGGAATGAAGGCAAGGGATGCTGAGCGCGTCGGCTTCATGATCCACCAGTATCTCGACGCATTTTCTCCGTCCAACGTCGCTTGGATGAATCCGGAAGTGATCGAGCGCACGGCCAGGGAATCGGGCGCCAATCTTGCGCGTGGCATGCGGAATTTGCTGGAAGACTGGGTGCAGGCAATGGCGATGGTGCCGGCAAAGCCTGACCCGGCTTACCGGGTCGGTGAGACCATCGCGGCGACTGACGGCAAGGTCATCTTTCGCAATGAGCTGATGGAATTGATCCAGTACAGCCCGACGACGCCGAATGTTTTAGCCGAGCCGGTTCTGATCGTACCCGCCTGGATCATGAAGTACTACGTTCTCGACCTCGTGCCCGAGCGTTCCCTGGTAAAGTATCTGGTCGATCGCGGCATGACCGTCTTCATGATTTCGTGGCGCAATCCGACACCGGCCGATCGGGATGTCGCACTCGATACCTACCGCACGGCCGGCGTCATGGCCGCGCTTTCTGCGGTCAATGCCGTGGTGCCGAACCGCAAGGTCCATGCATGCGGTTATTGCCTTGGCGGCACTTTGCTCGCCATTGCCGCGGCCACCATGGCGCGCGACGGTGACGATCGTCTGAAGACGGTGACGCTGCTTGCCGGCCAAACAGACTTCAGCGAGGCCGGCGAACTGATGCTGTTCGTGGACGAAAGTCAGGTCGCCTTTCTCGAAGACATGATGTGGAACCAGGGTGTGCTCGATTCGTCGCAGATGAGCGCTGCTTTTCGCGCGCTGCGCAGCGACGATCTGGTGTGGTCCAAGGCGACGCGCAACTACCTTCTGGGCGAGCGCGAGCCGATGAGCGATCTCATGGTCTGGAACGCCGATTCCACACGCCTGCCCTACCTGATGCACTCGCAATACCTTCGCGGATTGTTCCTGGAAAACAGGCTGACTGCAGGCCGATTCGCCGTCGAGGGCAGCGTCATCGCGCTCAAGGATTTGCGCCTTCCCATGTTCGTCGTCGGCACCGAAACCGACCACATTGCACCGTGGCAATCCGTCTACAAGATTCACCTCTTCACCGACAACGACCTCACCTTCCTTCTCACCAATGGCGGTCACAACACCGGCATTGTCTCGGAGCCCGGCCACAAGGGGCGTCATTATGACATCGCGACCCGCCACGCGGGCGAACGCTACGTGGACGGCTCAACATGGCGTTCGCGCGCCAGACGGAGGGATGGATCATGGTGGCCCGAGTGGGCAAACTGGCTTGCGGCGAACAGCAGCGATCAACGCGCCAAGCCGCCCGGCATGGGAGCGCCGTACCGAAACGTCGTCCCGCTGTGCCCGGCACCCGGCACATATGTGCTTCAACGATAATCATCAGGGCGCAAGCGCATGCTGGCTTGGTACGCATGGGTCGCAGCGAACAGCTGACGAGGAACGCCTTGGTCAGGAACAGTCCCTCGCTCATGCGAGCGCATGACCTCGATTGATCTATGTCAACCGGCCACGCAACGCTTGAGTGAGAATTATTTGCAGCTGAGGGTACAGGTATGACAGTCGCAACTGTTATGGTTTATGTCGATCCTGCGCAACAGGCCGAGGAGCAGGTGCGGGTAGCGCGATCCATCGCGACGAAATTCACGGCGTCCGTGATCGGTGTCTCCGCCTTTGCGACCGAGCCCGATTTTGTCGCCGAAGGTGTCATCATTGAGGAAACCACGCCTGAGGACCTGAAGCGGATGAAGGCCGAACTTGCCGGCAAGGAACGGTGGTTTCGCGACGTTGTCGGCCTTCCGGCGGAGCGGGTGGAGTGGCGCTGGGACGTCGAATATCCGCTCGTTTTCCTCGCGAATGAAGCGAGGGCGGCCGATCTGGTGGTATTGAAGAGCGCCCACAGGAAAGTGGATCCCTATCATCTGGTTGATCCCGCAGGCGCAGTCTTGCGAATGGGTCGGCCGACCATTCTGGTGCCCGATCATGTACATGAATTGCGAGCGGACCGGATCGTGATCGGCTGGAAGGACACGCGAGAAGCGCGGCTTGCGGTTCATGATGCCCTGCCGTTTCTGCGGAAAGCGTCAACGGTTGCGGTGATCGAGATCTGCACCTCGAAGGAACAGGATCGCGCGCGACGGCGGGTCCGCGATGTGGCGAAGCATCTGCAGGGGCACGGCGTGACAGCCGAAACCGACGTTCGCGTTCACATGGCCGAATCCGACGCGCACCAACTTGTTCGTTTGTCGAAAGAGCTCGATGCCGATTTGATCGTAACCGGAGCTTATGGCCACAGCCGGCTAGGCGAATGGGCGTTCGGAGGCATGACGCGCGGGCTTTTGGATGAGGCACCGTTTTGCTTCATGATGTCGCACTAGGCGCGCCAACCAAAGATCGGATGTCGGACGTTATTTGGCTCCCGGGCGTACGCGATTTGCGGATCGACCTGTTTCGGGGGCTTTCCCTATGGTTGATCTTCATCGATCACGTCCCGGAGATTTATCTTAATAACTTTACCCCAAGAAATTTCGGGTTCAGCGACGCGGCAGAGATTCTTGTCTTCTTGTCAGGGCTGGCCTCGGGGGCGGTCTATGGAGGGATTAGCAAACATTCGGGATTGAGAATTGCTTTTTTGCGCGTCCTGCGTCGCGCCGTCGAAATCTACGTCGCGCAGATTGTCACCATCACGCTTCTCCTGGCTGAAGGCGCTCTCTTTGCCCTTCGGCAACCGGCACTGTTGGATCAGGCCAATCTTGCCATCTTCTCCGTCCATCCGTTTGAGACGATATCTCAAGCGGTGATGTTGAGATATTCGCCGGTCAATCTCGATCCGTTGCTGCTGATGGTCATCCTCCATTTCGGACTCGTGTTGATGTTGCCCGCGATGATCCTGCGGCCACATCTGACGCTGATCGCCTCGGCACTGCTTTATTCGGCATCCCACTGGCTGGATTGGTCGATTTCGGCCTACCCGAAGGGAGCCATCTTCTTCAACCCGCTGGACTGGCAACTGCTCTATGTCATCGGCATGTGGTGGGCTGTGACTCCTGCCAAAGAACAGCATCGCATCTTCAAATCGCCGGTTTTGGCGGGGCTGGCCGTGATCTACTTGTTGTTCAGCCTTTTCATCACATTGAGCTGGAGTTTCCATTCGCTTGAGGCTTACGTCCCGACGGTGATTGCGAATTTAATCTATCCGATCGACAAAGGAGATCTGGACGTTCTGCGGCTTATCCATTTCCTGGCTATCGCACTACTGTGCTGGCGGCTGCTTCCTGGCGACCTCCCGGTATTGAGGACACGCTTTGTGCGCCCGCTGGTTCAATGCGGCGAATATTCGCTCGCAATCTACTGCATCGGCGTGCTGCTCTCGTTTGCTGCGCATGCGATCCTGGCCATGAGTGGGAACAGTCTGGCTCTGCAGACATTGCTCGGCGCCGCGGGCCTGGCCATTCTGGCCATGGCTGCAAACGTCTGCGCAAACATCGATCGAACAGGACACGCCCACCCGCGCACTTTGTGACCAGAAAGCAGATCAGCGCGCGCGGCCAAGTGTCACAATTCAACACGTCCCGCCTGACAATTAACTGATATAGATCAACAGCTCGCCGCCGCCGCAAGCGAATATAAGCCCGCTCCCCGCTGGCACTTTCCGGCAACCTCAACTCGATGCCGGAGCCGCGGCGTGTTCCATTTGATCGGCCGACGTCGTGAAAATATCAATGATACGTTCATTTCAGCTGCGCCTTCTTACGATCCCATGGCGGCGGTGGGCTGGCCTCATGGCCGCACTGATGCTGGCCGGCCTGCCCTCCATCTCGATGGCCGAAGATGCGGTAAAATTGACTCCCGAGCAGGCGACGAATCTTGGGGTTCGGGTGGTTCATCCGGTTGCGAGCCCAACCGACAAGACGCTGCCGTATCCCGCTCAGATCGTCATTCCGACACCGCAATTATGGGTCGTGAGCAGTCCCGTCGCCGGCATGGTGACCAGCCTTTCGGTCGCACGCGGAGACCGGGTCAGTGCCGGCCAGGCCCTGGTCGTAATGGAAAGCCCGAGTTTCGTTGCGCAACAGCGCGACTATCTACAAGCCGTTGCGCAGGAGGCTCAGGCCATCCGCGAGTTCAATCGGAATACGCGCCTGATGGAGTCAAACGCCGTTGCGCAGCGAATTCTCGAAGCCAGTCAGACCGAGGCCCGGCAAGCAAGTATCGTCGTTGCGGAGCGGCGACAAATGCTCCGGCTCAGCGGCTTTTCCGACGAGTCAATCGCGAAACTGACCAACGAGGCCGCCATCAACGCAACCCTTTCGGTGGCGGCCCCGCGGGCGGCGACCGTCGTCGACATCCTGGTTTCTCCCGGGCAGCGGGTGGAACAGATCGCGCCGCTTGTCAAGCTCGCTCAGTTGTCTCCGCTGTGGGTCGAAATCGCAGTTCCCGCATCCAACATCCGAGCCATCCGGGCGGGCGCCAAGGTCGAGGTCGAAGGCTATGCAACTCCGGGGCAGGTGGTGCTGGTTTCGGAAACCGTCGATGCCGCGACTCAAACGATCCTGGTGCGGGCCGAAGTGTCCAATAACGGTGAACTGCGGCCTGGACAAACAGCGCAGGCTCGCATCGGCTTTGCTTCCTCGGCCGAAAGCGCCTGGGAACTTCCTTATAGCGCTCTGATCCGGCGCGGAGAACAAGCCTCGGTATTCGTCGCTGCGCCGGGCGGCTTTCGTCTTGTGCCGGTGACGTTGCTTGAAGAGGACCAGGACCACGTCGTGGTGTCAGGCCCGATCACGGACAAGGATCAGGTCGCGGTGGGCGGGATCTCTGCGCTGAGGGGAATACTGCTCAAGCTCGGAGCCGGTTAGTGCGCCAGCGGTCTTGCAAAGTTCGGAATCGGAGCACTCGGCATGCTTGAACGGCTTGTCGCGTTTGCGCTTTCTCAGCGGCTGTTCGTCATGCTCGGCGTTCTTTTGCTGATTGGCGCTGGCGTTGTCATGCTGCCAGGCCTGCCGATTGACGCCTTTCCGGATGTCTCGCCCGTCCAGGTCAAGCTCATTATGAAGGCGCCGGGGCTCACGCCGGAAGAGGTCGAGCAGCGGATTACCGTGCCGATCGAGCTTGAATTGCTCGGGCTGCCCAACAAGAAGATCCTTCGCTCCACGACCAAATACGCGCTTGCGGACATCACGGTCGACTTCGAGGACGGCACGGATATCTATTGGGCCCGTAACCAGGTCAGCGAACGCCTGTCCAACATCGCGCGCGATCTTCCGGAAGGCGTCAGTGGCGGGCTGGCACCGATCACCAGCCCGCTCGGTGAAATGTTCATGTTCACGATCGACAGTCCGAATCTGTCGCTCGCGGAGCGGCGCAGCTTGCTCGACTGGGTGATCCGCCCGGCGCTGCGAACGGTCCCCGGTGTCGCTGACGTCAACGCGTTGGGCGGCTATGTTCGAGCTTTCGAAATCGTTCCGCTCAGCGATGCGCTGGCAGCTCGCGGCATTTCTTACGACCTGTTCCGGCGTGCCATCGACGCGAACAGCCGCAACGATGGCGCCGGCCGCGTCAATCAGGGCGAAGACAGCGCGCTTGTCCGCATCGAAGGCAGCATCCAGACCATCGACGACATCAGACAGATTGTCGTAGATAGCAAGGATGGCATTCCGATCCGGGTCAAAGACGTGGCCCGGGTCGAGATCGGATCGCTGACGCGCTATGGCGCCGTCACAACGGACGGCCGCGGCGAGACGGTCGAAGGGCTCGTCCTTGGATTGCGCGGCGCCAATGCCCGGCAGCTTGTCAGCGATGTTCGCGCCCGTCTTGACGAGCTCAAACGGTTGCTGCCGCAGAACGTGAGCATCAACGTGTTTTATGACCGCAGCCGGTTGGTTGATCGCGCGGTCGGAACCGTCGTCCGAGCGCTCGGCGAGGCAACCGTTCTGGTCGTCGTGCTGCTGCTGTTGTTCCTCGGCAATTGGCGAGCCTCTCTGGTGATTGCCCTGAGCCTGCCGCTTGCCATCGTGATCGCCCTGATCGTCATGCGTGTCGTCGGCATGTCGGCAAATCTGATGAGCCTGGGTGGTCTCGCGATCGCTATCGGCATGCTGATCGATGCGCTGGTGGTGGTCGTCGAGAATGTCGTTGGAAATCTGAGCAAGCAGCCTACGGGTAAGGCGGTCCCGCTTGTGCACATCATCTTCCGCTCGGTCAGCGAGGTGCTCCAGCCGGTCGCGTCGGGCGTGCTGATCATCATGATCGTGTTCGTGCCGCTGCTGACGCTGGAAGGCCTTGAGGGAAAATTGTTCATCCCTGTGGCGCTCGCAATCATATTCGCGCTGGCGGGCTCGCTGCTGCTTGCGCTCACAGTCATTCCGGTCGCGACCTCATTTCTTCTCAAGACTGCGTCGCACCACGAGCCATGGCTCATCCGTACCGCGACGCGATTGTACACGCCCGCGCTCAATTGGGCGCTGAACAACGAGCGCAAGGTCATCGTCGCAGCAGTCGCGGCGCTTGTTGCCGCCGGCTACGCCTATACCCAGCTTGGCAAGACATTCATGCCCACCATGGATGAAGGCGACACCATTGTGAGCATCGAGGCGCTGCCATCCATCAATCTCGATGCGATGATTGCGATCAATACACGGATTCAGGCCGCCATCCTTGCGAAGGTGCCCGACGTGAAGGGGATCGTGGCGAGGACGGGATCGGACGAGCTCGGGCTTGACCCGATGGGCCCCAACCAGACCGATACATTCCTCGTTCTGAAACCGGAAAAAGAGCGAAAGACCACCGACAACTCCGCGCTGCTTGAGGAACTGCGTAGCGTGCTGGCCGATTTTCCCGGCCTGTCGTTCAGCTTCACGCAGCCGATCGACATGCGTGTGCAGGAGATGATCAGCGGGGTGCGCGGCGACGTCGCCGTGAAGATATTTGGTACCGACATCAACAAGCTCAACGAGATTGCAAGCAAGCTGTCCACAATCCTATCCACCATCGATGGCGCCGAAGATGTCTACACCACCCTCAATGAAGGCGCTCAATACTACACCGTCGCAGTCAACCGCATGGAGGCGGGGCGTCTTGGCCTGACCATCGACTCGATCTCCAATTCACTTCGCACCCAGATCGAGGGCCGCGTGATCGGCACGGTGCTGGAACAAGGGCGCCGCACCCCGATCCTGGTGCGTGGCAGCGAGACGACGCGAGAAGCGCCGACCCTGCTTGCGAGCCTGCCGTTGACGCTCCCCAACGGTCAGCACGTCGCGCTGTCGCAGGTCGCCCACATTCATCGCGTCGATGGTCCCGTCCTGGTCAACCGCGAGAACGGATACCGAATGAGCATCGTGCGGGCCAATGTACGCGGCCGCGATATGGTCGGCTTCGTCGAAGCCGCCCGGCAGAAGGTCGCGGCCGAGCTGCCGCTGCCGGAGGGCTATCGGCTGACCTGGGGCGGCCAGTTCGAGAACCAGCAACGCGCCGCGGCGCGCCTCTCGATCGTGGTCCCCGTGGCGATCGGGCTGATTTTTGTCCTGCTGTTCACAACTTTCGGCTCCATCCGGCAGGCGCTCTTGGTGCTGGTCAACATTCCGTTCGCCGCGATCGGCGGTGTCTTTGCGCTGGTTATCACCGGCGAGTACCTCTCGGTTCCCGCTTCTGTCGGATTCATCGCGCTGCTCGGCATCGCCGTGCTCAACGGCGTCGTTCTGGTGTCCTACTTTAACCAGCTCCGCTCCCATGGAGTACCGGAAGGCCGCATCGTAACGGAGGGAGCGCGGCGTAGGCTGCGGCCGGTCCTGATGACCGCCAGCATTACCGCGCTTGGTCTCATCCCGTTGCTGTTCGCCACTGGGCCGGGGTCGGAGATCCAGCGCCCGCTGGCAATCGTGGTGATCGGCGGCCTGGTCTCGTCGACGGCGTTGACACTGATTCTTCTGCCGATTCTCTACCGCCGGTTTGGCGGGACCGCAAAGGAGGCCAAATGAGTGCCCAATTGGTCTGCCTCACCCTGATTGCGGCGCAATCCCTTCGCCAGGAGTTGTTCGATTATCTCAGCGAGCAGGGCGACCTCGCGTCCGGCTTTACCGCCTCCGACGTCGCGGGACATGGGCCCGACGTGCTGTTGCAGACGTCGGCCGAGCAGGTCAAGGGGCATGCCAATGAGCTGATGGTGCGGCTCATTCTTCGGACGCAAGACGCCGCGCAGCTGGTCGAGAGGCTGAAGACAGCGTTCGTCGGCTCGAAGATCGTTTATTGGATCATGCCGGTCTCGGAATTTGGTGTGATTGATCTCCCCAACGGGTGACAGGGGCGGTCGCGGCCGGTTCGGCAGTTGGCGGTTCATCCGTGATAACCGCCGTGGTCCGGCAAGCTTGGCGCCTATCGGTGCCAACCAACTTCGCGAGGTCTGACGACGTTCGAACCTGTCAGGAATTGAGCCCAACCCTTCATCGGCGCGCTCGTCCAGCTCTGCGCCTGGGCGATCGGCAGAACTCTCCACCGAGCTGAGTGCGAGATCAGCTTCAACTAGCGCTAAGGGGTATGCTATCCACCGTGGCGGCTTGGCTGAGCTTCGTCAAAACAACAGCACGTCATCGCTTGCGGCCGGCTTGACGGCCGGCATTTTCGAGGCGAGGCCAAAGTCCTTGAGCAGTCGACAATGGACCGCGCGCTCGCGCTCCATGGTGTAGGACGCGAACAGGCTTTCGAGAACGGCGCCGTCCGCTGCGCCAAGCGTTGCCTTCCTGCCGGCGCCCACCGCCTCGAGCCTGTCCGCCAGCCGTGGCAGTGCTGCAGCATCCTCGCTGAGTCTTCTCATCAACTGCGAGGCCGAGCCGATCAGATTCTCGAATTTCCCGCCGTCTTCAATGAGGCGATGGATCAACTCACCAAGGCGGTTGTTACCCGCCCCGATCTCCTGCAAGGCATGCTGAACCTGCGGCTCGAGCCTTGTTAGTTGCGCGGGGTCGCTGCGCAGTCGCAACGAGCGCAGCTCGTTGGCCGATGTTTCGATACCTTCAATCGCCGGCTTCAAACGCGTGGCTCCGGCGGACATCTGGTCAGCGGTCGCCTTGAGCTCGTTGGCGATCACGACAAAAGCGTTGCCCCTCCGCCCGAGATGACCGGCCTTCAGGGATGCGTTCATGCCGATCAATGTGATGTCGACCACAGCCCTGCGATCGTGTCGCGAAACTTGCGAAGCGTCTCTTCCACCAGCGTCAGCGCGTCGTCAACCGACCTGCCCGCGGTCTCGCAGCTTTCGATCAGCACCGAAGCATGCGCCAGTATCTCACGGATGCGGACGAGAAAGGGAGAGGAATCGCCGCTGTCACTACCATAAAGCGATCGGCCCTGGTCGACCACATCGGCCGCGTCGGACATAATCGCCGACAAGGCTCCAAGGATCTGGCCGATCTCCTGCTGCAACTCACATTCAGAGTCCTTGAGCTGCATCGCCTCCAGCGTACAGATAACGGCCGGGCCAGCGGCCGCGGGCACAAGGCTGGGCGCCTGGGTGACGGCTTGCGCAAGACCATCCCGGAAATGCTCCAGGCGCTGCCGCGTGCTGTCGCCGGCCTGCAAGGAGACGATGGAGCGGCCGACTGCCTCGGCAACCTTCCTGGCACTATGGCTCGCGAAATCGGCAAAATGCAGGCTTTTTGCGCGCTGCTCCTGCATACTGGAATACGCGGTGGTCAGCTCGCCGGCTTCGGAAATGAGCTGTCCATGATAGCCGAGTTCGAACGCTCTCTGGCGGCCGAGGGCGACCTCGATGGCATTGGAAAGCGAGTCCTGATCTCGCGCACAGGCTTCCAGCGACTGCTGTACCGCCTTGGCAAGCTCATGGGCTTCCTTCGTGAAAGCCAGAAAGCCTTCGCGATCCTCCGCAAGCGAGGCCGCCTCGATCCGCGCGCTCCGCGCAATGATCGCGATCATCTGAACGTGCTTGAATAACGGCTTGAGCAGGTCGGACGCCTCGCTCGCTGCGTTGCCGAGGCCTGTCAGCAGCCTGCTTTCGGCCGGCAGAGCCTGCGCCAGGCCGTTCAACCCATTCGCGATGTCGTGGAGGGCTTCGGACGCGCCCTCGATCTGCGCGCCGGAAAGTTCTTCCGACATTGAAGCGAGCGCCTGGCTCAGGCCCTTGAAAATTGTGTGGCCGCGGCCGAGGTCCAGGCCTGCCCGGGTAAAGCTTTCCTCGATGCGCGATGAGACGTCATCGGCGGCAGCCATCGCGTCGCCGATTGGATCGCCCTTATCGGTGACAGACATCGCAGGCTCAACCCGCCAAAGCGGGGTGTCCCGCCTGAGACCAAAGCATGATTTCCTGCGGGATCTGGTTCAACGACACGACCTTCTCGACCGCGCCGAGCGCGATCGCCTCTTTCGGCATGCCGAACACGACACAACTTTCCTCGTCCTGCGCGCGCGTCGTCGCGCCCAGCTTGCGCATTTCCAAGAGCCCTCGCGCGCCATCATCGCCCATGCCGGTCATGATGATGCCGAGCGCATTCCGGCCCGCATATTGCGCGGCAGAGCGGAACAGCACATCCGCGGACGGCCGATGCCGCGACACCGGCGGCCCGTCCTTGATAGCGATATGATAGCGTAGCCCCGTCCGTTGCAGCAGCATGTGCCGCGCACCCGGGGCGATGTAGGCGCATCCGGGCTGGACAGGTTCGCCGTCCTCGGCTTCCTTCACGTTGATCTGGCAGACGCCGTCGAGCCGCCTCGCAAACGCGGCGGTAAACCCTTGTGGCATGTGCTGCACGATCAGAATGCCAGGACAGTTTGGTGGCAAAACCTCCAGCACATCGTTGAGGGCCTCGGTGCCACCGGTGGAAACGCCGATGCAGACGATGCGCTCCGTCACAGGGCGTGAGCGTCCCTGGACGGGCGGCGGCATGATGGCATCCGCCGTCAGCTTCTTCTCGATCCGCACCCGGCGCGACTGCCGTGGCCGCACCCGTGCGCTGGCCGCCGATTTGACCGCCTCGCGCAACCGGCCCGAAGATTCGATCAGCGCCTGGCGCGTATCGATGCGAGGCTTCGGAACAATGTCGACGGCTCCGGCCTCGAAGGCTTCGAACATCAGGTCCGAACCTTCCTCCGTCAACGACGAACAGATGATCACCGGGATTGGATGCTGCGCCATGATCTTGCGCAGGAAGGTGATGCCATCCATCCGCGGCATTTCGATATCGAGAATGATGACGTCTGGCACTTCATTCTGCAGGCGGCGGGCAGCCGCATACGGGTCCGATGCGGTGCCCATGATCGCAATGGCGGGATCCTCGGACAGAATGGTCGAGAGGATCTGCCGCACCGACGCCGAATCGTCCACGATCAGCACGCGAACTGGTTGTCTTTCCATTCTGGCGCCTCCTAGACCCTAAACACCGTCGGCTGAACCTGTTTCAGGCCCGGTACCACGCTGTGCACCATCGACTCCGAGTGCCCGACCATCAAATATCCTCCCGGCCGCAAATGCGAGCACAGCTGTTCGACGACCTTGCGCTGGGTCTCTCGCTCGAAATAGATCAGTACGTTACGGCAGAAGATGATGTCGACATCCCGATCGACCGGATAATTCGTGTCCATCAAGTTCATGCGCATGAAATGAGTCATGCGCCGCAGCTCTGGCACGACGCGCACCTCGCCACGTACCGGGTCTCTCGGACGCAGGAAGTAGCGCTTGGCGAACGCAGGCGGGACCGGCGCAATCGCCTCGCGCGGATAGATCGCTGTCCGCGCCAGCTGCAGCATCGCCGTCGAAATATCGGTGCCGAGAATGCGGAAGGAAAAGCGCGGGCCCGTCCTTGTCATGTCGTCCAGCACGATAGCCGCCGTATAGGCTTCCATTCCGGCCGAAGAGGCCGCGCTCCATACCTTGAGCTCGTTTCGGCCACGCGACTTCAGCAACAACGGCGCGGCAGTTTCTCTCATGAAGGTGAAATGGGACGGCTCGCGAAAGAAATCCGTCTTGTTGGTAGTTACTGCATCGATGAGATGCGTCAGCTCGGAATCGAGCTGATCGGCTTCGAACAGCGTCTCGACGTACTCATTGAGGCCGGAATAATTGAGCGCGCGGACGCGCTTGTGCAGCCGCCCTTCCAGCATGAGGCGTTTGCCTGGCGGCAGCTTGATGCCGACCTGACCTTCGATCAATTGCGCGATCGAGCGAAAATGCCGATCTGACAGATGTAGCGCGGCGGCCGGCATGGCAGCGTTTACTGTGCTCACGCCGCAACCGGCGCGCTGGCCGGCATCTTTTGGCTCGGCATTCCCTCATGCGCCATCAGGCGCTCGAGATCAAAGACGACGACGAACTTATCCCCCTTGCGTCCGATCCCGGCAATGTAATCGGATTGCCAGCGGCCGCCCACGGCAGGGACCGGTTCCATCGAGTTCTCGTCGATATCGGTGACCTCGTAGACGCAATCGGCCACAAAGCCGACGCCGACCACGCGATCCCCGATCGGAACGTCAAGGATGATGATGCGGGTGGCATCGGTCGCGGTCACACTTGGGAGGTCAAGCTTCAGCCGCAGATCGACAATCGGATAACCGCTGCCCCGCACGTCGATCATCCCCAGCAGGAAATGAGGAGCATGGGGCAGCCGCGAGATCGGCCGCATATCCAAAATTTCGCGGACGTTGCGGATGCTTATCCCGAACGTTTCGCCGGCAAGACCAAGGGTCAGATACTGCGCCTGCTCAGCCATGCTCGTTCCTCAATTGCTTGGGCTTGGCGGGCGGCCGGCTTCGAAAAGCCGCGCCCGGATTCCTAGCGGATAAATTCGGCATCACGCTCGTCAGTCGCGTCATCCATTGCGAAGGCAAAGCCGCCGCCGCTATTCGCAGCCTTAGCGATGCGAACCGGCTTGGGCGGCGGCGCCTTTTTACTGCCGCGATCTGCCGCCGCCATGCTGGCCGCCTTGGCCCTAAGCTGGGTCACGGCGCGGTCGATCGGCGCGGGCACGTCCGCGGGCCTGGCATCCGCTCGTTGATCGATGCGGAAGAATGAGATCGTCGACTGAAGCTGCTCGGCCTGTGAGGCCAGTTCTTCGGAGGTCGATGACACCTGCTCCGACGCGCTGGCATTCTGCTGTCCGACCTTGTCGAGCTGCTGGATCGCCTGGTTGATCTGCGCCGAGCCGACATCCTGCTCGCGGCACGCAGCGGTGATCTCGACCACGAGTTCTGCAGTCTTCTTGATGTCTGGCACGAGTTTCGCGAGCATAGCGCCTGCGTCCTGGGCCACCCTTACCGTCTCAGTGGATAGCGTACCTATTTCGGCCGCTGCTGCTTGGCTGCGCTCCGCTAGCTTGCGTACTTCGGATGCGACCACCGCAAATCCTTTGCCGTGCTCGCCGGCCCGCGCGGCTTCAACGGCAGCGTTGAGCGCGAGCAGGTCGGTCTGCCGCGCAATCTCCTGCACGATGGTGATCTTCTCCGCAATCGTCTGCATCGCCTCAACCGCACGCCCCACCGCGGCGCCACTGGCTTCGGCGTCCTTGGCGGATTGCGCCGCGATCTTCTCGGTCTGGCTGGCGTTCTCGGCATTCTGCTTCACATTCGAAGCCATCTCCTCCATTGAGGAGGAGGCTTCTTCGGCAGACGAGGCCTGTTCGGTCGCGCCCTGCGACAGCTGCTCAGCGCTGGCGGAAAGTTCCTGACTGCCGGCAGAGACGTTCTGTGCAGCGGTCAGCGCCTCGGCGACGATTTGACGGAGCTTTTCGGTCATGATGTTGAGCGATTTGATCAGGTCCCCGATCTCATCGTTGCTGAAAACCGTGATGGTTTGATTGAGGTCACCCCCCGCCACCGCACCGGCAAGACCGACCGCGCGTCCAAGTGCCCGACTGATGCTAACTGCAATCCAGAAAGCGGCGATGACGGCGACGAGGAGCGAAGCTGTAATAAGGCAAAGTACCAAAAGCTGGCCGCGACTGGCTTCTTGCTTGGCAATTTCATTCTGTTCAGCCATCGACTTCTTGACGTAAACGACATATTCTTCCGCGACGGCGAGCGCATCGTCCATAGCCTTCCGACCTACGCCGATGGAGCTCTCGATCGCCTTCACCTTGTCGGCTTTTATGAGCTTTGCCGTCTCGTCCTGCACCACATTGACGCGGTTGTGATCTGCAGCGAAACGGTCAAGTATCTGTTTGCCGGCTTCGGCGGCAGACGCGTAAATCTCGCCTCTCGTCTTTGAAACGATGGCTCGATATTTGATCATCTCAGCGGCAAAGCGCTCCGCCTCGGCATCGTTCTCCGCCCCAAGCAATGCCTTCTCGGCACGGTTCTGCAACAAAAGCTGCTTCTGCAGTTCACCCGCCATTTCGATGCGGCTGGCACGCGATACCAGGTCATTCATTCCCGCCATCATGTCACTCAGCTTGGTGTAGGCCATTGCCCCCGCCACGGCAGACAAAATGATGATGACACCGAATGCACAAGCCAGCTTTGCCTTGACAGAAAACCTCATCTTGGCCCCTTTCCGTCTCGACATCGAGACGCGTTCAATTGACGATAGATTTCGACGATCTGGTCCCCGCCAGAGGCGTCGTTATCGGTAGAAGTCGGCGTCGTGCTCGTCGGCTGCGTCGTCCATTGCGAAGGCGAAGCCGCCTCCATTCATTGCCTTAGCGGCACGAACCGGCTTAGCCAGCGGACCTTTCTTGCCCCTGCGATCGACCGCGGCCATGCTCGCGGCCTTGGCCTTGAGCTGGGCCACGGACCGCTCGATCGGCGCCGGCGATGCCTCCTGCCCGTGTTCGATGCGAAAGAAGGAGATCGTCGACTGCAGTTGCTCGGCCTGGGAAGCGAGTTCCTCGGACGTTGACGACACCTGCTCCGATGCGCTGGCGTTCTGCTGGCCGACCTTGTCCAGCTGTTGGATCGCCTGGTTGATCTGCGTCGATCCGACATCCTGCTCGCGGCAGGCGGCGGTGATCTCAACCACGAGATCCGCCGTTTTCTTGATGTCCGGCACGAGCCTCGAGAGCATGGCGCCCGCTTCCTGCGCGACCTTGACTGTCTCAGTGGACAGCGTGCCGATTTCGGCAGCAGCCGCCTGGCTCCGCTCGGCAAGTTTGCGCACTTCGGAGGCGACGACCGCAAAGCCTTTACCGTGCTCGCCGGCCCTCGCGGCTTCCACCGCTGCGTTCAGAGCAAGCAGATCGGTCTGACGAGCGATCTCCTGAACGATCGTGATCTTTTCCGCAATGGTCTGCATCGCGGTTACTGCGCGTCCGACGGCGGCACCACTCGCTTCCGCGTCCTTGGCTGATTGCGCGGCGATCTTCTCGGTCTGGCTGGCATTTTCTGCGTTCTGCTTCACGTTCGAAGCCATCTCCTCCATCGAAGAGGACGCCTCTTCCGCCGACGAGGCCTGCTCGGTCGCGCCCTGCGAGAGCTGCTCGGCGCTCGCTGAAAGTTCCTGGCTGCCAGCGGAGACGTTCTGTGCCGCGGTCAACGCCTCGGCGACGATCTGTCGGAGTTTCTCGACCATGCGCTCCAGCGCGATGCCAAGCGTATCCTTGTCCGACAGCCGCTTGGCCTCGACTAAAAGATTGCCCTGCGCAATCTGGTCGGCGAGTGACGCGGTCGCCTGCAGGTTGACGGTCATCGACTTCAGTTTGTCGCCGAGCTCGCCGGCTTGACCGCCATAAGCCTTCTCGATCGCCTGCGTGAGATCACCGAGGGCCACAGCACTCACCGTCCGGGCAATATCTTGAAAAGCGCTCTCGACAGCAAGCACGCTGCCTTCCATCTTGCCGACTTCGTCGCGGCGGCCCGTTTCGACAGGCGTAGCGAGGTTCGCCAGCTTTGCAGCAACGGCCGACACCGGACGGGCAACGGTACGTGTCAGCAGGAATCCTGTTCCGAAAGCAATGATCAGGTTGGCTCCCATGCCGATAAGGATCACCTTGGTCATGATGTCGAAGGCTGACTCCTGCGCCTGGTGACGCGTCGTCATCAAAGCCTGTTCGGCCCCGATGATCTCGGCGACTTTCGTGCGGACGATGGCCATCGCGGCCTTTCCGGCGCCGTGGTTCTCGGAGTCCTGCGCTTCCTTTCGGGTCTGCTCGTTCATCATCAGGCTGATGCCGCGCTCGGCGATGTCATTGCGCCACTTCTCGCCCGCTTTTTGCACCTCGTCGAATCGGGCGGCCTGTGCGGGATTGTTTGCGGTCAGCTCCTTGCCCTTGGCGACGGCGGCTTCGAAATCCACCTGACCGTTCCTGTAGGCACCGAGCAGCCTCTCTTCGCCGCCGATCAGGAACCCGCGATAGCCGGTCTCCTGGTTGATCATGCCGCTGAGCGCGCCATTGGCAGCCGCAAGCACTTCCTGCGTGTGCTGCGTCCATTGCGTCGTCTGCTGCACTTCTCCTGATTTCAAGTAGATTACGGCACTAGCAGACATGCTCGATGCGAGCATGAGGCCGAGGGCCAGGACGAGCTTGCGCGGGATCGTCAGATTGTCGAACAGTTTCATTCTAAAGCCTTAAGCCGTCTCAATTCAGGATGCGTTCCATGTTCGGAACGATGACAAACTCTTCACGCCATTTGGTAATGAAGCGAATGAACTCCGGCTTCCAATGCATTCCGACGCGCGGCGTCTGTTGCACATTGCTGCGCGAGATCTCGGTGACTTCGTACACCTTGTCCGCAGAGACGCCGACCAGCACAGGCTCGTTATCGATGTTCACCTCGACCACAACAATGCGGGTGTCGGGGGAATCCTCGGTCAGCGGCATGCCGAACCGGATGCGGAGATCGGCGAGCGGAATCACGTTGCCCCGTACGTTGATGACGCTCGGCACGAACGCTTTCGCGCCGGCCACTTTCGTGGCAGGAACCGGATCGATGATTTCGCGCACCAGCCCGGCATCCAGCGCGAATTTCTCGTCGCCAAGGCCGATCATGACCACCTGGATTTCGCCATCATGATCGGCGGCGGCGTTCTGCATCTGGGAAGCGGTCATCAGGCGGCCTCGTTCATGTGCTGCTTCTCGGCTTGAGATTGCGCCAACGCAACAAGCTGCACGACATCGAGGATGAGCGCCGCGGTGCCGTCGCCCAGAATGGTCGCGCCAGAGAAGATCGTGACGTCGGAGTGCAGCTTGGAAAGCGACTTGATGACGGTCTGGTGGTTACCGATGATCTGGTCGGCGACCAGGCCGACACGGGTTTCGCCGGTCGAGATGATGATGGTCTTCTGATGGGGCTCGGCCGCACCGGACATCTGAAGGATCTCGCGAAGACGCAGGAAGGGGACGAGGTCGCCCCGCACGTTGAGGAAGCTGCGGCCGCGCGAGCGCTGGTCCTCAGCCATGAGTTCGACGCATTCCTCGACTGCGGAGAGCGGAATGATATAGCGACCTTCACCCACGCGGATCAGAAGGCCCTCGATGATTGCCAGGGTCAACGGTAGCCGCAGCGTGACCGTCGTGCCCTGGCCCGGCTTGGTCGAGAGGTCGATCGATCCCCGCATGTTCTCGATCGTGCGCTTGACCACGTCCATTCCGACGCCGCGGCCGGACAGCGCAGACACCGTCTGCGCGGTCGAGAACCCCGGATGAAACAGAAATTGATGGATTTCATTATCGGACAGCGTCGCGCCCGGCGCGATCAGACCCTGCTCTTCGGCCTTGGCGCGAATGCGTGCGGTGTTGAGGCCGCCGCCATTGTCGCGCACGGTGACCAGCACCTGCGCGCCGGAGTGCACCGCCTGCAACTCGATCCGGCCCGGCTCGGTCTTGCCGGCTGTTGCGCGGGCGGCATTGTCCTCGATGCCGTGGTCGACTGCATTACGGATCAGATGCACGAGGGGATCGGCTAGGCACTCGATCATGGTCTTGTCAAGCTCGGTATCCTCGCCGGAGGTGACGAATTCGACGGGTTTTTCAAGATCGCGCGAGAGATCATGGACCAGGCGACGGAAGCGCCCGAACAGCGAGCCGATCGGCACCATGCGTGCACCCATGGTGGTGTCGCGCAGGCTGGACGCCAGGCGTTCGATTTCCTCGGCGATCATCTTGATTGAGAGATCGGCACCGCTGGCGGCCAATTGGCTGAGCCGTGCCTGAGCGATGACGAGTTCGCCGACCCGGTCCATCAGCTCATCCAGGCGTTCGGCCTGCACGCGAACGGTCGCGATGCCGCGTTCATCGGTGCGCTTCGGCTCATCCCGCTTGGGCTCGGACATCTTGAGCTCGCCGGTCTGAGGTCCCGCCGCCGTGTCATTCACCCGCGATCCGGCAGGCGTTTTCGCTACGGATGCAGGCTCTTCGAAGGTCTCCCGCTCGACCGGAGCAGCATCGGAGGGAAGCGGCTGAAGCGGTGGCGCAATCGCCGGTAGCTCCGCCAGTGTCAGGGGCGTCAGCGTGAGCTTCATCTCGTCGATGACGAACATGAAGACATCGTCGATGGCGGCCTCGCTGCAATCCGCGTGCAGCGTGACGTCCCATTTCAGGTAGCAATATTCCGGCTCGAGTTCGTCGAGCAGCGGAACGTCATCGGTAACGGGGACGACGAAGCATGGCCCGAGCTTGCAGAGGTCCTCCAGCAGGTCGAGCGGGTTCGAGCCGTTGCACAGGATATGGGAATCGAACTCCAAATGCAGTTGCCAGCCGGCCGAAGCTGCCTCGGCGATCGGCGCATGCTCCTGCGCGGTTCGCGCCGGAGCAACGGCCGCGGCCGCCGGCGAAACGAACCGCTTGAGATCGTCCAGGATGGCGTCGCCGATAATAGAATCCGTCGTGTCGGGATATTCGATCAGCGCGCGAATATAGTCCTTGGCCGACAGTGCCACCGAGATCAGTTCCTGCGTCGGCCTGACCTCACCCTTGCGCACCAGATCGAAGG